>CAYTBN010000144.1:0-1585 GCA_964436045.1 uncultured Rickettsiales bacterium | reverse complement strand
ACTCCCTGTTCCAGGTCTACGACCGCACCCGCTTCGAGCCCTACCGGCTCGCCGGGACGCAGGCCATCGACTACCTTCTGGGCCACACCCGCCAGGACGTCCGCACGGGCCCCTTCCTGCCCGCGGATCACCCGGACTTCGGCGAGTCCCTGTTCGTGGTCAGTCTCCCCAAGGGCCGGCAGAACGAAGGTGACGTGCACCTGGGAGGCGCCGGCCTGGCCCTGGTGATGATCGACCAGTACGTGGAGGCCACCGGCGACACCGAGACCTTCCGCGAGCAGGCCCGGGGGATGGCCCGCTTCCTGGTCGCGTCCCAGAAGGAGGACGGCGAGTTCTACTCCTTCCCCCCGAAGCGGGTGGGCGAGCCGCCCTGCCGCGACGAGGTCTCCCCCTACTACCCGGGCGAGGCGATCCTCGGCCTGATCCGGCTGTACTCGTGGGATCCCAATCCCCTGTGGAAGGACACCGCCGTGCGCGCCGCCGACTGGCTGATCGAGGTGCGCGACAAGGGCAAGGACGAGTCGCAGGTGGCCAACGACCACTGGCTGATGCTGGGGCTGAGCTACCTGTACCTGTACACCGAGGATCCGCGCTACGTGGACCACTCCCTCGCCATCTGCCAGGCCGTCGAGTACCAGTACCGCAAGAACGAGAACGCCTGGTCCGAGTACCCCGACTACCAGGGCGGCTACTACGACCCGCCCCGCTCCACCCCGGCGGCCACCCGCGGCGAGGGTCTGGGCGCCGTGCTCGAGACCTGCCACCTGGCGGGCAAGGACTGCGCCTGGATCGAGAACCTGCTGATGGAGACGGCCCGCCACGAGATGCTGAGCCAGTACGATCCCGACATGTCGTTCTGGATGCCCAACCCGGCCCGGGCCTTTGGCGCCTTCAACGGCGGCCTGCTGGACACCGACGTCCGCAACGACTTCGTCCAGCACAACATGAGCTCGCTGCTGGGCGCCGAGCGCCACCTGCTGCGCCACGACGGCATGGTGGCACCGGGGGGTCCGGGCTGGATGGAGAAGCGGCTGGACGGGACCGAGTACCCGGGGATCGAGCAGGGGGAGCTGACGGAGCTGCGGGAGGCCAGCCTGCGCTACCGGGGGGAGACGATCTGGGAGATGAGGGCGAAGGAATAACGGAGGCGGGAGGGACTAGCGGCGGCGGCGGATGGCGAGGACGGCCATCGCAGCGGTCAGCACCAGGGCCGGCGTCACCGGGGTGGTCTCTCCCTGGTTGCTCTCGCACTGGCAGTCGGTGCCCGTGGAGTCGTCGTCGTCGAGGTTGGTGGTGTCGTCGTCGTCGTCGTCGTCGTCGTCGTCGTCGGTGGTGTCGTCGCACTCCTCGTCGGAGTCGTCGGTCTCACCGTCGCAGTCGTTGTCGATGCCGTCGTCGCAGACCTCGACCGCATCCACGTTGATGTCGGCGTCGCCGTCGTCGCAGTCGTCGCCGCCACAATCCTCGGTGGTGTAGCCGTCGCCGTCCTCGTCCACGTCGTCCGTCTCACCGTCGCAGTCGTTGTCGACCCCGTCGCACTCCTCGGCCGCGTCGGGGTGGACGTCGCCGTCCGCGTCGTCGCAGT
>CAYTBN010000143.1:0-2312 GCA_964436045.1 uncultured Rickettsiales bacterium | reverse complement strand
GGGTGCAACCTAATTTGGGACAGGACGACCTCAGGGGTCGTAGTGGCAGCCCTGCGCGGCCTCGAAGAAGGTCTCGTCGGTGGCGTCCACCGTGCCCGTGCGGTCGAGGTCGGCGGCGTCGCACCAGGCGTTGCTCTCATCGCAGACCTCCGTCTGCTCCGCCGAGAAGTCGGGGCGGTCCGCCTCGTCGACCACTCCGGACCCGTCGCGGTCGACGTGCTCACATCCCAGGACGGCCCAGGTGCAGTCCAGGAGGTGCGGTGCGGTGCGGCAGAGCGGCAGCGCCTGAAGCAGCTTCATGCTGCCCATGTGGACGTGGCGTGGGTTCTCCACGGCGGTCCATGGCCGCTTGTCCAGCGGGAAACCGCGGGCCTCGTAGCCGTCTCCGTCGCGTCGGATGGGCGGCGTGTCGCCGTAGCTGTCGCGGTATCGCTGGACCACCATGTCTAGCTTCTCGCCGGCGAGGTTGGCCTCGATGGCGTCATAGAGCTCCTGATCGGTCTTGAGCGGCCAGGGCGCCGTGTCGGCCGCGTCGAGCCGGGACTCGATCTGCGCGATGCGCTCCTCGGCCCGCTCGAAGTTCCGGAGGTCCTCGGCGTGGACCTCGCGTCCGGCCCAGGCGTCGAAGATGGCCGCCTCATAGCGCTGTTTGATCTGCTCGTCGGGCTGCGTCGACGCCCAGACCACCTCCGCGAAGAGCCGCATCAGGTCCGTCAGGTCACCCAGCACCTCGAGCGCCTCCGTCTCCAGCGCCTCCTTGCCTACGACCTGGGCGTAGAGCACCACCGCCGCCATGGACTCGACCACGTCGTCGTAGTCGTTCTGAAAGCCCCCGAGGAATTCCGCAGCCTTGCCGGGTTCGATCTCGTCCCACATCGCCGCCAACTCCAGCCAGGGCATGCCGAGCACCTCCAGGTCCTCCATCGTCGCCCAGGTCAGCCCACAGTAGGCGTCTCCAAGCATCTTGCACTGAGGCGGCCCGTCCGGCATCGGGCACTCGATGCCAAGGTCGGCCACCTCCGCGCTCCCCAGGAGCACGGACTCCGGGTTCACCCCCAGCGGGACAGCCACCACCGGCGCCGCCAGGCCCTCGGTCGTCAGGGCCTGGGCCAAGAAGGCCATGGGGCACGAGCTTATCGAGCCCAGGTCCTCGTTCTCGGGCTCGCCGTGCGGTCGAATCGTCCCGCCCACCACCAGAGTCTCGTAATCGTTCCACTCGTCAACGGTCATCAGCGCGTTGCCGTTCGCCAGGGCAAGGTCCGCGATCCGGTGCCCCGCCTCTGTCGCCCGCTCTGCTGCCGCCGTGACCTCCTCGGCGATCCCGTCAGCCCCCGCCGCGTCCATCGCCGCGATGACCCCCAGCATGAGATCCGGGAAGTTGTCTCGCGAATTGTGGTTGCCCCAAAAAGCCCCGCCCCAGGGCCGGTCGTCCGGGGTCCGCTTGAACGACGAACAGCAGTTCGACACGTGGATATAGTCCGGTAGGTGATCGAAGCTCGTCGTCTTCGCGTACTCCGTCACGCTCGCCGCCGGTGACCACGAGAAGAGATACTCCGCCGGGTTCTCGCGGTAGGTAAACCGCTTGTCGGACCAGAAGGTGGCGATCATCTCCGCCTCGAGCGCCAAATTTCGAGGCCACGGGGGCGTGACCGTCTCGCCAAACCGCGTCCTGCTCACCGTTCCCGCCGGCCCGTCGACCACTCGCGTCCACCCCGGTAAGACCTCACGGGACGTCATCCCCGGGTGACCGCTGACTGACTCGTAAAACGCCAGGCCATCGAAGAGACGTATCACCGCCAACTCCAGGAGCCGCCCCCCAAACTGACGGTAGGCCTCCCAGGTCGTGAAGACCGATGTCCCGATGAGGTTGTTGTCATTGGGGCCCCCGATGACCTCGATCTCATCCCCCGACACCGCCACATGAACCCCGTCGATGGCTGCGGCGAAAGCCACGTCCCCAAACACCCCGTAGCGCTGATGAGCCACCACCGCTCGCTCCACACGCTCCCGGTAGTAGAGTTGGAAGGCCCGCGCTGCAACCGCAGGGTCGGCGACCGGGACCGTGGGCGGGTCGTCCACGTCCAACACCGGCTCCACGTCCGACACCGGCTCTACGTCCAACACGGGCTCCACGTCCGACACCGGCTCTGCGTCCAACACCGGATTCACGTCCGACACCGAGTCCACGTTCGACACCAGGCCCACGTCTGACACCGGGTCCACGCCCGACACCAGGTCCGAATCCGATTCCGCTACCGGGGCTGAGCCACTGCCAAGGCCGAGCGCTGAGCCGGCGGGGGGGGCGGGGGCGT
>CAYTBN010000142.1:0-2562 GCA_964436045.1 uncultured Rickettsiales bacterium | reverse complement strand
ACCGGGTAGTTGCACGCGGTGGTCAGCTTGCGCTTGCCCCGCTTCTCCACCTCGACCAGGCACAACCGGCAGGCTCCGTAGGGCTCGACCGCCTCGTGGTGACACAGGTGGGGCACCTCGAAGCCGTTGGCCAGCAACACGGGCAGCAGGTTCGCTCCGTCGTCGGCCTCGATCACACGCCCCGATCGTCCGGGCCTGTTGACCTTGATCGTCGCCATCCCGGCCTCCTAGTTGATCTCGACCGCAGCCCACTTGGTGGGGCAGGCCTCGAAGCACACGCGGCACTTGATGCACCTGTCCTGGTCGACGGTGTGCGGGCCCTTCTTCTCGCCCGCGATCGCCCCGGTCGGACAGCGCTTGGCGCACAGGGTGCACCCCGTGCACTTGTCGTTGTCGATGGTGAAGGTGATCAGCTCCTTGCACACCTTCGCCGGACACGTCCCCTCGTCGATGTGGGCCGCGTACTCGTCGCGGAAGTACGTCAGCGTCGACAGCACCGGGTTCGCCGCCGTGCCCCCGAGGGCGCACAGCGACGCCTCGGTGATCGTCTCGCCCAGCTCCACGATCAGGTCCAGGTCCGCCAGCGACCCCTTGCCCTCGGTGATCCGGTCGAGGATCTGGTGCATCCGCTTGAGCCCGTCGCGGCAGGTCATGCACTTGCCGCAGGACTCGAACCGCAGGAAGTTCGTGAAGTACTTGGCGAAGTCGACCATGCAGGTCGTCTCGTCCATCACGATCATCCCGCCGGAGCCCATCATCGAGCCCTTGGTGGTCAGCTCGTCGAAGTCCACCGGCAGGTCCAGCTCCGCCTCGGGCAAGCAGCCCCCAGACGGGCCCCCGGTCTGCACCGCCTTGAAGGTCCCGCTGGGCACCCCGCCGCCGATCTTCTCGACGATGTCCCGCAGGCTGATCCCCATCGGCACCTCGACCAGGCCCGTGTTGTTCACCTTGCCCACCAGCGAGAAGATCTTGGTCCCCGTCGACCCCTCGGTCCCCATCGACTGGAACCAGTCGGCCCCGTGGCTGACGATCCCCGGCACGTTGGCCCAGGTCTCCACGTTGTTCAGGTTCGTCGGGCTGTCCCACAGACCCGACTCGGCCGTGTGGATGTGCTTGGCCCGCGGCTCCCCCACCTGGCCCTCGATGCTCAGCATCAGCGCCGTCGACTCGCCGCACACGAACGCCCCGCCGCCACGGTTGATCCGGATGTCGAAGTCCAGCCCCGAACCGAGGATGTCCTCCCCCAGCAGACCCCACTCGCGGGCCTGGTCCAGGGCGATCCCCAGCCGCTGCACCGCCAGCGGGTACTCGTTGCGCACGTAGATGAAGCCGTCGGTACCGCCGATGGCCAGCGCGCCGATGATCATCCCCTCGATCACCGAGTGGGGATTCCCCTCCAGGATCGAGCGGTCCATGAACGCGCCGGGGTCACCCTCGTCCGCGTTGCACAGGATGTACTTGCGCGCGCCGCTGGCCTCCTTGCAGAACTTCCACTTCCAGCCCGCCTCGAAGCCGCCGCCGCCACGGCCCCGAAGCCGCGCGTCCATCACCTCTTTGAGCACCGCGTCGCTGCCCATCGACAGCGCCTTGCCCAGCGCTCCGTACCCGCCGATGCCCAGGTAATCCTCGATCTTCGTCGGGTCGATCCGGCCGTTGTTGCCCAGGATCAACCGCTTCTGGTGCTTGTAGAACGGCACCTCTTCTTCGTGCGTGTACCGCTCGCCCGTCACCGGATCCACGTAGCACAGGCGCTCGATCACCTCGCCGCCCGCCACCGTCTTGCTCAGGATCTCCGCCACGTCCTTGGGCTTCACCCGCTGGTAGAAGATCTTCTCCGGATACACCACCACCAGCGGGCCCCGCTCGCAGAACCCGTGGCAGCCCGTCATCCGGACGTCCACCTCGATGCCCAGCTCCGAAGACGCATCCTGGAACGCCGCGAACAGGTCGTTGGACCCATACGCGATGCACCCCGTGCCCGCACAGATGGCGATCGCCGCCCGATCCGGGTCCCGGCGACCCACGATCTCCCTACGCACCACCTCGAGCTGCTCCGCACTCGCGATCCGTGTCATCGCTTCACTCCTCGACCGCGCCGACCTGCGGCGTGATGTCGAAGTCCTTGTAGACCCGGTCCAGCTTCACCGACGTCATGTTGCCGTGGTACCCGCCGTCCACGATCACCAGCGGACCCAGCGCGCACGCACCCACGCAGTTCACCGCCTCGACCGTGTGCTCCATGTCCGACGTGTTGCCCCTCCCGTCCACCGCCATGTCACGCTCCAGCTTCTCCTGCAGCAGCAGCGCGCCGCGTACGTGGCACGCCGTGCCCATGCACACCGTCCAGATGTGGTCACCACGCGGCTCGAGGTGGAATGCCTCGAAGAACGTCGCCAGCCGGTACAAGTGCGACAGCGTCACACCCACCCGCTCCGCCACCCGCGTCAGCGCCGCTCGCGGGAGCCAGTTCGCCTCCGCCTGGATGTCCTGCAGGATCGCGAGCAGCGAGCTCTCCTCGCACCCGTACCCGTCCAGGATCTCGTCGATCCGTGCCTGGTCCAT
>CAYTBN010000141.1:0-2569 GCA_964436045.1 uncultured Rickettsiales bacterium | reverse complement strand
GAGAGAGCCGCTCAGTGGCCCGATCCGGCCTCGCTCGGAGCCGTGCAACAACGCCCTCAGGAAGCACAAAATTGTCCACGACGACGATCAAGCGGTTGGCATCTCTCCATCATGCTGCGAGTTTGCTTGACGTTAGTTTCAAGTAGTGTCCGAGCGGTGAAGCAGCCGCGTGGCATCGGAAACAGATCCGTTTGTTGTGATATTACGCAGTCGTCCGAACGAGCGGCCCTAAACGGCTCGGGCATGCCGTGCTTCCTATCTCACGACAAGTGGATGGATGTTGGATAGACGCCGTTGAGCCACATGACCGCCCTTACGTGGCTTGCCCAATACTCGCCGTCGGATGAACAAAGAGCCTTGAATTCGGCTTGGCCGAGTTGGAGCCGGCAGCGGTAGATCAGGACCTCGTTCCCGTCGCGGACGCCGCGGTCCATCGAGACCGCGGACCCCACCCGGCCACCGTCGACCAGGACCGGGAGGCCTCCGGACTGCCCGGTCGTGTCGCGGACGCGGTCCACCGGCCGGCCCACGATCCGATCCTCGTCGTCGTAGCGTCCCGGGCCGAGCGAGAGGACCTCGATCTCCACTTCGTCCCGCGGCAATTCGTCGTTCCTACCGTCCTCCCCGGCGCGCATCAGCATTCACCCGGCGGGGAGCCGCCGAACAACCCGATCTGCCGGGCCTGGGCGACGGGATCCTCGGGGACCTCGCCGTCGGGGCTGAATCGCTCGGCGAGCGCCTCGTGGCTCATCGCGTATTCCACTATCAACAGGTCCAGCTCGTCGGCCAGCCGGAAGAGGTCGCCGTTGCCGATCAGCGCGCAGCGTTCGAGCACGATCCGGACGAGTTCGTCTTCTTCGCCGGCCGGCCGCAGGTACAGCTTCGCGCCGAACAGGCGCTCGTTCTCGGAGTTGGTGAAGAAGGTGAGGTCCGCGAGTCGTTTGCAGGGCAGCAGCTCCGGGAGGCTGGTCCGCAGCACCAGGACGTGGCCCAGCCGGGCGACGCGGCCGGCGCTCAGGTCGATGCGAACCTCCGGGCCGTCGCCGGGGACCTGGGCGACGAGATCGCCGCGACGTCGATCTTCGCCCCGGCGCACCTCCATTCCCCTGTGCGAGAGCACCTGGCGAAGGCCCGCGAACAGGTTGCGGGGGTTGCGCCCGGTGAAGGGATGGTAGCGACGACGACGCTTCATCGGATCACCTCCTCGACCTCGGCGGCGATGTGGGGGAAGTACCCGCGTGTCCAGCCGATCAGGTGGCGGCCCGTGTCCGGGTCCAGGGCGTGGGCCTCGACCAGGCTGCGGTGGAGCAGGTCCGGCGCGGTGTAGAGATCGGTGGTGGAGCACTCACCATTGATCATGAAGTCCATGGCGTCCTGCACGCGGTTGTGCAGGACGCTGAGCCGCTTCGGGCAGGTGTGGCGGATCAGGGCGGCGTGTTCGACGAATGGCCCGCCGCCGGAGTCGTCGATCTCGAGCGCGGTCGTCAGATCGGCCTGTGCGTCGAGGTGACCGAGGTCGGCGGTGATCGACCACCAGCGGATCGCGTCCACCACGCGGACACGCCCCTCCTCGTCTCCCGCCGGCAACCAGCGGGTCCAGCCCCACTCGAAGCAGTGCTTGTTGGTGTCCAGGCCGAAGTAGCGCCGGGACAGGGCCAGCATCTCGTCCGCGTGTTCGCAGCCCAGGTCCAGGGCGCGAATGGCGCAGGCCACGGCGACCGCCTGGTAGGGCTGCAAGACCCCCCACCGATCGTCCTCCCCGTAGGGATAGAACCCGCCCGCGGAGTCGATGCCGGAGAGCCACACCTCGCGGCCCTCGATGCTGGCCGTCAGCCACGCGAACAGCCGCCGGCCGTGCATCTCTTTGAGCTCCGCCTCCATCGCCGACCGGAGGTAGATCCAGCGGTGCCCGTCGGTCGTCCTCGGGAACGTGTCGCTGGCTCGCTTCCGGCCCTCTCTCCGAGAGCACCCCAGGACCTCGGCCCACCACCGGTTCCCGTCGGCGACGGGGATCCTCTCCGCGGCGAACCGCCGCGTCAGTCCGAAGGTCGGGTCGTCGAAGATGCCGGGGGGCATGCGGGTTTTCGAGCGGGCGTCCGCGGGGCGGGTGGTCTCGGTCATGGTGGACTCCTCCTGGCGCACTCCAGCCTCGGACCGGTTCATCCAGTCCTGACGGAACGGCGCCTTGTCATCGGTGATGGACGCCGTGAGGCGCCCCCGGATCACGCGAGCCCGGGCCGGCTTTGTCCCGGGCGTTTTGACGATGCCAGCGTATGGATTACAGGCCGGATCTTCCCGCTTCGCGGGTCGTCATCGCGCGACCCGCGGGCGCACGGGTTCGACGCACGAATCATGGCGGCCCCCAGCCCATACGCGCCCAGGACAGCGCCCGAGCCTGAATTCGCCGGTACATCTCTTCGGGATTGTCCGGCGCGGTCCGCCCGGTCAATCGCTCGAAACCCCGGGCCGCGATTCCATCGAAGTTCCGCGCAGCTTCGCTGGACTGCGTCGCTCCGGCGGGTAGCTGGTCCAGGGTTCGCACCAGCCGCTCCAGGGCACCGGCGATGCG
>CAYTBN010000140.1:0-2580 GCA_964436045.1 uncultured Rickettsiales bacterium | reverse complement strand
CTGCCAGGGCGACTGTGACAACGCGGACGCGAACGTCTACCCCGGCGCGACCGAGATCTGCGACGGCAAGGACAACGACTGCGACGGCAGCCTGCCCGCCGACGAGGCGGACACCGACGGGGACGGCAGCTCGATCTGCGACGGCGACTGTGACGACAACGACGCCGACCTGAACCTGGCCGATGCCGACGCGGACGGCTTCTCCACCTGTGACGGCGACTGCGACGACGACGACGACAGCCTCGACCCGGCGGATCTGGACGGCGACGGCTTCTCCACCTGTGACGGCGACTGCGACGACGACGACGGGACGCTGGATCCGGCCGATCTGGATGGCGACGGCTACTCCACCTGCGACGGGGACTGCGACGACGGCGACGACGACGCCTATCCGGGCGCCGCCGAGGTGCCCTACGACGGCGTCGACAACGACTGCGACGGCGCCGACCTGGCCGACGTGGACGGTGACGGCTTCGACGGCGGCACGGCCGGCGACGACTGCGACGACGAGGACGAGGACGTGAATCCCGACGCCGAGGAGGTCTGCGACGACGGTCTGGACAACGACTGCGACGGCCTGGTCGACGAGGACGACCTGGACGACTGCGGGCCGGCGGACGACGACGACGACTCGACGGGTGACGACGACACCACGGGCGACCCAGCCGACGACGACGACGACGACGAGATCGGTGGCGGCTGTGATTGCGAGAGCAACGTGGCGCGGACGACCCCGGTGCGGACGCTGGCGCTCCTATGTCTGGCGGTGCTGGTCGCGATCCGGCGCCGCTCCCGCACGAATGGATGGTGGACCTGAGTCGAGCGTGACACGGGAACACGACACGTAGAGTCCGGAATACACGGCCGGGATCCGAGAGGGCGCCGAGGCGGACACCAAGTGGGTCCTCGCAGCGTTATACTGCGGACTGCTACCCACGAACCGAGGGAGTCCGACGTGCACCGCCTCCACCCACTCGCCCTGCTCTTTCCGATCGCCCTGCTGGCGACCACGGCACGCGCCCAGACCGTCACCTGGTCGACCGAGGCCGACTTCCTGGCCGGGAGCGCCGTCGACGTCGAGGTCGATCCGGTGGGATCCCTCGAGCTGGCCGCGGCGAGCGACTGGTGGGACGCTGCCTGGGCCTACCGAACACCGATCACCGTGACGGAACAGTCGGGCACCGAGCTGGTCGACTACTCGGTGGTGGTCACACTGGACACCCAGGCGATGATCGCCGCGGGCACCCTCGAAGCCAGCGGAGCGGATCTGCGCTTCGTCGACGACGTGGGCACCCTGCTGGGCCACTGGGTAGAGGGCGGGCTGGACACGCCGACCACCACCATCTGGGTGCTCGTGCCATCCGTACCCGCGTCGGGCACCGCGACGATCTGGGCCTACCACGGCAATCCGGGCGCGGCCGACCTGTCGAGCAAGGCCGACGCCATGTTGTGGTGGGACGACTTCTCGTCCAACAGCATCGCCAGCTACGAGTCCCAGGGGCTCAACGGCCACGGAAACGAGGCCTGGGCCATCTCCGGCGGCCAGGCCTACAACGCCAACGACATCTACAGCTACGCCACCCTGCTGGTCGGCGGCCTCGAGCGGCCCGATGACTTCCTGGTCGAGACCACGGCCACCACCAACGACGACGACGGCCTCGGCCTGGTGGTCAACGTCGATGACGTCGGCAGCAGCTATTACTCGGTCCAGACCTGGGGCGGCACCGCCAGTCGCAGCGGCATCGGCCGCAGCATCACCGAGGGCGACGTCACCGCCCAGGCAGGCGTCACCATCGACAAAGGCTCGACCCACACATACCAGGCACGCTCCCACGCGGGCACGCTGCACATGCTGCTCGACGGCACCGAGATCGTGTCGTACGCCGATCCCACCCCGCTGACCGGCGGGCGGATCGGCATGCTGTCGACCCTCAACAACCCGGGGGGTTACTTCGACGAGCTGCTGATCCGCGGGTGGGTCGACCCCGAGCCGACCGCGGCGGTGGGCGACGACGAGGGTGCGATGGCGACCCTCGGCACCTGGACCTCGGACGTGGTCAGCACCGGCTGCGACGGCTCCACCTGGGACCTGATCTCGTGGACCGAGGCCCTGCTGCCGAACACCGACGTGTCGGTGGCCGTCCGCAGCGGCCCCACGCCCACGCCGGACAACAGCTGGAGCGCCTGGAGCGCCGATCTCGGCGATCCAGCCGGCTCGGCGCCGGCCATCGCGGCCGGGGGCCACGTCCAGGTCCGCGTGACCCTGTACGGGGATGGCTTCGACGGTCCGACCGTCAGCGAGGTGGTGCTGGACTACACCGGCGCACAAGACCAGGACGGGGACGGCTTCGCGTCCCCCGACTGCGGCGAAGACGACTGTGACGACGCGGACGCAGATGTCTACCCGGGCGCGGACGAGACCTGCAACTTCGTCGACGACGACTGTGACGGCGACATCGACGAGGGCTGTGACGACGACGGCGACGGCTGGACGACCTGCGACGGCGACTGCAACGACACGCTGTTCGAGGTCAATCCCGGCGCCACCGAGATCTGCGACCAGATCGACAACGACTGCGA
>CAYTBN010000139.1:0-2718 GCA_964436045.1 uncultured Rickettsiales bacterium | reverse complement strand
GTCTCTAGAGACGCGGCGTCACTCGAAGAGGGTCGTCACCAGGGCTGGCGCGCCCCAGGCCTCCACGGCCGCGGCCAGGGCCAGGAGCAAGGCGCCCGCGCTGATGATCTGCAGGACCGCCGCGCCGACCTGGACCAGCTCGGGCGAGTCCAGCGCGTGGCGGGCCACGCCCCGGCTGGTGAAGACGCCGGCCATCGCGATCACCACGTAGGCGGCCGCCTCCAGGGCGAGGTGCGGCAGGATGCAGGCGAGGGTGCGGACGAGATAGAGGCCACGGTCGGCGGCGCCCTCGCCCGCGGCGGTCAGCGCGACGTAGGAGAACACCACTCCCCAGGCCGACGCGTTCCAGGCGAGCACGAGCAGCATGCCCGCGTGGCGGTAGAAGAGCGCGAACAAGAAGCAGCCGAGCATCACCACGGCGTTGTGGGAGAGGAGGTCGCCGAAGCTCCCGAAGACGATGTCCTCGGTGGCGGTGGCCGCGAAGTCGCCGAGCTGCCGGTCGAAGAGCGCCTCGAGGTGGACGCGGGGGGCGAGCTGGACGGCGACCACGTAGGTCGCGAAGACCGCGACGAAGACGGTGAAGAGCGCCGCGGCGAGGCTCAGGTTCGCCCGGATGGGGGCGCGCCGCTCGGCCCAGATCTCGTCTCGGTTGCGGTCGAGCAGGCGCTCCACCGTGCGGCCGTTGGAGAACGCCAGCAAGACCACCCCGATGAGGCTCGCCTCGCTCGGGAAGAGCAGCGCGCCGCACCCGATGCCGACCGCGGCGAAGGCCACGGTCTCCAGGATCAAGACGCGGTGGGACAGCCGGCCGACCGCGTCGCGCCAAGCCACGTAGTGGGAGATCAGGGGTTGGGCTCCGGAGGAGGATCGGGGGCTGGGGCCTCGTCGGGGCCAATGTCGGGCGCCTCGCCGACGGGCCGCTCGTCGCCGTCGAAGTCCAGCGGGACGACGGGATCATCGAGCCACAGATCCGGGTCGGCCCCCTGATCGATGAGCGGGCTGAGCGGGCTCAGGTGGTAGTCGGCTGGCGGGTTGATCCACCCCGGCGGCACACCGATGTTGCCCTCGGTGGCGTCGCAGCCCTGCCACGCAGCGCAGTCGTTGACCGCCTCCAGCGGCATGACGCAGGTCAGCCCGTCCTGGATGCGGCACCACCCGGTCGGCGTCGGCAGCGGGATGAAGTCGTTGTGCACCAGGGTGGCCCCACCCTGGTCGATGGCCAGCCGGACCCCGACGCGATCGGCGCCGTCGCCGAGGTGGAAGATGTTGTTGATGAGCTGGGCCACGGCGACGTCACCGGGGAGCTGCTCCAGGAGCCAGACCGTGCTCGCCTCGTCCCCCGACCCCGCGAAGATCGCGTTGTACACGACCTTGGCCAGGCCGTTGGCCACGTAGACGCCAACGGAGCGGTCCGCGCCGGCGCCGCCCTGGATGATGTTGTTGACGAGGAGGGCCTCCGCTGGCGCCCCTGGCGCGCCGACCTGCACGCCGATCGTCTCGCTGAAGACACCGCTGGTCGCCTCACCCGGGACGATGACGTTGGCGAGGAGGAAGGCGCCGTCGGGGTCGCCGAGGAACACCGCGACGTTGGGGCCGACCTCGGGCAGCGGGGCGATGGTGTTGTCGACGGCCAGTAGGCCAGCGCCGTCCGTCACGACGATGGAGCCGAGCTGATTGGCCCGGAGACGCACACCGGCGCGGCCGGCGTCTACGAGGGTCTCCGCGTGCAGGGCGGGGTGGCCCGAGATGTCGTTATTGAACATGGTGAGCACGCCGCCGGCTGCGAAGACGCCAGCCGCCGCGAGGGAGCTGGAGCTGTCGATCGTGCACTCGACCACGTGGGTCCAGCCCTCGTTGTAGAGCGCCATAGTGGGCACGCACCCGGCCGCGCCGTTGGTGACCAGCTCGTTCCGGTAGAGCTTCACCCTGCGGTTGGTCGTCAACACGGAGACCGGCGGGGCGTAGCCGGCGGTCACCGTGACGACCGAGTTGGTGAGGACGGTCTCGTCGGCGTCGATGCGGAGCGCCGCGAGGTCGCCCCCGCTCTGGATGTCGAGCTGGTCGAGCACCACCGGTGACCCGCCCGGGGGCGGCTCGTTGACCGTCATCACCTGGATCCCGTTGCCCAGCACGTCGATGGTCGTCCGGCTCATCGGATCCTGGGTTCGGGTCCACTCGGGCCAGGCATATCCACCGAACACCGGGACCGCGACCTGGGGCGCCTCGACGAAGGTAGCGGCCTCGACGAAGACCACGCCCGGAGGCTCCGCGGCCGCTGCGAGGTCGGCGGCGGCCTGGATGGTGGCCAGCGGCTCGACCATGGTGCCCGCGTTGTCGTCGCTGCCGGCCGTGGCCGAGACGAAGAAGCCCAGGTCGTCGGAGGCGGTCAGATCGCCATCGCCGCCGCAGTCGATATCATCGCTTTCGTCTGGGAGGTCGTAGGCGCCCGGGTTGACGAGGAGATCGGACTCGTCACAGTCGGGGCCGAGGTCGCAGCCAACGCCGTATCCGTCGCTGTCGAAGTCCTGGCAGAGCCCGCAGTCCCACCAATGATACGGGTCCGCCTCGTCGCAATCGCCCGGGACGTCGCAGTAGCTGTTGAGGTCCGGATCGAGGGTACCGTAGCCGTCCTTGTCGTCGTCGACGGTGCACGTGGCGCAGTCCGACCAGTGGAGGGGGGCGTTGGTGGCGCAGTCGTCGCCTGCGGGCGCTGTCCCC
>CAYTBN010000138.1:0-2822 GCA_964436045.1 uncultured Rickettsiales bacterium | reverse complement strand
CCTGGTCCGGAGACCATCATGCGCTCTGGACCGGTTATCGGGGGGCAGGACAGGCGGATGGACGCGTCAGAGCGGGTCCGCATCTGACGCACCGCGGATACGAGCTCTACCGCATCGTTTTTTTTAGCATCCGGATCGCAAGCGCCTGGTCGCCGGCCAGCTGCTCGAGTTGCTCGACCTTCTTCTCCAGCGCTTGCGTCTTCGCATCGGGTTTGCCCGCCGGACGAGCCACGCCCTGCCGCATCGCCTCCAAGGCCCGGTCCTTGAGCTTGTACGCGTACGTCGAGCTGATGCTCCACTTGCGGCAAACCTCCGAGAGCGACGACTTGCCGGCGATCAGCTCCATCGCGATCTCGTACTTCTGCTCATCCGTGAACTTGCTGGGTCTAGGCACAAACACCTCCCGGCGGCCGCGCTCCGGCGGCGCCTCCGGTCGGCCTCGGCCTCCCTACAGCGCCGCCGGGGGTCTGCGCGATCCTACCCTTTCAGGTGTCTCGCCCTCCGAGGGGGCCAGTATGTGTCCCCACCCCCTGCTACTACTCGGAGGAGCCTACCAGTTGATCACGACCTTCGGATGTCCAAAACGTACGATTTCTTCCCAGAGACGTTTGCCCGCCCGGCGAGCTTTGGTATCGATCAGATTGGTGGGATGCCGGTGAGGATGACCGGCGGCATGGTGGCCAACGGGGGGCAGGATGCACACACCGACCGTTAGATTGGCGCTACGGATCATCGGGGAAGAAATCGCGACGGTAACCGTCGAGGGACTCTGCGAACGCCTTCGCGTGGCCCGGCCGACCCTCTACGGGGAGTTCAAACGATGCCTGGGCGAAACGCCAGGATTCACCATTCGCAAGACCCGACTTTCTCGGCTGTGCGGGGTACTCGACGACAAACCAGGTCTCACGATGCAGGAGGCCGCTGTCCGGTGCGGATACTCCACCGACTCGGCAGCCATCCGCGCATTTGGGGAAATCTGCGGCTTCACTCCCAGCGCGTTCGAGAAGATGGCGGAGATGCGCGGGCGACACATGACGTCGCTCTTCGATGACGAGGTTGGTTGACGAGAACGTCGGCCCTCCTCGTGGAGAACCCTAACGCGGCGCCGCGTGGGCAGGCATCCCGCCCCCCAAACCCGCGACCTCTGAGGGGGCTCACCTGACGACGTGTTTTCACGCATCTCGGGGACTCCTGTCCGAGGGTCGCCTTGAGAAGTTCATGATTTTTTCAGATCGGACGCTGGATTTGTCATGAAGGTCCTTTCTCCTCACCCGTGCCGAATCCTCGCAAAACTGATATCGTGGCCCTCTGCGGTCCGTCCAGGCCGCCCGCCTCCGCAAACCGGAGGCCCCGAGGGACGAGGGATATCGATGAGCGCCGACGAGATCGACCACACTCGAGTCAACCGTGATCGCCGTGAGATGCCCGCGCCGCGCCTGCCCCCAGGGGTGCGTGGCAAGCTGGTGTGGAAGGCGGGCAGCGAAGAGGGGCGCGTCGAGTACCTCGAGACCCCGTTCGCGACCCTGGGGCGGCACCCGGACAACACGATCTGCGTCGACGACAACGCCGCGTCGGGCAAGCACGCCCTGATCTGCTTCGTCCAGTCGATGGAATGGCGGATCGTGGACGAGGGCAGCACCAACGGCACCCTGCTCAACGGATCGCCGGTCAAGGAATACGCCCTGCGCGACGGGGACAAGATCCTGATCGGCGACACGATGATGGTGTTCCACGTCGAGCGCGGCTGATCCCCCGGCTTCCCCCTACAACTTGATCTCGTAGTCGACGGATCCGTCCGCTCCGATCCGCACGAGGCGCACGGATTCGTCCTCCTTCGTCGCCCCGGTCACCACCACCGGCTCGGCCCCGTAGAGATCGCTGACCAGGTCCATGTGCCAGTGGCCGGCGAAGAATCCGAACACGTGGTCGCCGCTGCCCAGGCCGTGGATGAAGCTCTCCATCGCGTCGAACTCGTCGGGGGCCAGGCTGTCGAGGCCCAGCGGCAACGGGGGGTGATGGGCGAACACCAGCACGTTGCGGTCCCCCAGGTCGGGGTAGCCCTCCAGGTGGTCGGTGAACCAGGGCCAGGTGCCACCGGGGAAGTCGTGGAGGTCCGCATCCGGCCCCACCCCGGGCAGCCCCGGCGGCGCCGCCTCGCGGGTCCCCAGGTCGATCCCCACCACGTGTATGCCCTCCACGTCGAGAGCCACGTTGACCGGGTACCAGTCACCGCTCCCGTCGGGCCCCTCGACGGGGACCGGCGCCTTTTCGAAGCGCTCGAGCCGGCCATCGAGGGCCGCGAAGTGGTCGGCGAACACCTCGTCGAAGAGATCGTCGCCCGTGGCCTCCGCCGCCTCCTCGTAGGAGTCGCCGTCGATCCACGCGTAGGGCCACATGTCGTGGTTGCCGATCAGGGGGACGTAGGGCACGGTCAGTTCGTCGAGTAGCTCGCGTGCGCGCACCAGTTCGGAACGCTCGGCGCTGTCGGTGAAGTCCCCGAGCGCCATCACCAGCCGGATATCGTGCTCGTCGACCGCGACGTTGATCTTCTGGACCGCGGCGGCCAGCCGCTGGGTGATCTCGTCATCTCCACCGCCCCCGCTGTCGTCGAATCCCGGCTCGCCGTGGTCCAGCTGCCCCTCTCCCACGTGGGTGTCGGTCAGGATCGCCAGCGAGAAGGCCGCCGGGCCCTCGTCCACCGTCGAGTCGTCGTCATCGTCAGCCGCAGGCTGACAACCGCCCACCGTACACAGCAACACCAACGGGATGATCGGGTGCCACGGTCGGCTTGCCCGGCCGTGCCTGCCCGCAAACACGGCCGG
>CAYTBN010000137.1:0-2883 GCA_964436045.1 uncultured Rickettsiales bacterium | reverse complement strand
CACACTTACCTGGGGAACATCTGGTACCGCTTCCGGAGTGAGGTGCCCGCGTCCGTGGAGGGGCGTGAGGTGAGGCTCTACGTGCCGGAACTCGAGACGGAGGCCTGGGTGTGGGTGAACGGCCGGTACGTCGGCCACCGCCCCCACCGCGACGCCTGGATCCGACCCGCAGAGATGGAACTCGACGTGACCGACGCTCTGCGTCCCGGCGAGGTGAACACGATCGCCATTCGCGTTGGCACGAGCCTGGCCTCGGCCTGGGCAGCAGGCGGACTGCAATCGCGTGCGTTCTTGTATGCGCCGAAGGAGTGACCCTGGGGCGGCCTACCTCCGTGCGCTCGGGATGGCGCATCGCCACGGCAGCGTCGTGGTGCGCGACGCACAGCCGGGACCTCGGGTCCGCCGCGAACACACAGACCGGAGACGCAGGGAGGCCATGGAGGATGCTTAACCACAACCCGTTCGCGCGGGCCGTCGGCGGCGAACGCTATGAGGCGATGGCGCCGGACACACTCGACTTGGCTGGCCGGATGGATCTGGCCACGAACGCCCTCACCAACGTGTGGTTTTCCGAGGAGGGCTGGGGGCTCGGCTTTGTCGTCGACTTCTCCCGGCGCCCTTCCGCGCTGACCTTCAACCACCTAACTGACGCCTACCTCAACATCCCATCGAAGTTCCTGGAGGCCCTTGTGGTCTGCCGGCTCGCCTCAGGAGGCAGCGATCAGCTTGACGTCGACCTCGAGGTGCTCCGGTCGCAACTGGCGCTGCTTGGCGACGATGGCGCCCTCTACGCGCCGACCGATACGTTCCGCCAGCACACCGAGGCCGGGGGTTTCTCGGAGGTCTGGGGAGAGGGTCGGCATCTGCTGGCGCTTTCGATGCTCGCCCAGATCGACGACGACCCGCGTTGGGTGGAGATCGGCAAGCGCAAGGTCGACCGAATGCTGTCGCTGACCAGGGAGAAAGAGGGCTTCAGGTTCCTGTGGAAGGGCCGCTACTTGCCCGGCGAGGCGCCCCCGGAGGATGCCGACGAGCCGAGTGACCCCATCGAGGGAGGCGGCCTGGCTGATGGCGATCCCACTTTCAGCATGATCTACTCGGTAGGAGCCCTGGGCCACGGGTCGGGGCTCTTCTACCGAGTTACGAGCTACGAGCCGGCACTCGAGCTGTGCAGAGGTCTCGCGCACTGGGCGCTCGCGCGGATGTTCAGGCACGAGGACGGTCACTACGACTTCTTCCACTTCCACCACGGGCTCTATGCTTTGATGGCAGTCTGTGAGTACGGCATCGCCGCTGACGACCGAGAGGTCCTGGCGAGGGTAGACGCCTGCTATCGCTGGGCCCGCGAGTTCGGTGACCCGCTGGTCGGCTTCTACCCGGAGCTGATGAGCCGTGAGTACCCGAGCACCGAGATCTGCGAAGTGGCGGATATGGTGTGGCTGGCCCTTTGCCTGACCCGCGCCGGCGTGGGCGACTACTGGGATGACGTCGATCGCTGGGTGCGCAACATGTATGCCGAAGGGCAGATGCGCGACACGACCTTCTTCGACGACATCCCTGACGACTACTTCCGCGCCGATCCACCGCACTACACATACCAGGATACCGACAGCATTCGCGAGCGGTCGGTGGGGTCGTTCTGGGGCTGGATGCGGCCTCACGAAGGGTTGCGTGTGGACCAGACACCCGACGGGCCGAAGCTGTGTTCCTCCTCCATCATGCACTGCTGCACCGCCAACGGCGCGCGGACGCTCTACTGCGTGTGGGACCGCATCGTCACTGAAGACGACGGGGTGGTCCGGGTCAATCTGCTCCTCAATCGCGCCTCCCCCTGGCTGGACGTGGACAGCTACTTGCCCGTGGCGGGCAAGGTCGTCCTGCGCATCAAGGACGCTCCGCATGTGGCGGTCAGAACGCCCGAATGGTGCGTTCCCTTCGAGGTCAGCGTCACCGTTGGGGACCAGTCCCGCCAACCTCACGTACAGGGCAGGTACGTTCACATACGCGACCTGAAGCCCGGCGACCGACTGACCCTCACCTTCCCCGTACCCGAACGGACGCTCAAGCGATCCATCGCGGGACAGACCTACACCATGAGGCTGCGCGGCTCCAACGTCGTGGACATCGAGCCGAAGGGGATTGCCTGTCCGCTCTACCGGGACCAGCCGACGGGGCAGGAGAGTGCCGTCACACGGTTCGTCCCGGAGATCAGGAGCATCATTTGGTAGCGGAACCGAGGCAGTGCCGACGAGGCCATTGGTCCCGGGACCAGTAGCCCGTAGTGTCCGGGAACTCATCGCCCCTGAATCTGCAGGAATCGGGGTGTACCTCCGAAAAACTCCATCCAGCCCGGACTCTGGGGCTGGCCGCAGTCGGGTGCCGCTCGGGGCTGGTGATGTTGGCCCCCCCGCGTTCCTGGTCCGAGCAACGCCCCGGAAGCCATCCGTATTACTACCATTTGAGCTGGCTCCGCCCATTGCCGTGAACTGGTAGAAGGAAGTTGCTCGGGACCTGTTGCCGGGAGAGACCGGGCGCCCACACCCGAGCAATCGCCCACTCCATGGAGACGCCGCCGTGCCCGTTCTCAGAGGACTCCACCCCAGGTACATCCGAGTTGCCGCCTGACGGCCAACGCGACTGTCGGCCCACTCAACCGCGTAAGGCACCGCAGTCGCGGTCCGCTCCGGCGAGGTACGATCGGGTGCGCCGACGAACGGTGGGGCGCCACGTCTGGATCACAGGCGGCCAGTCCGGGCGTGGGGCGGCTCGGACGGAGTAGGTCGAAGGGACAGGAAGCCGCAGGACGCGTGCCGGTCATCACAGGCAGGATCGTCAACAGCACGCCCCTCGCCATTCAGGGGGCCGAGCGGCGAGCGATCTGGG
>CAYTBN010000136.1:2340-3413 GCA_964436045.1 uncultured Rickettsiales bacterium | reverse complement strand
GCCCAGCCAGGCCGATCGACGGGCGACCGTCTCCGGGTCCGCGTCCCCGTCCAGCGCGCGCGCGCGATCCTCTCGCCGTGGGCGCCTGACGAGAAGAGCAGCACCACGGACCATCATCGACTTCAGAACGGGCTGCCGACGTGGTGGGCGGCCGCGCTGCGCCTCGCGCCGATCGGCCCTCTCACAAGCCGTCCCAGGGGGTGTCCTCACGCTCCTCGACACGGTCCTTGACGTCCAGCCCGCCTGGCTGGCAGGCTGTCTGTACACGCGGGTCCCCGCGTTGACACCTTGAAGGCTGTTTGTCGTTCTTATCCCCGATGGAGACTGTGACTGAGGCCCGGATAGTTCAGAGGGATGCGCCTGCGGGAAGGCTCACTGGCCGTCTCCGAGCCCGTCCCTTGGCGATGGTCTTGAACCCAGTCGCACGGGCTGTGTGTATCGAGGGGCTGATGCTGCTGTGGTGTTCTGTGGCCCTGGGCGGTCCCGTCGAAGACATGCTGGACAGTGTCTCCGAGGGGGCCCAGGTGGTGGGAATCGGCGAATCGGCGCATAGCTTGGAGAGCTTTGCCCAGACCCGGGCCGATGCCACGCGATACCTTATCGAGAACCACGGGTTTCGCGTCGTGGCCGTGGAGACTCGCTACCTACTGGCCCGCTGGACGGGCGAGTGGCTCGACGGCGAGGACGAAGAGTGGGCGAGGTCCGATCCGGTGATGCCGCTGTATGGGCTGATCTATGCGTGGCAGGATGTATCGACGGCGGAGTTCCTGGTCTGGGCACGGGAGTTCAATGCCGAGCACCCCGATGACCCGGTGCGTCTGGTGGGCTTCGACATGCAGGAGTCCGGCGTGATTCACCATATTCGCAGGCAGCTCTCCGATGCTGGTCTGGAGCTCTCGGAGACCACTTGCGTCCTTCGATTGGGGCAGCCCACGGAGGTGTACGAAGACTGCCATCGGTGGTTCGACGAGGCGGCGACGCACATCGATGAGCTCGGCCCGGCCGCTCGCATGGAGATCGAGACGGCGCTGTACGCAGGCCGGAAATTCGCCACCTATCTGGCGCTCCGAAAG
>CAYTBN010000136.1:0-2330 GCA_964436045.1 uncultured Rickettsiales bacterium | reverse complement strand
AGGAAAAACCGTGGTCGCTGGCCAGGAGTCTGAGGGACGAGGCCATGGCCGATATGCTGGGTCGGGTCGCCGACCTCTCGGAGGACGGAGACAGGGTGGTGGTCTGGGCCCACAACGCTCATCTACAGGAATCCGCGGACGGTGTTCACGGCCGGTATGGACCCCTGAATCTGTTGAGGCAGCCACGCTACGAACGTGCAGGGGCCTATTGGAAGGCGAGTCTCGGCGATCGATATCGGGCAGTGGCACTCGATGCGGGGCGAATCGGCGGTCCGGATGCCGATCTCGCAGAGGGTGCGCGCACGGTGCAGACGAGACTGGGGCCTGTCGATGAGGTGCGGGCGTGGGATCTACGGGTGGAAGACCCCTTCGATGGTCGCGTGGTGGAGACGTCGTCGGGCTGGATGGTGCCTGCGCAGGTGTATACGGGCTGGATCTACCTCCCCGAGGCCCCGGTTGCCTTCGTGGCGACCCATGTCATCAGGGCCGAACGCGAAGCGGTGATCCATCAGGTGGACAGGTGGTCTCACGCGACTGAAGCAGAGGTGTTGGCGCCCATTCGGCGGGCCTTTGAGTTGAGCGGGTATATCGAGTCATCGCCGGGTCATTGGGTTCGAGACGAGGCCGTTGTGGTGGTGACCGTCGAGTCCCTCGAGCTGGGCTGGCGTGTGACGCTGGGGCCGGAGTAGGTTTCCTGCGCTAGTCCAAGTTCGCGATCGGGACGGGCGTCACGTCGGCCGGGAGCGGCAGGCCAAAGACCCGGCAGTAGAAGTAGTGCTCGGCTTCATAGGCTCGGCGGATGGTCTTCGCCTGGCGGTACCCGTGCTGCTCGCCTTCGAAGGGCACATAGGCCACGGGAATACCGCGCGCCTCGAGGACCGCCACCATCCGCTCGGACTGCTGGAACTTGTGGAGAAGTTGGCGGCGCTGATACCTCAGCCAAGGACAAACCAAATAATCTACACGGGGGTCTTTGCTCCCGCGGCGTCTTGGCGGGACGCGGTGGTGCCGGTCGCCGTTGAGAGCTGTAGGTTCGGGTAACGGTCTTGGTGCACGGCTCCGGTTGCCCCTGGTCCTTGCCGGTGCGATCGTGGACTCCTCCTCGGAACTCAGGAGAGTTGGACATGGCCGCCAGGACGAAAAGCAAGATCCCGCCGAAGTACAAAACGAAGTACCGGGTCGAGAACTGGCCCGCCTACGAAGCCTCGCTCCGCCAGCGGGGCGACATCACGATCTGGTTCGACGAAGCGGCCGTGGCCGCGTGGAACGCGCCAGCGAGCGGGCTTCCAGGGGGCCAGCGCAAGTACTCCGACCTGGCGATCGTCACGGCGTTGACGCTGCGGACCGTGTACCACCTCCCGCTGCGGCAGACCGAGGGCTTCGTGGCCTCGCTCATCCGCCTGATCGGCTTGGGGCTGGACACGCCCGACCACACCACCCTCTCTCGCCGTGGCCAGTCGGTCGCGGTTCCGCAGTTCGCAACCACGCCAGACGGTCCGATCCATCTCGTGATCGACTCGACTGGTCTGAAGATGGTGGGCGACGGCGAGTGGCATGTCGCAAAGCACAAGACCTCGAACAAGCGGCGGACCTGGCGCAAGCTGCATCTCGGTGTTGATGGCAACGGGTTCATCGTAGCGTCGCGGCTCACGGAGAGCGGCAGATCAGACTCGACGATCGGCGTGGAGATGGTCGAGGGGTTCGACGTTTCGGTCGAGCGGTTCACGGCTGATGGGGCCTACGACGCGAGGGCGATGTACGAGGCCCTGGCTGCGGTCGGCGTTCCAGGCCTGAGAATCGTGATCCCGCCGCCGACAACGGCGGTACCGGATCCGCGAGCGACGGGATCCTGGCGCCAGCGGAACGAAGTGCTCGAGGCGATCGCAAGGGTGGGGCGGCATCGATGGCGACAGGAGTCTGGCGCTCACCAGCAAGCGCGGGGCGAGAACGCGATGTTCAGGTACAAGAGCATCATCGGGGACAGGCAGAGGGCACGGAGACTCGGGACGCAGACAACAGAGGCAGCCATCGCGGTCAACGTCCTCAACAGGATGACCAGTCTTGGGAAGCCGGAATCGGTGGTGGTCGTCGCGTAGCGACGAGCCGACAAGGAGGAGATCTGAGCTCAGACCGAGCGCTGCAACAACGCCCTGCTGCAGCGCATCATCGCTCTCATCCCGCCCCCGAGAAAGAACGAGAGCCTCTACCACGGCGTCTTCGCACCCCACCACGCCTGGCGCAGCGAGATCGTACCCGTGCCGCCAGTGGACACCACGCCGGCTCACCTCCGCATACGGCTCACCAAGGAGCCCGCGCTGGGGCCACAGCCA
>CAYTBN010000135.1:0-3501 GCA_964436045.1 uncultured Rickettsiales bacterium | reverse complement strand
CCCGGCCGTGCTTCCCCGAGGACACGGCCGGGCAAGCCGACCGTGGCACCCGACCATGGAGTACCTTCCCCGAACGCAGCTTGGCTCCCGTCGTGGGCTATTTACGGGCCCGGGTGGCGACGGTTCGAGGGCGCCCGTGCTGGTGCTGGTGCTGGCCTGGGTCGGCAACCAGCTGTTCGGCATCGCTGGCATCTTCGCCGGAATGGCCCTCTCCAACGTGGTTGTGGGCACCCTGGCCCACGCCTGGACCCGTCGCCTGCGCGCCGCCGGCCGCGTGCCCGCCCAGCCGCCCCTGCCCGCCCGCGATCCCGTGCGAGCCGCTCGCTGACCGACTGCGCCCAACCGGGCACGGTCCTCACCTTGCATTCATCCACATTCCCGTGGATCCTGGCCCGCGATCTAGAAGGAGGATCTATCCAATGCGGAATCTGTGGACCCTGATGCTGACCCTGTGCCTCGCCGTGGCCGTTCCCCTCGCCCTCGCTGGCTGCCCCGCCGACGACGACGACAGCGCTGGTGATGACGACGACGCCTCGAGCGATGACGACGACGCCACCGACGACGACGACGCCACCGACGACGACGACGACGTCACCGACGACGACGACGACGCCACTGGTGATGACGACACCACCACCACCGACGACGACGACGACGCGACCGGCGACGACGACTCCACGGGCGACGACGACACCACGTCATCGTGGACCGGCGCCATCGACGGCACCCTGACCGCCAACGCGCTGGCGCCCACCGCCGCGACCCCGTTCGCCATGCGGATCGTGCTGGTCGACAACGCCGACTGGGCCGCCAACGGCTTCAACGCCACGCCGCTGCAGGAGGCGATGATCGTCAGCGGTCTGCCCGCCGCCTACACCGTTGGCTACAACGAGGGTTCCTCGGTCGAGGTCCTCGCGTTCCTGGACGACAACGAGAATGGCACCATCGGTGACGCCGGCGACCTGGCGGCCTTCTCGATGACGCCGATCACTGTGTCCGACACGGTCGATCTCGACTTCTTCATGGCGGTCCCGTAGCAGAGAAAGGGCGGGTACCCCCCGTCCGCCGTCCCCGACGCCCCTCGGGGACGGCGCTCTGGCTCCAACCAGTTCCCGCGCGAGGCGACCTCAGTCCGCCTCGATGCGCAGTACCACGCGCCCATCCATCGGTGCGTCCGGCGCCAGCGTCCATCTCACCCCGTCCCGCGCGCTGACCGTCGCCCCCGCCACCCTCGCCTCCCCGACCTCGGTCGGCACGATCGCCACCGCGGGCGCGTCCACCGTGGGCTCGTAGACCACCTCCACCCCCCCTGCGAACCCTTCCACCGATACGATCCGCCCCGGGACCCGGTGCAGGTAGGGCCGGTGGAAGGCCCCCATCATCCAGCCGGCCTCCCCCTCGGGCGTCAGCAGCATGTGATCCCCGCCGTGGTCGTAGGACCAGTACGCCGTCGCCCCGCCCATCGCCTCCACCTCGTCGATCACCGACTGCACGAACACGTGTTCGTTGCCGTCGGACGAGAAGATCCCGTACTCGCCCAGCAGGAAGGGCACGCCGCTGGCCTCCGCGTGGCCGGTCAGCTCTCCGAGGGCCGCGGCCTCGGCCTCGAACGACCCATCCCAACCCGATCCGATCTCCGCGTAGGCGGGGTAGAAGTGCGGCGCGAACACCAGCCCCTCCCGGTCCGGGAAGACCAGCGACGTCGTCCACAGCAGGTTGGTGTGCAGCGATGGCTCCAGCGCCACGAACCGGCACCCGCCCTCCGCCTCACAGGGATCCACCGCCCGGATCGCGTCGATCACCCGCTCGTAAAAAGCCGGCAGGATCACCTCGTCCATCTCGTCCTGCTCGAAACGCCCGAAGAACGGCTCGTTCATCACCTCGTAGCCGACCACCGACGGGTGGTCCCGCGCCACCCCCGCCAGCCGCGCCCAGCTCCGGGCCACGTGTTCCTGCAGTTCCTCGCTCTCCCACAACCCGTTGAAACAGTTCGCCACCTGATCCGTCAGGTAACCCTCCCACCAGTAGTTGCCCGCAGGCGAGTACTCCTCGTAGTTGATCGGATCACAGCTCCAGTAAGGCGCCCCGTGGGATCCGAACCCCTCGCCCCACAGGTCCTGGTGCATGTCCAGCATCACCTCGAGGCCCAGGGCGTCCAGCTGATAGAGCCGCTCGTCCAGCCGCGCCAGGTACTCGGCGTCCCACACCCCTTCCTCGGGCTCGACCCCCTCCCAGAACACCAGCAGCCGCACGAAGGTGAACCCCGCATCCACCGCCAGCGCCCACTCCGAATCCGTCAGCCCCGGGTCGTGGAACTCGTCCCCCTTGGCGTGATTGTTGACGTTGATCCCCCGGTGCAGCACCGTCCGTCCCTCGGCATCCACCCAGTGGTGAGCCGGCATCTCCACCTCGTCCGGCCCGAACCCCACCACGCCGGGCCCGTTCAGCAACGGCACTTCTCCCCTCGTACAGCCGAACACGACCGCGAGCGCAAGCACTGCCAGTGGGGTCCACTTCTCCACGACGACCATCATACGCCGGGCCGTGGACAGCGCCGGGTCTGGCGGCGCCCGTGGACAGCGGGGCTGCCCACCGCCGCCTTGGACGGCCGCAGCGCGCCCGCCCACAGCCCCTTGGACGGCCGCTACGCGCCCGCCCACACTGCCCACCGCCCCTACGACGAGGGGAAGATCGCGATCGGAAGGGGAGGGGAGCAGGCGGAACAAGGCGCGTCCCACGCCTCTTCATCTCCACCCTCCCTCACTCAATCTCATCCATTCGTAGCGGGTGTGGGCGGTGTGGGCGGGTGCGAAGCAGCCGTCCAAGGGTTGTGGCAAAGTCCCCGACTTTTCCACATCCCGCCACCGTCCATCGCCCGTCCTCCGCCCCGAGACTCATCCCCTCCTCAACTTCGTCAAACGCAGAACTCCAACCCAAGATGGTCAACCATCTCAGGGCGACCTTCTCCAATCGCAGAAGTTGAGGACCAGATGGTCTCAGTAGCGGACAAAGACCACCACGATGTCGGCCAGGCCGGTGTTGTACGAGCCGACCATGTAGGGCTGCAGGAGTACGAAGGCGTCGTAGGAGTAACCGAACGCGAAGTTGTGGGCCAGGCCGTTGGAGCGAGCGTTGGTCAAGGCGTTGATCGCCACCGCGTCCGCCTCGTAGCCGTGCATCTGCCACTCGAAGTTCTGCGGCATCGGCAGCGGCGGGTGGACCATCACCGCCATGTCCTGCGCCGGCCCCAGTGGCAGCGGCAACAGCATCTGCCCCGTCCCGTCCCAGACGATCTCCCCCGCGAACACAGGCGCCCCGGTCCGCGAGTCCACCAGCGCCTGGCCACCGAAGTCCCCGGGCGACTGATAGCACCAGTCCTACATTCCGCAGTTCTGCTGACCAATAACTCTCGAATTTTCTGAGTAGCTCAGGCGCCTGGGTAGGCGTGTCCTGCCCCCCGATAACCGGTCCAGAGCGCATGATGGTCTCCGGACCAGGAGT
>CAYTBN010000134.1:0-3551 GCA_964436045.1 uncultured Rickettsiales bacterium | reverse complement strand
CGGGCGGACTTCCTCACGCTGGCCGTGCGGACGGGCGAGGCGGGCTTCGGCGGCATCAGCTTCGTCCTCTTCCCCACGGACACGTTGGGATTCAGCGTGTCCCGGAAGCTCGACAAGCTGGGCAACCGTTGCTCCGACACGGCGGAGCTGGCCTTCGACGAGTGCCGCGTCCCCCGCCGGAACCTGCTAGGCCAGGAGAACGCCAGGTTCTTCTACATCATGAAGAAATTCGAGGGAGAACGACTCGTTGCGGCCGTTGCGTCCGCCGCCGGCTCCGAACGGATGATCCAGCAGACCCTCGAATACGCCCAGGAACGCAAGGCGTTCGGTCGGCCCCTCATCGGCTTCCAGGTCACCCGCCACCGGTTCGCGGACCTCATGACCCGGGTGGCGGCCGGCCGCGCCCTGGCCTACCACTGCGTCGACCTCTTCGAGCGGGGCGTCGACTGCACCCGCGAGATCGCCATGGCCAAGCTGTACTGCACCGAGACGGCGGTGGACGTGTCCACGCAATGCCTGCAGGTGCACGGCGGCTACGGCTACATGGAAGAGTACGAGATCGCCCGACACTTCCGCGACACGCGCCTGCTCACCATCGGCGGTGGCACCTCCGAGATCATGAAGGAGATCATCACGAAGCTGTCCGGCATGTGATGCGGGCGCGCCGGCCGTCGCGGCATCCTACCAGTTGGCCTCCATGGCCTGCACCAGCCGCAACACGAGGTCGAGGTTTCGGGTCAGCACCGCGGGGGACTGACGGTCGAGCAGCATCTTGGCCGTGATGCCCAGGTCGACCCGGTCGCCGCTGTTGCTGAAGCTGGAGTGCCCACCCTCGGATTCGAGCAGCTGGACGAGCTCGTTGCGAAGGTCCTGCGGGAGCCGCTCGAACGCCGTCTTCCTCGCCCGCAGCTCGTCGGGGTCGCCCTCGAAGAACACGTGGGCCGAGTAGAACAGCTTCTGCTCGGCGTTGTCGTCCTCGTCCCACTCGTCGCGCGTCTCGGATTCGTGGGCGTGCTGGACCGCCTCCTCGTCGTACTTGAGATAGAGATCCTCCTCCAGGTCGAAGTCGCGGGCCGCCTTCATCTCGATGGACGTCGTGCCGAAGCACACGCGGATCCGGAGGCGCACCCCACGCCCCTGGTACTGCCCCGTGATGTGCAGCTCGTCGCCTTCGTCGCGAGACTTGACCGTGCCCCCGATGACGGGGGCCATGAGGTTGGCCCCCTGCTGGGCGATGGGCAGCTGGTTGTCCGAGAAGAAGTACTTGTCGGGGTCCATGATGAGCCCCGTCGTGGGCTGGGCCGGGGCCGGGGCGCCGGCTGCCGCGGCTACCCACTGGACGCCGTCGATCTCGGTCTGGCTGAAGCTGGCCGTGGTCTTCGCGCTCTGATCCATGCGCGCGCCCTGCAGCTCGCTCTGGCTGAATTCGGTGCCCTGGAGCGTGGCCCCCGTGAGGTCGGCCCCCTGCAACTCGCACTGCGAAAACTCGCAGCCGCTCAGGTTGGCCCCCTGGAGGCGGGTGTTCCGGAAATTCGCCTGGACGAATTTGAGGCCCGAGAGGTCGAGCCCGGAGAGGTCCTTGCCATCCAGGACGCCCTGGATGGCCTTCTTGGCCACCTTGTTGCGATTCATCTTGAACAGTCCGAACACGCCGCACCTCCCTTGGCTACCGTTGGTGAACTCGCCGACGGTACGAATGCACGGCATGACACCATGGCCTCCGCCCGGAGATCAACCATATATGCACTCCGGCATTCTCGGTGGAGACACCGGGTGGACGGTTCCGGAGCCGTTGCGATACCATCGATCCGCGAGGTTGAAGCCATGAGTGACGCCTGGCGCGTATGTTCCCGATGCGGGTCATGTTGCCCGCCGGCCCACACCACGTGCGAGATGTGCTCCGCCGAGATCGGGCCCGACGGTCTGACGGCGGATCCCCCCCGGCCGGATGGCCAGTGGGCCCGGCTCGAGACCCGCTTCCATTGCGCGAGTTGCGCGTTCCTCTCGCCCATCAACCATCTCGACATCGGGGACACGCTCACCTGCGCCCACTGCGGCCTCGAACAGCCCTTCGACCCCCGCGTCTGGGAGCGGATCCTCGCGCGGTCGCACGAGGTGGTCGACCTGGCGGGGGTCGCGCCCTGGGTCGCGGCGGCGCCGCCGCCCGCCCCCCTCGTGCGGGACAACCCGTACAAGCACGTCGGCACGGCCGTGCCCGACCGCCGGTGGACCGAGACCGGCGTCGTGGGCGAGCGCGAAGGCGTGGACGTCCGGGTCGCTCCGGGCGTGCCGCTCTGCGACGAATGTCACGCACCCCTGGACGTCGCGTCGGGCGGAGGCGGAGAGACCCTCGCCTCGTGCACGTCCTGCGGTGTCGGCTCCACGTATCGGCTTCCTTCGCCCCTCCCCTATCCGCTCCGGGCGCTGCTGGCCGACGAGCATCGGACCGACCGCAACGCGGCCCGCCTCGAGGCGGACGCGGAGAAGGGCGTGGCCAACCTGGCCTGCCCCACATGCGGCGCGCGCCTGTCGGCCGACGGCACGGCATCCACGGTCTCGTGCGACTACTGCCACGCGCTCGCGTACGTCTCGGACCTCCACTGGTATCGCATCGGCGTCCGCGCACCACGTACTCTGGGCTGGTGGGTGCAGTTCGAGGGGCCGTCTCCGCGTCGCGTGCGTCTGGAACGGGCGGCGGACGACGTCGATCCCCTCCAGGCGGAGATCGCCGCGCGGGCGCGGGCGGCCCGCGAGGCGGCCACCGCGACCGCCGCGGGAACAACGGGGGCGCCTTTCGAAGGATCGCTCCCGGGGGCCGAGCCCGCATCCTCGACGCCGGGGACCGCGGAACCCCGGCCGGCAGGCAGGAAGTGGCCCTCCTGATCCTGGCGCTGCTGGCCCTCATCGGGGCCGCCGTCGTGGCCGCTCTGCTCTGATGACAGCCCCGATCCTCGTCCGGCCGGGCACCGTGCCCCGCGATGGGAGACCGCGTTCATGAGAAGGTTCTGGAATTCGCTGGGCGCGATGCTGGCGTTGCTGGGCTGCGGGGCGTGCGGTCCGGCCGCCCGCACGTCGTCGTCGGATGACTCCGCATGGTCCCGGCAGCCGGTCTGGACCGGAGGCACGGACGACAGCGGCTGCCCCTACGGCAGCCGGATGCGGCGCATCGACGACCGCTGCGTCGGATGGCGCAGCCTGTGTCCCCTGTCGGACACCCGGGGTGCGTCCGGGACCGCCATCGGAGACGGCTTCCTGATGCTCGGCTCCGAGCGATTGCGCGAACGGGCGTTGCTCCTGGACACGAAGCGTGGCCGCGTCCGATACACTGGACCCCTCGCGACCCCCCGCCGACGGCCGACCATGGTCGCCCTCGACGCCGGCCGGGTCCTGGTGTTCGGCGGTCTCACGGACGATGGCCGCTGGATCGACACCGCCGAGGTGTACGAGCGGGCGTCGGACATGGATAGGCATTTCAAAGCACCTCCGAGAAGTAGACATGGATAGGCATTTCAAAGCACCTCCGAGAAGTAGCCCCCCGACGACACAGGCCA
>CAYTBN010000133.1:2361-3616 GCA_964436045.1 uncultured Rickettsiales bacterium | reverse complement strand
ATGGATAGGCACTTCAAAGCACCTCCGAGAAGTAGCCCCCCGACGACACAGGCCAGCAGGAAGCTCCGGAGATGCCTCGCAGGCCCCCCTGACCGCTGGTGAGTCGGGATCCTGGGACGACGAGGGCGCTATGGCTGAATCGCGGGGCCATCGACCCTCCTCGGTCAGTTCGGCCATCTCGCTCACGCTGCCGCGAGGCCCGCCCGTGTCGAAGGCGGCCCAGACCGAGGTGTGCACCTCGTCGTATTCCGCGGGGTCGAAGCCCATGAAGTCGTAGCTCCCCGCGAAGTCGTCGGGCTGCAGATCGGACAGGCGGAAGCTGGCGGCGTCCGCAGCGCTGGCGGCCAGCGGCAGCTCCCAGCTCTCGTCGAAGACCCCGTCGTCGGTGACGAAGGTCGCGGTGATGTCGATGTCCAGGCGCGAGCTTCACTCCGGGGCCGCCAGGTCCATCTCGTTGCCGTTCTCGGGATAGACGGCCACCGACTCCACGTAGCGGGCCTCGCCGCCGCTGTGCAGTAGCTCGATGACCAGGCTGGCCGCCCCCCCCTCCTCTGCGTATTCGAGGGTCGCAGTCCGGGTGCCCCCCAGCGGACTCGTCCAGGTGCGGGCAGCCGGCGACCAGCGGGGCGAGGGCGGCGCACGGTTCTCTCCTGTTCGTTGGCAGAGAGGTGGGCAAGACCCGTGCCAGCCGGTGGGGACCGGCCGGCCCCGGTCGGCTGCCCCTCCCCACCGGAGGGCCACGAAGGGCGCGGGGCAGGATAGAGCGTTCCGCCGTTCGTTGCCGCGGGCTTGTCCCACCACCCGCCCCACCCGTACGATGATCTCCGGATGGATGGTGAACCGTGCTGGATGAACTGCGTCTACCTCTTGTCGTGCTGCTGCTGGCGTCGCTGGCGCTGGTCTGTCTCGGCCCTGGCTGCCGTGACGAACCCCAGGACGAGCCCCCCCCGCCAGCGCGGGTGCCCTCCTCGTTCGTGGATCCCCACGACCGCGACGTGGACGCCTACCAGGCCATCGTGCGCAAGAGCGTCGGCCGCGGTGAGCCTCTGCACCCGCTGTTCGGTCCGCGCTCCCGCTCCGAGGGGGTGGTGGGGAAGCTGGCCCTGAAGCCCGACGACGTGGTCGCCGACGTCGGCTGCGGGACCGGGGCGATGGAGCTGATGATGCTGGAGACGGGGGTCGCCTTCGGCAAGCTCTACGCCGTCGACGTCCTCTTCCTGCTCAACACGCCATTCTATCTGAACGACAAGGGTGA
>CAYTBN010000133.1:0-2261 GCA_964436045.1 uncultured Rickettsiales bacterium | reverse complement strand
CCGTCGACGTCCTCTTCCTGCTCAACACGCCATTCTATCTGAACGACAAGGGTGAGCGGATCGCCGATCCCACCGCCACGCAGTGCCTGCGGTCCATCCACAGGGCGCTGAAGCCGGACGGCCGCCTCCACGTGTTCGAGCGGTCGCTGACGCCGGCGGAAACCGACTGGTGCGAGGCGATCCGCGCCACCTTCACCGACCTGGGCTTCCGCAAGATCGAGTCCGCGATGATCGGTATCGGCGTACCCGGCGAGGGGGATCACTGCTGGACATCGTTCGCGCCGGATCCCGCGCCGGGCGGTCCCGGGTAGGCCGCGGGTCCGGAGTCTGGCCCCGCCAAACACGCTCTGGTAGCCTGACCGCGACGAGGGAGGCGGGCTTGGGACAGCGCGACGAGTCGCGGTCGATAGGTCTCCATTTTACTGTGGCCGCCACAGCTCTATCCGCCCTCTGTGCCCTTCTGCTGATCGCCGGGTTGATGGACCGGATCACCTCGAATCCCGATCCGGACAGCGTCCCCGACGCCGACCTGGTGGACGATGCCCAGTCCACCGGCAAGCCGATCGCCGCCTTCTTCAACTCCTCCGTCGACGAGCTCTTCAAGGTGGCGCGGCGGAACGGTGACGATCCCGAGGAGGTGCTCCCCGACGACCTGGAGCTCCAGCAGGCCCTCAACAGCCGGGACTTCAGGTCGGTGGCATCGCAGCGGGTCCTGAGCAAGCTGCGGGACGGATACACGCGCTACGGCATGTCCTTCCCCGGTACGGACCTCATCCGGCCGATGGCCCCTCCGACCCAGCCCCCCAGGTGACCGGGACATGGGCGTCGGCTCCCCCATCGACACGACCTCGCGCGTATCCCCCGCGGCGGGTGGACGGCGGGGGTGGTTCGCCGCCCTGCTGTGTGTCTACTGCGGGTCCCTGGTCGCGCTGACGGCCCCGACCTGGCTGGCGCCGGGGGTCCGGGCCCTGGGTCACCCGGACTCCGACGTCTGGCGCCACCTGTGGGGGGACGCGTGGTTCGTCCGGGACCTGGGCAAGGGCTGGCCCGTACCCCTGTCCACGGACCTGCTCTGGTACCCGGACGGGGGCCTGCTGTACAACCTGGATCCCCTGTCGGGTATCGCCGCCCGTCTCCTCGCCCCGATCCTAGGCCTGGTGCTGGCCCACAACCTGATCCAGCTCGGCGCCCTGCTGCTCGGCGCCGTCGGAACCTACCTGCTCGTGCGCCGCTGGATCGATCCCGCGGGTGCGGCGGCGGCCGGGGCGGTGTACGGGTTCAGTGCCCACCTGCAGGGCACCGTGCTGGTGTCGGGGATCGGGGAGACCGCCCACGTGGGCTGGATCCCGCTGGCCCTGCTGGCGCTGGTGCGGCTGACCGATGGTCGGGGCTGGCGGTGGGTCGTCGTCGGCGGCGGCGCCCTGGCGCTGGCGGCCCTGGGCAGCTGGTACTACGGGCTGGTGGCCAGCCTGGCCGCCGTGGGCCTGGTCGTGGTCTGGGGGGTGAGACGACTGCGGCCGGGAGTCGAGGAACCGCCCGCGGCTCCGTCGTTCCGGCGTACCCTCCTCCTGCTGGGGGCGACGGCGTTCCTCGCGGCGCTGCTGATCGCACCGTTCGCGATGGCGTTCCGGATCTCCCTCGATCCCGAGCGCGCCCTGCACGACGTGGCGGTTGCGGGTGTGCTCGAGGAGGACCTCTCCCCGCGGTACAACGTGGCCGTGGCCACGGTACGGGACTTCCTGGTGCCCGGCGATCCCCGGATCTGCGACTCGCGGGACCGGCTGGCGATCTGCCACCACCCCGGGTTCTTGCCCCTAGTGCTGGCGTTGATCGCGGTTCTGGCCCGCCGCCCCGGCTCCCGGGCGCTGGCCATCGCCGGGGCGCTGGCGATGGCGCTGACGATGGGGGCGCGAATCCACCTGGATCCGGACTGGCCGCTGGCGCCGAACCCGGTCTTCCTGGGCTTCCAGGCTGCGTGGCCGACCGGGGGACTGGTACGGAACCTGGAGCGGCTGCAGGTTGGCTTCACGCTCTGTCTGGCGCTGATGGCGGGATTCGGCGCGAGCTGGATGCTGGACGTCTACGCGGTCCGCGGTACCCTGCGGCGGGTGGCGGGGCTGGCCCTGGTGGTGCTGCTGGTGGCGGAGGCCAACGCGGTGTCGGGTCTCGGCTTCCCCCTCCCGGCGGCCGATGTGGCCGTGCCCGCGCTCTACGATCGGATCACGGCCGAGCCGGGCCAGTTCGCGATCATCGAGCTCCCC
>CAYTBN010000132.1:0-3687 GCA_964436045.1 uncultured Rickettsiales bacterium | reverse complement strand
ACGAACGGCGCCTGCTCAACCTGCAGAGACGCCTGGCCAATCTCAAGCTGCTGATCCCTTCGGCAAGCTCAGGACCGGCTTTGACGAACTAGGCTTCGTGCCATTGTCCAAGACTGGGGCCGAGCTGCTCTTCGAGGTGTTCAGCCAGCGCTACGAACGAGGATCGGTCCTGGTGACATCCAACCTGCCATTCGACGAGTGGACCGAGGTCTTTGGCTCTGAGCGGCTCACCGGAGCCCTGCTCGACCGCCTCACCCACCATGTCGACATCCTCGAAATGAACGGGGATAGCTTCCGACTCAAGCATAGCAGCAGGACGAATTCAGATCAGGCGATAGACTAGGCCCAAGCTTCAACAGACCTCGACACCTCTCCCAATCATGCTGCCGCGTCCACTGGTACAGTTTTGCTCCGCCTCGCTGGTACACTTTCACTCCGCCCTTGACACTTCGGGGATCTCGCCGCGCTGAATCGGAGCCCAATCGGTGTTATTCCCAGCCAGTCCTGACGCCCGCGAGTAGGATCTACCCTAGCTCCGCGTAGAGTATTCGACCGAGAGTTTCATGCGGTCGTTTCCGGTACTTGAGGTCACGGATCATGTCGCGCATCGCGCCGGTGTGACGGTACGGTGCGCGGATGGCGTTGAATTTCGGAGGCACAGCCGTGCACCAGGAGCAGATGCGAGCTGTAGCCGGCGCGGCGCAGAGGTCGCAGTACGGGCGTTCGAGGCGCGTCAGGCCCGGCTCGCACGTGTCGCACAGGTACGCACCCTCGCGCCCGCAGGCGGCGCACTTGGGAGGAAACAGCAGGTCCAGAGCCGCGTTGGCTATCTTGCGAAGGGTCGTCATGCGCTATCGGCCAGCCCCTCCGTCAGATCCGCTGGAACTTGCGGACTCGCCGTGCGTCGCCGATCTCGGTGACGTAGATGCTGCCCTGCGAGTCGACGCAGAGGCCGTGGGCAGCGGCGAGCGTGCCCATGCCGGGGCCCGCATTGCCGCGCCACCGTGTGATCAGCTCGCCGTCCAGGGTCCAGATGCTGACACCGTTACCTGGGCCTTGCTCGACGACATAGACGATGTCGTCGCGAATCCAGATGTCGCCCGGAGACTGCAGGTCGGTCCACTCCTCCAGGAATTGGCCCTGGTCGTCGAATATCTGGATGCGGTGATTCTCGCGGTCGCAGATGAGAACGCGGCCCCTGGGGTCGACCCAAATGTTGTGGAGAAGGGCGAATTCGCCGGGGCCGTCGCCCTGCCTGCCCCACGACAGGAGCAGCTCGCCCTCGGGGCTGAATTTGTGGGCGCGGTGGCCGCCGTAGCCGTCCGAGACGAACATGTCGCCGTTGGGTGCGATGGCCAGTCCGGAGGGCATGTTAAAAGGCTCGCCCATAAACGACGGCGAGGGCGCCAGCTTGTCACCCAGGGTCCGGAGCAGTGCGCCGTCCGGGGTGTGTTCCGTGGCGACGTGGAAGTCCCGGTCCACCAGCCAGACGTTGTCGTTGGGCGCTATGTAGATCCCGTGGGGGTTGGCGGAGAACGTCCCCTCGCCCCAGGAGGAGATGAAGGCGCCGTCGGGGGTCCAGATGGTAAGCGGGTGGAGGCCGCGGCTGAAGACATGAACCTCGTCGCGGGAGTTGACCGCGGCGTCCGAGGCCATCCCGAATGACCAGTAGCGAGGCATGTCGGGCCACGATGGGACCATCTCGTACCGGTAGTCTCCAGAACCGAGGGTGGTCATGTCAGGCTCCTCTCCAGGTGCGGTCGCGGTGATTGTACGGTTGGCTCAGAGGCCCGTCAACGCGGCGGTTTCGCCTCCAGCCTCCGCCGAATATCGCCTGAAACCGGCCCGATCAAGTCGCCGGGGCCGTCGGGGCGTTCGCCTCGCGCCACCTCGGTGAGCAGATCGACCCCGCCCAGGAAATCGGAGAGTTTTATGTACTCTGAGCCAACGCCGCCCTCCGGGTCGGGAATGGATGTCGTCGCATTGTGGTAGTTGCCGAGGGGGAACGCCAGTCCGGTTACCGGGTAGCCGTGGGCGGCAAATGCTGTGGCCTCGCACACCCCACCTGACATGAGCTGGCGTTGCACGCGGAACGTGTCCCTTTGCGCCAGGTGGCGAGCTGCATCTAACAACACCTTCTCGGCCTCGCCGTCGAAGGTAGTCATGGCGTCCCCAGTCCGTATGACGGGGCCTTGGCCCTGCTCCACGCCGGGAATCACTGAAGAGGACTCCACCGATACCACAATTGTGCGGGAGGGCAGCGTGCCCTCCTCTGCCATCAGGCGTGCCCCGAAAAGGCCGCCCTCCTCGGCGCGAGTGAACACGCCGGAGACCCGTGCCCCGCAGTCCTCGGCGGACGCCCGCTCCAGCGCTGCCAGAATAGCGGCACAGCCCGCGAGGTCGTCCAGGGCCCTCATCCTGATCGTGTCTCCGTCCAGCCCAAAGTCGGGAAGGTCGAACACGACCGGCAGGGGCGGCGGCACAGGCAACTCGCGGTCCAACGACAGCGTCACCAGACGCTCGGCGCGCCGGTCTGTAGGGTCGATGGTGGACTCGTGGCGTCCGGTGGTGGCGCCGATCGTGTCGCCGTCCGGGAGCAGGACCCGGACCGGGGTCGGCTTGACCAGCGAGGCAGCCGGCACGCCGCCGGCGGCACGAGCCGTGGCCTCAACGCCGTCGGCCTCCACGATCTCGAACCCCGGGTGGTCCATGTGGGCCACCAGGGCGACCGGAGGGGCATCACCGCCGGGTTCGCCGAGGGTGGCGACGACGTTGCCGTACCGGTCACGGCTGTGCGCAACGCCCATGCTTGCCAGGGCGGCGAGGATGTATTGCGCCGGGCCCTCCTCGTAGAAGGGCGTCGCGGGTCGGAGTCCAAGCCCTTCGAGAATCTCCAGCGCCCGGCGATCCGCCTTTTCCATCTCGTACGCCCCTCCGTTGGTAGGCGCAGGGTAACCCAAAGACGGTGGGAGCGCCACAGGCGGGCAGTATCACACACATAGATAGACCTTGTTATACTGCGGGTCCAACCCTGCCCCTCCCGGAGGTCTGTTCTATGGAGCTCGCCGCATTATGATGCCCCAGCACTCCCCGGGAGACTGCGTCCGATGATGCCTTCGAAGCAGGAGGTGACGCACCGCCTGGCGGACCTCGACTGAGGGATTTTTCGTTAGGCCGGGCAGGCCATGCAACAGGGAGAGGTCGTCGTCGCACTGCTTGGAAAGGGCGCCACAGTTGTGCGCTACCTCGACGAGACCGCGTCCCGCGTTAGCGTGGCCCTCGGGCGCAACAAGCAGGCCCGCATCCCCGGCAACCGGATCGTCCTGGCCACCGGCGTGTTGCTGCCTGAACAGGACCGGTTCGAGGAGTTTCGCGCTGGCGCCCTGGAGCTGTCGACGGGGATCGACCTCGCCGAGGTTTGGGAGGTAGTCGCCGATGACGGCGAGGCCCTATCTCTCCAAGATATTGCCGACCTGTACTGGACATCGCCCCCGGACCCGGCCGGCCTGGTGGCCCTTGCACTTGGGCTCGACCTCGACGCCGACCGGTTCGTGCGCAGTCCCGAAGGTTACACGCCCAGGTCTCGTGAGGATCTGGACGAGCTGCTGGCGCGGCGGCAGCGAGAGGCCGACAACGCCAACGAGGCCGAGGCGCTGGTATCCGGACTCGCGGCGGGAACGCTCCCTG
>CAYTBN010000131.1:0-3970 GCA_964436045.1 uncultured Rickettsiales bacterium | reverse complement strand
TGGCCTGTGTCGTCGGGGGGCTACTTCTCGGAGGTGCTTTGAAGTGCCTATCCATACCCCACACGACCACGCCGAAGAGCGCCAGATTGGCCACGTAGGTGAGTCGCTTCTCCGACGCCGCGATCTCGGCGACCAGCATCGCTGGGTCCTCTCGGTCTTCGCCGGCCTTTGAAAGGCCTATCCATCCGGCCCTCAACCTCGACGATCCGGACGGCGATGGCTACACCACCTGCGACGCGATCTTCTACGGGACCGCCGGCCAGGGTATCGACAACGGCTGGACCTGCGACGACGTCTGCGGCGCCGGCGGTGGGGTGTCGGTGGGCTGGCTGTCACAGCAGGAACAGGAGGACTACTGCCTGTTCCTCCACCCGGGCACCCCGACCATCGTGGTCGCCACCCCCAACAACCACAGCTATCCGTTGTGGGTGACGCAGAACGGCGTCGACGCCTGCGACGTCAACGCCGACGGCCGAAAGAGCCAGAGCTGGCCGGGCAACGGCACCCCGGTCTACGGCGACCAGATCCTGTGTCGGTGCGAGAGATAGAACAGCCGACCGTCAGGACGAGAAGCTCGCCCTCGCCGCCCGTCCAGCGAGTCTCCATCCCGAAATGCAGGCTAGAAGCCGAACGAGGAGGTGTCCGACGACGACATCCAGATGTCCCCGTCGTGGCTGAAGGCGTCATCGGCGCCGCTACCATAAGGGTAGTGCACGTGATCACCGTACGCGCCGCAGCCGTAGCACTGGTACCAGTCCCCCGCCGGATCGTTGACGATCCAGCCGCTGGCGTCGTATCCGACGACGCAGACGATGTGGCCAGCCCCCGTCAGGAAGGTGTGGATCAGCACGGGCCGACCGGCGTCGAGCTGGTTCTTGATCATGGAGCGAGTGCCGCTGTAGGACGAGTCCGCGTACAGCCCCTCCCACCCGTAGAGCTGCGCCAGCGAGCCGGGCGACTGGCCCTGGGCCTTGCCGTAGTCGAGATAGAGGGTGTCGGGATCGATGGTGACACCCTTCATGTAGCTCAGCAGCATGGCCGCCGAGGTGAGCCCACAGGTGGCGCTCGGCTCGTGGGCGTTGCTGTACTGGTAGTAGTAGGGCACGTTCAGCGATCCGTTGTCGTTGCCGCCGCCGTTGTTGTTGCCGGGGTTGTAGACGGTGATCACGACGCGGTCGGTGTCCGCCGGTGTGCCGTGGGCGTCGAATCCGGTGAGGGTGATCAGCCGCGGCGTGTCTACCCCCAGGAAGGTGGTCTCCACCACCGAGTAGTGGTGCGGATCCCAGTTGTCGAGGACCCAGCCGTCGGCGTCCAGCGAGACCCGTTGGATGCCCGCGTCGGTGTCGATGACGAAGGAGACCGGGTTGGCGATGGTGTCGCCGTTGCCCGGATGGAGGATCCTCACCGTGGGCCCGCCGCTGCGGGCGGTCATCTCCCCGTCTTGCCCGGGACCGGGGGGATCCCTGGGCGCCTCGGCGTAGCACCCCGCCAGGGTCAGGGACGCGGTGACCAGGATGCTCGGGAAGGCTCGCGTGACGCTACTCATATTTGCTCCCGTGAAGGGTACGAGCTGCAAGATAAACCGTTTCCACGAGAACGATGAACGGCATGCTGATATGCCAGCTCGATCCCGCCAGCGCCTGGCCGAGCGGGCCTACCTCGATGCACCGGGAGAGGGGCGTCGGTGACCACCGCTTCGGGGCGTCCCCTGTGGTAGGTTGTTGCCAACCAAGCACTTGCCTCACGGGCGGCGTTCCACGTCGACGGGAGAAGGTGTGCCGCACCGCAATCACTCCTTTCTCGACCGGATCAAGTCGTCCGCCTGGATTCCCGGGGGGGCGGCGTTCGCCATCGGTGCGGTGGCTGGCCTGCTGCTGGTCTGGGGATTCGGCGTGGACCGCTCGTCGGGCGTGCCCGCGGGCTGGTCCGGCAGCGCGCCCGTGGTTCGCTTCCAGCCGGCGGGGAGCGCGGACGAGCTGCACCGCGTGCCCTGGGCCTGGAGCCTGGAGAGACACGCCTCGCTCCGCGCAGGGGAGGCCGCGGGCCGATTCGAGATCCGGGGGCGGCTGTCCCCCCGCGGGGAGCTGTGGGTGTTTCCGGCTGCGGACGGCTGGGATCCTCCCCGGGGCCCGGCCCTGCAGCTGCTGGGCGACGCGGACCGGCCCCCCCGAGCCGTGGAGCTCGCGGCGGCACCGGATCCGACCCTGCGCGGGGGCGCGCCCCTGAGCTGCGAGGGGGAACTCCCTGCGCCAGGAACGGATCCCTGGACCCTGTCCGTGGAACGAACGGACAACGGCTACGTCTTCCGGTGCGGGGGCGGCGAGCTGAGGTGTCGCGCCCCGGCCGGGGTCGGTGTCCCGACGCTGATGGCGGGCCTGGACCGGGTGCAGCTGACCCGACTCGAGCGCGATGGGCGGCGGACGAAGCGTCCGCTCGCGGCCTTCGCCCTGGTCGGGGCAGCGGCCCTCGGAGCCTTGCTGCTCCTGGCCCTGGGGCGGGCCGAGCGGAAGCTGGGTCGCCGGACCGCGACGATCCTCGTGACCAGTGCGCCGTTGCTGATCGGGCTGGTCTTCCTGCGGACCGAACCGGCTCGGCTCGCGGAGGCGCTGTACTTCGAGGTGCTGGATACACCGCACCTTCCGGCCCTGGTGGGCCTGGGCGCGGCCGTGGCCGCCAAGCTGATGGTGTTCGCCGCCGCGCTGCTAAAGCCCGCTCCGGTCGGCGCCTCTCCGCCCCGCTTCGCCCGCGTCGCCGCCGGCGTGGCGCTGCCCGCGCTGGGTGCCCTCGCCGCGGGCGTGATGGCCCGGGCCCCGGCCCCCACGCTTGTCTGGATGGCCGGGGCCGGCGCGTTCGCCGGCGGGCTGCTCTGGGTGAACCTCCACGCCGCCCGCGTGCGGTACGTCAACCTGCTGTCCCTGCTAGCCGTGGCGGCCGGATTGGTCTGTTCGGAGATGGCGTTGCGCCACAGCGCGACCGGCGAGTCCTGGCGCCTGGCCGACCTCTGGGGGGAGCGATGGCTGGCCGCTGCCGCCGACTCCCAGGGCGCAGAAGCGCAGCCAGCGACAGGGATCGACGGACCCTCGACCCACCCGCTATGGGAGGCACAGCGGGACTTCCGCCTGCTGGAGAGCCTCCCCTCCGCGACCTTCCCCGAGCAGCTGTCCAGGGCGCCGCTGGAGCCGCGGAGGGCCGCGACGCGGATCGTGGCGCTGGGGGGATCGTCCACGGCCGGGTTCGGCCTCACCCCCGACGTCCCGGACGAGGCCTTCTACCCGGCGAAGCTGGACGAGCGGCTCGGGCCACAGGTCGAGGTGGTCAACCAGGGGCGGGGCGGCTTCACCACGTACCACATCCGGCTACACGTGTCGGCCCACCTGGAGCGACTCGATCCCGACCTGCTGACCCTGTACGTGGGGAGCAACGACTGCGCGGCCCGCCTGCCCATGAGCTGGGAGCAGCTGCATGGCGCCTGGCAGCGTCGGCGGGCCCTCTCCCGCGTGCTGGACTCACTCCGTGGACTTGCGCTCTATCAGGGTCTGGTCCACCTGATCTACGGTCTCGCCGGATCGGGCGAGGCCGTCCCAGCGGTCACGCTTGCCGAGGCGGAGCACAACCTCCGCGTGATCATCGATCGCGCCGCGGACAAGGGTGCCGACGTGCTGCTGATCGGCGAGGGACAGGCCCCGGCGCGGCTGGACGAGCTGCGTCCGTACCACGGGATGATGCGCGACCTGGCCGACGATCTCGAACACGTCCACTGGCTCGACGGCGCGTCGGTGCTGGATGCAGCCGCACCGGGCATGTTCGTCGACGCCGTCCACCTGACCTCCTCCGGGCACGCCCTGCTGGCCGAGTCCATCGCCAGGCGACTCGAAGAACTGGAGCTGTTCGACGCGCCGTTGGAGTGAGCACTGCCATCACGTGAACCGAGCGCCCCGCCAGCCGCATCGTGCCCGCGAGCACCAGGTCG
>CAYTBN010000130.1:0-4138 GCA_964436045.1 uncultured Rickettsiales bacterium | reverse complement strand
CGGATCCGCGGCTGAAACCGTCACACCAATCGCGGACGTGAAATGACCGGGCTAGGCTTTTTTTCACCTTGAGCACATCCTAAAAAGGGGAGGGATAATGCCTGCTGCCGTGTGTTTCTGGCTGGGAGGGGACTCGACCGATCCCGAGAAGTGGGACGTGGACGCGAACTGGCTGCGCGACTCCGCAAACCAGAAGCCGGCCAGCGGAGATGACCTCATCAGCCCGGCCGGCTCGCCGTCCATCAGCGATGGCCTCGCCCAGGGTGGGCTGCAGCTCGCATCGTTCGTCGTCGAGGAGGGGTACGCGGGCAACATCGGCAAGGAGACCGAGAACTTCGTGTTCAAGATGGAGGACGACGACTTCCGTTTCGCGGGATCGGGTCTGGCGCGGTTGGAGATCACGGTGGTCACCGTCGGCAGCATCTCGCCGGTCATCGCCCGTGCTGGGCGGGGCTCGGCGGGGGTGCCGGGCCTGCAGCTCAACTGCGACTTGCTGAACAAGGTCCACGTGGAGGGTCCGGGTTCCGTCTACCTGGGAGTCGGCCTGGGCGGCTCGTCCACCAAGCGGGACAACCTGCACGTCACCGGCGGCGCCCGGGTAGTCGTGGGGCCCGACGTGACCGACATCGCCACCACGGGCAGGCCCAACGCGACGGTCACGCACCGGGCGGCGGACGTCACCCTGGAGTGCGACGCGCAGAACGTCGAGGCGCTGGCCGGCGTGTACCGCCAGCGGGAGGGCTACTGGGTCAAGGCCAACGTACACGAGTCCACGGTCTACACCTCGGGCTCGGGCACCCACACCGACACCTACGTGGACTGCGGTGGAACCGTGATCAACTCCGAGAACAACCGCGACCGCACCTTCACCAACGTGGAAATCCAGCGCTCCGGCAGCTGGCTCGACCCCGCGGGGACAGGCACCTACACCACCGCCGTCGAGTTCCCCACCGGCATGGACAACTGCTCGCTGGACTTCGGCCGCAAGAAGAAGCTCACCGTCGCCAACATCTAGCGTCCCAGGGGGAAGGTCAGGGAGTAGCGCGCGGTCGCTCGGGCGGCGTCCTCGGGACCGGGCAGCCGGGTCGCCATCGCCACCTCGCAGGCACAGCTGCCCACGTCGTCCTGGCCGAACACGTCCGAGGAGCGGGCGGAGCAGTGGCGGATGGTGCCGTAGGGATTCACGTCCATGTCCATGGTCACCGTCACCTCGCCGTGGGCGAACTGACCGCCGCCGGCCACGTAACAGGCGTGGAGGTCCTCGCTCTTGCTGTCGAAGACCTCGGACACGGCGCGCGGATCCAGCTCGACCACCGGGATCGAGGGCCGGCTGACCGCGGGGGGCGGCTCGAGGAACCACAGGATCAGCTGACCCATGGTGCCCCGGCTCTTCAGCTCGTTGCGCAGGGCGAACACGTAGTCGTCGCCGGGCGGACGGAAGAAGGGCTGTTCCCCCTCGGGGATCTCGGCCAGACGGTCGCGCACCCACTCCTCGACGAGGGCGTCGTAGTACGCCAGCACCGGATCGTCCTTCAGCACCGTGCGGTAGACGATGGCGCCTTTGCCCTCGCGCTCCATGCTCCACAGCGCCGCGCTCTGCAAGATACGCAGCTCGGGGGGCGCCAACCCGGCCGGGTAGGCATCGACTGCGGCCTCGATGGCCCGCATGTCTCCTGTGCGGACCGCCCGCGGTACCGTGACCGCGGTGCCCGGATCGATCCCGTCCTCGATGAGCTCCAGGCTCCAGCCCGCCCACTCGTACATCGGGTTGGATTCGGCGGCCCAGCGCACCCGCAGCTCGCGGATCTCCCGCGCTGTCACCGACGCCTCGCGCCAGCGCTCCTCGAGGGCCAACCATTCGGCCTCGCTGCGTTCGGCCAGCAGGGCACCCTGGTCGATATCGGCCTGGATCGACGCGCTCACGGATTTGTCCCGCGGTGCTCGGGGCTTGGCCCCCATCAGGCAGAGGGCGAAGACCGCCAGAATCAGGGAAACGACCCGTCCTTGGAACCGCACGTTTCACCTCCTCGGGATCACATGTGCTTTAGGTGTATCGGACGGAGGTCGCGGAGCTTTAGGGGGAAATCGGGGAGCGGGCCCCGCAGCGCTGGCTCAGGGCCGGTACTCGACCCGCAGGGCGATCGCCGGGCCGGCGAGTTCGTGCCACTCCCGGTCGTTGCTCGAGCGGCCCTCCCACTGGTTCAGCACGAAGCCGACCCCCGGGTTGAGCAACAGCGAGCCGTGTCCCCCCTGGCCGAGGGCGGGGATCTGCACACCGATCAGCCCGAAGCCCACCGAGCTGCCGCCGCCCCCCTCCAGGGTCATCGACGCCAGCCGGTCCATGGGGATCACGATCCGCCCCTCGACGCCGCCGAAGAAGTCGGCGGGGGGCAACAGGAAGCGGGTCCGGACTTCGACCAGGAAGCCGTCCCGGTAGCCCCAGCGCAGGTAGTGGCCGAGCAGCACGCCACCGCCGGGATTCTCGAAGCGCTGGTACCCCGCCGTCAGGCCGATCTCGAAGGCCGGCAGGTCCAGGCTGGCCAGCACCTCGGCCGCACCGCCGACCACCGGACCCCCGTCGCGCGGCACGGCCAGCACACCCTGGCGCAGGGCCACCTCGACCCGCATCGGGAAGCGGAACGAGTAGCTGACCCAGGCCCGGCCCAGACCGACCACCCCGGGGTCCGACAGGCTGATCGCGGGCACCAGCTCGACGCCGACCGCGGGCAGCGGCCGGATCGGGCGCGGATCGGCAAGGCGCTCCGTGGGCTCCAGCGAACTGCCTGCATAGACCTCGTCGCCGAGCCTGGCCCGGTCGCCGCGGCCCACCTCGGCCACCAGCTGCTGTCCGTCGTTGCCCACCACCCGGATGACCGACTCGTAGCCCGGCTGCCCCCGGTTGCGCAGCTGACCGGTCGCCGGATCCACGTCCCGGGGAATCGTCGGGCGGACCACCGCGATCCAGTCGCCAAACGTGGGACCGTCGACGATGCCGTCCCCCGCCACGAACACCCGCGGGCCCCGCACGGCGACCACCGTACCGACCCGCAGCCGCCGAGCCGGCTCGATGTCGTCGGGATCGGCCGCGTCCCCTGCAGCGACCTCGACCGGCGTGGCCCGCTCGGCCGCCGCCCGCACCAGCCCCTCCAGATCCACCACCCGGACCTGATCCACCTGCTCGGTGAGCAGGGCGTACCCGTCCCGGAGCTGCACATCGAGCACCACCCCCATCGACGGGATCGGCGTCACCTGCGCCGCCTGGCCCGCCGGGTGGTCGACCAGCCACGCCCCGTCCGCCCCCCCCGCGACCACGGTCTGCTCCCCGTCACCGTGGGCCGCAACGCATCGGCCCGGCAAGGGAATCAACTGCTCACCCGTCTCGCCGGTCACCCGCAGGCCTTCGAGGGTGCACAACGCCGAGCTGACCGCTCCGTCCCCCCCTTCCCCTTCCCCGGCCGCTGCAGATGACGCCAATCCCAGGCTGAGCAGAGCCGCCAGCACCCCGCCGAGGCAGGCGACTGTCCACTGACGACGACACAACGGTCCACGACACTTGACGATCGAACCCATGGATTCCTCCTCCGACGGCTCTGTCGGCCATCGCCCGGTAACCGGTGCACTAAGAATGCCAGACCTGCTGGTCGGACAGAGCGCGACCAAAGACCATCGGTGGAAACAAGCCGAGCCCCGGCCCGCGGCCGAGAAATCCTCCTACGCATCAGGCCAGCCAGAAAGACCAACCCAGCCAGCCCTCCCCCCTTGATTTCAAGCCCTCTTTCATTGAGTTGATGCGGGCTCTGGGTCAAAGGTTGTGAATCTATCCCCGGACCGAGTATCGGGCCCGAGGCGGGTCCAGATGCAAGGAGCGGGGACGAGGCGATGTCTCTCCATCGGCGAGGAGCCGCGACGCCGCAGATGGGCCTGGATCGGGCTCGATACGACGGGAGTGGGTTAGATTCACAGCCTCTCAGCTCCGTCACGAGCTGGGGGACGTGGGCCTGTCGGCGAGTCAGTTGCTGCTGGAGCTCGCGGCGAGGGGCTTGAAAGGGAGCTCGCAGACTCGGACTCGGTCTCGGACTTGGGCTCGGACTCGGTCTCGGATTCGGTCTCGGACTCGGACCCGGACCCGGACTCGGAC
>CAYTBN010000129.1:0-4174 GCA_964436045.1 uncultured Rickettsiales bacterium | reverse complement strand
TGTCGATCCCCCCGGGGAAGATAGGGCTCAGTACCGTTACTGATCGGTGTTCTAGGAGGGCTCGGGAAGTCGTCCGGTGATGCGGTACAGGTGGATGATCCAGCCGACGATGACGCCGATGTAGACGAACATCAGCAACCCCAGCTCGCCGGCGGACTCGAGGGCGCCGACCTGGGCGGCGCGGACCATCTTCCCCTGGACCCAGATCATCGACACGGTGTTGAGCAGCGAGAGCACCAGCAACATCGCGACGGTGGTGCGAACCACCCGCTCGCGAGCTGCCCGCGGAGCTGCCAGCAGCCGCTTCTTGTGGGGCATGTTCCACATCCGCATGGGGACGTGGGGCATGAGTACGGCCAGCAGGACCAGGAACAGAGCCGTCCCGGCGGCGATGGCGGGGAGCAGCAGCCACTCGGGGCTATCCGCGGCGATCCAGCGGTCGGGCTGGCCGCCAGCGCCGAAGTGGACCGGATAGGGATCGGGGAGCCGGGCGCGGGCGGCGAGGGCATGGGCGGCGTGGGCGACGACGGCGGCGGCGTTGGACAGTACGAGTAGCCAGTTGCCAGCGCCGATGGTGATCCGGGTGGGAGGGGCCATGGTCTTGCCTCCGGGGCGGCGTCCGCAGCGGACCCGCAGGGGTCTCTACCGGTCTCCCACGCGACTATTCCGGTCAGTAGCCCTGGTATCCGACCTCCCAGTCGTAGCTCAGCTCGCCGGTGACCTGGGACCAGACCGCGAAGTTGACCGCTGTCCAGATCCCCTGTTGTTCGACCATCAGCACATCGGTGTGACCGAAGTACTCCCGGGCGAAGCCGTAGCCGCGCTCGCCGGCGAGGCCGGCGATGACGTCGTCGTCGACCCCCACGCCGCCGCAGCCGGCCGACGATTCGGCCACCACCTGCGGATCGGCGGCGGTCACGGCGAAGGCCCACTCGCAGTCGACGCAATCATCCCGGGTGGTGGTGGAGGACAGCGCGACCCGCACCCGGCAGACATCGGTCCCGGCCCCGCTGTTGGCGATGTAGTAGAGGTCCTCGTGGCCGTCGTAAGAGGTACCTGCGAGCACCACGGCCTCACCCTGGTAGCCGTACAGGGCGTTGCCGTCGTCATCGCCGGTGGCGTCGTCGTCTCCGGTGGCGTCGTCGTCGTCTCCGGTGGTGTCGTCGTCGTCTCCGGTGGTGTCGTCATCCCCCGCGGTATCGTCGTCGTCCTGGGGGCAGCCGGCGAGGAGCAGGCAGGCGGCCAGGATCAACCAGGTGCGTGTCATCGCGCTCAACCCTGCCGGTAGAGGCGGGCGCCGAAGATCGCCGAGCCGACGCGGACCAGGGTCGCCCCCTCCGCGATGGCGGTCTCGTAGTCACCGCTCATCCCCATCGACAGCTCGGGCAACTTGATCCCCAGCGCCGGCTCCAGACGGTCTCTCACCTCCCGCAGCTGTACGAAGTAGGGGCGGACCTCTTCGGGCGACCCGAAGGGAGGGATACACATCAGTCCGTGGACGTCGAGGTTGGGCAGCTCCAGGATCGCGGCCAGCTCGCGTTCGGCGTCGTCCGCCGAGATCCCGCCCTTGCTCTCCTCCTCGCCCACGTTGACCTGCACGAGGATGTCGGACGTGAGGTCCGCCTTGACCGAGCGCTTGCTGATCTCCCTGGCCAGCTTGGTCCGGTCCACCGAGTGGATCCGGTGCACCTGGCCGACGATCTGCCGGACCTTGTTGGTCTGAAGCCGACCGATGTAGTGCCAGCGGATGTCGGGCAGGTCGTAGTCCTGGCGCTTGCCGAGGAACTCCTGGACGTAGTTCTCGCCGAAGGTCCGCTGGCCGGCGTCGAGGGCGGCCTGCAGCCGTTCGAGGGGCTGGGCCTTGCTGACGGCGATCAGGGTCACCTCCGCGGGATCGCGGCCGGCGGCCCTGGCGGCCTCCTGCACCCGTCCCCGCACCTCGGCCAGCGCGCTGGCCACCGCAGCGGCGATGTCGATCATCCGTTCCTCCTCCCGGGGAAGGGCAGGGGGCCACCCATCCGCCGCAGGGTCTCGATCACTTGACCCAGGGGCAGGCCAACCACGTTGGTGTAGCTGCCCTCGACCCGGGCGATCAGGAAAGCCCCGATCCCCTGGCATGCATAGGCGCCGGCCTTGTCCAGGGGCTCGTCGGTGTCCACGTAGCCGGCGATCTCGTCGCCGTCCAGCGCCCGGAACCAAACCCGGGTCGCCGCCAGGCCGATCTCGCGTCGCCCGCTGGCCTGGTCCAGCAGGCAGAAGCCGGTGATCACGTCGTGGTCGCGGCCGGACAGCTCGGCGAGCATCGCCCGGGCGTCGGCCCGCTCCCGGGGCTTGCCGAGGGCGCGGCGGTCCAGGACCACCTCGGTGTCCGCGGCCAGCACCAGACCGGCGCCCCGCGGACACAGCTCGTGGCCCGCTTCGGCCTTGGCCTCCGCCAGTCGACGCACGGTCTCGTCGGGGGGCTCGCCGGGCCGGGGGGTCTCGTCCACCTCGGGACGCACCACCTCGAAGGGGATCTGCACCGAAGCCAGGAAGTCCCGTCGCCGTGGCGAGCCCGACGCCAGCAGGATCGGCGTCCCACGCGTCGACGCCCGACTCATCCGCGCCCCTCGACGCGCAACGGGCCGAGGGCCGAGCCCAGCAGCAGCACCTCGAGCAGGGCCGTCATCCGCTCGGCGCCGAAGCGCGGCGCATCCTCGCGCAGCAGCTCGTCGGTCAGGTTCTCCTTGAACGCCCCCACCAGCGCGCAGGCGCCCATCCGCGGGTCGAAGGGGCGCAGCCAGCCCAGCTCCTGACCCTTCTGGATCGAGCGACCGATCATCGACAGCACGTGGGCCTCGAGGGCCGTGACCTGGGCGTCGAAGTCCGGATCGACGCCGTGCAGCCCCGCGAGCACGATATGGGCTCGCCGCGGATCGTCGGCAAAGACCTGCCAGGCCCGCTCCAGGTTGGTCACCAGCTGCTGGTAGGGCGTCTCGGGCTGCTCCAGTCGAATGGCCTGGACCGCCTGAACGATGCCGCCGAGGATGTCGGCCAGCACGGCCGCCAGCACCGCGTGTTTGGACTCGAAGTGCAGGTAGAAGGTGCCCCGGGCCACGCCCGCGCGGCCGATGATGTCGTCCACCGAGGTGTTGTGGTAGCCCGCGTCGGCGAAGGCGGTGGTGGCGGCATCGAGGATGCGGGCGCAGGTCTCTGCACGGCGCCGGGCCGCCAGCGCGGTGCGCCCGTCCACCTTGCTGCCGTTCTCGGGCTGGCCGTTCATGGCCGGCGAGACTAGCATGATTTCCCCCGTCACACCGCTTCCGCGACGGGTCCAAACGGTGTATGTCGTCATCTTCCTGGAAAGGAACCGCCATGAGCGAACGTGCCGTGTCCGACGATCTGATGAAGACCATCGTCTCCCTGTGCAAGCGCCGGGGCTTCGTATTCCAGTCCAGCGACATCTACGGTGGGCTGAAGAGCGCCTACGACTATGGACCGCTGGGCATCGAGCTCAAGCGCAACCTGATGAACGAGTGGTGGCGGGCGATGGTCCACTCCCGCGAGGACGTGGTCGGCCTCGATGCGTCCATCGTGATGCACACGAAGGTCTGGGAGGCCTCCGGTCACCTGGCGGGCTTCCGGGATCCGCTGGTGGATTGCCAGGTATGCAAGGAGCGCTTCCGGGCCGACAAGGCGCCCAAGCTGGCTGCGGGCGAGCCGGCACCGATGGCATTCGCCGACAAGGGCCGCGCCAAGGCCGCGCTCGCGGCGCTGGAGCAGGCCGGCGAGACCGGACTGACCCGCAGCAAGAAGGCCATTCGGGGTGCCGTGGGCAGCGAACGCGGCTACGTCTGCCCCAACTGCGGCAGCCCGTTCCTGTCCGCCGAGCGTGCGTTCAACCTGATGTTCCGTTCCAGCATCGGGCCAGTGGATCCCATGGGGGATATCGCGGCGTTCATCGAGGGCGGCGACCTGCCCGCGGGCACCGAGCTGCGCGCCCGGCTCGAGGAGCTGATCCGGCCGTCGGCGGTCTACCTGCGGCCGGAGACGGCCCAGGCGATGTTCGTCCAGTTCCTCAACATCCAGCAGAGCATGGGGCTCAAGGTGCCCTTCGGCATCGCCCAGATGGGCAAGTCGTTCCGCAACGAGATCACCGTGGAGCACTTCACCTTCCGCTCGTGCGAGTTCGAGC
>CAYTBN010000128.1:0-4227 GCA_964436045.1 uncultured Rickettsiales bacterium | reverse complement strand
TCGCAGTCGTTGTCGATGCCGTCGCAGAGCTCCTGGGCCCCGGGGTAGATCGCCGCGTCCGCGTCGTCGCAGTCACCCGCGCAGGTCGAGACGCCGTCGCCGTCGGCGTCGAGCTCGTCGTCGGGGATGATCCCGTCGCAGTCGGTGTCCTCGCCGTCGCAGATCTCCGTGGTCCCGGGGTGGATGTCGGCGTTCGAGTCGTCGCAGTCGTCCCCGCACAGGAGGTAGCCATCGCCGTCGTTGTCCACTTCGCCCGCGGCCGGACTGCCGTCGCAGTCGTTGTCCAGGCCGTCGCAGATCTCGGCGGCGCCGTCGTGCACGTCGGCGTTGGTGTCGTCGCAGTCGCCATCGCAGGAGGTCTGGCCGTCACCGTCGGCGTCGTCGATGTTGGCCAGCGCGTCGTCGTCGTCGCAGTCGCCATCGCACTCGGACGCGCCGTCGCCGTCGTCATCGGTCTCGTCGTCGCCGAGCTCGCCGTCGCAGTCGGTATCCAGGCCGTCGCAGCCCTCGTCGGCACCGGGGTAGACCGAGCCGTCGTCGTCGTCGCAGTCGCCCTCGCACTCGGTGACGCCGTCGCCATCGTCATCGGTCTCGTCCGGGCCGAGCTCGCCGTCACAATCGGTGTCGACGCCGTCGCACCCCTCGTCGGCGTCCGGGTGGATGGTGGGATCGTTGTCGTCGCAATCCCCCTCCTCGACGGTCCAGCCGTCGTTGTCCTCGTCGTCGCCTTCGGTGGTGTCGTCGTCGCTGGTGTCGTCGTCGTCGGGGTCGGGACAGCCCGTCGCGAACACGAGGGCGGCGCAGATCATCATGAGCCAGGAGAGGCGTGACATGGGGTCCTCCGGACGGTTGGGCGGAGCGTCTCGTGCGGTTCCGCAAAGGTCGAGCTTATGAGCCGAGCGCGGGGAAGGGCAAGCGCGCGTTCGCCCGCGGGGAGAGCGAACTCGCGGGTGGCCGTACCATCCGGATCCTGGACGAGTGGGGTCGGTTGCGGTAGGGATAAGGGCTCCAGCGGCGGTGCCAGCAGATGACGGATCCCTTCAGTCAAATCGACAAGGTCGAGCTGCATCAACACGTGGACGGGTCGATCCCCGTCGAGGTCACGTGGGAGTTGATGCAGGAGCACGGCCTGGCGCCCGTCGACAGTCTGGAGGAGATGCGGCGCCTGCTGGTGCTGCAGGCCAGCGAAGAGGGAACGCTGCTGGACTACCTGGACAAGTTCCACTATCCGCTGTGGGTCACCCAGTTCTACGGCAACCTGACCTACGTCACCTTCCGCATCGCCGAGGCGGCCTACGCCCAGGGGATCCGCGCCCTCGAGCTGCGCTACTCGCCCACGATCCACACCTATGCCGGTCTGACCGTGCGCCAGGCCATCACCTCGGTGCTGGCCGGACTGAACAAGGCCCGCCGCGAGCTGCCCGGCTTCCACGCCGGCCTGATCGTGGTGGCCATGCGCCAGATGGGCCCCCATATCGCCAAGATCCTGGCCCGCGCCGCCCTGGCCGAGGCCCAGCATCTGCACGACCGGACCGGCGTGATCGGCTTCGACATCGCCGGAGCCGAGCGGGGCAACCCGCCGCGCCTTTTCCGCGAGGCCTTCGACATCGCGCGCCGGGGGCAGCTCGGGCTGACGATCCACGCTGGCGAGGTCGAGGACGCCTGGGCCGTCTGGCAGGCGGTGGACGAGGTGGGCTGCGACCGGATCGGACACGGCAGCTCGGCGGTGGAGGACAAGGTCCTGCTGCGCCGCCTGGCCCGGGATCGGATCTGCGTCGAGTGCTGCTTCACCTCCAACTACCAGACCCGGGCGGTCGCGCCGGGCAAGCCGCACCCCATCGCCCGCTTCCTCGAGGCCGGCGTCCCGGTGGCGATCTGCACCGACAACACCACCGTCTCCCACACCGACATGCTCCGCGAGTGCCGGATGATCGCCGAGCAGATCGGCGAAGACGCGGTGGTCGAGATCCTGCGCCACACCCACCGCCACTCGTTCATCAGCGACGTCCGACGGTGGCCGGTGAACGGCAAGTAGGCACTCTCGGTCTCGGTCTCGGTCTCGGTCCCGGTCCCGGTCCCGGAGCTTGTTCTGTATCTGACTGCCCACGGGCAACGAGTTGCCCGTGGGCAGTTCGACACCCGAAAAAGCTAGATATCGGCCCCGGTCCCGGTCATCTTCCGAGCTAAGCTTCACCGATTCTACGCCCGTTCTTTCGATTTCGCCCTTGGCGGTGCTAGCTTGGTAGCCGTGACCGCTGGGGAACGGTCACCAGAATGGGAGCACCCATGACGAGCGCTCGGTTCCGGCGGTGGCTGACGGCAGTCTCGATCGCCGTGGCCCTCGGCGCGGCTGTGCCGGCCGCGGCCCAGAGTGTCCTGATCATCCAGGACAACTTGCCCTGGGGTCAGAGCTACTGGTACACCCAGCTCTCCGGCCTTGGACTCTCGTACACGGAGGTCGGATCCAGCTCGATCGCCTCGATCAACCTCCCCAGCTACGACGTGGTGATCGTGCCGAGCCAGCAGGACAGCACGTTCAACTCGACGATGAACTCCTACATGTGGAAGTTCGAGGACTACGTGAACAGCGGGGGCGGGCTGATCCTGATGCTGGCCACCTACTTCGCGTACACGCCGATCACGACGCTTCCCTTCGGCGCGTACGCCACCCACGGCTCTGGCTACGAGTCGTCCAACGCGTACAACGTCAACCCAGCCCACCCGATCATGGCTGGCGTGCCGGCCTCGATGAACTCCAACTACGCGTCCCACGGGCGGGAGAGCAACTACGGCAGCGCCGATGTGCTGACCACCGACGACTACAACGCGACCAGCAGCTACGTGGTGTTGTCGGGCGCGGGCGGGGCCTACGTCAGCGAGCTGACCCTGGAGTGGGCCGGGTCCTACGACTTCGCCCCCGTCGGCGCCAACGCCATCGACTACCTGCTCAACGGCCTGTGCGGGGACGCGGACGGCGACGGCTACGCGGACATCGCCTGTGGGGGCAGCGACTGTGACGACGGCAACGCCGCGGTCTACCCGAACGCCGCCGAGGTAGCCTGCGACTACCTCGACAACAACTGCGACGGCGCCCTCCACGGCGACGAGCAGGACGACGATGGCGACGGGTACGACGAGTGCAACGGCGACTGCGACGATGCCAACGCGGCGGTCAACCCGGGCGCCCTCGAGGTGCAGTGCGACTACCTCGACAACAACTGCGACGGCGCCCTCCACGGCGACGAGCAGGACGACGATGGCGACGGGTACGACGAGTGCAACGGCGACTGCGACGATGCCAACGCGGCGGTCAACCCGGGCGCCCTCGAGGTGCAGTGCGACTACATCGACAACGACTGTGACGGGCTGCAGCCCAGCGTCGAGACCGACGACGATGGGGACGGATTCGACGAGTGCGCGGGCGACTGCAACGACTACGCGCCGACGATCTATCCGGGGGCCCCGGAGATCCCCTGCGACTACGTGGACAACAACTGCGACGGAAGCCTCGCGGACGACGAGGTGGACGACGACGGCGACGGGTACGACGAGTGCAGCGGGGACTGTGACGACAACGCCCCCGCGGTGAACCCGGGCATGGCCGAGTTGCCCTGCGACTACGTCGACAACGACTGCGACTGGGTGCTCCACTTCGAGGAGACCGACGACGACGGCGACGGCTACGACGAGTGCCAGGGGGACTGCTACGACGGCGACCCGGCGCTGAACCTGGACGACGTCGACGGGGACGGATTCAGCACCTGCGATGGGGACTGCAACGACTTCGACCCGGCCTTCAACCTGGCCGACATGGACGGGGACGGCTGGACCACCTGCGATGGGGACTGCGACGACACGCTCCCGGCGCTGAACCAGGACGACGCCGACGGGGACGGCTGGAGCACCTGCGACGGCGACTGCCTCGACTCCAACCCCTTCCTCAACCTCGACGACGTGGACGGGGACGGGTTCAGCACCTGTGGCGGCGATTGTGTCGACCAGGACCCGGCCATCTACCCGGGTGCGCCGGAGATCTGCAACGGCGTCGACGACGACTGCGATCCGCTCACCGACGAGAACGTGGACGGCGACGGCGACGGTTACTCGATCTGCGACGGGGACTGCGACGACGCCATCGACGTGGTCTACCCGGGCGCACCCGAGATCTGCGACGGCCTCGACAACGACTGTGATCCCACGACCGTCGAGAACGTGGACGGGGACGGG
>CAYTBN010000127.1:2978-4318 GCA_964436045.1 uncultured Rickettsiales bacterium | reverse complement strand
CGACCTGGTGCTCGCGGGCACGATGCGGCTGGCGGGGCGCTCGGTTCACGTGATGCACGGGTTCAACCTGCTGTGGGTGGCCACGGTGCTGGGCTGCGGCTGGCTGACGGCCCGCCGGCTGTTCGGCGCGCCGGCGGGGCTGGGCGCGGTCGTCGTGCTGGCCAACGCCGCGGGTGTGGTGGTGATGGGCCGGGTCGGCTGGATCCACGTGCCCGAGCTGGCCCTGCTGTCGGTCGTGCTCGCCGCCCTGGTCCACGATCCGGGGCTGACGCGCTGGAGAACCGCCGCGGTCGTGGCCCTCGCCGGCGCCTGCGCCGCGACCGTCCGGCCCTCGGCCGTGATCTGGCTGTCGACCCTCGCTCCGCTGATCCTGTGGAGTATCCGCGGGGCGCCCTCCCTCGCCCGCCAGGGGCTACGCCTCGGTCTCGTCGGGGCCCTGTGGAGTCTCGGGCTGATCCCCACGGCGCTGGAGCTGCCCACCTACCTCGACCGCAAGGTCTCGATGCGGGATCGCTACGCGGACATCGCCGACTCCCCCGCGCTGTACCACCAGTTGACGGGAACCCTCTGCCTGCCGGTCGGCTGGCTGAGCATCGCGGTGGGCGGTCTGGCCCTGGCGGGGGTGGTCGTGGCCCTGGTCCGCGCCCGTCGCGGGCGGCTCCGCTTCGTCCTGCTCCTGGGCGCGTGGCTGACCGTACCGCTGGCGATGCAGCTGTATTTCGTCACCGGGCCCGAGGATTTCCCGGTGCTGGTGCTGGCCGCCGCGGTCCTCGGCGCGGGCGGGCTGACCAGGCTCCATCGGCTGGCCGTGATCGTCCCGCTGGTCCTCTGGATCCCGGTCTACGCCGCCCAGTGGATCCAGGCCCCGGCCCCGACCGCCGAGGCCGCCGAAGCCCCCCGCGGGGGCCCGTTCGCGGACAAGGCCAACCCGGTGGACCACTATCGCCCCTTCCGGGCGCTCCACTTCCGTCAGATCCTCGAGCACGTCGACCTCGCCTGCGGCCAGGACCGGCGCAAGCGCTGCAAGGTGGAGACCTACCACGGGTTGTTCCACCCCGTCGGCGAGGCCACCGGTGAGTTCGGCCTGTTCCTGACCGGGCGGGAGAATGTGGAGATCGTCCCGCTGTGGTCCCACATGGCCGCGGGGCACCGGCGCCCGCCGCCGGATGGCTACGCCCGCTACACCTGCGCCGATCTGGAACCCCACTGGGACGAGCGCTTTCCCGGCCTGGCCGAGCGGGAAGCGACTCGGCTGCGGGATGCGCCGCTGCAGACCCGCTGGGATCTGCTCCTCCCGGGGGGGTGCCGGTTCACCTGGATGACACCGTTCGGGCGGTGAA
>CAYTBN010000127.1:0-2878 GCA_964436045.1 uncultured Rickettsiales bacterium | reverse complement strand
GGGCCCGCGCTGCGTGCCGTGCTGGCCGCTGCCGGTGCGCTGGTGCTCGCCGGCAGCCTGCTGGCCGTCATCGCCGGACCGGCGACCCTGGACAGACTCCAACTCGGGTTGCTGGGGCTGGGGGCGATCTCCCTGGCCCTGGGGCTGATCCGAGCCGTCCCGGTGACATGGATCGCCGCCCTGGGCCTGGGTCTGGCGCTCCACGCCTACCTGGTCCGCGTCTCGAGCCACGTGGCGGTCTCCTTTCCCTTCGTCGACTGGATCCAGCCCCAGAGCATCGACCGCTCGCGGATGGTTCCGATGCTGGGCATCTTGCTGCTGTTGCTGGCCTTCCGCGCGACCCTCGGCGCCGGTCCGCTCGCGCTGCGTTTCTCGCGAGGTATACCCTGGCGGGTGCTGGGGCTGATCGGCGTCGCCATGCTGGTGCACTACTGGGTCACGCCCAAACACTTCGCGATGGAGGTCGTCTACGCCGACGACGGGGACAGCTTCCCCGCGCCGATCGTCAAGGGGGGGCGGCTGTCGACCTGCGAGTGGTCCCGGACGGTGGTCCACGATGTGCCCCTGACGTTGCTCCCCAAGCTGATCGCCAACGAGTCGACCCGGGCCCGCCTGGCCCACGGAGTACACGAGGACCAGGCGTTAAAACAGGTGGCCGCCGGCACGCTCTCACCCGGAGCCCAGCGCCGGCAGAGTGGCGTCAGGAACGCCCTGTGGACGGTGCAGCGGGGGGCACAGGCCGCAGCGGTCGGGGCCATCGCGGCGGCCGCCGGGCTGGGCCTGCTGCTGAGCGTCCCGCTGCTGGTGGGGCTGCGCCTGGGGAGGGTGCTCTCCACCGTCGTCGCGCTGTGGCTGTTGTTCACCACCCTGGCGATCCCGGTGACGAACCTGGCGCTCCATGCCGTGTTGCTCCTGGGCGGTCTGCCGGACGCCGCCCGGAATCGCTGGACCTCCATCGCCCTGACCCTCGGTTTTGCCGCGGCGGTGGTGGTCGTGGATCTGTCGGGACGCGTGCTCGCGGTCCCGAGGGATGAGGAGGACTGACCCGTGCGGCAGCTTCCCAACCGATCGCGGATGCTCGTGGTCGCCGTCTCCTGCCTCGTCACAGCGGCGGCCCTGGTGTGGTTCGCCGGCTGCGGCGGCCGGTCCGGGGACGGAGATGCCTCCGCGCCCGCCGCAGTCGCCGAGGCGCCCGCCGGGGCACCGGACATCCTGTTGCTGCTGGTGGCCGGCCTGCGGGCGGATCCGCCGGGGCGGCACGGTGCCGAGGCCGCGTTCTTCGATGAGATCCCGGGAACGCCGGTGGTCCGCTTTCCGGCGGCCTACGCCCAGTCTGCCAGCCCGCTGATCAGCCTCGGTACGATCCTGACCGGTCGCTACGCGTCGGCGATCCCGATGTGCGGAACCTTCGTGGGCAGCGCCACCGCCTCCAGCGAGGGGCGCGCCTGGTGCGCGGACATCCCGGCCGACCGCCACACCCTCCCCGAGGTGCTGGGACTGTACGGTTACCGGACGGCGCTGGTGACCGGCGGCAGCCCCGAGATGGAGGTCGTGGCGGACGAGTTCCAGACCTGGATCGACGTGCCGATCCAGGGGCCGGAGGCCGGCGTCGACTGGGAGACGCTGCGCGAGCGGATCCGGACCTGGTGGAGCCAGGACGAGTCCCGCCCGCGCCTGCTGGTGGTCCTGGCCGACGACATGACCCGTGACGCGGTCCCGCGGATGCAGAGCGAGCTGGGAGCCGGCCAGCGCTTCCGCCGCGGGGTGTCCGGCGCGTACGAGGACATCCCGGCCGCCGACCGGCAGAAGGTGGCCGCGATCTACGAACAGGCCGCCACGGACGCCGGCCGGCCGCTGGGTGAGCTGCTGTCCGGGCTGTCCACGGGCCAGTCGCCGCGGCCCTGGTGGGCCTTCGTCGGGTCCACCAACGGCGTCAACCTGCTGGAGACCACCGGGTTCAACCAGGAGCCGGTGTATCCCTTCGACGCCGGGATGGTGCTCGATCGCACCGTCCACGTGCCCCTGGCCGTGTACAGCGATGGCGGCGCGCCCCTGACCCGGTCGGCGGACGGCCTGTGCGAGCTGCGGTCGCTGTTCTCCACCGCGATCCAGCTGGGGGGCGGTGAGGTCCCCGCGGGCATGTCGGGGGTCGATCTGCTGGCCGCCGGTTACGCGGGTGAGGAGCGGGTGTACACGGAGTTCGGCGACATGCTCGGCCTGCGCAAGGGGAACCACATGGTCGTCTTCCGTGGGTTCCTGCACGATGGCAACACCCTGGACCCGGAGCTGGATCGGCGACTCAAAGACCAGGCGATGATCCGCGAGCCCGACCATTACGTGCTCCACGACGTGGTCGCGGATCCCTTCCAGGAACGGGACCTGTTCAAGTCCGCATCCTCGACCTTCTTGCAGCTGCGCGACGAGCTGATCGAGGTCCGCACGACCCACGCCGCCGTCCCGGCGGAGGCCCTCACGCCCGAGCGGCTGTGGGAGCTGCGGATGTCGCCGTCCCAGGGTTACTGGTAGGGCTCACTCCGCCGCCAACCGGCTCCCCCGGACGTCGATGCCGAAGAACTGGCGCGCGTTGCCGCCGACGACAGCGGCGAGGGCGGTCGGATCCAGTCCGTGGTCGGCGATGCGGCGGAGTTCCCGATCCCAGGCGTAGGGGATGTTGGGGAAGTCGGTGCCGTACATCACCCGCGCCGGGAAGGTCTCGAGCAGGTCCCAGCGCTCCGGGTAGGGGAAGTACCCCGCCAGCATCATCGTGGTGTCGAGCCACAGGCGGTCACAGCCCGACAGCAGGTCTGCATAGCTGTCGAAATGATGGATAGGCATTTCAAAGCACCTCCGAGAAGTAGCCCCCCGACGACACAGGCCA
>CAYTBN010000126.1:0-4738 GCA_964436045.1 uncultured Rickettsiales bacterium | reverse complement strand
GACGACGACACCGGCGACGACGACACCGGCGACGACGACACCGGCGACGACGACTCGACAGGAGACGACGACAGCGCCGACGACGACAGCGCCGACGACGACGCGACCGGCGACGACGACTCGACCGCGGACGACGACGACAGCGCCGACGACGACGCGACCGGGGACGACGACGACTCGACGACGGACGACGACGACTCGACCGGGGACGACGACACCACGTCCGACCCGGAGGTGCAGATCCTCGAGGTCCAGCTGGACAACCAGACCTACGCACCGGTCGGCTACCGCCAGTTCGCCCTCACCGGCAGCCCGGTCTCCCAGGGCGACGCCGCCCAGATTGTCTCCATCGGTCTGCCCGGCTCGCTCGTGGACGGCTGCACGCCCACGGCCACCGCCCTGGAGTTCCACTACTGCTACTCCGCCCCTGGCGACTTCGGTGGCGGCGCCATGGTCGACGGCCGCACCGGTGGACTGGTGTTCGGCGGCGAGATCATCTGGATGGGCGTCGGACAGCTGCTGTTCCCCACCCCGCTCGGACCGGCGGCGGACCTGCAGGTGGCGGTCCATCCCCCGACCATCGCGCCGAACCAGATCGAGCTGTTCCTCAACGGATACGAGCAGAACACGGTGGGCATCGCGGCTCTCGACGCGGTCCGGGCGATGGACCTCGTCAACAACTGGGTCGCCTGGGGCACCTACGACGCGATGGTCTACCTCCACCCCTACTCGGTGGGCGCCTACGATCCGACCATGGCCGACCTGGTGGTGTTCCTGGTCTTGAACTGAGGGGGACGCCGGGGCTCAGCCCCGGGCACGCTTGATGATGGGGGCCAGGACGTCGGCCAGGTCGGGCTTGGAGAGCGCCTCGAACTCGTAACGCACGCGGACCGAGGGCTTGCCCAGATCGATGATGCGGGTCAGATCGATGGGCGTGCCGATCACGACCAATTCGCAGTCGACCGCGTCGATGGTGGCCTTCAGATCGGCCATCTGCTGCTCGCCATAACCCATCGCCGGAAGCACCGGGCCGGTGTCCGGGTACTTGTCGAAGGTCTCCGCGATCTCTCCGACCGCGAAGGGCTTGGGATCGATCACCTCGGCACCCCAGCGCTCGGCCGCCAGGATCCCCGCGCCGAATCGCATGCCGCCGTGGGTCAGGGTGGGGCCGTCCTCGACCACCAGCACCGGCTTGTCGTGCAGCTGCTCGCCGCTACCCTCGACGGTCAGCGGCAGCCCTGCGTCGATGACCGTGGCGCCCGGATTGACCGCCGCCACCGAGGCCTTGACCGCCTCGACGCCCTCGGGGCGAGCCGAGTCCATCTTGGTCACGACCACCACGTCGGCCCGGCGCAGGTTCGTCTCCCCCGGGACGTAGGTCAGCTCGTCGCCCGCCCGGTGGGGATCGACCAGCACGATCTCCAGGTCGGAGCGGTAGAAGGGCAGATCGTTGTTGCCACCGTCCCACAGGATGACGTCGGCCTCCTTCTCGGCACGCTGGAGGATGGCAGTGTAGTCCACCCCCGCGTAGACGACGCAGCCGGCGTCGATGTGGGGCTCGTACTCCTCCATCTCCTCGATGGTGCAGTCGTGTTCCTCCAGATCCTGGAGCGACGCGAACCGCTGCACCGCCTGGCGCACCAGGTTGCCGTAGGGCATCGGGTGACGGATCGCGACCACCCGCAGCCCGGCGGCGCGCAGGGCGCGGACCACACCGCGGGAGGTGGCGGACTTGCCGCACCCCGTCCGCACGGCGCAGACGCTGACCACCGGGCGGCTGGACTCGACCATCGTCTCGCGGGGGCCGAGAACCCGGAAATCCGCGCCAGCGGCGTTGGCCCGGGCCAGCAGATGACCCATGTGCTCGTATGACACGTCGCTGTAGGAGAAGACCACCTCGTGAATGTCGGAGTCGCGGATCAGCTGCTCGAGGTCGTCCTCGGGGACGATGGGGATGCCGTCGGGATAGCGGGGGCCGGCCAGTTCGGCCGGGAACGTGCGTTCATCGATGCCGGGGATCTGGGTCGCGGTGAAAGCGACCACTTCCGTGCGCTCGTCGAACTTGAACGCGGTCAGGAAGTTGTGGAAGTCGCGCCCCGCGGCGCCGAGGATCACAACTCGTCTGGCTGGCATCGTTCCTGTCCTTCCAGCGCCGACCGGCGGGCGTGTATCGTGGTCGATCGAGGCGTGCGGGCGGCGTTCGCCTTCACCCCGGCGACGGAGCATACATGAATAGGGTTTGGGGTCAATCGAGGGAAGCCCCGGTGCTGGCGCTGGCCGAGATCGCCGTCGCGGGTCGTTGATCCGTCTGCTAGGTTGTGCCCCCGTGAACTTCCTCTCCCATGGGCTGCTGGTGCGGCGGACAGGGAGCGATGCCGTGCTGATCGGCAGCGCGCTCCCGGACCTGGCGCCGCTGGCCGATCGCCAGCTGCGGATGACGCCGCGCCGGATCGATCTGCTGGACGCGATCGGCGATCCCGAGGTGGCCCGCGGCTGTCGCCACCACAGGCAGGTGGATCGGACCTTCCACCACGGCCGGCCGTTCAACGAAGCGCAGAAGCGGATCGAGGCGACGCTGCCACCGGGTCCCCTCCCCCTGCCCCGCGGCCTGCTGGCCCACGTACTGGTCGAGATCGGCATCGACGCCGAGGTGCTGCGGGCCTACCCGGAGTTCGCCACCCGGACCTATCCCGACGGCTTCGAGAGCTTCGACTGGACGTCGCTGTTCGGCCGCATGCGGGAGGTCTGCCTGGCCCCCACCGACGCCCTCGAGGGGCTGGTCGGCCGCTTCGACAGCGGCGCTTTCCTCCACACCTACGCCACGGACGACGGGGTTCTGGACCGCTTCCACGGCATGGTCGCCCGTCTCGGCCGCGGCGGACTGACCCCCGAAACCCGCGATTCCCTGCTGCCCGCAGTCGCCCTCGCCCGCGAGCACTCCCGGGAGGCGTTCGACGATCTGATGCCCTGGGAGCTGGAGTTGCAGGAATAGGGACGCGGTTTTCTGTACAATCCGCCCCCGAACCCCGGAGGAGCCACCATGAGGGATCCACGCATCGTCGATCTGGCCCGTGTCCTGACCCGCTACTCGACCCGCGTCAAGCAGGGCGACAAGGTGCAGATCGAGGCCACCGATATCCCGGAGGTGTTCGTCGAGGTGCTGGTCGCCGAGGTGACGGCCCAGGGAGGCATCCCCCTGGTCACCCTGCGCTCCAACCGGATCCAGCGCGCCCTGTGCCGCGCGGCGAGCGAAGAACAGATGACGCTGGCCGGGGAGTGCGACCTGTTCCGGATGGAGAAGATGGACGTCTACATGGGCGTCCGCGGCTTCCTCAACCGGGACGAGCTGGGCGACGTGCCGGCGGACAAGATGCAGCTGTACATGACCCGCTGGTTCCACCCGGTCCACATCGACGTCCGGGTCCCCAGGACCCGCTGGGTGGTGCTGCGCTGGCCGACCTCGGCGATGGCCCAGGCCGCAGGCAAGAGCACCGAGTCGTTCGAGGACTTCTACTTCGACGTCTGCACCCTGGACTACGAGCGCATGAGCCGCGCGATGGATCCGCTCAAGGAACTCATGGACGCCACCGAGCAGGTCCACATCGTCGGCCCCGGCGAGACCGACCTGACCTTCTCGCTGGCGGGCATGGAGAGCATCAAGTGCGATGGCCAGTACAACATCCCCGACGGCGAGTGCTACACGGCCCCCGTCAAGGACTCGGTCAACGGCGTCATCGCCTACAACACGCCGACCCACTACCAGGGCGCCAAGTTCGAGAACGTGCGGCTGATGTTCCGCGACGGCAAGATCGTCGAGGCCACCTCCAGCAACACCGAGCGGCTGAACCACATCCTCGACACCGATGAGGGCGCCCGCTTCGTGGGCGAGTTCGCCATCGGGGTGAACCCGTACATCGTCGAACCGATGCTCGACACCCTGTTCGACGAGAAGATCTGCGGATCGTTCCACTTCACCCCGGGCTCGGCCTACGAGGACTGCGACAACGGCAACCGGTCGTCCGTGCACTGGGACCAGGTGGTGATCCAGACACCGGCCTACGGCGGCGGCGAGATGTGGTTCGATGGAGTGCTCGTCCGCAAGGACGGACTGTTCGTGCCGCCGGAACTCGAGGGGCTGAATCCCGCGAACCTCAAGGGGTGAACGGGGGGGGCACGGTCGGCTCGCTCGGCCGTGTCTTCGGGGGGCGCGCCCGGGGTACTAGTCCCGCTCGAACTCGTAGCTCTCGAAGAGATCGTCCCCTTCGCACTCCAGCTCGTCCTTGGCGTCGTTCATATCGCATTCCATCTCGAAGTCCAGTTCGGAGGTGGAGTCCGCCTCCATCTCCAGCACGAAGGAGCGCCGCTGGTTCTCCGAGATCGCCTCGGTCACCTCCACATCGAAGTCGTCGTAGTAGAGGTCGGAACCCATGTAGAAGTAGATGGTTGCCTCACCGCGGTTGTCCGGATCGATCTCGAGCGTGTTCCTCTCCCCGCCGATCTTCTCGGCCGATTCCCAGTCGCCTTCGATCGGGGCGAACAGGTCACAACCTACGATCAGTGGCAGAGAGCAGCAGATGAACAGGGCGATGATGCGATACATGGGGTCTCCTGACGCACGAGGTTCGCGCGACCGGCCTCCTCGACCGGCCTCCTCGACCGGCCAAAAAACAATAATCCAGGCTGGTGATAGGTTTTGTAAAGCGCGCCGCGGCCGGATGTAACATGTTCGCGGCGGTTT
>CAYTBN010000125.1:0-4784 GCA_964436045.1 uncultured Rickettsiales bacterium | reverse complement strand
CAGTCGCGGCAGGTCACCCGGTTGCCGGTCCAGTTGTGGAAGTACTCGTGGGCGATCACCCCGTCGATGATCTCGAAGTCGTCGTCGGTGGCGGTCTCGGCGCTGGCCAGTACCCGGGCGGCGTTGAACACGTTGAGCGACTTGTTCTCCATCGCGCCCATGTTGAAGTCGTTCACCGCAACGATGTTGAACAGGTCCAGGTCGTACTCGCGGCCGAACACCCGCTCGTCCCAGACCATCGCGCTGCGCAGACAGCGCAGGGCGTGGCCCAGGCGGCCGACGTTGTCGTGCTCGGACCAAACGTACAGGTCCACCTCCCGACCACCCATGGTCGTGAACGTGCCGTGCACGTGCCCCAGATCACCGGCCACCAGCGCGAACAGGTAGCTGGGCTTGGGGAAGGGATCGTCCCAGACTGCCTCGTGGCGCCCGTCCGGGAGCGAGCGCTGTTCGACCTTGTTGCCGTTGGAGAGCAGCATCGGGAAGCGCCCGCGGTCCGCCGCCATCCGCACCCGGAAGCGGGTCATCACGTCCGGCCGGTCCGGAAAAAACGTGATCCGCCGGAACCCCAGCGCCTCGCACTGGGTGCAGAACATCCCTCCCGACGTGTACAGCCCCGACAGCTGGGTGTTGGCCTTCGGATGGTTGACGACCTCCAGCTCCAGCACGAACTCGTCGGGCACGTGGGGTAATGTCAGCCCCTCGCCGCCCAGCTCGTAGAAACCCTCGTCCAGCGCGTTGCCATCGATCCGCACCGACCGCAACTCCAGCTCCTCCCCGTCCAGGAACAGCGCCGCGTCCGCATCCCCCGTCCTCCGCAGCTCGATCCGGCTACGGACGACCGTGTTCTCCTCGCCGAGCTCGAAATCGAGATCCACCCGATCGACGGCAAATGGGTAGGGGCGGTAGTCCCTGCGGAAGACCTCGGTCGGCTGGGTGGGATCGCTCATGGGGCGCGATCCTACACTCGGGCCGCCCTGGGGGTACGTCCTGGGGGTACGTCCAGGGGGTGGCTGCGATGGGCTTCGGGGGTGGACCTCGACGCCCTGATTCCCGGACTGGCGCGGTTGGTGCTGCTCTGATCCGCTCCGTTGAGGGCCGCCGCGCCTCCCTACCACTTCGTCCGGATCGTGTAGGTCAGCGTCGTCTCGCCCTTCGCCGGGATCTCCAGATCGAAGCGGGCGGTGGCGTTGTCGGGGCGGGTGGCGTTGCAGGCCTTCAACGGCCGCTACGTGAGCGCCCAGGGGGAGGGGCGTGACGTCGCGCTGGTGGCCGCGGGCGTCGACATCCAGGCCACCGAGATCCTCGAGCTGACCTTCCTGGACTGAGGCGCCGACCGGGCTTCTAGCCGACGGATCCATCACCCTTCCCGCGCTCGCTCTTCAGCAGATCCGCCACGGTGGTGGTCCGCAGCGCCCCGGCCAGCGACGAGCGGGCTCCGTCCAGCAGCTGGCGCAGGGTGGTCTCGGGCTGTGGTTCGGCGTCGTCCGCGGGCGGGATCTCCAGGGAGTGACGGGCCAGGGCCCGGGCGATGTCAGCCACCGAGACCTCCTCGGCGGGCTTGGCCGGCGACATCTGCTCCCAGTGGCTGGAGCCGGTCTGGCTGATCAGCCCGGCCGCGCCGAGCACATCTCCCAGTCTGTCCACCAGATACCCGGCCAGACTGAGCTCGCGGGACAGGGCAGAGACCGCGATGGGTGTCTGCTGCCGCTCCTCGGCCCGGTAGACCGCCAGCACCAGCCGCACGCCGTGCCAGGTCCGGTGCCGATCGCCCAGCAGCTTCCGCTGCTCCAGCCCGACCAGGTACTCGTAGTTCTGCAGGACGAAGGCCAGCGCGGCTCCGCCCAGGATCAGGAACCAGGCGACCCAGTTCCACAGCAGCCCGAGAAAGAGCGCCCCCAGCACACCGTAGATGCGGCTGTAGGTGTCCGAGGAGGCGGCGTAGGCCAGGAACCCCACCTTGGCCCCGGAGAACAGCAGCGAAGTGACCCCGGCGGAGATGGCCGCCGACCCCGTGTGGACCCAGGTGCTCGGCACCAGCTTGTACAGTAGGAACGTCAGCAGCCAGCCCACCATCACGCTGGCCAGGAAGGAGCGGACCCCCGAGGAGAACAGGGGGGTGCGGTCCAGGAACGACAGGGTCGACTGGAAGGGTCCGGCGGTGAGCACCGCCAGCAAGATCGACGCCAGGAACAGGCTGCCGACGAGCCCCAGCGGACCCAGCCGCTGCCACCAGGCCACCTTGACCGTGCGGATGTTCCAGATCGCGTTGATCGCGCCGTGCAGGGTCGAGATCAACACCACGGTGCCGTAGACCAGGATCGCGATCCCGACCAGGGAGAACACCTCGGCGTTCTCGATGAACTGTTCCAGTTGATCGGTGACCAGCTCGGTGTCAGCGGCCAGGAATTCCCGCACCACCATCTCGGTCAGCATCTGCCGCGCGGGTGCCAGTCCGGGCAACGCCGCCAGCAACGCCAGCAGCAGGGTCAGCGCGGGCACCAGGCAGAACAGGAACTGGTAGGATAGGGCCATCGCCCGGGTCGACAGCTCCTTGCCGATGATCTCGCGCACCAGGAAACCGGTGAACAGCAGCGGGCTGCGCGCGGCGCCCGGGAGTCCGCTGTCCACGACCAGGTTGCGGTAGGCGTTCTTGCCTCGGTCGTAGAGCGCCAGCAGTCGCTGGCCGATGGTCGGGGGTGTCATGGTCGTGTTCGATCCGCGGAAGCAGTCTACCTGTGCTAGAGAGGGGGCGCGAACCCCGGAGGATCGGTGACCCTCATCTCGCTGCGTGACGTCTCGCTTGCCTACGGCGGCCCCCCGCTGCTGGAGCGGGTGGGCCTGCACATCGAGAAGGGCGAGCGGGTCTGCTTGATGGGGCGCAACGGGACGGGCAAGTCCACCCTGCTGCGGCTGGTGCACGGCGAGGAGACCCCCGACGACGGCGAGCTGGTTCGAGCCCCCGAACTACGTACGGCGCTGCTGCCCCAGCAGGTGCCCGCGGCGGCAGAGGGCCGGGTCGAGGATCTGGTGCTGGCGGGTGCCAGCGGCCCCGGCGACGAGGAGGAGTGGAAGCACCGTCGCCGGCTCGACATGGTGCTCGAGGGGCTGCGGCTGGAGCGCGCGGCGCGCTTCGCCGAGCTGTCCGGCGGACTCAAGCGGCGGGTGTTCCTGGCCCGGGCGCTGGTGATCCGGCCCGATCTGCTGCTGCTGGACGAGCCCACCAACCACCTGGACATCTCCAGCATCCAGTGGCTCGAGCAGCACCTGCTGCGCCACGGCGGCACCATGCTGTTCGTGACCCACGACCGGGCGCTGCTGGGCAAGCTGGCCACCCGCATCGTCGAGCTGGACCGGGGGCAGCTGCTGTCCTACCCGGGGGACTTCGCCAGCTTCCAGCGGCGCAAGGCCGAGGCGCTGGAGGCCGAGGAGAGTCAGCGCACGGAGTTCGACCGCAAGCTGGCGGTCGAGGAGGCCTGGATCCGCCAGGGGATCAAGGCGCGCCGAACCCGCAACGAGGGGCGCGTGCGGGCACTGGAGAAGATGCGTCTGGAGCGTGGGGCGCGGCGGGAACGAATCGGAAACGCCTCGATGAAGATCCAGGGGGCCGAGCGATCGGGCAAGCTGGTGCTCGATGCCCGGGACATCGCGTTTTCCTACGGGACCGCGGCGCCCATCGTCGACGGGCTGACCACCACCGTGATGCGGGGCGATCGGGTGGGGTTGATCGGCGACAACGGGATCGGCAAGACCACCCTGCTGCGGGTGCTGCTGGGCCAGCTGGAGCCCTCCCGGGGGACCGTGCGGCAGGGGGTCGGCTTGCGGGTGGCCTACCTGGACCAGCTGCGCGCCCAGCTGCGCGAGGATCGCTCGGTGGCCGACAACGTGGCCGACGGCGCCGATTCGGTGATGCTCGGCGGCAAGCCCCGCCACGTGATCTCCTATCTCAAGGAGTTCCTGTTCGCCCCGGAGCGGGCCCGCTCCCCGTCCAGCGTGCTGTCCGGCGGCGAGCGCAACCGCCTGCTGCTGGCCCGGCTGTTCGCCCAGCCCTCCAACGTGCTGGTGCTCGACGAGCCCACCAACGACCTGGACGCCGAGACCCTCGAGCTGCTGGAAGAGCAGCTGCTCAAGTACCCGGGCACGGTGCTGCTGGTCAGCCACGACCGGGCCTTCCTCGACGCGGTGGTCACCTCGACCCTGGTGTTCGAGGGGGGCAGTGCGGTGAACGAGTACGTGGGCGGCTACGAGGACTGGCTGCGGCAGCGCGGCCCGGTCGAGACGCCCGACGACAAGCCCGACAAGCCCCGCAAGAAGGTCCACCGCCCCGCCGAGCCGAAACCCCGCAAGCGCACCTACGCCGAGAACCTGGAGCTGGCCGAGCTCCCCGACCGCATCGAGGCGCTGGAGACCGAGCAAGCCGAACTCGACGAACGCCTCGCCGATCCCGACCTCTACCGCCAGGGCCGCGACGCGGTCACCGCGGTCCAGGACCGGCGGGCGGAAGTGGAGGCGGAGTTGGCTGCGCTCTACCAACGCTGGGAAATGCTGGAGTCGTTACCGGAGCGCTGAAAAGCGCACGACGGTCCTTCTGCTGTGGCGGTGTCCTGCAATGGATAGGCATTTCAAAGCACCTCCGAGAAGTAGCCCCCCGACGACACAGGCCAGCAGGAAGCTCCGGAGATGCCTCGCAGGCCCCCCTGACCGCTGGTGAGTCGGGATCCTGGGACGACGAGGGCGCCATGGCTGAATCGCGGGGCCATCGAGGCGGTCCAGCCTCGTGGAGC
>CAYTBN010000124.1:0-4803 GCA_964436045.1 uncultured Rickettsiales bacterium | reverse complement strand
ACCATCAAGATCGACGTGCCCTACATCACCAAGCTCCACGAGGAGGTGAAGATCTACCGCAAGGAGTACCGCGAGAGCCTGATCCCCAAGCACATCGCGCCCCACACCATCGAGATGGCGGCGATGTGGGCGATCATGACCCGCCTCGAGGAGCCCAAGAAGGCCCAGCTGACCCTGATGCAGAAGCTCAAGCTGTACGACGGCAAGTCCCTGCCCGGGTACACCGAGGACAACGTCCGCGAGCTGCGCAAGGAGGGCGGCCGCGAGGGCATGGACGGCATCAGCCCGCGCTACGTACAGGACAAGGTCAGCAACGCGCTGGTCAACGACGAGGTGTCCTGCATCAACCCCTTCATGGTGCTCAACCAGCTCGAGAGCGGCCTCAAGCACCACTCGCTGATCGCCGGTGACGACGTCAAGACCCGCTACAAGGAGCTGCTCAACGAGGTCAAGAAGGAGTTCGAGAGCATCGCCAAGAACGAGGTCCAGCGGGCCATCTCGGCGGACAAGGGCGCGATGGACCGCCTGTGCGGCAACTACATCGACAACGTCAAGGCCTACACCCAGAAGGAGACCGTCACCAACAAGTACACGGGCAAGGACGAGGAGCCCAACGAGACGCTGATGCGCTCCATCGAGGAGAAGATCGACATCCCCGAGAGCCGCAAGGACGACTTCCGCCGCGAGATCATGAACTTCATCGCCGCGCGGTCCCTCGAGAAGAAGGAGTTCGACTTCCGCAGCAACGAGCGGCTGCGGCGGGCGCTGGAATTGAAGCTGTTCGAGGACCAGAAGGACTCGATCCGCCTCACCTCGCTGGTCTCCGACGTGATCGACAAGGAGACCCAGGAGAAGATCGAGGTGGTCAAGGGCCGGCTGATCAAGGACTACGGCTACTGCGACATCTGCTCGTCGGACATCCTCAGCTACGTGGCGTCGATCTTCGCCCGCGGTGATGCCAAGTAGCGCGAGGAGGAGGCCGAATGGCCCTGAATATCGAATCGGACGTCAACCGCTTCAAGCACATCGTGCGGGGGCGGGTGCGTCGCGATCTGAAGAAGTTCATGTCCTCCGGCGAGCTGCTCGGTCGCAAGGGCAAGGAGACCATCTCCATCCCGCTGCCCCAGATCGACCTCCCGCGCTTCAAGTACGGCAAGAACGAGGAGAAGGGGGTCGGTGCCGGCGAGGGGGAGGAGGGCGATCCCATCGGCCAGGGTGAGGACGAGAGCGGCGCCGGCGAGGCCGGCGATCAGCCCGGTCAGCACGTGCTGGAGGTGGACATCTCCATCGAGGAGCTGGCCGAGATCATGGCCGAGGAGCTGGAGCTGCCGAACATCGAGCCCAAGGGCCAGGCCCAGCTCGAGGCCCAGAAGGACAAGTACACGGGCATCCGTGGCGTGGGCCCCGAGAGCCTGCGCCACTTCAAGCGGACCTACCGGCGGGCGCTCAAGCGTCAGATCGCATCGGGTACCTACGACCCCAAGAACCCGATGATCGTGCCCATCCACGAGGACAAGCAGTACCGCTCCTGGAAGACCATCGCCCAGCCCGAGCGTAACGCCGTGGTGATCTACATGATGGACGTCTCCGGCTCGATGGGGCAGGAGCAGAAGGACATCGTCCGTTCCACCGCGTTCTGGATCGACACCTGGCTGGCCCACCAGTACGAGGGGCTCGAGACCCGCTACATCATCCACGACGCGGCGGCCAAGATCGTGGACAAGGAGACCTTCTTCCACACCCGCGAGAGCGGCGGAACCCTCGTCAGCACGGCCTACATCCTGTGCAACCAGCTGCTGGACGAGGAGTTCCCGGCCGAGGACTGGAACATCTACCCCTTCCACTTCAGCGACGGCGACAACTGGTCGGGCAACGACACCGAGAAGTGCGTCAAGCTGATGAACGAGGAGCTGCTGCCCAAGTCCAACGTGTTCTGCTACGGCCAGGTGGAGAGCGACTACGGCAGCGGCCAGTTCCTCAAGGACCTCAAGAAGGCCTATCCCGAGGAGGACAAGGTCATCTGGTCCGAGATCGCGAACCACGACTCCATCTACCAGGCGATCAAGGACTTCCTCGGGAAGGGGCAGTAACCCATGCCCTGGAGCCGACAGAAGTTCGAGCGCAAGTTCCTGTCCGGGCTGCCCGAAGAGCTCGCCAAGCTGCAGGTGGACGTGGAGAAGGTGGCCGCGTCCCACGGCCTGGACTTCCCGCCCATCCACTACGAGCTGCTCGACTACCGCGAGATGTCGATGCTGGCCGCGTACGGCGGCTTCCCGGTGCGTTACCCGCACTGGCGCTTCGGCATGGAGTACAACCAGCTCCACAAGGGCTACACCTACGGCCTGCAGAAGATCTACGAGATGGTCATCAACACCGACCCGGTGGTGGGCTATCTCATGAGCTCCAACCCGCTGACGGACCAGAAGCTCGTGATGGCGCACGTCTGCGCCCACGCCGATTTCTTCAAGAACAACCTCTGGTTCGCCCACACCAACCGCAAGATGATCGACGAGATGGCCAACCACGCCACCCGCGTGCGGCGCTACATCGATCGTTACGGCCAGGAGCGGGTGGAGGAGTTCCTCGACGTCTGCCTGTCGCTGGAGAACCTGATCGACCGCAACGCGCCGGGCGTCAGGCGCCACGCGGCCGGGACCCTGTTCGAGGCGCCCACCGACGACGACCTGGACATGGACGACTCCCAGGAGATCCCGGTCCGGCGGATGAAGGACGGGGACGAGTTCCGCCTGCAGACCGGCCGCAGCTACATGGAGCCCTACATCAACCCCCGCGACGAGATCCGGCGCCAGCAGCAGGCGGCGTGGGAGGAGGAGCGGGCCCGGTCCGGCGGCCTGCGGCTCCCCCTCGAGCCGGAGCAGGACGTGCTGCTGTTCCTGCTGGAGCACGCGCCCTTGCGCGCCTGGCAGGCCGACGTGCTGAGCATCGTGCGGGAGGAGGCCTACTATTTTGCGCCCCAGGGGCAGACCAAGATCTGCAACGAGGGTTGGGCCACCTTCTGGCACAGCAAGCTGATGACCGGCGAGCTGGCCACCGACGCCGAGATCATCGAGTACGCCGACCACCACTCGGGGACCGTGTTCATGGCCCCGGGGTCGCTGAACCCCTACAAGCTCGGCGTGGAGCTGCTCCACGACATCGAGGATCGCTGGAACAAGGGGCGGCACGGCGCGGAGTACGACGCCTGCGACGACATGCAGGCCCGAAATAACTGGGACACCGGCGAGATGAAGGGCCTGGAGAAGGTGTTCGAGGTCCGCCAGATCTACAACGACCTGACCTTCGTCGACGCCTTCCTCACCGAGGATTTCTGCCGCCGTTACGGGTTCTTCACCTACGGCTACGATCCCAAGAACCGGATGTACGTCATCGAGAGCCGCGAGTTCGCCAAGATCAAGCAGCAGCTGCTCTACATGCTCACCAACTCCGGCCAGCCCCGGATCACCGTGGTCGACGGCAACTACCGCAACCGGGGCGAGATGTTGCTCGAGCACGACTTCGACGGGGGCGAGATCGACCTGGGTTACGCCGAACGCACCATGCGCAACCTGTGCCACGTCTGGTCCCGTCCGGTGGCGATCCGCACCGTGCTGGGCGACAAGCGGATGATCCTGAGCCACGACGGCGAGACGTTCGAACAGAGGGAAGAGGGCAAGGGCAAGGGCAAGGGCGACGGCGAGGAGAAGAAGGAAGAGGCGACGGATGCCAGCTGACGAAGGGCGTATCGGCAGGAAGCTGGTCGACGCACTGAAGAACTCCAACGGATCGGGCAGGCGCGAGGTCGAGGTGGACCACGACGGCGCGACCGCCCGGGCCAGGGTCCGGGGCAGCGGCCCCTACGGATCGAGCATCGACGAGCTGACGGTGGTGCGCCCCGGGGACGATGGCGGGGACATCGAACACCAGGCAGACGACCTCGTGGAGCGGCTGAGCTACCTGCCCGAACGGGTCCGCAAGCACGAGATCGCCCCGGCTCTGGGCGGCGGCATCCTCCGCAGCGAGCCCGACGAGATGCGCAATCGCGAATACCAGGAGATCGGCCTGCAGGGCGGCCACGAGGCCCGTGTCCGCCGCTACCGCTACGACCGGGAAGCCGGCGAGCGGCGGGCGATCCCCCAGAACTATGCCCACGAGACCCTCGAACGGCTGACCGACGACCTCGCCGACGTCCTGGGTCCGCCGGACGACGAAACGCCGGAACCCTGACCCGCCGCTAGACGACCGTCGTTTTGGTAACATATGGGTTCGGGTCGTCTGACCACACGAGCAACGCGGACCACGCGCGCACGAAGGGGAGATTCCATGCGGCACGCTCTGACCATCCTGCTGGCCACCTCGCTCTGTCTGCTGTGGGGGTGCCCCACCGACGAACCGGGAGGCTTCAATCCGGGCGAGGACCGGGACAAGGACGACGACGGATACGATCTCGACGTGGACTGCGACGACCGGGATGACAAGACCTACCCCGGCGCGCCCGAGGTCTGCGACGGCCTGGACAACAACTGCGACGACGAGCTGCCAGACGACGAGGCGGACCTGGACGAGGACGGCTACTGGGCCTGCGAAGGCGGGGACCAGAGCGGCGACTGCGACGACTCCGACGGCTCGATCAACCCGGGCGCCGAGGAGGAGTGTGACGAGATCGACCACGACTGCGACGGCGAGGTGGACAACACCTTCGACGACGAAGACGAGGACGGATTCACCGCCTGTACCGGTGACTGCGACGACGACGAAGAGACGGTCTATCCCGGTGCGGAGGAGTTGTGCGACGGCCTCGACAAC
>CAYTBN010000123.1:0-4817 GCA_964436045.1 uncultured Rickettsiales bacterium | reverse complement strand
GTTCGTACCCACGGAAACGCCGCGGCCCTCGAGCATGGGCCGTCCAGCTCGAGGTTCCCAGTACGACGTTGCCCATGATCCGATCCTCTCCGATCGGCGGGGGGAACTGGCAAGTGCCCCCCAAAGAACCGTACCCTGCTCGGCATGAACCGAAATTTTTCGCTGATGGGGTTCGAATTCCCCTACTGGATGCTCTGCACCATCGAGATGTTCGAGCGGCTGGCGTACTTCGCCCTGCGTTCGGTGGTGGCGATCTACATCATGCAGGCCGACGAGCCGGGGGGGCTGCATCTGACCGCGGCCCACAAGGGCTCGATCTATGCCTGGTGGTTCGTGTTCCAGTCCGTGCTGCCGATGTTCACCGGCGGCCTCGCCGACCGCTACGGCTACAAGAAGGTCCTCTTCGGCTCGGTGACGATGAACATCGCCGGGTACGCCCTGATGGCCTACTTCACGTCCTACTGGGGCTTCTTCTTCGCCGTCATGCTGCTGGCCACCGGGACCGCGTTCTTCAAGCCGGCGCTCCAGGGTTCGCTGGCCCAGAGCGTCGACGAGAAGAACTCGTCGATGGGATGGGGGATCTTCTACTGGGTGGTCAACGTGGGCGCGGTCATCGGACCGTTCGTGGCTGCTCCGGTGCGGGGCTACAGCTGGCAGTGGCTCTTCCTGATGTCGGCGGGCATCACCGCGCTGAACTACCTGGTCCTGCTGACCTTCAAGGACGTGCCATCGGGTGCCAACAAGACGGAGTCCGCCTGGGACGTCCTGGTCAAGACCCTGCGCAACATCCTCGAGCCACGGTTGATCGTGTGGCTGCTGATCATGTCGTGCTTCTGGCTGATGATGTACCAGCTGTGGGACCTGCATCCCAACTTCATCACCGACTGGATCGACAGCAGCGAGCTGACCGCGGCCCTGCCCTTCGCCCCAGCTGGCTGGCTGGAGGAGGGTCCCTCCGGACCCCAGCTCAAGCAGGAGATCCTGCTGGCCGAGAACGCCGCGCTGATCGTGCTGCTGATGATCCCGATCTCGTGGCTGGTCCGGCGCCTGCGGACCCTGACCGCGATGACCATCGGGATGGTGATGGCGGTGGGCGGTGTACTGGTCGCGGGGATGACGGGCAACGGCTGGATCTTCCTGGCAGGCGTCGCGTTCTTCTCGCTGGGCGAGATGCTCACCGGACCCAAGAAGCAGGAGTACCTGGGTCTGATCGCACCCCCGGGCAAGAAGGGGCTGTATCTGGGATACGTGAACATCCCGGTGGGCATCGGCGGATTCGCCGGCTCCAAGCTGGCCGGCTACCTCTACGGCCACTTCGGCGACAAGTCGGTGCTGGCCCAGAAATACCTGCTACAGCACACGGCGTTGGGTGAGGGCAAGGCGTGGAACGGTGACCCCGACGCCCTCGTGCCCCTGCTGGGGGTCGAGCGGACCGACGCGATGACCCGCCTGCAGGAGACGCTGGGGCTGGACGCGGCCGGGGCGACCCAGTTGCTGTGGGAGACCTACGATCCCCAGTGGTGGGTCTGGATTCCCATCGCGGCGATCGGCGCCTTCGCCGCGGTGGCGTTGCTGGTCTACGGCCAGATGGCCAAGCGCTGGTCGGACATGAACGCGTGATCTGACCGTGAACCGCCGCCGCTCGGAGCTGGCAGCCCTGACCCTGGCCGGGCTGGTGTGTGTGGCGCACATCGGTGCCGCCGCCGCGACCCCCCCGGAGCTGGATCTGCCGCGCATCGATGGCGCCGGGATCCGCGTCGACGCCATCCTGGACGAGGCCGCGTGGGACGCCGCGCCGCTGCAGATCGACACCTTCTATCGCTTCACTCCGGTGGACGAGGGTGAGGCGGACCTGCCGACCCGGGTCCGGGCATTCCACGACGAACGGGCCCTGTACTTCGCCTTTCAGTGCACAGGCGATCCGGGGGTGCGGATCCGGGGTCACGTCGGGGCGCGGGAGGACATCGACCGCGACGACCAGGTCGGGATCTACCTCGATACCTTCGACGACGATCGACGGGGTTTCGTGTTCTATGTCAACGCCGTCGGTGTGCAGCAGGACATCCGGATGGGGGAGGACACGGGCCTGAACTTCGAGTGGGATGCTCCCTTCCGCAGCGCGGGTCGGATCATCGACGACGGGTACGTGATCGAGGTGGCCATCCCCTTCGAGTCCCTGCGCTTTCCCCGGAGCAAGGAGCAGCGTTTCGGGCTGATCCTGACCCGCTTGCTGGAATCCCGGGGCGAGAAGATCATCTTTCCGGACGTGCCCAATTCCCCCAGAATGTGGAGCCACGCGGCCACCCTGGTCGGCATCCGTGACGTGGATCCCGGGGCCCCGCTGGACATCATCCCCGCCGTCACCTTCGGCCACGGCGTGAGCCGCGGCGAAGACGGCGCGATGGCCCCGGAGCGGGAGTTCGGGCTCGACTCCTTCCACCGGGGCGTGACCCTGCGCTGGGGCATCACCCCCAACGTGTCGCTGGGGCTGGCCGTGCACCCGGACTTCAGCCAGATCGAGAGCGACCCGGGGCAGCTGGATATCAACACCCGCTACGCCCTCGACCTGGACGAGAAACGCCCTTTCTTCCTCGAGGGAATCGACGTGTTCCGCACGCCGCTGGAGATGCTCTACACGCGCTCCATCGTCAGCCCGGTCGAAGGCCTCAACGTCAACGGGGTCGAGAACGGCTGGACGCTGGGGGTGCTCCACGCGGTGGACTCGCAACCGTCTGCGTCGGTGGTGAGCGAGGCGGTGACGCCGGGGTTCGGCGCCGACGACGTGGCCGGACGCCACGCCGTCGACAACGTGCTGCGGATCAAACGCGACGTGGGCAAGCGCGGATCGATCGGGCTGTTCCTCGCCGACAAGGAGCTCGGCGACGGTGCCCGCCCCGACGCCTACAACCGCGTCGGTGGGATCGACGCCTTCGTGCCCGTGGGCAAGCGCTCACCTTCCAGGGGCAGGGGCTCTACTCGATGACCGGGGCGCGGGACGGCGATCGCCTCCACGGCGGCGCCTACCAGATCGAGGCCACCCTGGACAACGGCAAGGGGGACGCCTGGCTCGGTCACAGCAACTTCGCCCGCGGCTTCCGGGCCGAGACCGCCTTCCGCACCCGGGTGGACGTGCTCGAGACCTGGGGTGGCGGCGGATACCGTTTCGATACGGCGCGCAAGGTCCTCACGTGGATCAAACCCTTTGGCGGCGCAGCGATGACCCACGACCACTCCGGTAACTTCACCGACCACTGGGCCGACGTGGGCCTGGCCATGAGGCTGTGGCGGACCTCGACGCTGGGCTGCGGCGTGATGAACTGGCACGAGACCTACAAGGACCAGCGCTTCGACGGCGGCGCGGGCTGGACCCGGCTGCGCAGCTCGGCGGTCGACACGGTCCGTTGGCTCGTGGCGGGCTACGTCGGGACCGAGGTCAACTACGATCCCGAGGATCTGTTCCAGGGCTCCTACTACGAGCTGTTCGCCAACTTGCACCTGCGGCTGTTCCGGCGGCTGACGGCCGACCTGGACGTGACCCACCACGCGATGTTCAAACCCGGCGGTGAGCTGCAGTACCAGGTCCAGCTCGTCCGGACGGTGCTGGTGCTCGCCCTGCGCCATGACCTGTGGCTGCGGACCGTGTTCGACATCAACACCTTCCGCGAGGACCTGGCCCTGCAGGTGTTGCTCTCCTACGCCCCCCATCCGGGGACCGCGATCTACCTGGGCTACAGCGAGGGCGCCGCCTGGGAGCCCGGTCCGCTCCAGGCGCGGTCGCGCTCGGTGTTCGTCAAGCTACAGGTGATGGTCAAGCCCAGCGCGGGCGAACGGCTCAGCCGTTGGTGATCGAGATGGAGTAGTTCGTCGCATCGTCCACCCCGCTGACCTGGTAGACCCGGAGCAGGAAATCGAAGCTGTTGTCCACGCACGCAGAGTAGCCCTCGGTGGGCGCAGGATCGTTGGTGCAGGGACACTCCCCGGTGACCTCCCAGTCGAAGCTCGTCAGGTTGGTGCCGCAGGCGGTGTACTGCCCCGTCTCCGGGTGGGTCCAGTCGAAGCCGTTGCAGCTGGGGTGATACACCTCGAAGCGGAACCGGTCGTCGGGGTTGGACGAGAAGAACACGGCCACGTCGAAGGGATCGCAGTCGCCGTCCACGTCGGGCAGATCGACGGTGTGGAACAGGTACCAGTCCTCGTCGTACATGGGCACGATGTTGGCCGAGACCGAGAGGATCGAGCTCGGGTTGTCGGTGAGGTTGCCAAAGGCGTCCACAGGAGCGAGACAGGAGTCGCCGCCGAAGGCCTCGTACAGGTCCTCCTCCGCCTCGCAACCGTTGGCCACGTCCAGGTCCATGTCGTAGAACCCGGGATCACAGGAGTCGATGGTGCATTCGCCGTTGATACAACCGCCGATCCCGTTGTCCACGACGCAGTCGTTCCACGCCTCGTCGACAAGCCCATCGCAGTTGTTGTCGATCAGGTCGCAGATCTCGAGGGCGTCCGGGTTCACATCGAAGTCGTTGTCGTCGCAGTCCCCGCTGAGTTCGGTGGAGTAGAAGCCGTCCGGCTCGCAGGCGCACTGGTAGAAGGCGTCCTGGCCGTACCCATCCACGTCTTCATCCAGGTAGTAGATCAGGCAGCCGGGGATGTTGAGGCCGTTGTCGATCAGCAGGTCGCAGTCGTTGTCCAGCCCGTCGCAGACCTCGGGGTTGCCCGGGTAGATGTCCGGGTTGTTGTCCTCGCAATCCCCGGCGCAGGTCGACACGCCGTCCGCGTCACCGTCGTAACCCTCGTCCACGGCGCCGTCGCAGTTGTCG
>CAYTBN010000122.1:2011-5676 GCA_964436045.1 uncultured Rickettsiales bacterium | reverse complement strand
AGTCGTCGTCGCCGGTGTCGTCGTCGCCGGTGTCGTCGTCGCCGGTGTCGTCGTCGCCCGAGTAGAAGTCGTCGTCGTCGGCGGGGCATCCCGTCAGGGCGGCCCAGGCGATGAAGCAGCCGATCAGCGGCAGAATCAGACGTCGTTCCATGTGTTGTCCTCCCGTGGCTAGCACGAAGCCTAGCAGGGCTTCGCCTCAGCGGGTAAGTCAGCCGCGGCGGCGATGGCGGTGGACCAGCGTCGCAAGGAGCGCCAGCAGTCCCATCGGACCTGCTCTGGTAGGTGCCGTCTGGGTGCAACCGCAGCCGTCGTCGTCGTCGTCTCCAGCGCTGTCATCGTCGTCTCCGGCCACGGTCGCGTGCTCGTAACAACCGGGATCGGGGATCGCGGTACCGTCGCCGTCCCCATCGATGGGCCGGGCGTTTCCCTCGATGTCGGTGGGCGTGGTCAGCTCGTCGCCGCCGGCATCCCGCAAGGGGCTGTCCGCGGCCAGGTGGAGATCCCGCGCGCCACCCTCGTCGCTCACCTCGACGAAGCGGGGGTCCACCGCCTGGTTCCCGTCCATACCCGTGCGATCCTTGTCCAGCCAGCCACCGTCCGCGTTGCCGTACAGGTTGTTGTACGCCGCGTGTCCCAGGTGACCGATGCGGACGCCGCCGCTGTTGTGGGCGACGATGGAGTGGCCGAGGCGGTCGACCTCGATCAGCGGCAGGACCCCCTGGGCGCGGTTGTCCACCACCGTCGCGTGGACGAGCTGGGTGCCGCCGACCAGCCGGCAAGGACCCACGTCGTTGCCAGCGGCCAGGAGGTTCGTCACCTCCGCCGGACCCGCGTCGAGCAGCGCGACCTCGCAGTTGCCGCCGTCGTTGTCCAGTAGGGTCAGATCGGCCAGCGCACCGTCACAATTCTCCGACAGGGCCACCAGCGCGTAGTAGCAATAGTTGCCCTCGAAGGTGACCCGCTCCAGGGTGATCTCGGAGTGGTCGCACTCCATGCCTGCGTGGGAGCCGTGGTTGCCAGCCACGACGGTGTCGACCACGGTCAGCTCGGAGCTGCGAACGTCGATCCAGGCGTCCATGTTCCACGGCAGATCGGGCAAGGTCGGGTCGCCATTGGCTTCGATGGCCACCGCTTCGAGGCGCGCCTGGGCCTGCCACAGGTAGATCACGTCACCGCTGCCGTCGGCGGGTGCCTCCCCGCGGGTGAGGGTCAGCTCCCGCACGGTCACCGGTTCGCCGTCCGTCCACTGGACGTCGAGCAGCCCCTGTTCGTACTCGCCGTCCAGGATCGTCTGCCCCGCTCCCTGGCCGGCCAGGGTCACCCCCGGCGGCGGCGACAGCGGGAAGACCTCGTCGTTGACGGACGCGGCGTAGACGCCGGCGGCCAGCCGGACGACGTCGCCGGAGACCGCCTCCTCGAGGGCCGCGGCGACCGTGTCGAAGTCTGCGCCTCCGGCGGGATCCACCGTCAGCTCCGCCGCCTGCGGAGCGGTCGCGACGGTCAGGCAGATCAGGAGGAGCAGGGGCGGGGTCAAGCGGGTCATCTGGCCAACCATCGTGGCCCCAGGTCATCCGGATCTCAAGGGCACCCGCCGGCGTGGCAGAATGCGGGGAGCAGAAGGGAGATCCGTGCGGTACTTCCTGGCATCGATGGTGACGCTGGCCTTGTTCTGGCTGCCCGGCTGCCCCGGAGCGGGCGATGACGACGTGGGCGATGACGCTGCCGGAGCCGGAATGGAGCTGCGCCACGGGCCTGAGCGTGGCGGTGACACCCGTGCCGACCACGACGGCGGACGTCCTGCACGTGGATGTCACCGGCGACCAGGGGTATGTCTACGTGGGTCTCGACGGGTCCGCGCCGGGGGGCGAACCCGTCAGCGGGACCTTCGACGACGTGGTCGACCAGTCGGGGAACGGCGACGGCCCGTGGACCTGGTACTACATCTACGGCGGCCTCCACGAGGGGCGATACGATTGGTCGTTCACCGCCGACAAGGGTCAGACCTGGCTGTGCGACGTCTCTGTCTGGGTCGGACCCGCGGGGGGTGACGACGACACGGGTGACGACGACGACTCCGTCGGCCCGCCCCCGGACAATCCCTTCGGCATCGGCCTGGTCGGCCCGGGGAACACCGACCAGTGGAACCGGACCGCTGAGCTGGCGGGACGGGGCGGGCACGTGAAGCTGATCTTCCCGGGTATCCAGCTGGGCATGACCCAGCCACCCCAGGAGTGGATCGACACAGTCGATGGGGTCTACGCCCGGGACCTCGTCCCGGTGATCCGGTTACAGACCGCGTGGGGCGACACCACGATCCGCAACCTGTCCGACGATCCGGGCCACATGGACTACCATTCCCTGGCCGCGGCCTTCGGCGCCGTGGTCCAGGCGCTGCCCAAGCGCCCCGACTGGCCGATGGTGATCGAGGTCTTCAACGAGCCCAACCTCTGCTACGAGTGGACCTGCGACGCGGGCGAGGGCTGGCTGAACTACACGACCATGGCCGCGGAGTACGCCGCGCTGCTGCGCGACGTCACCAACGCGCTGCACGCCATCGGGGATCCGCGGATCCACGTGATCAATGCCGGGTACGCCCCGGGCGGCGTGGTCGAATGCGAGTGCGGAGGAGCCAACTGGACCGGCGGCATCACCTCCGAGGACTACATCATCGCCATGGAGGCGGCCGTGCCCGGAGTACACAGCCAGCTTGACGGCTTCTCGACCCACGCCTATCCGGCCCAGGGGGAGGGTTGGGGGTTCTTCGAGGAGTACGCCATCTGTGGCCCGGGCCTGTACTACTTCGAGGCCGAGCTCGCGGCGTTGGGGAATCCGCCCCTGCGGGCCTACATCACCGAGACCGGCTGGTCGGTGAACTACGCGGCCGGCGGCAACCGTCAGCTGGTGGCTGACTGGACCCTGCTCGCCTGGCAGAACGACTGGTTCCCCCACGCCAACATCGAGGCGGTCATGCCGTTCATGCTCCAGGACGGTCAGTGGGAGGAGTTCGCCTGGGTCGACCTGTCGGACAACCCCTACCCCGTGTTCACTACCATCCGCGACTGGCGATGTTCGATGGGATTCCCCGACCCCTGCTGAATAGGTGTGCGGAATGCCGCTACACCTCGAGGAATGCCTCCCAGAGCTGGGTGCCACGGCGTGGCAAGCACGCCGTGGCACCCAACGGCTGAGTTTCCCCGAACGCTCCTAGCCCGGGCGCGCGCCTGGGAGCCCCGCCGCGGGCGTGGATCTGTGGACGGGCGACCTGGCCGAGGCTGGGCAGGGCGCCGAACCAGCCGCCAGTTTGTGATCGAGCCGGTTCCCGGCAGCCCGACCACAAGCTCCACCCCCGCTTGGACGGCTGGGCTCCGCCCACCCGCCCACACGGCCTACTACTACGGGATTGCGTGAGGGGAGAAAGAGGAGAGGGGGAGGGAGGCGTCATCGCTTCGCTCGCGCCGGGAGACGTCGTTGTCCTGTTGAACCAAATTCGCGTTTCGGCAAGTCGGTGGCGTTGTTTGGTTCGTTTTTTGAAATGTATCATCGTTTCAGTCGATTGAAGTGTATTTGAGGTTCCGATTATGAACCAAATACAAACTTCGATTTGCCGAAGCACGAATTTGGTTCAATCTCGTTTCTCGTTTCTCGTTTCTCGTTTCTCGTTTCTC
>CAYTBN010000122.1:0-1911 GCA_964436045.1 uncultured Rickettsiales bacterium | reverse complement strand
CACGAATTTGGTTCAATCTCGTTTCTCGTTTCTCGTTTCTCGTTTCTCGTTTCTCCCTCCTCCCTCCTCCCTCCTCCCTTCATCTCTCGTCCACGGCTCTCCCCCGCGCCCTACCGGTCTCCCTCGCACCGATACCCCGCGGGTACTCCCGCCGCGACGGCTCCGTGGGCGGTCCAGCTCACCGGGACCCGCGACCAGACGAACCCGGGCGGATGGTCGCCAGACCGAAGTCGGGCTTCGGCGATTGACGGGAAGGCTCGGGCTGAGTAATCAACAGCGGAGCCGAGGGAGACCACCATGGGCATCGAGCTGTCGTTGAAGGGCTATCACGCGTTGGTCTGCGGGGCGAGCGCCGGGATCGGGCGGGCAGCAGCGCTGGCGCTGGCATCGCTGGGGGCCGAGGTGACCGCGGTGGCACGCAGGGAAGAGCAGCTTGCCGATCTGGTGCCCGATCTGCTGGCCGCTGGCGCCCCCGCCGCGCGATACCGGGTCTGCGACCTGGAGCGGCGCGACGAACTGGCCGGCGTCGTCGAGGGCCTGATCGCCGAACATGGCCCGGTCCACGTGCTGGTGAACAACACGGGCGGTCCCCCGTCCGGTCCCTTGCTCGAGGCGGACGAGGCCGACTTCCTGGCGCCCCTCGGTCGCCACCTGTTCGCGTCGCACCTGCTGGTCAAGGCGCTGCTGCCCGGGATGGTCGAGGCGGGCTTCGGCCGCATCGTCAACGTGATCTCTCTCAGCGTGCGTGAGCCGATCGTGGGGCTCGGGGTGTCCAACACGATCCGCGGTGCGATGGCCTCGTGGTCCAAGACCCTGGCCAAGGAGCTGCCGGAGTGTGTGACGATCAACAACGTGCTGCCGGGGTACACGGACACGGGGCGGCTGCGCTCGCTGGGCGAGCAGCTGGCGGCGCGCGGTGGCACGACCGTCGAGGCCATCGGCGAGCAGTGGATCGACAAGGTGCCCGCGGCGCGCCTGGGCCGCCCCGCCGAGCTCGGCGCCACCATTGCCTTCCTGGCCACCCCGGCCGCCGCCTACATCCGCGGTGTCAGCCTCCCGGTCGACGGCGGCCGCCTCAACGGGATCTGACCGCGCTGCCGCTCGATCCGGGCTCCGGCGGACCCTCGTCCGGCGGCGAGGCTTCTGCTAAGTAGTCTAGGCACCTTGCCGCACCTCATCGTGGAGGAATCGATGCCTTCGATCGTCACGCGCACCGGCCTGCTCGCGTTGCTGAGCGTACTGCTCGCCCCGCCCGCCGCTGCCCTGGAGATCGGGGTGATGCAGGGCAGCTTCTACACGGCTGGCGTGGCCACCTACCTGGCCACGTTGCCCGACGTCAACGTCACCACCTTCGGCAGCTGCGGTGTGGGTCAGATCGGCCAGTTCGACGCCATCGTGGTCTACGGCAACGGCTGCTGGGACGACGGGGCCTTCGACCAGTACGTGGACGGCGGTGGGGGCATCGTCGCCACCCCCTGGACGATGAACAACCAGGGCTACGACCACCCGTATCTGCCCTACTTCATCAACAGCAGCAACGCCGACTTCGGCTCGCCCCTGCTCTACACCGTGGACGATCCGGGCGACTTCATGATCGACGGGGTGAGCTTCCAGCAGGGCGACTCGGTGGGGCGCGAGAACGGCACTGGCGTCACCATCCGCCAGGGAGCCTCGGTGCCGGTGACCCACAGCGACGGCGATCCGCTGGCGGCGTACTGGGAGTACGGCCTCGGCCGCGCGGTCTACCTGAACCTGCACTACTTCACCTCCGACTGCGACCTGGCCACCAGCTACGACTGGGGGAACATCCTGATGGGCAACGCGGCGGTCTGGGCCGCCGGAGTCGATCCCTGTGACGGGGTGGACCTGGACGCCGACGGCTGGACCGACTGCGACGACGACTGCGACGAC
>CAYTBN010000121.1:0-5703 GCA_964436045.1 uncultured Rickettsiales bacterium | reverse complement strand
GACACCGGAGACGACGACACCGGAGACGACGACACCGGAGACGACGACACCACCGAGGAAAGCCCCTGCTCCGCGGGCGAAGGCGTCCACGAAGGCTGCGGGCCCATCAGTTACGATGGCTGTTGCGAAGGGGAGACCGGTCTGCTGTGGTGCGAGAATGGGTGGCTGTGCACCCTGGACTGCACAGAAAACCCCAGCTGTGGTTGGGAAGTCACCAACGAGTACTATAACTGTGGAACCGACGGCGAGCCCGCCCCCCTCAATACCCCGCCCCTGGAATGTCCGTAAGGAGTGGGGCTCAGGCGCAAGCGCTTGTTCTCAGAACACCTTCACCGACTGGTACCCGCTCTTCGGCCACTTGGCCGTGCCGCAGTCGTATGACTTTAGGTAGTACTCGAACTCCGGGCTCATCTCGGCGGTGACGGTCAGGGTCAGGGTGTGCTTCTCACCCTTGGTCTTCAGGTACTTCTTGGTCCACGACGACGAGCCCACCGGCCGCCAGGCGAACTTGACGCGGCAGTCGTCCACGTCCGGCGTGGTGGCCGCGATGGACATCTTCTCACCGACCATCAGCATCGACAGCGAGTCGTGCTCGAACGAGACGTCCTTTGGCTGGTCATCGTCGTCGCCGCTGCCCGGACGCGCGGTGTCGCCGCTGTCGGGGCGACCGCCCGTGGACGAATCTCCGTCGTCCTCGACCGGGGCGGGGGTTGGGTCCTCGACCTCGTCCTCGACGACCGGTTCCGGGGTCGGGTCCTCGACGTCGTCCTCGACGACGGGCGCCGGGGTCGGATCCTCGGTGACCTGTCCGGTGTCGCCGCTGTCCTCCAGGTCGACCTCCATGTCGGCGAAGGCGTCCCCCGCCAGTTCGTCCAGGCCCAGGTCATCGATGAAGGCGATGTCCGGGATCTCGAACCCGATGGCGTCCTCGACCGGCTCCTGGAACACCAGGATCGCTCCGCCGCCCACCACCAGCAGCAGGATCAGCAGGACGCTTCCGCACCCCAGGAAGGCGCACCCTCCGAGGACCAGCTTCTTCTTGGATTTCTTCTCGGCCATGACCACGCCTCCCGGGCTCTTTCGCGGCGGGATGATAGGCCAAGGGGGCGCTCAACGCCAGAACACATTCCATGGCACGCTCCCCCGCGAGCGCGCGAGGCGTTCAGAGGCTGGGAAGCGGCTCACCAAAATCGGTCACCGGCTCCAGCGGTGGCCGAGGATACACGGGGCCATGCTGGGGCGGCATCGAGTTGTACACGAAGTCCACGTCCACGACGCCAACCCGCGGGCCGCGGATCCGCCGGAACCCGCGGAAGGGCCCTCGCACCAGCACGCTTTCGGCCTGCATGTTGGCCGCGAAGACCGCCACCGGCTGTCCCGGGGTCAGCGCCTCCAGCTCGGCCCGGTGGACCGTGGCCGCCAGCACGAGCCGCGGCCCGCCCGCCGCGACGCAGGGCACCATCGGAACGATCCAGGGGAAGCCGTCCGGCCGCACGAAGGCCACGAACTTCAGCGTGCCCGGACTCCCGATGAACGACCGCGCCCAGGGGGTGAACGGATCCTCGGCCGCAGCTCCCCGCCGGATGCCCCAGGCCAGCGCCGTGGTCGCGATGCCCGCTGCGATCCGCAGCAACGGCAACGACTCCGCGCCCGGGGTCTCCACCAGATCCAGGTAGTGGACCGTGTGGATGCCGAAGTAGGCGTTGTAGCGGAACATCGGCTTGCGGTTGTAGGCCTCGTGGTCCTCGCCTTCGGTGACCGCCCGGGTCCAGCGCGCCGTACCCCGCCACAGGGTGCGGTCCGGGGTCAGGATGGCGAACGCGGTCCGCGGCTCCCGGCGCACGTGCTCCTTGCTGCGTCCCTCGGTGAACTGACCGAACATCAGCTCCGTCGACGTCCTCGCCTGCAGGCTGGTGATCAGACTGATGTGGGGCTTGCCGTCGCCGTCGACGGTCGCCAGCAGCCCGATCTTGGCGTCGTTCTCCAGCCGGGGCAGATCCGCCTGTGCGATCCGGTCACCCATGCTCAGCTCTCCCTCCGGGCCATGCCCGTCACCTGCACGACATCGATCTCGAGACCGGCCTCCCGGGCGACGTCGCCCAGCCGATCCAGCTCGCTCCGGGTCATCAGCGGCTCTCCGCCGTAGGCCCAGCTCCGCCCCAGCCGCTCGTACTTGTGCTGGCACAGGTTGTTGAAGGCGCACAGCTCCCACCGGGCCACGCGCCCCCCCAGTTCGTCCCGCAGCAGGCGGGCGATGGCGCCGACGTTGTCCCCGGTGGCGGTGACCCCCGGAATCAGCGGCGTGCGGATCCACAGCTCGCCCGTCCCCGGGTCCGCGGCCAGCGCGCGCAGGTTGTCCAGCACCCCGCCGCTGCCCCCTCCGGTGTGACGGCGGTGGGCGTCGTCGTCGACCAGCTTGAGGTCGTACAGCACCAGGTCGGCCTGGCGGGCCATCGCCAGCAACGCGTCCGCCGACGCCACTCCGCAGGTGTCCAGGACCGTGTGCAGGCCGGTCTCGCGGCAGGCCCCCAGGAAGGCGGCGACGAACCCCGCCTGCACGGCCGGCTCGCCCCCCGATGCGGTGACCCCACCGCCGGAGCGGGCGAAGTAAGGGCGGTCCTTGTCCACCTCGCGGACCAGGTCGTCCAGGGCCCAGCGGGTGCCGAGTTGCTCCAGCGCCAGCGCCGGACACTCGTCCGCGCAGGCGCCGCAGCGCTGGCAGGTCGTGCGGTCGATCTCGATCCCGGCCTCACCCCGGCCCAGGCCGCGATGGACGCAGATGTCGTCGCAGGTGTGGCAGCCGATGCAGCGCTCCGAGTGCCAGACGGTCTCCGGGCGGGCGTCGATGCTCTCGGGGTTGTGACACCAGTCGCAGGTCAGGGTGCAGCCCTTGAAGAACACCGTGGTGCGGATCCCCGGGCCGTCCTCGGTGCTCATCCGCTGGATGTTGAGGACGGTGGCGTGCCGGGAGGCCCGGACGGGGTTGGGATCGACGGTCGTCACAGCTGCTTGTGGATTTCCCGGGCGATGATCTCGTCCTGCAGCTCGCGGCCGATGGCGGTGAAGTAGGCGTTGTAGCCGGTCACGCGGACCAGCAGGTGGCGGTAGCGCTGGGGGTGCTTCTGGGCCTCCTGCAGGACGGCCGCGTCCAGCACGTTGATCTGCAGCGCCGTGCCTCCGGTGTCCGCGTAGCCGCGCAAGAAGGCCTTGAACTTCTGACGGTGCTCCCCGTCCCGCAGCAACGACGGATTAAAGGTGATCGTGTGGCTGGCTCCGTTGGGCAGCGCATTGCGGTATCCGGCGAAGTCACCGTCGCCATCCGGGTCCTTGCCGCCCAGGGCCTTGCCCACCGAGTTGGCGTTGGCGGTCGGGCCCAGCACATCGGCCCCGTTGGAGGGGCAGATCGCGTTGGACAGGAACTGCCCCCGCGGGCGGCCGTCGGCGGACGCGGCCATCACGTAGCCGTCGCCGACCCAGTAGTTCCAGCTGAGCATCCCGGGCCGGAACTGGCGGCCGGTGACGCGGGTGCGGTGCTTCCAGCTCTCGTCGGCCCACAGCTCCATCACCCGCTGGGCCATGGCGTCGGCCACGTCGTCGTCCCGGCCGTACTTGGGGGAGCGATGCTGGGCCCAGGCCTGCAACTTGCCGTGCCCCTCCCAGTTGTCCCGCAGCGCCGCGATCAGCTCGGCCATGGTGCACTTGCGACCGTCGAAGACCAGGTCACGGATCGCCAGCAACGAGTCGACTGTGGTGGCGAAGGTGACCGCCTCGATGGTCACCATGTCGATCTCGGCGCCGCCCCGGGTGACGTCCTTGCCCGACTCGGCACAACCCTCGATCAGACACGACAGGTAGGGGGTCGGGCTGAAGCGTGCGCGGGCCTCCTCGCTGCGCTCGTAGAGCTCGACGCAGCGGCGGACGATGTGGCGGGTCTGCTCGGCGTAGGCATCGAAGAACTGGTCGAAGGTGTCGAAGTGGGTGGCGTCGCCGGTGTCCGGACCGTCCCGCCTGTGGGGGTCGGTCTTTCCGGTGATCGGATCGGTGAACGGCAGCAGATCCCAGCCACCGGTCAGCGCCAGCTCGACGGCCTTGAGCAGGTTGAGGTTGCAGTCGACGGTGCCGGATCGGTCGTTGCCGACCATGGTGTTCTCCAGGCACCCCACCGACGCGTAGTCCATCACGTTGCCGGCCGTGATCTGGTTGCCCTGCCCGGCGCGGGCGGCCTGGCGCATCAGCCCCGCGGCCGACCGCTCGTCGAAGTTGAGCAGGAACGGCGCGCCCTGGCTGCTGGCCACCATGTCGACCACCCGGTCCAGCAGCGGCTCCGGCGAGTCCCGGTGGAGGCGGACGTTGGGCTTGGGCTCGAGGATCGGGCTCATCTCGTCGATCACCTCGAGGATCGCCAGGGTCAGGTCGTTGGTGCGGTCCGCCCCATCGGCACCCAGCCCAGCCAGGCTCATCAGTTGGCCGAAGCCGGCGGTGATGCCCTGGTTGCCTCCCACCCGGATCATGGCGTCGTAGGCGGTATTGGCGTGGACCCAGAAGCAACGCAGGATCTCCTTGCCGAACTCCCGGTCCATGCCTTCGGCCAGCGAGGTCTCCCAGTAGGGCAACAGGTACTGATCCACACGGCCGAAGCTGACCCCCGCCCCCGGGTAGTTCTCGTCGGCCAGGACCAGCATGTGGTTCAGCCACAGGGACTGGACCGCCTCCCAGAAGGTGCGCGGCGGCTCCCAGGGCACCCGGTCGAGCTGGCTCGCCATCCCCTCGAGCTCGGCCGCCCGGTCCGGTGCTGCCTCGTCGGCGGCCAGCTGGCGGCAGACGTCGGCGTAGCCCGCGGCCAGCTCGCGGGGCATGGTCGACGCCAGCATCATCGCCCGCAGCTGTTCGCCGGCCTCCCCCTGCTGATCCGCGGTGGACAGTGCCCGGTAGCGGCGCTCCAGGTCGTCGTGGATACCGCGCCAGCCCAGCCGCAGCACCCGCTCGTGGCCGGCGATGACGTGGCCGCTGGTGGCGCCTGCGTTGCCGTAGCCGTGATCGTGGAACCACTTGACCGCTGCCCGGGCGCCCTTCTTGCCCAGGATCAGCCGATCCCGGTCGCGGGCCTCGGCCTTGCTCCAGCAACGGGAGGCGAGGATGTTGAACCGCCCGCCAGCCAGCAGGTCGCCGGGGAGCACCTCGTGGGGCAGCCGGTTGACCATCACCTCGCGGATGAACCACGCCCGCCGCTCCACCAGGCTGCGACGCCAGAAGTCCCGGGGCAGCTCGACCGGCCGCGCCGCCTGCAGCGTCGAGCTGCGGAACGGCGGCAAGAAGGGGTAGGTCTCCGGGACGATGTAGTAGCTGATCTCCTCGTAGACCACGTCCCACGGGGTGCCGGTGGTCCAGCAGGTCCACTCGTTGTTCCAGGGCCGGTGGACGCCGGTGAAGAAGTAGTCGCGTAGCCAGCGAACGCGGGAAGAAAGCCCTGACGGTCGCTTGATCGCGGGCGCTGGGGCCGGTTCGGGCTGGGCGCTCATGGGCATCTCCTCCTGTGCGGCAGCCAGCTGCGAGTCGACCCACTTTCTATAACCCGCACGCGCGAGTGGCGCGAGTACGGTCGCCTATCTTATTCTGGAGCGGCGTGTCTGGACGCGAGGGGTCAGTTCTGTAGCGCACCCGGTTTCCTGGACACAAAGTTCCACTACGCGGCCTCCCCGTACT
>CAYTBN010000120.1:0-5902 GCA_964436045.1 uncultured Rickettsiales bacterium | reverse complement strand
ACCGAGACCGAGACCGAGACCGAGACCGAGACCGAGACCGAGACCGAGACCGAGGCCGAGACCGAGACCGAGGCCGAGACCGAGGCCGAGACCGAGACCGAGCTCGATCTGGGCCTCCGGGTGTACTTCGACACCGCATCCTTGGCGGTGTCCGCGGCCGGTGACCGGCAGCTGCGCGAGCTGGCGGGTGCGGTCGCCGCCTGGCACGGCCGGGGGACCATCGAGGTGGTCGGCTGGGCGGATCCCCAGGGCAGTCCGGAGAACAACGCGCGGCTCTCGCGCGACCGCGCGGCGGTGGTGCGCGCGCTGCTGATCGGCTACGGGGCTCCCGCCGACCGGTTGCGGGCGCGCGTGGCCAACCCATACGTGGGTGGTGGCGCGACGGGAGAGGAAGATCCGGAACGCCGCCGGGTGGAGTTCCGCCTGGCCGAACCCGGAGGGAGCGAGCCATGAGCAAGACCACGGTGATGTGGCTACAGGGGATGGTGCTGCTGGCGTGGATTGCCTCCGCGGGTGTGGCCAGTGCGGCCGATGACGCACGGCTGATCGTCCACCGGGGCGACGACGTGAACGCCATGCTGGCGCGGCTGGTGGGCGAGGGGGGTGTCACCCGTGTGCTGGAGCACAATGGCCTGGCCGCAGGTGGAGCACCGTCGCCGGGCCAGGAGCTCGTCGTGCCCGCCGGCTGGTTGGTGGACGTGGCCCAGAGCACGGCCGAGCTGCTGTACGTGCGAGGGGAGGTGACCGTACGCGCCGCCGCCGGCTCGATGTTGCCGGCGGGGGTCGGCGCGCGATTGCAGGTCGGGGACGTGCTTATCACCGGGCCCGACGGCTCGGCCAGCCTGCGACTGATCGGGGTCGGCGAGAGCATGGATCACGACCACCTGTTCGCCGAAGCGGGCAGTGAGGTGGAGATCGCCCAGCTGCTGGTCACCGAGGACCGGGGGTGGCGTTCTGCGGTGGTGCGACTGTTCAAGGGGGCCGTCGAGGTGGTCACCTCGGGCTCCGCAGAGTCGCGCAAGCACGTGGAGGTCGAGACGCCGACCGCCATCGGGGGCGTGCGGGGGACCGAGTTCCGCGTGGCCGTCGAGCCGGCGGCCGGCGACGCTCCAGTGGCGTCGCGGATCGAGTCCCTGGACGGGAACGTGATGACCGCCGCGGCCGGTGCCGAGGTCACCGTGGCCGGCGGCTTCGGCTCCCGCGCCCGACAGGGGGCCCCCCCGGATCCGCCGCGACCGCTGCCGGCGGCACCGGCACCCGTCGAGCCGGCGGACGGCGCCGCCATCGAAACCTTCGCCTTCCGCTGGGAGCCCGTCGACGGCGCGGTCGGCTACGTGCTCGAGATCGCTGAGGACGAGGGATTCCTGCGGATCGACCAGCGGATCGAGACCGTCGATCCGGCGGTTGCACCCGCAGCGGCATCGCTGCCCCGCCAGACCGACCCCCTGCACTGGCGTGTCTCCGCCGTGGACGCCGCGGGCTTCCGCGGCCTGACGTCCGCGCCCCGTTCGTTCACGATCGCCCCGTAGCTCCCCCGACGGCTGACCCCACCGCCGAAGCGGCTCGTCGCCCGCACTGGCACCGAAGTCGGCCAGGGCTGCGTTGGATCGGTGCGGGTGGTGGCTCAGCCTCGGTCGGCGGCGGCGCGCAGGGTGGCGGCCATTTCCTCGCGTCCCAGCACCTTGACGAAGGTGCCGAAGCGGGGGCCGCGGGCCTGGCCGAGCAGGGAGCGGTAGATCAGCTGGAACAGCTGGCCCGGCTTCAGCTCGTGTTCGCGAGCCAGGTCGAAGACCAGGGACTGCTGGGCGTCGGCGTCCTCGTCGACGGTGAGGACCCGGTCGGCCAGCTCGCGGAGCAGCGCCGCCTCGTCACCCTCGGGATCGTGGAAGGTACGCGTGGGCGCGACCAGCTCCTGGTCGAAGTTGATGGCCCCGCGGATCAGGCCGTCCATCGTCTCCCCGTCCCGGTCGAGGTCCGGGTCGTAGCGCCGCAGGGTGGCCTTGACCGCGTCCAGATCGGCGGTGCCCATGCAGGCCACCAGGTTCCGGATCGTCGAGTAGTCCAGCGGGCTGCGGTAGGCGGGCGGGTCGCCGTCCTGGAAGTACCACAGCGGGCTCCAGCGGCGCTCGTCGTCGGCCTTGTCGGAGTAACCACGCAGGTGGCCCAGCAGGTCGTCGACCCCCTGGGGGATGACCTCGTAGTGCAGCCGCTTGGCTTTGCGCGGGTTGTTGTACATGAACAGCAGCAGGCTCTCGACCGGCGCGAACCGGATCCAGGTGTCGACCGTGACCCCCTTGCCCACCTTCTTGCTGATCTTCTGGCCGCCCTCGTCCAGGAACATCTCGTAGAACAGCCCCACCGGCGGCCGCCCACCCAGCACCTTGACGATGCGCTTGGAGGCATTGGCCGACTCGATCAGGTCCTTGCCGTACATCTCGTAGTGCACGCCCAGGGAGAACCAGCGCAGGGCCCAGTCGATCTTCCAGCCCACCTTGACCCGGCCGCCGGTGACCAGGGTCTCCGCCCGGTGGCCGCAGCCCTCGACCCCCTCGAAGGAGCCCGTGCAGGAGTACTCGAGGGTGTCCTTCGCCGGGTGCATCGCGGTCACCTCGGTGGTGTACACGCGCCCGCACTGCTCGCAGATGGGGAAGAACGGGGTCCAGTTGCGGCGCCGCTCCTCCCCCAGGGTCGGCACCAGGATCTTGGCGATGTCGTCGGCGTGTCGCAGCACCCGCGACAGGCCCTCGTCGAAGGTGCCGTTGCGGTAGCACTCGGTGGCCGAGCGGAACTCGTGCTCGAAACCGAAGGCCGCCAGGAACTCCTCGAGCTTGGCGTTCATGTAGCCGCTGTACGAGGGCTGCTCACCGAATGGGTCGGGGATCGAGGACAGCGGGCGGCCCAGGTGGCCGGCCAGCATCTCACGCTGGGGCACGTTCAGTGGCACCTTGCGCAGGCCGTCCAGATCGTCGCTGAAGGTGATCAGCCGGGACGGGACGTCCGACAGCTCGGCAAAGGCCCGGCGCACGAAGTCGGTACGGGCTACCTCGCTGAAGGTCCCCACGTGGGGCAAGCCCGACGGGCCGAAGCCGGTCTCGAACACGATCTCGTCCGGGGCCGGATCCCGCCGTAGCACTCGGTCGACGATCTGCTGGGCCTCGATGAACGGCCAGGGCTGCTTGGGGGCCATACTTCCTCCGCGAGAGAGCCAGGCGGAAGCTAGCAGATCGTGGGAGGTCCCGGAAGCGGGATCAGGCGCGGTGGGACGCGATGTGGTCCAGCGCCTCGCCGAAACCCACGGCGCCGTCGCCGCCGGTGACGTATCCCGGTGCGTGGCGCAGCCGGCCCAGGAAACGCCGGACGTTGGCGACCCCGATGGCGTGGGGGAAGTGGGCGAACATGGGCTCGTCGTTGGGCGAGTCTCCCAGGAAGGTCGCGTGGCCGGCGTCGTCGTCCAGATCCAGCTCGAACCAGCGCCCCGCCATCCGCCGGCACATGCCCAGCTTGTCGTAGTCGCCGAACCAGCCGTTGACGTGGATGTTGCTGACCTTGGCGTGGGCGCCGTGGCGCGCAAAGACCGCGACGATGCGGTCGATGGCCGCGTCGTCCAGGGGGGCCACGTCTTCGGCGAAGTCCACGGCCAGGTCCAGCTCGCGGTAGGGCTGGTCGGCGGCGATGGCGCAGCCCGGGACCTGGGCGAGCGCGTCGGCGGCGATGCGTTCCAGGCGGGACGCGTGACCGGCGCGGGTGTCCGCGTCCTCCACGTACTCCCGCAGCATGCGCCCGCCCTCGATCCAGAGGGCCAGGCCGCCGTTCTCGCCCACCACGCCATGGACCGGCCAGGTACGGGCGATCATGTCGCACCAGCCAGCGGGTCTGCCGGTGACGACCACCACCGGCAGACCCGTGGCCGACACCCGCTCCATGGCTGCGAAGCTGCGGGCGGGGATCCGCCCGTCAGCGTCGGTCATGGTCCCGTCGATGTCGGTGAACAGGGCGACCAGTCCCCGGCAGGTTTTCTGATCCAGCTCTTCAAGGGGGCAGGGGGCGCCCCCGCGGTGATCTTCCTCAGCCCGCGTCATGCTGCTTCTGCTTCTGCTTCCGCGACTTCTTGTGCTCCCGCTCCGCCTGCTCCCGCTCCAGCTCTGCTAGCCCGCGCTGCAACGCCAGCCGGATGACCACCGCAGGGGCGACCCGCACTCCCCAGACCTCCGCTTCGGGCTTGGCCCGGACGAAGGGAATCAGGGATTCGGCTCGCTCGATCATCGAATTCGGGATTCGCACCGGTGTGGTGTTCATCGTCCCGCTCGTCTTCCGCCCTCCCGGCTTTCGATGGGTAGATTTGTAACATGAGGGATACGGCAAAACAACGCATGAGCTACAGAAAAATGAAGAAAATGAACCGTTGCTGAAGCGTAGCTGAAATGAGTGCGATTCAGCCGGGATCAGGGATAGGGCGAGACCGAGTCCGAGACCGAGTCCGAGACCTAGAACCCCTTGAGCGAGTTCATGATCAGCCCCTTGGTCGGCTTGGGGTAGAAGTGGGTCGACTTGGGCGGCATCAGGTTGCCCGAGCGGGCGATCCCGGTCACCAGCGGGGCGGGGGTGGGGCGCACCAGGATGCCGAGCTGGAAGCCGTCGTGGTGGATGGCGGCCTCCACGGCCTCGGCGCTGGTAGGGAGCAGGGTGTGTTCCTTGTCTGCGTACACGTCCGGCGACACGCCGATCACCTCACGTAGCAGGATCGCCCGCACCACGGTGATCTCCAGGTGCCGCCAGGCCGCGGCCTGGCGGTCGAGCACCGCCGCCACCCGTTTGTTCCGGCGCAGGCGAACGCCGGTCAAGCTCCCGTCGGTCACCAGCCCCTGGCGGGGAAGCCGGCCGCGGTTGACGAACGCTTCGAGAGCTTCGATGGTCTCGAACTGCTCGGTTACGAAGAAACGTTTCAGCTCCGCATCTAGCTGTTCGCGCCAGCCCAGAGGAAGGTTCCGCAGCACCCGGTGGGCCGGCTTGACCGAGCGGTCGGCCTGCTCGGTGGGGACCACCATCATCATCACGTAGTCCCAGGGGCTGGCCCCCCGGGCCGGCGTGTTGCGGCGTCGCTCCCGCTGGTATGCCAGGGCGATCTCGTAGCGGTGGTGGCCGTCGGCGATCACCAGCGGCTGGCCCGCAATCGCCCGCTGCACATCCGCCACGTACGCCGGATCTCGGACCTGGAAGGTGCGGTTGGTCACGCCCAGCCCGTCCACCACCTCCGCCAGCAGCTCCGCATCGGGCGGATCGGCGAGCAGCGCCCGCAGCTGCCCGGTGGGATCGTCCATCAACGTCATGGTCAGGCTGAGGTTGGTCTCCAGCGCCCGTAGCTGATCCAGCAGATCCGGTTTGGGGCCCCGCAGGGTCCGTTCGTGGGGCAGGATGTTGCGCTTGCCCAGGGGTTCGAGGTGCACATGACCCACCAGCCCCCGCTGGGTCAGCCGCTCGCGGCCGAAGTCGAAGGTCTGCTCCCAGACGTAGAACGCCGGCTCAGGATCCCGGACCAGCACCCCCCGCTGCTTCCAGTCGTGGAGGCAGGCCTGGGTCGCCCGGTAGGGCTCGCCGGCCCCTTCGTTGGCCGGATCGAACCGCCCCCGCACCAGCCGCAGGATGTTGTACGGGTGGGTCCCGTCCAGCCCCGACCGCGGGTAGACCCGGTTGCCCCCCGGCGGCGATATCAGCTGCTCCAGTACCGGCGCCACGTCCGGCCCGTAGCGCAGCGCACGAAATGGTCGAATCTCGGCCATCGTCGCATTCCCAGCCCCCTCCTGACCCGAGAGTCTACCATCGGCAGCCCCCTCGACCCCGGTCGCCCGAGCGGTCCGACCGCCGAGCACTGGCCGGGGCCGGTCGTCGTTGAGATCGGCGATCG
>CAYTBN010000119.1:0-6843 GCA_964436045.1 uncultured Rickettsiales bacterium | reverse complement strand
AGCACGGCCGGGCAAGCCGACCGTGGCACCCCTCGTGAGGGGCGTGTATCGTCCTGGGCCATGAGAACACAGCTCCTGTTGATCTGGGGACTCACGCTGGCTGCCAGCGGATCCGCGGCCGCCGTCCAGCCCGCCTTGATCACGGACCCCGTCGAGCGGCAGGTGTTCCGTCACCCGGCGCAGCTGCCCGCCGAGGAGATCGCCGGCGACGGCCGCCCGAACGACCAGTTCGATGCCCTCCACTACGACCTGGACCTCACGGTCGATCCGGGAGCTCACCACATCGGCGGCACGGCCACCGTCACCGTCGAGTGTGTCAGTGCGACCGATACGCTGGCGCTGGATCTGGTGGGGCTGCTCGTGGACCAGGTGCTGGTCGATGGCGTGATCAGCGCCTACTCCCAGGGACCGTCCGGGCTGGACGTGGAGGGGGATTTCGAGCCAGGCGACACCTACCAGGTCGCCGTGCGCTATGGCGGCGAGCCGGAGCTGGCCCACGACACCCTGGGCTTCAACTTCGCGCCCGGGGTGTCGTTCACCTACACCGAGCCCGACGGCAGCGCCTACTGGTTCCCCTGCTTCGACGATCCGGCGGACAAGGCGACCCTGCGCCTGGCGATCACCGCGCCCGCGGACCTGGAGGTGGCGGCCAACGGGCTGAAGACCGGGGAGGTGAGCCTGCCCGGCGGGCTCAAGCAGACGGTGTGGGAGCACGACTACCCCACCGCCCCCTACCTGGTGGCGGTGGCGATCTCGGACTACGTGGTGCTCGAGGACGAGGTGGACGGGCTGCCGCTCGTCCACTGGGCCTATCCCCACCGGGAGGAGGAGGCCGCCGCCGACTTCGCCATGCACCGGGACATGGTGCCGATGTACGAGGAGATCTTCGGGATCGACTACCCCTTCGACAAGTACGGCGCAGCGATGGTGCCCATCGGCGGGGCCATGGAGCACCAGACCTGCACCGCCATGGGCGAGGGGCTGGTCGACGGCAACGGCACCTTCGGGCTCGTGTTCGCCCACGAGCTGGCCCACCACTGGTGGGGCGACCTGGTCACCTGCGCCACCTGGGACGACATCTGGCTCAACGAGGGGTTCGCCACCTTCAGCGAGGCGCTGGCGGTCGAGTACATCTACGGCGAGGACTACTACACCCAGTACGTGGAGGGGCTGGCCGAGTCCTACATCGCCTGGAACGAGTGGGAGGGGGTCTTCCCGCTGAGCGAGCCGGGCTACATGTGGGGGGGCACCGTCTACGACAAGGGTGGCGTGGTCGCCCACATGCTGCGAATGCGGATGGGGGACGACGCGTTCTTCGACGCGATGCGGGACTACGCCGACCGCTACGCCCACGCCGCGGCGACCACCGCCGACCTCCAGGAGGTGCTGCAGGAGCACACCACCGTCGCGCTGGACCCCTTCTTCGACCAGTGGGTCCACCGGGCCGGCCACCCGGTGTTCGCCCTCGGAGTGCGCAAGACCGAGCTGGCCGACGGTACCGTCCAGGTGGACGTGGGCGTCGAGCAGCGCCAGGAGTGGGACGGGCTGTGGGAGGTCACGTTGCCCCTGCTGTTCGACGGCGAGGAGGCGCCGGTCGAGCTGGCCATCGAGGGCGAACATCACCTGTTCTCGTATTGCCGCGACGCGGAACCCAGCGGATACCAGATCGACCCGGACTACGAGGTACTCAAGCAGCTGAACGTCATCCCGATCTCCGACTGGAAGTTCACCGACGTGTGCAGCGGAGGCGGCGACGACGACACCACGGGCGACGACGACACCAGCGGCGTGCCGCTGACCCTGATCGAGGGGGACTGCAGCTGCTCGGCGGCGCCGCGGGCGAGCGCGGGACTGCTGGTGATCGGGCTGGCGTCGCTGGCCCTGGCTGCCCGGCGCAGGGGCCCGTGAACGAATGTCCGATTCCGGAGATCCGGGTGCGACGATCCCGCCCAGACCCGCGCGTTCCTGACGCACATCGACGACCAGGGGCAGGCCTCGCCGCCGGTGCCGTGGCCCGGTCCGCTCCCCGACGGCCGCAGCTGCAATCACCCGACATTTGCAGCACTGCCGCCAAGTTGACGGACGGACACAAATGGCCCAGCATCCGTGGAGAGTCTGCTTCCGAGGACGAGCTCCATGGACTGTCCCCATTGCCACTCCAGCACGCAGCCTCAGGTGCACGGCGGAGTGGAGGTCGAAACCTGCTCCGCCTGCGGCGGTCTCTGGCTCGACGTCAGCGCTATCCACCGGGTGATCCGCGAACGCACTGGCGAGGTCCCCGACGAGCTGTTCACCGAGCCCAACCTCAGCTCGACCCTGGCCTGCCCCCGCTGCGAGGGCGCTCCTCCACTGATGGAGGTCGGCTTCCTGGGTGTCGACGAGATCGACCTGGATATCTGCAAAGGTTGCCACGGGCTGTTCATCCCCGACGAGGAGGCCCAGGCCATCGCCCGCCTGCTCAAGTGGCTGGAGGACGAGGAGCCGGCCGATCCGAACCCAGCCCTGCCGGCCCTGCAGCTGATCCGGACCATCGCCGGAACGTTGGAGAAGGACGGCGAGCGGACGTCGTGGGACCACGCCTGAGTCGAGAGCCCGGCCCCTAGCCCCGAGAAGAAAGAGGCCCATGTCCACGCGCCCCTTGTTCGGTCCCACCTTCGACGAGATGCTGCATCCCGAGACCGTCGCCCCCGCGATTCGCGAGCGGGCGCTGGCCGCGGAGTCCGCCGACCCGCTCGATCCGATCAACCTGTTCAACATCCGCTGGCGGGACACAGAAGGTGGCCTGCGCTACTTCCTGGTGCCGCCGGAGATCACCGGCGTCGAGGCGCCCATCGCGGTGATGTACTCGGTGGACTTCCCCACCGGCTCCCACAAGGTGGGCGCGGCCTACTCGGTGCTGATGGACATGCAGCTGACCGGCGCGGTCGATCCTGAGCAACACACGCTGGTCTGGCCCTCGACGGGCAACTACGGCATCGGCGGCGCCTGGGTCGGCTGCCGGATGGGCTACGACTGCCTGGTCCTGCTGCCCCAGGAGATGAGCCAGGAGCGCTTCGACAAGATCGAGGGGTACGGCGCCCGCTACATCAAGACCCCGGGCTGTGAGAGCAACGTCAAGGAGATCTACGACAAGTGCCACGAGCTGCGCGCCGCCGACCCCAAGGTGCGGGTTCTCAACCAGTTCGAGGTGCTGGGGAACTACCGCTTCCATTACCACGTGACCGGCAACAGCGCGGCGGCGGTGGCCGCGGAGCTGGCGGGTAAGGGCATCGGCAGTGGCGGGGTGGCCGCGTTCTGCTCGTCGATGGGGTCGGCGGGGACCATCGCCGCCGGAGATCGGCTGAAACAGCTGAATCCCGCGCACAAGATCGTCGGCCTGGAGCCGATCCAGTGCCCGACCCTGTACTCCAACGGCTACGGCGGCCACGACATCCAGGGCATCGGAGACAAGCACGTCACCTGGATCCATAACGTGCTGAACATGGACCTGATGTGCTGCCTGGACGACATGGAATGTAAACGGGGGCTCCAGCTGTTGACCAACCCGGTGGGGACCGAGTTCCTGGTGCGCGAGGCGGGGATCGCCCCCGACGCCGCCGCCACCATGGCCCGCATCTTCGGCATCTCCGGCGTCTGCAATCTGCTGGGCGCGATCAAGACCGCCAAATTCTACGGCTTCGGCAAGGACGACCTGGTGATGACCGTCGCCACCGACGCCATCGATCGCTACCACTCGGTGATGACCGATCTGGACGGCCGCTTCGGTCCACTGGACGATGCCGAAGCGCTGGCTCGCTTCCGGTCGATCTTCGGCGGAGTGCGCACCGACTGGGCCCAGGAGGGCACCGAGTTGAACCGCCAGCGCTGGCACAACCTCAAGTACTACACCTGGGTCGAGCAGCAGGGGAAGACGGTTCGAGAGCTGGACGACCAGCGGGACCCGGCCTGGTGGATCGAGATCCAGGAGCAGATCCCCGACATCGACCGGATGAACCTCGCCCAGCGACCGGCGGCGCCCTGACGGCGGCCCACAGGCGTCGCCGCAGAGAACTACCGCATTGGTAGACGACGTGGTAGAAATCTGAACCGGGGACGCAACCCCGGAAAGGAGGGTCATCTTGAAACTCTCCACCAGGGCTCGATATGGCCTTCGCGCGATGCTGGAGCTGGCCAAACGCCACACGACCTCTCCGGTCACAATGCGTAGCATCGCCTCGGAGCAGGGGCTCTCCAAGCGCTACCTGGACAACATCTTCGCGACCCTACGCCAGGCCGGCCTGGTCAACAGCGTACGCGGCGGCGCTGGCGGTTACCGGCTCGCCCGGGACGCCGACCAGATCTTCGCGCTGGACGTGATCGAAACCCTGGAAGGCGACCTGTCACTGGTGGCGTGCAGGGAAGAGTTCGGCGGCGACTGCGAGTGGTACGGCCACTGCGCCTCCTCCGAGCTGTGGAGCGACGCCAGCAAGGCGATGCGCAGGGTCTTCAGCGACGCCACCTTGGCCAGTCTCACCGCCCGGCAGGAACTGCTGGACGCCCAGCGGCCCGGCGGCGTCACCCCCGAGGCATAGTTCCCCATGGATCCCGATAACATCGCCCGACTGAGTTCACGGATCCGCGAGATCAAGCAAGCTCGTGGTGCTCTGCTGCTGGTCCACAACTACCAGCCCCCCGAGATCCAGGACGTCGCCGATCTGCGCGGCGACTCGCTGGAGCTGAGCCGCAAGGCGGCCGAGTCGGACGCCGACGTGATCGTCTTCGCCGGCGTGCACTTCATGGCCGAGACCGCGGCCATGCTGGCGCCGGACCGGCCGGTGCTGTTGCCCCGGCTCGACGCGGGCTGTCCGATGGCCGACATGATCGACCCGGAGGGCCTGCGGGCGTTGCGTGCGCAGTACCCCGACGCCGCGGTGGTCTGCTACGTGAACAGCTCGGCGGCGGTCAAGGCGCTGTCGACCATCTGTTGCACGTCGGCCAACGCGCTGAAGGTCGTCCAGAGCCTGGGCGACCGACAGGTGTTGTTCGTGCCCGACGAGAACCTGGGCCGTTTTGTGGCGCGCAAGCTGGGCCGTGAGCTGATCTACTGGCCCGGCTACTGTCCCACCCACGATCGGATCAAGCCCGAGCACGTGCACGCCGCCCGCCAGCGGCACCCCGGTTTCGAGGTGGTGGTCCACCCCGAATGCAAGCCGGCGGTGATCGACGAGGCGGACTTCGTGGAGAGCACGGGCGGGATGGTGCGATTGGCGCGGGCTGCGGACCACCCGCGGCTGCTGGTCGGCACCGAGACCGGCATGCTCTACCGGCTGCGGTGCGAGGCGCCTGACAAGGCCTTCGAGCCGCTACTGGCGACCGCGACCTGTCCCAACATGAAGCGCATCGGTCTGCAGGACATCGTCACCTCGCTGGAGACCATGGAGCCGCGGATCACCGTCCCACCGGACATCGCCCGTCGCGCCATCCGCGCGGTCGACCGGATGCTGGCGATCTCCTGATCTTCTCCTCGCCTGACGCCTGACGCCTGACGCCTGACGCCTGACGCCTGACGCCTCCTACCTCACGTACATCTGCATGTAGTTCTCGGCTTCTTCGGCGATGCCGGTGTTGAGCCCCAGGGTGCCGGCGTAGCCCCGGTTGGTGTTCTCGGTGTCCTCGGTGCCGGCGTCGCAGGAGGGGCAGGGGTTGGTGGGGCCGAAGCCGCCGCCCGACGGATCGTCGAAGGGGCAGCCGTTGTTGTTGCCCATGCTCCACACCGGGCCGTAGGTGGCGTGGTTCCACGTCGAGTTGAGGTCCAGGCAGTAGGCCTCCCCGCTCTCGTGGTCGCCGAGGTTGAAGTACAGATCGGTGTCGCACATGTTGCCGCCCAGGGTCAGGCTGCCTCCGCTCAGCTCGTGGGAGTTGCCGGCCATCGCCAGGTCGCAGTTGGGCGAATCGATGGCACCGATGAAGTCCGCCAGGGCGACGCTGCCGTCGCTGACGACCTCGTACTCGGCGGTGATCCCCGACGGCTGGTGCACGAACAGCAGGTCGAAGAAGTAGATGTCGTGGTGGGCCTGGGACTTGAAGTCCTCGTTGGAGAGCGACACGTCGCCCACCAGCGTGGTGTCGCTGCTCATCAGCAGGCGCTGGGTCCAGGTCCAGGTGGCCACCGCGTCGTCACTGGTGGTCAACGCCAGCGTCCAGCCGCCGTCCTCCAGGGTCAGGTCGCAGTAGGCCTCGTAACCCACGCTCGTGCCGAGCGGATCGATCCAGTAGATCCCGTCCGCGCCCGGGTAGTAGGCCATCACGTCCTCGCAGTCCACGGCCGGGCAGTCCTCGGCCGCGCCGTCCATCGGATCGCCGACACCGTCACAGTCGTTGTCGCCGCCGTCGCAGACCTCGTCGTTGCCCGGGAAGTTGGCGGCGTCGCCGTCGTCACAGTCCCCGTCGCATTCGGTCACTCCGTCGGCGTCATCGTCGATCTCGTCGCCGTCGAGCGCACCGTCGCAGTCGTTGTCCTGGTCGTCGCAGACCTCGACGTTGCCCGGGAAGTTGGCCGGATCACCGTCGTCGCAGTCGTCGTCACACTCGGTCACCCCGTCGCCGTCGTCGTCGATCTCGTCGCCGCCGAGGGCGCCGTCGCAGTCGTTGTCCGCCCCGTCGCACACCTCGGCGTTGCCCGGGAAATTGGCGGGATCCGCATCGTTGCAATCCCCGTCACACTCGGTCACACCGTCCCCGTCGTCATCGACCTCGTCGTCGCTGAGGGCGCCGTCGCAGTCGTTGTCCGCCCCGTCGCAGGCCTCGACGTTGCCCGGGAAGTTGTGCGCGTCGCCGTCGTCGCAGTCCCCGTCACACTCGGTC
>CAYTBN010000118.1:0-6982 GCA_964436045.1 uncultured Rickettsiales bacterium | reverse complement strand
ACCCCCCGAGGTCGCTCTGAGATCCCGCCTGGCGACCCCGTGGCCCGGCAGGAGGCGGATCAACGGGCCGAACGCCACCGGGAGAAGATGCGGGGCTGGCTGAAGGAGGGAAAGCTGGACACCCGCGAGGTCGAGCTGACCACCCAGAGCCGGACAGGCCCCCACGTGGAGGTGATCTCGGGCCAGGGCATCGAGGAGATGGGCATCAACATCCAGGAGATGCTCGGCAACATGATGCCCGCCCGCCCGAAGCAGCGGAGGGTGCAGGTCCCCGCTGCGCTGGAGCTGCTGACGAACGAAGAGGTGGAGAAGCTCATCGATCAGGAGAAGGTGGTGGCCCGCGCCGTCGAGCTGGCCCAGGAGAACGGCATCGTGTTCCTGGACGAGATCGACAAGATCGTGGGCGCGGACGAGCACAGGACCCGGGGCCCGGATGTCTCCCGCGAGGGGGTGCAACGCGACATCCTGCCCATCGTCGAGGGAAGCGCAGTGACCACCAAGTACGGCGTCGTCCACACCGACCACATCCTGTTCGTGGCCGCGGGGGCGTTCCACGGCTGCAAGCCCGCCGACCTGATCCCGGAGCTGCAGGGGCGCTTCCCGATCCGCGTGGAGCTGCACGCGCTGGGCAAGGAGGAGCTGCGCCGGATCCTCACCGAGCCGGACAACTCGTTGATCCGCCAGTACACCGCGCTGATGGGCACCGAGGGTGTGGGTCTGGAGTTCACAGAAGATGCCATCGCCCGCATCGCCGAGATCGCCACCGAAGTGAATGAAGGCACCGAGAACATCGGCGCCCGGCGGCTGCATACGGTGATGGAACGGCTGGTGGACGACGTTGCTTTTGACGCCGATCAGCGCTCAGGTGAACGTTTGGTGATCGATCGCGGGTACGTGGATGGTAGACTGAACGAGATCGTGGTCGATCGCGACCTGAGCAGATATATCTTGTAACCAGAGCAACGAAGCCGGGCGATGACGCAGGATTCCACTCCCGACCCCGCCCTCGAGGACTCGGACGCCGATCTGGTGATCGAGGACGACGGTGAGGATGAAGTCGGAGACGAGCAGGACAGCGCCCCCGCCCACGGCGAGGGTGTGGTGCTGCCCGACGGCACCCAGCTGGGGATCACCCCCGAGCAGCAGGCGAGGATCGACCGGCTGTACGACGATCTCGACAAGGCCACCTATTACGAGATCATGCAGGTCAGCAAGGACGCGCCGGCCAAGGCGGTCAAGCGGGCCTACTACAAGCTTTCGCGCGAGTTCCACCCCGACCGGTTCTTCCGGCGCGAGATGGGCTCCTACAAGCCCAAGCTCGAGCAGGTGTTTGCCAAGGTCAACGAGGCCTATCGGGTCCTCAGCGAGCCCGAGACCCGGGAGGACTACGACGCGTCGATCTTCGCCGAGGAGCTGGGCCAGTCCGGGCAGCTGTCGATGGCGACGCACGAGGTCACCTTCAGCTCCCAGCTACCGTTGCGCCGGACCCGCGAGACGGGACAGGTCAAGACCAAGCGCAAGAAGGTGGCCACGCCGGCCTTCCTGAAGAAAGCCCAGAAGGAGTTGACCGATCGGCTGCGTGAGGCGCGTAAGGCCTACATGTTGGGCCAGCGCAAATACGAGGCCGGCGAATTCGAGGACGCCGCCGGGCTGTTTCAGCGGGCGATGATGCTCGATCCCAAGAACAAGGAGGCGGGTGAGAAGTTCCGGCTCTCCCTGGAGCGGGGGCGCAACTCCAAGGCGGAGGAGCACTGGCTCCGCGGCCAGGAATCGATCCAGCGCGAGCAGCACCAGGAGGCGGCCGGCCATTTCAGCGAGGCGGTGGCTTGCAAGCCGACCAAGGGTAAGTACTACTTCTCGTTCGGCAGGCTGGTATGGGAACACACCATGCGCCACCGCACCGCCATCGAGCTGCTGCGGACCGCCGTGGAGAGAGAACCGAACCGGATGGAGTTCCTCGTCGAGCTGGGGCGAGCGTACGAAAGCGTTGGCATGCCGACCAGCGCCTTGAGAGCGTTCGAGCGGGCGGTCAATATCGACCCGGACAACGACGAAGTGAAAAAAGCCCTCAAGCGATTGCGGTAGTTTACGGCGGCGTGGCAAAATACCCAGTCAAATTCAGGAAGTCTGTCGGCATATGGTTCCATACCCGAAAGAGGGGGTCGGGAGCCTGATCTCAGTGGAGGGAGCAACGGTCGTATGGAACCCGTGATCGGCATCGACCTCGGCACTACGAATTCGTGCGTTGCCATCGTCGAGGATGGCCAACCCCAGGTCATCCCCAATCGTGGTGGGTATCCCACAACTCCCTCGATCGTCGCGTTCACAGAGGCCGGCAAGCGCCTCGTGGGCCACATCGCCAAGCGGCAGGCGGTCACCAACTCGACCAACACGATCTTCGGCGCGAAGCGGTTGATCGGGCGTCGTTTTGCCTCGGACGAGGTGCGCAAGACCACCGAGACCGTGGCGTACCAGATGGTCGAGGGACCGGACTCCGACACGCGCATCGTCGCCGGCAATCGGGAGTACTCCGTCCAGGAGATCTCGGCGTTCGTGCTGGCGGAGATGAAGAAGATCGCCGAGGACCACCTGGGCAAGGAGGTGGCCAAGGCCGTCATCACCGTGCCAGCCTACTTCGGCGACGGCCAGCGACAGGCCACCAAGAACGCTGGCGCGATCGCCGGCCTCGAGGTGATCCGGATCATCAACGAGCCCACGGCGGCGGCGCTGGCCTACGGCCACGAGAAGAACATCAACCGCAGCATCGCGGTCTACGACTTGGGCGGCGGCACCTTCGACATCAGCATCATGACCGTGGACGAGGGAGTCTACGAGGTGCTGTCCACCTCCGGGGACACCTTCCTCGGCGGCCTGGACTTCGACAACCGGGTGATCGACCACCTGGCGGAGTCCTTCCTCGGCCAGCACGGCATCGATCTACGCCAGGACAAGATCGCCCTGCAGCGGCTGAAGGAAGCGGCAGAGAACGCCAAGTGCGAGCTGAGCTTCAAGCAGTCGCTCGAGGTCACTCTTCCCTTCATCGCCAGCAAGGACAACGTCCCGATCCACCTGCAGCAGGAGCTCACCCAGAAGCAGCTCGAGGAGCTGGTGGGGGACCTGGTCGACAAGACCGTGGAGATCTGCAAGTCGGCCCAGGAGTCTTCCGGGCTGACCTTGGACGAGATCGGCGAGGTGATCCTGGTCGGTGGCCAGACGCGGATGCCGATGGTCCAGCGCCGGGTCGAGGAGGCCTTCGGCAAACCTGCCAGCAAGGGCCTGAACCCCGACGAGGTGGTCGCCCTCGGCGCCGCGCTCCAGGCCGACGCGCTGGTGGGGGGATCCGAAGGGCCGCTCCTGCTGGACGTGACGCCCAAGACCCTCGGAATCGCCACCATGGGCAGCCGGTTCTCCGGACTGATCAAAAAGGACTCCACCATCCCGGTGCGGAAGTCCCACTCCTTCACCACCGTCAACGACAACCAGTCGGCGGTGAAGATCGTGGTGCTGCAGGGGGAGAGTGACCAGGCGACCGAGAACGAACTGTTCGGCGAGTTCCTGCTCGGCGGGATCCGGCCCGCGCCCAAGGGTGTGCCGGACATCCTGGTGACCTTTGCCATCGACGCGGACGGGGTCGTCTCCGTCAGCGCGCTGGACCGGGACACGGGCAAGGAGCAGTCCATCACCGTGACCCTCTCGGGCGGGATGTCCAAGGAGGAGCTGAAGGCCCTGATCCAGGAGCAGGCGAGCAGCGAGGTGGCGGAGCGCTCCGCCGACGACCTGGCGAAGTTGATCTACCACGTGGAGAGCCTGCACTCGACGCTGATGCAGAAGTTGCCCGTGGCGGAACAGTTGCTCGGCGCGGAACAGGTCGACGAGTTCATCAGCCTGGGAGTGACGGTCAAGAAGAAGGTCGCGGCGCGTGACCGTGCGGCGCTGAACGAGCTTCAGACGGCCCTGCAGGACGCGATCGACACCATCGACAGCAAGGAAAGCTGACGGGCCTAGGCCTGATCAACGGTCGGAGAGCCGCTCGATGCCTGAAAGCCACTCGCCCCAGGAGGTCCAGGACCTCCTCGACCAGGGTTTGGTCGCGCTTGTGGACGGAAAGGTCCAGGAGGCCATCGTCACCTGGATGAAGGTGCTCGAGATCGACGCCAACGAGCCCCGCGCCGTGGACTACCTCGAGACCCTGGAAGTCATCGAACCCCGCTCCGAGACCGCGGATCCGGACGAGGACAGCGGCGGTATCGGGGTCGAAGTGCCCGAGACCGGCGAGTGGTCCGCCCCCTTCGAGTCGCCGCAGTCGGAGATCGACGTGGCCCCGCCGCCAGACGGTGAGGGCGCGGAGTTCTCCGGCGGCCCGATGTCCGACGAGGATCGGAGCGGACTACTCGAGCAGGTGCACAGCGAACGCGAGGCGGGCAACCTCGGCGCGGCCCTGGACATCTGCGAGGAGATCCTCAAGCGGGCGCCCGGAGATTTCGAGACGACCACGGTCGCCACGGATGTCAAGGAGGAGCTGGTCTCCTTCTACCTCGACGGCCTCAAGCCCCTGGACCAGATCCCGGAGCTGGCGGCCGACGACTCCAACATCCTCGAGCTGTCCCTCGACCCCATCGGCGGCTTCCTGCTCAGTCAGATCGACGGTCGGATCACCGTCGAGGAGTTGCTGACCATCATGGGGACGGTCGACCAGTATCGGGTCGTCTCGGCTCTGCATCTGTTCCTCAACCAGGAGATTCTCAGGCTCAAGCCGCCCGAGTAGGCTCCGGTCCTGTATGAGTTGCATTGCCTTCACGGCGGTGGAGTGCGTTTTCGAGGAGTGGACGTGCCGAACCTCGTACTCGTCGGCTGTCAATGGGGGGACGAGGGGAAAGGAAGGGTCACCGACCTGCTCGCCGAGCGGGCTCGGGTGGTGGTCCGTTTCCAGGGGGGACCCAACGCCGGCCACACGCTGATCGTGGATGGCCAGGAGTTCGTGCTCCACCTGGTACCGTCGGGGATCCTCAACCCCGAAACCCTCTGTGTCATTGGCAACGGCGTCGTGATCGACCCGGATCTGCTTCTGACCGAGATCGATCAGCTGGCCGCCCTGGGCCACGACACCGGCCCCCAGCACCTGAAGATCAGCGACCGCGCGGTGGCGATCATGCCCTACCACCGCCTTCTCGATGGCAAAGGGGAGCGGGAGCGGGGCCACAACCGCATCGGTACCACCGGCCGGGGAATCGGCCCCTCGTACGAGGACAAGGTGGCCCGCCGGGCGGTACGGATGGGCGACCTGCTGCACACGGCCAGATTGAGGACGCGGCTGGAGGCCCATCTGCCGGACCTGCGGCGTCGTCTGGGCACCGATGGCGTCGACGTGGACATGATGGAGCTGATGCGTCGGGGCCGGGCCTGGGGCGAGCGACTGCGCGAGCACGTCGTGGACACCTCGGCCGCGATCCACGCTCGGATGGTCCAGGGCGACTCCGTGGTCTTCGAGGGCGCCCAGGGCACGATGCTGGACATCGACCACGGCACGTACCCCTTCGTCACCTCGTCCAACACGGTGGCCGGAAACGCCTGTGTCGGCGCTGGAGTCGGTCCCACCGACATCGATGCCGTGCTCGGCGTGGTCAAGGCCTACACCACGAGGGTGGGGGAGGGGCCTTTCCCCACCGAGCTGCAGGGCGAAGTCGCCGACCAGCTGCGCAAGGCCGGCGGCGAGTTCGGCTCCACCACGGGCCGTCCCCGCCGCTGCGGCTGGTTCGATGCCGTCATCGCCCTCCGCTCCGCCGCGCTGAACGGTCTGACCGGCCTCGTGCTGACCAAGCTGGACGTGCTCAGCGGTCTGGAAAAACTCCGCGTCGGCACCAGCTACCGCATCTTCGACCAGCCCGTGGTGGACTTCCCGTGTTGCGTCGACGAGCTCGCCCGCTGCGAGTACGACCACATCGAACTCCCCGGGTGGCAAGAGGACATCACCGGCGTTCGCGAGTTCGCGGACCTCCCCGAAACCGCCCGCGCATACGTCGATCGCCTCGAGGAGCTGGTCGGTGTCCCGATCCGCATGATCTCCGTCGGACCGAGCCGCGAACAGATCATCCTGCGCTCCGACCCCTTCATCGGACGTGGAAGCGCTTGACACCCAGCCACTGGGTGGGTAATTACGCATTCGCCTGATCGACACGCCGGTGACCCCATCGTCTAGTCAGGCCTAGGACACCGGGTTTTCATCCCGGCAACACGGGTTCAAATCCCGTTGGGGTCACCATTCTTGACCAAAGACAGAACCGACGGGGTTCCCCTAGCGGCACGGGGATTCCGGGCCCCCTCATGTCCTTGAGGACCAGCCCCGTTGCCCCCGTCAGTCCCCAGCACGTCGCTCCCCGGGCCGCCGGGCATGTGCGGGAAGGTGTAGTGGATGGTCAGCCTCTTGCCGTCCACGTCGATGCGGCTGATCCAGGCCCGCAGAAAAGCGCGCCGCTGGTCGAGGCTGCCCCGCGCCAGCAGATCGCGCATCCCCTCGACGTACACGGTGAGGGTCTCGGCGTCGATCCCCAACGAGCGCGGGGCCGACGACTGCTCCCGAAGCGCGGTGCGCCGTGCGGCGATCTCCTCGGTGCGCGCCCTCCAGTGGCGAATCCGCGGGCCGAGGTCGTCCAGGTCCACTTTGCCGGTCTCCAGGGCTTCGTACAGGCGATCCAGGCGGCGCCTGGCGTTCGCGTGCTGGGTATCGAGCGAGCCCAGCTCCTCGTCTGCCGCCTCGCCTCGGGTGGACAGCTCCTGGTTGACCATCCCGGCCAGCTCGGCCAGGTGCTCGGGCGTGAGCACCAGTCGTCGCAGTTCGTCGGCCACGGTGGCTTCGGCGAGCTTCACGTTCAGTGACTGGCCCGAGCAGGCGGGTGCACCGCTCCTGATCTTCGTCCCGCAGCCGTAGTAGTTGCAGCGTCCAGGAATGTTTGTCCCGGTTTCGCCCCTGTAATTGGTTGACACG
>CAYTBN010000117.1:0-7923 GCA_964436045.1 uncultured Rickettsiales bacterium | reverse complement strand
AACTTCCCGGGCAACGCCGAGGCCTGCGACGGCGCCGACAACGACTGCGACGGCGACGAGGACGAGGGGCTGGCGGGCGCGGGCGAGGATTGCCCTGCCGACAGCTGCCTGGGGGTGCTCGAGGACGGCTCACCCGTCGGTTCGGGCGACTACTGGATCTCGCCCTACGGCCTGGCCTACCTGGAGTACTGCGACTTCGGCACGGTCGGTGGCGGCTGGAACTACCGGCAAGGGATCGCCATCGAGAACCCGACACCCGACGCCCTGGTCGACCACCCGGTCGCCATCGACCTCGATACCGCCACCCTGATCGCCGATGGCAAGCTCGAGGCGGACGGCGCGGACCTGCGGTTCTTCACCCACGACGGGCCGCTGATGGAGTACTGGTTCGAACACGGCGCCGCCGGATCCCTCGCCGCGGTCTGGGTGGTGATCCCCGAGCTTCCCGTGGGCACCACCGACTTCACGTTGACCTACGGCAACCCGGACACCGAGCGCCGCTCCCTGTCCTGGCTGTTCGACCCCTTCACCCAGGACACGTCGGACCTCTACGAACACGTCTACGACGCCGCCTGGGGTTACCCCCAGTTCACCTGGGACCTGACCGACGAGGCCATCGAGGTCCACAACACCAACCAGGACTTCTATCTGCAGGCCCTGGACGAAACCCTGACCCTGGAGGTGCCGCTGTACGTCGAGGTGTTGGGCTTCATGGTGGACAACGATGCGGTCGGCGCCATGCTCCGCGACACGGACGGCGCCCTGATCACCGCCGAGTCCTCCAACGACTACGACGGCGTCGGCCACAACGGCGGCCTGGAGGCGATCGTGGAGCACGCCACGGTGCCCACCAACCACTACCAGGGAAGCTACCTGCTGGACGTGGGCAACGTGAACGACATCTACACACCCACCCGCGTCGGCATGTACTACGACGGCGCGGGGTTCCACTACTACCTGGACGGGGTCCTGCAGGACTCGGTGGCCGGCACCGTCGACCTGGCCGGAGCGGGCCTGTCGTGCTTCGCCTGCCAGGGATCCCCGGGCGCCTCGTTCGACCACCTGTGGATCGGCGGCACGCCCATCGACTTCGATCCCTCCGTGGTCTCCTCCCAGGCCACGGCCCTGCTGGACGGAGAGCAGCCCTTCTAAGGTAGGCGTCAGGCGTCAGGCGCGGATCCGGAAGGCGGGGCGAGGGGCAGGCCGCGAAGCCTGGCAGCCAAGCCTAAGTACACAAGGTTACACTGCCTTTCGGCCGCACCCGCGGTTGACGCCGCCCCCCGCGCTTACCTATAAAAGACCGCCCACGCGCACACGACGCTCCAGAGGAGCGGAACGACCGGACCCGGAAGGAACAGGAACCCATGGACTTCGACGTCGACATGGTGGACGCGCTCATCGAGCGCTGGGGCACCGGTCGGGACGCGGCGATCCCACTGCTGCAGGGGATCCAGGACGAGTACCGCTACGTCCCGATCGACGCCATGGACTACATGTGCCGCAAGACGGAGATCACCCCGGCCCAGATCTACGGCGTGGTCACCTTCTACGCCCAGTTCCGCCTGGAGCCGGTGGGCGAGCACCTGATCAAGGTCTGCAAGGGTACCGCCTGCCACGTCAGCGGTGCCCAGGGCATCACCGAGTCCCTCGAGGAGGTCCTCGACGTGCTCGATGGCGGCACCACCCCGGACATGCGGTTCACCCTGTCGGCCGTGGCCTGCCTGGGCTGTTGCAGCCTGGCGCCGGTGATCATGGTCAACGAGGACACCCACGGGAAGCTGAACCGCACCTCGGCCGCGAACGTGATGGTCAAGGAGTACGGCGCCCGGACCCCCGCGATCGACGCCTGAGGGCGCCGATCCACCCACCGCACACGCGAGAAAGGGCAGCACGAATGGAGCCCACCACGAGCGAGGTCACGCGGGTGGTCGTGGGTCTGGGGACCTGCGGCATCGCCGCCGGGGCCGGCAAGATCCAGGACATCATCAAGGGCGCGCTGGAGGAGGCCGGCACGGCGGTCGACATGGGGATCACCAGCTGCATGGGCAACTGCCATGCGGAGCCCATCGTCGAGGTCTACGACACCGCCGGCAACCACTTCTTCTATGGCAACGTCAACGCCGGCAAGGCCAGGAACATCGTCAAGAAACACATCCTCGGCGGCGATCCGGTGCCCAAGTGGATGTTCGACCCGACCGATCCCGAGGACGAGGAGGGCGCCTTCTACCTCAAGCAGGAGCAGATCGTCCTGCGCAACTGCGGGAAGATCGACCCGGAGAACATCCAGGACTACCTGGCCAACGACGGCTACAAGGCCCTCGAGAAGGCCATCCAGATGGGCCCCGAGTGGACCATCGACCAGCTCAAGCAGTCCGGGCTGCGTGGCCGCGGCGGCGCCGGCTTCCCCACCGGGCTCAAGTGGTCCTTCGCCCGGGGATCGAAGTCGGACAAGAAGTACGTCATCTGCAACGCGGACGAGGGCGACCCCGGCGCGTTCATGGACCGCTCGACCATCGAGGGTGATCCCAACTCCGTGCTCGAGGGTATGGCCGTCTGCGGCGTCGCCATCGGCGCCAGCCACGCGTACGTCTACTGCCGGGCCGAGTACCCGCTGGCGGTGGCGCGGCTGAACAAGGCCATCGCCCAGGCCACCGAGCTCAACCTGCTCGGCAACGACATCATGGGCACCGGGTTCTCCTTCCACATCCGGGTCAAGGAGGGCGCGGGCGCCTTCGTCTGCGGCGAGGAGACCGCCCTGATGGCCTCCATCGAGGGCGAACGCGGGATGCCCCGCTTCCGGCCGCCGTTCCCGGCGGTCAAGGGGCTGTTCGGCTACCCGACCAACATCAACAACGTCGAGACCCTGGCCAACGTGCCGTGGATCATCCTCAACGGCGGTGCGGCCTTCGCCGCCAAGGGCACCGAGAAGTCCAAGGGCTCCAAGGTCTTTGCCCTGGCCGGGCGTGTGAAGCGCGGCGGCCTGGTCGAGGTCCCGATGGGGCTGACCCTGCGCGAGGTGATCTACGACGTGGGCGGCGGCTCGGACACCGGCCGCAAGATCAAGGCCGTGCAGATGGGCGGACCGTCGGGCGGCTGCGTGCCGGAGTCCCTGTTCGACACCCGCATCGATTACGAGGAGGTCACCAAGACCGGCGCCATCATGGGCTCCGGCGGCTGCGTGGTGATGGACGAGACCTCGTGCATGGTCGACATCGCCAAGTTCTTCCTCGACTTCACCCAGATGGAGTCCTGCGGCAAGTGCACCTTCTGCCGCATCGGCACCAAGCGGATGCTGGAGATCCTCGAGAAGATCACCGAGGGCAAGGCCCAGCTGAGCGACCTGGACCTGCTGGAGGAGTTGTCCGACCGCATCAAGCGCACCAGCCTCTGCGGGCTGGGCCAGACGGCCCCCAACCCGGTGCTGACCACGCTGCGGTACTTCCGCGAGGAGTACCTGGCCCACATCAACGACCACAAGTGCTGGGCCGGCCGCTGCCGCGAGCTGACCACCTTCGAGATCACGGACGAGTGCACCGGCTGCAAGGCCTGCATCAAGCCCTGTCCGACGGCCGCGATCACCGGCGAGAAGAAGGAGCTGCACGTCATCCACCAGGAAGATTGCATCTCCTGCGGCGTCTGCCGGGACGTCTGTCGATTCAACGCCGTGGCCGTGGTGTGAGGAGGGTAGACCGATGACCGTGAATCTGACGATCGACGGAACCCAGGTCGAGGTCGACGAAGGCACCACCGTGCTGGCGGCGGCCCAGTCCCTGGGCAAGGACATCCCCACCCTGTGCCACAACGACGAGCTGAAGCCCTACGGCTCGTGTTTCCTGTGCGTGGTCCAGATCGCCGGCCGGCCGAACCTGGTGCCCTCGTGCACCACGGCCTGCGTCGACAACATGGAGGTGAACACCGACAGCGAGGACATCCGCGGCGCGCGCAAGGTCTGCCTGGAGCTGCTGTTCTCCGACCACTTCGGGGATTGCTACGGACCGTGCCACACGACCTGTCCCTGCCAGATCGACATCCCCGGGTTTGTCGACTTCATCGGTAAGGGCCAGTACGCCGACGCCGTCGAGCTGATCAAGCAGCAACTGCCCCAGCCGGCCTCCCTGGGCCGCGTCTGTCCCCGCCCCTGCGAGGACGCCTGCCGCCGCAACCTGGTCGAGGATCCCATCGCGATCTGCTCGCTCAAGCGGTACGCCAGCGACGTGGACCAGGATTCGACCGCCGATTACGCGCCGCAGGTGGCTGCTGACAGCGGCAAGCGTGTCACCGTGGTCGGCGCGGGCCCCGCGGGGGTCGCCAACGCCTACTACCTGCGACAGATGGGCCACACGGTGCGGGTGATCGAGAAGCACCCGGCCCCCGGCGGAATGATGCGCTACGGCATCCCCAGCTACCGGTTGCCGCGCAACGTCATCGATCGCGAGGTGGAGATCCTCGAGAAGATGGGCGTCCAGTTCGACTACGGCGTGACCATGGGCACCGACATCTCCCTGGACGAACTACGCGCCATGTCCGACGCCGTCTTCCTGGGCCTGGGCTGCCAGCAGGCCTCCTCGATGCGCGTGACCGGCGAGGACCTGCCCGGCGTGCTGTCGGGCATCGCCTTCCTCGAGGCGGTGTCCAAGGACGAGACCACCCGGATCGGCAAGCGCGTCATGGTCGTCGGCGGCGGCAACACCGCCATCGACGCGGCCCGCACCGCCCTGCGCTGCGGCGCCGAGAAGGTCTTCATCCTCTACCGCCGCACCCGGGTCGAGATGCCGGCCTTCCAGCCCGAGATCGACGCTGCCGAGCACGAGGGCGTCGAGATCCAGCTGCTGGCGGCCCCCGTCGGCCTGGAGCCCAACGGCGACGGACTGGCCGTCAAGTGCATCAAGATGGAGCTGGGCGAACCGGACGCCTCGGGCCGCCGCCGGCCGGTGCCCCAGGAGGGCTCCGAGTACCTGATCGAGGTGGACAACGTGGTGGCCGCCATCGGCCAGCGTATCGACCCGCTGGGCATCGAGGGCACCGACCTGGTCCTGTCCCGCTGGGGCACCCCGGACGCCGACGAGAAGACCCTGCAGACCAACCTGCCGGACGTGTTCACCGGCGGCGACTGCTACACGGGCGCCGACATCGCCGTGCGGGCCGCGGGCGCCGGCCACCTGGCCGCGGTCTCGATGGGCCAGTTCCTGGCCGGCGAGGAGGTCGTGGGCGATCCCGTGTACTACCAGCACATGATGGGCGCCCTGGACGAGATCCCCCCCGAGGTGATCGCCGGCTACGACGAGAAGCCAGTGGCCCACATGCCGGAGATCCCGGTGGCCGAGGCCAACTCCACCTTCCACGAGGTGGAGACCGGATTCGCCGCGTCCACCGCCCAGGAAGAGGCCCAGCGCTGCCTGGCCTGCGGCTGCCGCGCGGTCAACGACTGCAAGATCAAGCAGTACGCGGACGACTACGGAGTCGATCCATCCCGCTTCGAGGGTGCCCACCGCACCTTCTACGTGGACGACAGCCACCCCTTCGTGCGGCTCGAGGCCAGCAAGTGCATCCTCTGCGCCTCGTGCGTCCGAGCCTGCGAGGAGATCCTCGACCTGCCCGCCCTGGGCCTCGAGGGCCGCGGCTTCACCGCCACCGTCAAGCCCCCCCTGCTGCGCAAGCTCGCCGACACCCTGCCCGCCGACGCCAACTGGCAGAAGCTGGTCGAGGTCTGCCCCACCGGCGCCATCGTCCCCAAGGCCTCACGCGTCGCCTCCTGGCCGACCGAGTAGCCCCGGACCAGCTCACCAAAGAGGTGTCCCCACCCTCCCCACCTCAATTCCTCTCGTAGCGGGTGTGGGCGGTGTGGGCGGGTGGGGCGCAGCCCCAGCCGTCCAAGGGTTGTGGGAAAGCCCCCGGCTCTTCCACATCCCGCCCCGGTCCATCGCCTGTCCCCAACGCCCGAAACCTCGTTCCCGATCCGCATGTACCCCCCGGGTAATTGATCCCGCCCCGGGATTGCGAGACGCTGGCGTGGATGGTCTACGCGACCGGGAAGGAGTGAGCCGATGAGGGAAACGCTGATCAGGGGGCTGCTGCCGCTGGTGCTGGTGGGGCTGAGCGCCTCGTGTTTCGAGGACCGGATGACCTACGGCGAGGCGCTGGAGGCGGTTGCCGAGGCGGCGGTGTCGGCCAAGGGGGAGTCCATGACCCAGGAGATCATCGAGATCTCCACCGACTTCACCCTGGGCGCGGCGGCGGCCGAGGCGGCCGAGGAGTTGCGGGGGTGGCTGGAGAGCCAGATCCCCTGTTCGACGGTGAGCCTGGACGGAACGACGGTCACCGTCGACTTCGGCGACCTGGCCGACAGCTGTACGTACAACGGCCACACCTACGCCGGGCTGTGGGCGATCACGATCCAGCGCAACGAGGAGAACGACGTGGTGGTCGACCACGAGTGGACCGCGCTGAGTAATGGCGACACGACCCTGGACGGGACCGCCCAGGTGACCTGGGGCGTGGACGAACCCACGCGCCACGTGGTCCACGCGGTCACCTGGACCGACGCCCAGCGGACGGTCGTGGCCAGCGGGAACCGTTTCCAGCAGTTGCTCGACGAGTCCGCCGGGCTGGCCGGCGGGATCGTGGTCGACGGCGACCGGGACTGGAGCGGGGAGAACGGCGACTGGCAGCTGGACATCGACCATGTGGAGATGCGGGGCCAGGATCCGGTGCCCCAGGCCGGGACGTACGATCTGATCACCCCGGACGGCAAGTCCGTGTCGTTGACCTTCGAGCGGATCACCGACGACACCATCCGCTGCACCCTGGCGGCGGCCAATCGCAGCTGGACCTTCGACGTGACCAGCAGCGGCGAGGTGAGCGAGTAGTCCGAGGCCGAGACCGAGACCGAGACCGAGACCGAGACCGAGACCGAGACCGAGACCGAGACCGAGGTCTACCGCCCGTCCAGCAGCCCGTGTCGCTCGAGCCCCCGGATCACGTCGTTGGGTTCGCTGACCTGGACCGCGTGGATCCCGAGGGCAGCGGCGGCGCGGGTGTTCGCTTCCATGTCGTCGAAGAACAGCGCCTGCTGCGGTACGACGCCGAAGCGGCCGAGGATGTGTTCGAACCCGCGGCGCTCGGGCTTTCGCAGTCCGATGAGGGAGGACACGAAGACCTCGTCGAACAGGGCGAGGACGTCGTCGTAGCGACCGGTCCAGGCCGGGCGGTGCAGCTCGTTGGTGTTGGTGAAGGCCACCACGGGTACCCGACCGGAGAGGCGGCGCAGAACGGCCTCGACCTCGGGATAGATGGGGCCGTAGATGGCGTTCCAGCCCTCGGCGAACTGCTCGAACGTCAGGGTGAGAGCGTGGACGCGGGCCGCGTGGGCGAAGAACTGTTCGGCCGTGATCTCGCCCCGCTCGAAGACAGCGTGGCGTTCATCGTCCAGATCGGCCTCGGTCATCCCGGCCGGCACCGCCGTGTGGCGGGACCAGGCGGCGAACGCGCGTCTCCAGTCGAACTCGAAGACCACACGGCCGAGGTCGAAGATCGTCAGGCGGATGTCCATGGGCCGCAAGCATAGTGGACCGGATGCCCGCGTCGCGCGCGCGATTTCCTGATACGGTTGGGCCGCGAAGGAGGATCGCCATGCTTCGACTGCCGTTGGGGTGGATCACCCCGCTGCTGGCCCTGACGTTGCTCGCCCTGGGCGGTTGCCCGGTCCACATCGACCAGATGCCCGACGACGACGTGACCGAGGGAGACGACGATACCGGGGACGACGACACCGGGGACGATGACACCGGAGACGACGACACGGGCGACGACGATACCACCGGGGACGACGACTCGACGGGCGACGACGACGCCACCGGGGACGACGACGCCACCGGGGACGACGACGCCACAGGAGACGACGACGCCACCGGGGACGACGACGCC
>CAYTBN010000116.1:0-8106 GCA_964436045.1 uncultured Rickettsiales bacterium | reverse complement strand
TCGCGCATCAGGCGTAGCACGCGGTTCTTGCCGACGCAGATCTTGTGCCGGAGCCCAAGTAGGTGCCAAGTAGGTGCCACCCCAAGTAGGTGCCAAGTAGGTGCCACCCACCCCAACCCAAGTAGGTGCCACCCACCCCAACAATCTCCAATCCAAGTAGGTGCCCAAGTAGGTGCCACCCACCCCAACAATCTCTGATGCTGCTCGATGGTGGCGGTGACAGGCCGCGATCGGAGCGCGCGCACCTCTACGACGATGTGGTGTTTTCAGAAATCGGGGTCAAGGCGGGAAAGACGGGGACAGTTGACCGAGGTCACGGAGGCGCCCGACTGTCGACGAGGCCGGTGAAGGGCAGCGGCGGCCGGAAGCAGTCGGCGGGGAACGGCGTGTCGAGTTTGCCGGAGCGAAAACGAGTAGAGGCTTCCACGTAGAGATCCACGAACGCGTAGTAGGCGGACAGGAACTCCTTGCGCAGGGACCAGCTCGATGTGTGACACGGCGGCGCGGGGCTTCGGTGAGGTGTTTCGGGATGGGTGTGGGGGCCCTGGGCGAGGACCCATTCGCGGCCGGGCGGGACGTGGTCGGTCTCGCGATTCTTCTCCCGAGTCGCCTGTTCGATGCGCTCGACGAGCGTCCTGACCTTGGCGTGGTAGGCCTCGTCGTCGAGGTTCTCCCAGCAGGGCAGCGGAGCGAGTTCGACCTCGTAGGGGGTTGCGAACGCGTATTTGTCCGTGGCGGGATTACGGCGGCGGCGGTTGTGCCACTCCGCAGTGCGGTTGAACCAGAAGCCGCGGCTCGCCTCGCCGGTGAGCATCGACTGCAGGCTGGTCACTCCTGGCCAGTCCCGGGGAGTCTCCACCAGGCCCTCCTTGCAGCCGTTGGACAGGACATAGCTGGCGCGGGCCTCCATCGCGACGTCGTCGAGGATGGGGATCGCGGTGTAGCGCCTGCTCCAGAACTTGTCGCGCCAGCCGTGGAGCCGGCCCGCCTCCCTCGCGAGGTTGCCGTTGAGGTAGTTCTCGAACTCGGCGAGAGCCTCGGCGTCGGGGATGGTGATGATCAGGTGGTAGTGGTTCGACATGAAGACGAAGACGTGGATCCGGATGCCGTACTTCTTCTGGGCCCGGCCCAGGATGCCGAGGATGATCTCGTTGATCTCGTCGGATGAGCGGAGCAGGTGCCTTCCCTGGATGGTGCGGATCGTGACCTCGATGACCATGCCGGGAGCGAAATGGCGGCGTCGACGGGACATGACCGAGATCCAACGCAGGGAGCGTGCCAGGAGGCGTTCGCGACCGCCGAGGAGTGCAACACCTGGCAATTGCGGGTGATTTTGGGTTTCCTGGGGCTTGGGCTGGCGCGGGTTTCGACCGTCGATGTCCGGAATCCGGTCGCTCGGGGCCGGAATCCGGACGCTGGCTGGAATCGAGGCGTGATTCGCCGCAGAACGACAAAGCCCCGACCGGGGCCGGGGCTGAATGTCTGGAATTGGCTCCGCGGTACGAACGCTCGCTGAACCCTGGGTGCGGTTCGAGGCGCCGTGGAGGAGGCCGCGGAAGGTCACCGTGCTGCGGCGCGGAGGGCCGGCGCCGGGGGAGCGGGCGCGGGCTTGGCAACGGATGCTGGACGAGGGCGTGTACGGGTCGCGGGCAGCGCTGGCGAGAGGGGAGCGAGTGAGCCGGGCGGCGGTGACGAAGGCGTTGCGGAGGTGGGGGGTGGAGGCTTGAGGTGCTGACGCTGGCGTCAGCTGGCCACACGCAGCAGGTCGAAGTCCTGTTTCGTCTGCCAGGCGGTGGCGAACGAGCAATAGGCGCGTCTCGCGGCCTCGGCCGCCCTGATATCCGGGTCGGCCTCCAGGACGGTCCACACGTTCGCGCGCCAGGTCGGGCCCATGCGGACTCGGTTGCGGTATCCGGCGTGTCGCCTCGCCAGTTCGCAAGGTGGCAGCAAATCAGCAGAACATTCGCGCAACGTCCCGGCCGGGACGATCAGGGGTCCTTCCCGGAAGCGCGGGTCTTCCCCTCGACGCTCCACCTGGAACGCGTTGCCTACGGGGAGCAGTTCGACGCGGGGGCCCTGGTGGAACATCTTCATCCGAGCGAATCGGCGGTCCCCGTCGAGCCAGATCGCGACGCCAGCCCAAAAGCTCCGGACCCGAGGCGCCTCGTGGTCCTGGATCACGCGCACCAGGCGGTCGGCGAGGATGTGAGCGTGGTGTACCCCGATCCACTGCACGAGCAGGCCGAGCACTCGCAGGTCGTGATCGAGCATGCCGACTTCCGAGGCGAATACGAGGGTGTCCTCGATGTTTGCGTCGGGGAGGGGCCGGGCGGCGAAGTTCATGCCGAGCCCGACCATGTGGCGAGTCAGCGTGTCGGGCGCCGGCCGCGACGGGGGGCGGATGGTCCTACGAAACGCCATCGCCCACCCTCCGGCGGAGATCGTCGAGGGTCTTTCGCACATGGTCGGGCCAGCCCGGATTGGTGTCCTGGAGAGCGAGCCACGTTTCGGCCCGCGCCAGCTCGTCCGGGGACGGGGCCACCGCAATGCAGTCCCGCAGATCGGTGCCCCGGTCGCACAGCGCGAACAGCTTGGTCTTGAGCAGGTCGTCTCGCCCGAGCGCCGACAGGGTGAGGGCCGCGCCCGCGAACACGACCCGCACGCGATCCAGCCAGCCCTCCGGGAGGACGTCGCCGAGCTGGGACGGACCGTTGTTCAGCCAGTCGTCGCCCAGCGGCTTCTCGGCAGCACGTCGCTGGCGTGCGAATTCCACCGCCGCACGCGCGATGGACTCGGGCAGGTCGGGATGCAGCACGTCGACGTCGCGCGTCTGGCGGTCGGTGATGCCCAGCAGGGCGAGGGCCGCGCCGCCCACGACGACAGCTTCCAGCATGAGTCCTTGCTCGTGCAGATACAGGTCGAACGCGGCGATGGTTTCCCTGGGGAGCACGGGGCCTGTCCTTTGTTGTTGTTTCGCTAGGTATCAAGATAACCGATACTATGGTGGCTGCCCAGGCGAATCCACGCCTGAATCCCGAGTACCCACTTCGAAGTTGGCGTCACGGAGAGCGCCGGGCACCTCCATCTCCCATGTTCGGAACCCTGCACGCGGCACTCTCGATGGCGCGCTCCTCGGCTCGTCCACGAGCGGACCTGTTGATGGAGATCCTCGCCCTCCGCCAGCAACTCGACGTCTACCGGCGGCAGACGAGGCGCCCGCGGCTCGTGCGGGCGGACCGGCTATTCTGGATCTGGTTGCGTCGCCACTGGTCACGGTGGCGTTCTGCGCTGGTCATCGTGGCGCCGGAGACGGTCCTGCGATGGCACCGCGAGGGGTACCGGAGCCACTGGATGCGAAGGTCGGTTGGCCGACGCGGGCGTCCGCCTATCCCGAGGGAACTGGTCGAGTTGCTCGAGAAGATGTCCAGCGAGAACCCAACGTGGGGTGAAGATCGCATCGCCCTCGAACTGAGGCTCAAGCTGGGCATCCGTGTCGCGCCCAGCACCGTGCGCCGCTACCTCGTCCGGCCGGTCAGCCCCCAGTCCTCGAGCTGGTCCCGGTTCGTGTCGTCCCACGCCTCCCAGATGTTCGCGCTCGACTTCACCACCCAGTACCTCTGGAACTACTCCGTCCGCCACGTGCTGGTGGTGATGGCCATCGACACCCGCCGGATCGTGCACGTCGCGGTCACCAGGCATCCGACGCTGGACTGGGTGAAGCAGCAGATCCGGGAGGCAACGCCGTTCGGGCAAGTGCCGAGGTTCCTGCTGCACGACAACGACGGGATCTTCGGGCAGTTCGGTCGCGTTGGCCAGGAGAAGTCTGATGATCGGGTCGGAGCCAACATCCGACGCTACCGCTGCGCCCTCGACGCCTGGCTGGGCCGGGTGATGGGCATCCGCGGCCTCCCCATCCCTTATGGCGCCCCCAACGCGAATCCTCACGTCGAACGATTCATGCGAACCCTTCGCCAGGAGTGCCTGCGGAACTTCGTCTTCTTTTCCGAGGGGCACCTGCGGCGGACGGTGATCGAGTTCGTCAGCTACTACAACGGCGGGCGCGTGCATCAGGGGACGGGGAGCATCCCGGCGCCGGAGCCCGGTGCGCTCGCGCCGCCGGGTGCCGCCGTCGATCTCCGGCGCGTGGAGTCTCGGCCCGTGCTCGGCGGGTTGATCCGCGACTATCGTCGGGCGGCGTAGCCCAACCTGAACGACCTCGGGCCGCGGCGAGCGAGGGTGGCGAGGTGCGCGCGGCAAGCCGGATCCGGTGGGTTGGAGCGGCCGGAAGAGCCGTCGACGGGTGTCTGCATCAATCCGAACGCCTGCAAGACCTACATCTGGAGCCTGTCGGAACCGGCATCGGGGCGTGATTCGGGGGTGATCTGGGTTTTCGCGGACTACGGGAATGACCGGGCCCGCTGGCATTTGTTATCGTCGAGCGCGAGGGAGGGCCCCACACTATGACAGCAAACACGATGGTCTCCACGCTCGATCGATCCCCGGGGGCAGCCCATCGCGGCCGATTGCACGGCGCGTTGGCCTGGATTGCCCCGGCAGCGGTGGTCGCCGTCGCCCTGTGCCCGGCCCCGCAGGGTCGGGCCGAGGTCTACGTGGAGGGGCCGAACTACCCGAGTCAGCACGTGGCACTGGGGGGCATGTACTGTCCCGAAGCGGCCTACGACGAGGACGGGGACTGTGATGGGCCCGCCGGGGATTGTGTCGTCCCCTATCCCCCGTGCACCGACGTGGCCCAGGGAGGCGGGGCGCACTATTCCGATTTCGGTTTCGATGTCCCGGTGGATGCCGTCGTGCTCGGCATCGAGGTGGCGTTGGGAGCCATCGGTGGCCTCGTGGACGACGTCGTCAACCTCCAGCTGCAGAACGCGAGCGGTACCGCGGTTGGAGCGCTGCGGACCGTGGTCGTCCCCGGTGGAGTCGGGTACGTCACCGCGTGGTCCGGGGCGGTCGGCGACAAGTGGGACGTCGACTGGTCTGCCACGGACGTGAACGCCACGATGTTCGGGATCCAGCTGGCCGACACCGATCTACTGGGCGGGTTCCGACTGGAGTTCGTCTCGATCTCGGTCTACTACGCCTACCAGGACCCTCGATACAGCGTCGCTCCGGGTGGGCCCGGCGACTGCGATCCAGCCGACGTTCTGGTGTTGCCGAACAGCGGATACGACGGCTGTGGCGGATCCGGGACCGCCGGGGTCCTGATCCCCTGCGCGGAACTGACCTTCGCGGCGTCGTGCGATGCACCCGGCGGTGGTGGTCCCGAGAGCGGCAACGACGACGTGGCGGCCCTCAGCTTCCTCGATGCGGCCGGGCCACTGGAGCTGTACTTCTCGGTGGATACCCACGCGACCGCGTGCCCGGGGACGGAGGCCGCCCTGCAGGCCGAGTCCTTCCAGCAGGACGGCGACGAGTTGGAGGCCCTGCTCCCGGTGGCGCCCGCCGGGGCATGCGGCGGCGACAACAACCTCTTCCTGTCCGGCACTGCCCTCGGATTGATCGAGGTCGCAGCAGGGCCCGAGGTAACCAACGACGACGACGAGTTGGACGCGCTGGCCTGGCCCGGTTCGATCCCCATGTTCACCCTCGCGCCGTCCTCTCCCACCCTCGCGACGCTCGGTGCGACATCGTCGGACGTCCTCTCCACTCCCGTGCTCGGAGACGGTCCGGTGATCGCCATCCAGCACGATGAACTCGGCCTCGACGGCTCGGACGCGATCGACGCCCTGTGTCTGGTGGCCGCGGACGCCGCCCAGACGCTGTTCTCGCTCGCCCCGGGCTCGCCCTCCCTGGACGGCGAAGATGGTGTCCCCGGCACCGAGGATGACCTGTCACCCGGAGCGTTCCTGGTCGCGGGTCCGGCTCCGTACGTGCAGGCCGGGGATCTGGGCCTGCTGGACACCGACAACGCCGACGCCGCCAAGTGTGTCCTCGACGAGTTGTGCGCCGACCCGGACGGCGACGGCATCTGCGGGGGAGTCGACAACTGCGACGAGGTGGCGAACGAGGATCAGGCGGACGGCGACGAGGACGACGCCGGCGATGCCTGCGACCCCTGCCCGGCCGATCCCGAGGACGACGCCGACGCCGACGGGATCTGCTCCGACGAGGACAACTGCCCGGAGGTCGCCAATCCGGACCAGGAGGACGGGGACGGGAACGGGACCGGGGACGCCTGCCAGGATGGCCCGGGGGACTGCAACGGAAGTTGTGCGACCGCGCGCCCCAGCCCCGCCAGCGGGATCGCGGGCGTCCTGGCCCTGCTGCTGCTGCTGCTACGCCGCCGCCGCTCCTCGCGGTGATCCGCGCCTGTCTCTCGTACTCCGTGAAGACCAGGATCGCCTCACCGTAGTTGACTTCGCAGAGGTGGCCCGGCAGGCCCACCGGCATGTTGAGCCGAGCTACGAACGCCGACATTCTGGACGAACCTGTTCGAGTTCTCGTCGGGATGGGCCTGATCCTCCGTCCAGGTGGTTGACGCCTCGCGCCAGCCCCCCCCATCGCCTTGTCGCGCCGGCGATCCTGTCTGAGATTGTCGGAATGACCACGCAACGACGACATCAGCGGACCTACGATCCTCGCCTCCGTGCTCTGGTCCATGAGGCTGGAGATCCTGGCGTCGTGGCCGGCCTCGGGATTCCGCGCTCCACGGTTTCCGGATGGCTCCGCAGCGATCCTCGCCCCGTCGTCAGCATCGATGTCGTTCACAAGACGGACACTGACCTCCAGCGGGAGGTCCTGAAGCTTCGACGCAGGGTCGGGATCCTCCAGGCCCTTGTCCTGCTGCTGCTCGCCATCGTTCGGTTGTCCGGGTTCCGGCTGGACGGCGAGCGCCTGCCTGACGGCCTCGACAAGGCCCGGGTCCTGAAGGCCATCGGGAAGGCCCGCCGCGCGCTACCTCTCCGGGCTGTCCTGCGCGTCATGCGCATCTCGGCAGCGCGGTACCACGCCTGGAAGCGAGCGGAGGGCGCCTGCGGGCTCGACGACCGTTCAAGTTGCCCGCGATCCGTGCCGGCACAGTTGACGGCTCACGAGGTGGCCACCATCCGAGAGATGGCGATGTCCCAGGACTACCGACACATGCCTACCCGAACACTGGCGCTGTTCGCGCAGCGGATGGGCACGGTGTTCGCCTCTCCCACGACGTGGGCGAAGCTGATCCGGGAGAGAGGGTGGCGCAGACCCAGGCGGCGGGTTCATCCCGGGAAACCGAGGATGGGTTTGCGGACGAGTCGGCCCAACGAGGCCTGGCACATCGACGCGACGGTCATCCGGCTCCTCGACGGCACGAAGGTCTACCTTCATGCGGTCATCGACAACTTTTCCAGACGCATCCTGGCGTGGAAGGTGGCCGAGAAGTTGGCGCCGGCGACGACGTGCGAGATCTTGATCGCGGCTGCGCGTGAAGCGCGTATCGGTTCGAGCGGCACGCCGACGGTGATGGTGGACGCAGGTGTCGAGAACCTCAACCGCGCGGTGGACGAGTTGATCGCCACGGGGCTGCTAAGACGCGTCCTGGCCCAGGTCGATGTCCGGTTCTCGAATTCCATGATCGAGGCGTGGTGGCGATCGCTGAAGCACCAATGGCTCTACCTCAACCCGCTGGAGAGCCTCCAGGACGTCCGTCGATTCGTGGCCTTCTACGTCGCCTCGCACAACCGCGAGATGCCGCACTCGGCCTTCCAGGGGCAGACACCGGACGAGATGTACTTCGGCACGGGGGTGAACATCCCCGAGCGGCTCGCGTCGGCGAGAGACGCTGCGCGGCAGTCACGCCTCGAGGCGAACAGGCACCTCGATTGCGAGGCCTGCTCTGGCGAACTCGGTGATCCGCGCCGTGTCGAGTTCACGGCGGCGTAGAGAAGTCCGGGGACGGGATGAAGGGGGAAGAGCATCTCCTTGCCTGGAAGGCGGAGATTCGAGCGGCGAGGTGATGGACTACGCCAACGTGGTGGTCGGCCCGGGAGAAAACGGGCTTCCGGCACGGTCACGCCGAGGTCGAACTCGACGGTAGCGCGGATGCTGGGCGTGGGCAAAGGCGGCGTACGAGAACTCGAACAGGTTTCTACAGAATGTCGGCGTTCGTCGCTC
>CAYTBN010000115.1:0-8185 GCA_964436045.1 uncultured Rickettsiales bacterium | reverse complement strand
TCGGCGGGGAAGGCGATCCAACCGAACGGCCCCAAAGCAATTTCCTACCGCATTCGTAGCTCTGCTGGAACCGCGGGCGGGAGACGGACCTGGTGCGGGACAAGTCGAGTCAGCATCGGGCGGGGCTGCTGTACATAGAGAGCTTGTGGCGGAACGTGCCGTCGACGGGGCCGGCGCTGGTGGTAGGGCACTGGGCGGCGATGGACGACCTGCCATTCCAACTGGAGCCTGCGTGTCAGACGCTGGGAAAGTTGAGGCAAGGTATCCTGATCGCCGATGCCTTGGGGTAGGGGTGCAGTACGCTGGGTGTGATGTCAGAACCCGAATCGCCGCATGAACTCCATCTGGAAGTCGTCGAAGGCGGTCTCGACCATCGCCTTGTACACCTGGGAGGTAGAGGGGCCCATGTCGATACCATATGACGAGCTTGTGTAGGTTACCGTGAAGTGATCTGCGGGATCGGTGGAGAAGGCGAAGCTGTACTCCCTGGGTGGGGTTTCAGGCACGACGAGTCGGAACAGCCACTTGAAGCGCACGCCCTGGAAGGATTGGGCAAGTCCGAAACCGAATGGGTCGCCGCCCTCTGACGAGTACCTTCTTCCGGTTGGAGTCAACGAGTATTTCACGTGAAGTTGGAGGGCGTCGGCCTCCAGACTGTCGGTTCTAGCCACCTGGACCACGTCCTTGTGGAACATCTTGGCGAGAGCCACCCGGATCTCCTTGACCGCCCGGGTCTCGTCGTCTGTCCATTCGTGCGAGCTGATGGCGGGAATCTCAGTCATGTCGACCGCCTCGAAGGTTATTTGCATCTCGCGCCGGTCTGTCCTGTTCACGAAGGACGCCACAGCCAACATGGTGTCGAGCGCACGGCGGTCGGCGCCGCGCTCCTTGGCCGCTTCGTGGTATCCTTCAAATGCCTCGTCGCTAATTCTGCCTATCTCAGTGGCCGCGGTCTCGTGGTGCTTCCCCTCTTCGAATCGCTGCAGATACACGCGTAGCGCGGAAATCGTCCCCGCCTGGGTGGCGAGCCGAAACAAAACGTCGTCTACCTCGGCGATATGTCGGCCTTCAGGTAACTCATCCGCGTATTTGGCCACCGCCTGAACTGAGTTCTGTTCCTTGGACCAGCGGTACAGCGCGTCGTCCTCGCGCTCCACGGCTTCTGCCTGATGAAGCTTCAGATGGGATCTCCGTAGATAATCCCGGTACGCCACGTGCGTGTCGACGTTACAGGCCGAATCGAACATGGCGTCGTCTGTCTTCTTGAGGGCCATGGATTCCCACAAGATCGGGAAACCGTTGATGTAGTCCGTGTAGGCGGACACCGTATCGGTGCTCGACGCTTTCACGAATCTGCATGCATCCCAACCGCCGACCACGAGTACCCCAATTACAACGACCAGGCTGATCTTCTTGACAGACGAAAGCTCCGACATATCGACCCTCCTCACGCAACCACAACGGCCACTTTTGCAAAAACTCCTATCACACTGGATGTCCGGGGGCAATGGACGTCGCCGATCCGTTCCTGTGCCACGCACCCGGGCCTTTTTGGCACATCGGTACACAGATAACCTGTCGCTTCTTTGTCTCAGCGGAGGCCGGTCGATCGAAGACAGGAGGGGGCACTGAGGATGGATGTGCACCGCGACGCGGTCATGTACTGCCGCCGATGCGGAGTGCTGCATCCGTGATCGGTTTAGCCCCCACAATCAGTCACAGCTGCAGCGTCACATTCAATCGACAACGCTCGGCGACGCGGTACACGTCCTGCTTGACTGGACATGCGTCGGCATCGATGCAGATGTGCAGCAAGGGTTCGGCCGCCGGCTGAGCAAGATACCATGGCCGGGAATAGGGGTCATGTATTGCAGATTGCATATTTCCCAGGACTCGCTGGTGTCGGGCGAATCATGCAATCTGCAATAATGACTCCAGGTTTCTTGGCGAAAGCCTGACTCCGCCTCCGCCTGCAAGCCCCTAGGGCCGCCGGATCAGCAGCGCCTTGCCCTTGCCGTTGGGAGCGACGTCCGTGACGGTTCTTTGCGGGCCGCGCGAGCATAGACCGTCGAGGTGACCGATCACCCCCTCGGTGACCGCCCCGTCGACGGTCAGCGCGCCATCGACGATGTCCAGCACGGGCTCCGGCGCGGACTCGGTTGTTTCGGGGGCGGTCGGATCCTCCACCGGGGCCAACTCCAGTAGCCGGCCATTCCGCCGCTCCAACTCGGACCAGGTGTCCGACGTCAGCTTGGCCAACCGGATCGAAAACACGGCTGCCCACGCCGCGGCTTCGTCATCGCGCTCGAGGGGTACGAGGTCCCACGGAAGCGAGAACGCGACAGCCCCGCTGTCGTCCGTGTCCCACACGAGCGCGGCGCTGATCGTCTCGTCGACCTCATATTCTCCCGACCGCCGGGAGGTCTCCACTCCGTACTTTATCTCACCGTCCAGGTGCAGGTGGACGGCGACCACGGCGGCCTTCCACTTGCCCACCGGTTGCAGATACACGGTGGTGATGCTTTCTTTCCCCAGGCAGTCCAACTCAGCGACGGGGTGCAGAAGCCCCACGCTGAAATCCACCCCCTCTGCCGTGCTGCGCGCGCTGAAGCCCGTCAAGTCGATGGTCGCCTCGCCACGCGCGCCGACCTTGTCTTCCACGGAGTCGAGCTCGAGAAGCTCCAGCTTGTTCATTGCCCGCGCACTCCCGAGGTTCGGCGGGCCCAACGCCAGGCAGAGTAGAACCGTCCCGACCAACATGGTTTCGAATGGTCTTGTCACGACGCCCTCCCAGTTTGATGCAATGGCATTGTTCAGGAATCGCCATCGAAAATCCAGATGGCTCCGACAGCAGCTGCGAGTCACGAACTCGACGCGGGAATCGATGGTACAGGGGTGTGCCTTGCCGGCAGTGGATCGGCCGCCGAGTCAACGGCTGTCGAGATGGCTGGCGCCCCGTCGGCACCTCAGGGCAGCGTCCGCGGGCTGCTCAACACTTCGGCAGCGTACAGAACGTGGGCGGGGCTGGCCCCGGGAGCCCGCCATCGTCGTCGAAGTCGTCGGGATCCTCGTAGTTGATGCCGATCTCGAGTTCCAGAAGGGTGAATCCCGGTCCCTCGGAGTCTCCGTCATCGGGGGCGGCGGAGTCGTCGTCGTCGGAGTCGTCGTCGGCCGAGTCGTCATCGGCCGAGTCGTCGTCCGCCGGATCGGGGGGGGGGGGCAGACTGCGGCGATGAGGTCGGTCACCGTCGCCTCGATCTGTGGCCGGAAGTCCGGATCCAGGAGTTCGTCCTCGTTCAGCCCCTGGAGGTAAAAGTCGATCTGGCGGAGGATGCGCCATTCGTCGGACTCGATGCAGTCCAGGACGGCGGAGCTCGTGACGAGCAGGGTGACCCTGTAGGCCACGAACATGTCGCCCAGTCTCAACACCCGCAGGTTCCCCTCCAGCGGGATGAAGAGGGTCCACCCATCTCCCGAACGGGCCCTCGCCCGCCCTGCCATCAGCCCCGACCAGGGGGAGGTTCCCACCAGGAGCAGTCCGCCGATTCCTCCCAGTCGCAGCAACGCCGACCGGCGTGAGAGTGCCCCTGGCGGTCGCGGATATCGGGCGCCGTCGTAGCTGGCGCGAGGCCGTCGATCCGACATGGCTGGTTGCTCCCCTCCCGTCCTATGGTGCGGACCGAGGTTATCCCACCGTCGGCGGGGGACCTGCGGAACCTGGCGACGCCACCGCGCCACTGGACCGGTACGACGGCGGGTGGGAGAGCCGAGAACGCGGAGAGCGGCCTCTCTTGCCGGCCCGCAGGGGCGGCGGTGAGCGCAGATGCAGCGCCCGCAGCGCTCCAGTGCGACCGATCAGAACATCACACCACAGCTGTAGTCGACGATCGTGACCTCCTCGTGTAGGGGAGTGCGCCTAGATCGTCATCGGCTTCGACGTCGCCTGGGTGCCCAGACCCGCGCTGTGCGGGCGAGGGCGAGCAGGGTCACCAGCAGCCAGGCCGCGGCCGCGCCCGGGTTCGGGAGACCGTCCAGGCGGCAGTCGCAGTCACCGCCGGGCCCCAGCTTCGTGTCGTCGTCGTCCGCCGCGTCGTCGTCCCCGGTGTCATCGTCTCCGGTGTCGTCGTCATCGCCGGTGACACACTCGGCGTCGTCGGCGTCCACGTCGCCGTCGCAGTCGTTGTCCACGCCGTCGTCGCAGACCTCGGCGTTGTGGGGGAAATTGCTGGCATCGGCGTCGTCGCAGTCGCCGGCGTCGGTGGAGTAGCCGTCGCCGTCCCCGTCGCCGTCCGTGGGGCCGCCGTGCACGCGGACGTTGTCCACGTACAGGTAGTTGCCCCACCCGCTGACGTTGAACAACGCCACGGTGACCCGGGACTCGCCCGCCATCGCCGACAGGTCCACCGACTCGGCGCGCCACTCGTCCATCTCGGGCACGAACTCCTCCGCCGCGTCGTCGGCGGTCGCCAGCCCGAAGCCCCCCTCGTCGTAGACCACGTCCCAGTTCTGACCGCAGTCCGCCGACACCTGGACCTGGAACTCGTCCCAGTGGGAGCTGTCGTAGCGGGCGTAGGCCAGGTCGAACTCCAGCACCAGCGGCGGCGGCACGTCGCTTAGATCGAGCATGGGTGGCAGCAACCCGTCGGCCTCGTAGGGGTGCTCCTCGTTGAAGTTGTCGAACCAGGCCGATCCGGTACCCGAGTCGTGGGCCGACGCCGCCGTGCTGCGCTCCCAGGCCACCGCCCCGTCCGGGTTGTCCAGGGTCCAGCCGTCGGGGGGGAACGGCGAGCTGTCGAAACCCTGGACCAGGGGCACGGGCACACCCGTCGCCTCGGCGATCGCAAACTCGGCGGTACGCGAGTCGTTGGCCGGGTTGCCGTCCTCCTCGCCGTTGGGATCGGCCACGGTGACCTCGAAGGTGTGCCAGCCCGGGTCGGCGGCGAGGTCGGGCAGCACGACCTGCTCGGTGGCCGACGTGTCGAGGCTGCCGGTCCACGAGTGGGAGGCCCAGGGTTCTTCGTCGACCCGGTACTGGATCTCCACGGACACCAGCGTGTGATTTCCGTGGTTCTTGAGCGTCACCTCGGCTGGGACGGGAGAGTCGCAGAACGACGAGCCGTGGATCGGCTGGACGATGGTGTAGATTCCGGCGTCGACGTCCGCCACCGGGACGTTGGGGTCCAGGCCGTCGAGGGTGCCGGGATCCAGTCCGCTCGGGTCCAGCCAGTCCCGCACCCGGTCGTCCGGCTGACCGCCGTCCCAGGATCGATCGAACCGGCCGTATTCGTCGGTGCCGCTGTTGGGATTGGGGCCCTGACAGGCCGCTTGACCCCCGAACAGTTGACCGATGACGCGCTGGTTCTCGTCGAACAGCGGCGCGCCCGACGAGCCGCCCTCGGTGGTCCCGTCGTCCCAGGGCCCCACTTCCCAGTAGTTGCCCGCCGGGGAGACCTGGCTGCCCTCGAAGGTGATCTTCTTGATGTCGCCCGACGGGTGGTGGACGCAGGTGGCCGCGGCCGGGGTGACGCCGGTACTGTCCCATCCGGCCAGGAAGACGTTGTACTCCGGCGGGGGCGTGCTGCTGAGTTCGAGCAGGGCGAAGTCGGAGTTGCTGTCCCGCGCCACGAGCGTGGCGCTCGAGATCGAGTCGTAGGCCGGCGACTGATTGGGGTTGTCGCAGTCCGGACTCTCCCAGTTGAACCACATAACCCAGTAGGACGGATTGGAGTAGCAGTGGTTGGCGGTCAGCAGGTAGGGCCTGCCGTCGCCGTCGGTGTTGTTCAGCAGCGAGCCCGAGCAGAAGCTGGAGTTGCCGTTGAGCAGGATCACCGCGGACCGCACGGGATCTTCCCAGCCGTCGGTGAGTGGGGAGCAGTGCACATTGATGTTGCACGCGCCCGAGTCGTTGAGCCCCTTGGCCAGGTCGGCCGGGCCGCGGTAGCCGTGGGTGACGTTGATCAGATGGAGCTCGCCGGGAAAAGCCGGGACGACCGGCTCGAGGTATTCCAGGACCACCTCGTCCCCGGGGATCAACGTGGTGGCGAAGCGGCCATCGGCCTTGTTGTTCGCGGCGGTGAACGCGCCGAGCACAGTCGTCCCGTCGGCGCTGCGAACGTAGAGCTGGGCGCCCGGAGGCAACACAAAACGGTCGAAAGCCAGGTTCAACGAGACCGCGCCCGCCGACCGGATCTTCAGCCGCCATACCCGCTCGCCGTCGGGCAGTGTGTCCCAGCGGCCTGCGTCTTCGAGGCCAAAGTACACGTGGATCGGGTGGCCGAAGCGCCAGGGTATGTCCTTGCGCCCCTCGTTGGCACGGTCCTCGTCCTGCAGTCTCGCGACGTCCACCGGCGGCATCTCGGCCACCGGTACCTCGCCAGGCAGCAGACCCGACCAGCGCGGGTCCAAGCTGGGGGGAGTCCCGCCATGCTGGATCTGGGCCGCAGCGACACCGGGGAAGGTCAGCAGTACCAGGATGTAGACCAGGCGAAGCATGGGCCCTCCGACGCGGGCTAGGAAACGAAGAGCTTGTTGGTCGCGAAGTTCGGCTCACAGGTCAGGTGCACGCCGAGGTCGCGAAGGCCGTTCTCGTCGCCCGGGGTCGGCAGGTGGGTCATGTGGACCTCGCAACCGCGCAGCCCCGACAGATGCTGCATCGCATTGGCGGCGATCGGATTGCTGGTGGTGCTGGTGGCCAGCGCCAGCAGCGTCTCCCCCAGGTTGAGGCTCAGGGAGTCGCGCCCCAACACGTCCTTGCGCAGGCGGCCGATGGCGTCGATCACCGCCGGGCTGAGCAGGTCCAGGTGCACGGGGATGCCTGCCAGTTCCTTGAGGGCGTTGAGCACCAGCGCCGACGCGGCGTGCATCAGCGGCGAGTTCTTGCCGGTCACGATTCGCCCGTCCGGCAGCTGGATTGCGGCGGCGCTGTACACGCCCCTGTGCCCCTTGTCGGCCTGGTCGCGGGCCACTAGCGCCGACTCCCGCGCCGCGGAGACCCCGGGACGGTGCTCCGGCTTGAGCTCGAACTCTTCCATCAGCATCTCGAGCCGCTGGACCGTCGCCGGAGGTTCCTGTCCCACTGCGGCGTCGCAGGCGTAACGGAAATACCGCCGCAGGATCTCCTGCTCGCCTGCCTCCTGCGCTGCATCGTCGTCGACGATGGCGAAGCCGGCCCGGCTCACCCCCATGTCGGTGGGGGAGTGGTACATGCTCTCGCCTGTGATCCGGTCGAGGATGCGGCGGAGCAGGGGGAAGGCGGCGACGTCGCGGTTGGAGTTGACCGCCGTCTCGCCGTGGGCCTCCAGGTGGAAGGAGTCGATCAAGTTGACGTCACCCAGGTCGGCGGTAGCGGCCTCGTAGGCTGCGTTGACCGGGTGGCGGAGGGGCAGGTTCCAGATGGGGAAGGTCTCGAACTTGGCGTAGCCCGCGCGGGTACCGCGCCGATGCTCGTGATATACTTGTGACAGACAGGTCCCCATCTTTCCGCTATTGGGGCCGGGGGCGTTGACCACCACCAGGGGGCGGGTGGTCTCCACAAAAGGATTGGCTCCGTAACCGTCCTCGCTGACCACCCGCTCGACGTCGGCGGGATAGCCGAGGATCGGCCGATGCAGAAAAACCGGCACTTCTCGCCGTTTGAGCTTGTTGTGGAACGCGAGCGCGGCGGGCTGATCCTCGAAACGGGTGATCACCACCGCTCGGATCTCCAGTCCCCACTCGCGCAGATCGTCGATCAGCTTGAACGTGTCCGAGTCATAGGTGATGCCGAAGTCCGCCCGCACCTTGTTGCGCTCGATGTCGCCGGCGTAGATGCACAGGATGATCTCGGCCTGGTCCGAGAGCTGCTGGAGGAGCCGGATCTTCACGTTGGGATCAAAACCGGGCAGAACGCGGGATGCGTGGTAGTCGAAGAGCAGCTTGCCGCCGAATTCCAGATACAGCTTGTTGTCGCACTCGTCGATGCGACGGCGGATGGCCGCGGTCTGCTCAGCCAGGTACTTCTCGGTGTCGAAGGCGGTCGGCTGACGGGTCAGGTTCACGGGATACCCCCTGCGGCGCGTGTGGTGGAGATGGCCGGCAGGGTATCCCTACGAACGAGTGGCGTTCAAGACTTTCCGGCGGCCTCGGCCAGCGAGCCGCAGGGGGAAACTTCTGAGCCCGCGGCGGAAACGGCGCTTCGTGGTGCATG
>CAYTBN010000114.1:0-8268 GCA_964436045.1 uncultured Rickettsiales bacterium | reverse complement strand
GCGGCCGGCTCCTCGGCGGCCGGCTCCTCGGCGGCCGGCTCCTCGGCGGCCGGCTTCTCGGCGGCCACGGGCGCCGGGGCTGGCTCCGGGGGCTTGCGGGCCTCGGCCGCGCGCTTCTCCCAGTCCTCGCGTTCCGCCGCGGCCTTGCGCGCCGCCTCTTCTTCGGCGGCTCGCCTGGCGGCCTGCTCGACCTCCTCGCGGTCCGCCTGCGCCTTGCGGGTCTCCACCTCGACCCGGTCGCTGATCTTGGTCGACATGTAGCGCAGCACATGGTCCTCGAAGCGCAGCACGCGCTCGAGGGCCGTGACCGCCTCGGCCTCGCCGAGGAAGTTGAACAGGTAGAACAGCCCCTTGGTGAAGCCCTCGATCTCGTACGCCAGGCGCTTCTTGCCCCAGAGGTTGAAGTGCAGGCGGATCCCGGCGTTTTCCTCGAGGGCCGTGGTCAGCTTTTCACCGATCTGAGCGATCGCCGGCTCGTCGGTCTCCGGCTTGACGATCAAGATCAGCTCGTACTCCCGTTGATACATCTCTACTCCCTGCGGGGCCGGGGGCCGGGATTCAGCCCTCTCCCCTGGTGTTGTAAGCGTTCATCGCGGCTCGCACGCCGTCGGCGAGGATCGCCTCGGTGGCGTCCGCCGCCCGCCCGATCACCGGCTCGATCAGCTCCCGTTCCTCGGGCCGGAAGGACGACAGCACGTGGTCGCTCGCGTCGTCCTGGCCGTCCGGCCGGCCGATACCCAGCCGGACCCGGAGGAACTCGCTGCTGCCGAGCGCGGTCCTGATGTCGCGCAGGCCGTTGTGTCCGCCGTGCCCGCCTCCGGCCTTGAGCTTCATCCGGCCCAGGGTCAGATCCAGGTCGTCGTGGACCACCACGACACGTTCGGCGGGGATGCGGTGCCAGCCGGCCATCACGCCGACCGACTGGCCACTGCGGTTCATGTAGGTCTGGGGCTTGGACAGCAGGACGGGACGGCCGGAGATGCGGCCCTTGCCGAACCGCGAGCGGAACTTCTGGGACCGCAGCTCGAGCCGGTGGCGCGAGGCAAGCTCGTCCACCACCGCAAAACCCAGGTTGTGCCGGGTCTTGCGATAACTCTCGCCGGGATTTCCCAGCCCCACGACCAGCCACGTCTCGTCCATGCGTCTCTACTCGGACTCCTCGGTGCCATCCTCGTCCGCACCTTCGCCCTCGCCTTCGCCCTCTTCGTCCTCGACCTCTTCCTCTTCCTCCTCTTCCACTCCACCCTTGGTGGTGACGGCGAGGATCGGGAAGCGCTCGTCGTACAGGACCACGACGCCGGCGGGCAGCTCGATCTCATCGACGAACACCGCGTCGCCGACCTCCATCTCCGTGACGTCCACTTCGATGGCCTCGGGGATGTCCTTGGCCAGGCACTGGACCTGGATGCTGCGCCGCATGATGTTCAGGCGGCCACCCTCTTCGAGGCCGGCGGCCTTGCCGACCGCATGGATCGCGACGCTGACCTCCAGGCGACGATCCCGGTCGATGACCAGGAAGTCCACGTGCAGCAGCTGCCGAGAAATCGGGTGGCGCTGCATCTCCTGGATCATCGCCAGCTGGCTGCCAGCCAGGCCGTCGACCACCATCTCGATGGGAGTGTTCCAGCCCAGCGGGCTGCGCCGCAACCGCTCCACATCGGCGGGGTTCAGCGACAGCGAAGTCGCTTCTTGGCCCGGGCCGTACAGCACGGCGGGGATCCGGTCGGTGGCACGCAACTTGCGCGCGTCACCCTTGCCCCGGCTCGTCCTGACATCCGCATTGATCTCCACGTTACTCATTGTGGTACCAAGCCTCCGGCGGGCGCCCATGACGCCCGCAGCATGCACACCCCCACACAGGGAGGGCGTTGTCGTCGACTATCGAGGAGAGTTGCCTCTCCTCCCATTCACCGCCCGTCGGGGCGGCGCCACCGGGGTGCGCGGCCTACTCGAAGAGGGAGGAGACGGATTCGCTGTTGTGAATCCGGCGCACTGCCTCACCCAGCACCTTGGCCGTGGACACGACCTGGATCTTCCGACACTTCTTGGCCTCGTCTCGCAGCGGGATCGAGTCACTGACGATCAACTTCGCCAGTTCGGACTTCTCGATCCGCTCGATGGCCGGCCCGGAGAGGACGGGGTGCGTGCAGCATGCATACACCTTGGTCGCCTGGTTCTCCTTGAGCGCGGTCGCGGCCTTGGTCAGCGTTCCAGCCGTATCGATGAGGTCGTCGAGCAGGATGGCGATTTTTCCCGCGACATCCCCGATGATTCGCATTTCCCCGACAACGTTCGGGGCATCTCGCCGCTTGTCGATGACGGCGAGTTCACAATCGAACTTCTTGGCGTAATGCCGTGCCCGCTCCACCCCACCCGCGTCGGGGGAGACCAGCACGGTCGCGTCCGGCTTGACGTAGCGCTCCAGGGTCGGCGTGACCGCCGAGCCGAAGTACATGTGGTCCACCGGGATGTTGAAGAACCCCTGGATCTGGCCCGCGTGCAGGTCCATCGTCAGCACGCGGGAGGCACCCGCGCACTCGATCAGATCGGCGACCAGCTTGGATGAGATCGGGGTCCTCGGAGCCACCTTGCGGTCCTGACGGGCGTAGCCGAAGTAGGGCAACACGACCGTGATCCGGCCCGCGGACGCGCGCTTGACGGCGTCCATGATGATCAGCAGCTCCATCAGATTGTCGTTCACCGGATAGCAGGTGGACTGGATGATGAAGACGTCGCGGCCGCGGATGTTCTCCTCGATCTCCACGAAGATCTCGCCGTCGGAGAACCGCTTGCAGGTCATCGCCGAGACGCGGACGCCCAGGTACCGGGCCATCGCCTTGGCAAACCGCGGGTTCGAGTTGCCCGTCAGGATGGTGAGTCCGTTCGCCGACATCGTCGTCCCCTACGGTCGTTGTCCATCCACGCTCTGCCGGGTCGTCATGGCTGGGGCGGCAGGATTCGAACCTGCGCATGACGGGACCAAAACCCGTTGCCTTAACCACTTGGCGACGCCCCAGCGGCGCGTCCGTTCCAGGCCCGGCTGTTCCGACCGTGATCGGTCCACCCGAACCGCCTGCGGCGCGGAAGCTAGCAGGAACACCCTGGGCTGTCCAGAAGCTTTGGTCAGCGCACGACTTTTAGCTTCTTGACCGCCCGGTTCAGCCCGTCGACGGTGAGCGGGAACATGTCGAAGACGTGCCCGATGGCGCGGATGGTCGGGTGATTCCAGTACCCCTCGGGCTCCGGATTGAGCCAGATCCGATGGGTGAAGTGGTGCCGCAGTCGGCGCAGCCACTCGATGCCGGGGGTGCGGTTCTGCTCGTAGTAATAGATCGCGCCCCCGGCCGCGGACAGCTCCCAGGGTGCCATGCAGGCGTCCCCCACCATGATCAGCTTGGCGTCCTGGGGGTGCTTGGCCAGCAGCCGCTCGGTGGCGATCCGCTCGCGGCTGTGGATGTCCTTGTAGACCGTGCCGTACACGCAGTTGTGGAAGTAGTAGTAGTCGAACTCCCGGAAGTGGCTCGACTCGTGGGCGGCGGTGAACAGCCGGCTGACAAGCTCGGCGTAGGGCGACATCGAGCCGCCGGCGTCCATCATCAGCACCAGCCGCACCCGGTTGCGGCGCGAACGCTCGTAGACCAGATCGATGTCGCCGGCGTTGCGGCAGGTCTTGTCGATGGTGCCGTCCAGGTCCAGCTCTTCCTCCCCCTCGCGGGTCAGCCGGCGCAGCCCCTTGAGCGCCACCTTGAACTGGCGCACGTCCAGGGTCACGTCGGTGCGGTAGTTGCGGAAGCGGCGATCCTCGGCCACCTGGACCGCGGTGCGACCGCCGCCGGGGCCGAGCCGCACGCCGGCAGGATTGACGCCGCCGCTGCCGAAGGGGCTGCGACCGCCAGTGCCGACGTAGCGGCTGCCGCCATCGTGGCGTTCCTTCTGCTCGCGAAGCATCTCCTCGAAGCGCTCCCGCAGCTCCTCCATCGACAACCCGGTCAGCTGCTGGATCGCGTCGGGCGAGAGCCCGGGGAAGGCCACCGGGTTCTCCAGCCACTCCCGCAGCTCGTCCCGGACCTCCACCGGGGTTTCGATGCCGCGGAAGACCTGCAGGAAGGACTGGTCGAAGGCGTCGTAGTGGGCCTCGGACTTGACCAGGGTCGCCCGGCCGACGGCGTAGAGGCTGTCCAGATCGGTCACCAGGCCGCGGCCGAGGGCTTCGTGGAACGTCAGCAGCTCGGTCAGCGAGGCGGGCACGCCCCGGGTCCGCAGATCGATGAACAGGTCCAGGAACATCGTCGCCGCCCGCTAGTAGCGGCGGCCCCCCCCGGCCTTGCGCAGCAGGTCCTGATCCTGCTCCTGCTTGATCAGGGTGCCCAGGAACGGCAACGAGCGCGCCACCTCGTCCGGAGCGACGCCGCTGCGGATCAGGACGTACAGCCAGTCGATCAACTCCGACGTCGACGGCTTCTTGCGCAGAGCCTTGACCTCGCGCACTTGATAGAAGCGCGTGATCGTCGCCTCCAGCAGCGAGCGCTCCAGGTCCGGGTAGTGGACCCGCACGATCCGCTCCATCAGCGCGGGGTCCGGGAAGGCGATGTAGTGGAACACGCAGCGCCGCAAGAAGGCGTCGGGCAGCTCCTTCTCGGCGTTGGAGGTGATGATCACGATCGGCCGGTGGAGGGCGGTGACCGTCTCGTCGATCTCGTGGACGTGGAAGGCCATCTCGTCCAGCTCGCGGAGCAGGTCGTTGGGGAACTCCAGGTCAGCCTTGTCGATCTCGTCGATCAGCAGCACCACCTGCTCGTCCGCGGTGAAGGACCGGCCCAGCACGCCGTACTTGATGTAACCGCGGATGTCGGACACGTCCGCGTCGCCGAAGCGGCTGTCGTTGAGCCGCTGGACCACGTCGTAGTGGTAGCAACCCTCGGTGGCCTTGGACGTGGACTTGATGTGCCAGGTCAGCAGGGTCTTGCCCAGCCCCTCGGCGACGGCGTGGGCCAGCAGGGTCTTGCCCGTGCCCGGCTCACCCTTGACCAGCAACGGCCGCTGGAGCGTGACCGCCGCGTTGACGTCCGCCTGCAGCGAGTCGTCGGCGATGTATGACGCGGTCCCGGCGAAACGTTCGAAGGGCTCGTTCATCGTTCCTCCCCGCGCGGCGCTTGCCACCGCGCGGTCGTTGTCGAGATAGCACGATAGGGTCGGGGGCGACAGGAAGAAAGACCGAGACCGAGGATCACTCCTCGGGGATCTCGTGGTCTCCCTCCAGCAGGTTCGACTCCAACAGTTCACGGTCCACGAGCTTGACCCCAAACCAGTAGTGCACGCCGTGCTGGAAGCCGCTGGCGCCGCCGATGTCGTCGTACAGCTGCAGCGATCCGGAGGTGGCATCCGCCTGGTCGGTCAGGGTGACGCGGCCGGCGTAGTCGGTGTCGTCGACGCCCTCGTCGGTGGAGGTGAACAGCCAGATCTCGCCGTCCTGGATGTCACCATCCACGTCGGTGAAGTCGAACGTCAGGATCAACATCTCCTCGCTCTCGCCGTCGGGGATCCCGATCTCGATCGCCAGGTTGCTGATCTCCGGCGGGCTGAGTTCGACGTCGTCGTCGTCGCCGGCCGCGCTGTCGTCGTCATCGTCGGCGGGGCAGCCGGCCAGGGCCACGGTCCCGGCGAGCAGCCAGGCCATCAGCAGGGTGAGGCGGTGGAATCGCATCATCATCGATCTCCCGGTCGGTGGTGGCCCGGTAGTGTACAAGAGGTGCGCCACGGCGAGGGGTCGAATGGATCCCCCACCCTTGCGGGCGGCCGCGGCAGCTACCCGATCGGTTCTGTGAACCTAGAAGTGGAATCACGCGCACACGAGTTTCTGCGATGATGTCCCGGTCTGCCCAGGGAGGGGCCCCATGACAAGTACGACCTCCATCCGAGCGATCGATCCGTGGAACCGGACCGAGATCGAGTCCGTCCCGGCCCACGACGCGGACGACGCGCTGCGCGCCGTCCAGGCCGCGCGGGCCGCCCAACCCGCGTGGGCGGAACTCGGATTCGAAGCGCGCGGCAAGCTGCTGCAACGGGTCCGCGACCTGTTCGCCGACCGCGCCGAGGCCCTGGTGGACCTCCTCGGCCGCGAGAACGGCAAGCCACCCGTGGAGGCCTGGTTCGCCGAGATTCTCCCGGACATCGACCTTTTCAACTACTGGATCCGCCAGACGCCTCGCTTCCTCAAGGACGAGAAGCTCTCCCTCGAGCGCACCAAGTACCCGGGGAAGAAGGGCACGATCCGGATGGTCCCCAAGGGTGTGGTGGGCGTCATCAGCGCCTGGAACTTCCCCATCGCGCTGTCGCTACGGGCGGTGGTCCCGGCCCTGATGGCGGGCAACACCGTGGTGTTCAAGGCCTCGTCGGACGCGGTGCTCTCCTGCCGCGCGCTGTCCGAGTGCTTCGCCGAGGTGCTGCCACCGGACGTGTTCATCCCCTTCGACGGCCCGGGAGCCCTCGGCTCCTCCCTGATCGAGGCGGGGCTGGATCACCTGGTGTTCATCGGATCGGTGGAGGTGGGACGTCAGGTGGCGGCGCTGGCCGGCCAGAACCTCACCTCGGTGGCCCTGGAGCTGGGGGGCAAGGACGCGGCGATCGTGCTCCCGGACGCCGATCTCGACCGGACGGTGGAGGGCATCGCCTGGGGGTCCTTCAGCAACTGCGGCCAGAACTGCGCGTCCATCGAGCGGGTGCTGGTGCACGAGGACGTGGCGGACGAGTTCGTCGAGAAGCTGGTCGACCGCGTGGGTCGGCTGCGGGTCGGGGGAAGCGAACCCGAGGGTTCGGACGTCGGACCCCTGCGCAACGAGGGCCAGCTGCGCGCGGTGCAGCGGCAGCTGGCGGCGGCGGTGGAGGGCGGAGCCCGGATCCTGTGTGGCGGCGAGCCGGCCGGAGAGGGGTTCGGTTTCCAGCCCACGGTCCTCGACGACGTGACCGCCGAGATGGACGTCTGGCGGGTGGAGACCTTCGGCCCCCTGCTCCCCCTGCGCCGGGTCGCCTCGGTCGACGAGGCCATCGCGGTCGCCAACGACTGCGACTACGGACTGACCAACAGCCTGTGGACCGCGGACCTGCCCCGGGCCCGGGACCTCGCCACCCGGCTGGAGTGCGGGGTGGTCACCGTCAACAACCACTCCTACACCGGCGCCATGCCCTTCGCCCCCTGGGGCGGGATCAAGCAGACCGGCCTGGGGAGCACGAACAGCCACCACGCGCTCATGGAGATGGTCCGGCCGCAGGTGGTGGTGACGGACAAGCCCCACGGACACGAGTTCTTCTGGTACCCGTACGACGGGCTCAACCTGGAGCTGGCCCGCGTCCTGCGCCGGTTCCTCACCGGTGGTGGCGGGATGTTCAAGGTGCTGGGCCTGATCAAGCGGGCTGCGCGCGCTCGCGATCCGGAGGCGGGCGGAGGAGCGAACGGGTGAAGCACTGGACGCTGACCGGGCGCGAGCGGGTGTTCGAGACGAACTGGTTCCAGCTGCGGGAGGACCGGCTGGTCTCCCCCCGCAACGGCCTGGAGGCGCCGTTCTACGTGATGGAGGTCGCCGACTGGGTCAACGTCGTCGCGCTGACCCCGGCGCGGGAGCTGGTGCTGGTCCGCCAGTACCGCTTCGGCCGCGAGCGCCTCTCGCTGGAGATCCCGGGCGGGGTGATCGAGCCGGGCGAGGATCCGGCGCTGGCCGCGGTCCGTGAGCTGCGCGAGGAAACCGGCTATGCGGGCGATCCGATCGAGCCGCTGGGCTGGATCGAGCCCAATCCGGCGCTGCAGTCCAACCGGATGTTCACCTACGTGGTCGAGAACTGCCGGCGGGTCGACGAACCCCAGCTCGACGAGGCCGAGGACATCACCGTCGAGTTGATGCCCCTGGCGCGGCTGCCCGAGGCGATGGCCAACGGCGAGATCCGCCACGCCCTGGCCCTGGCCGCCCTGTTCCAGCACCACCTGCGCGGCGGCTGAGCCCCGCGTCCGGGCCGGATCAGCGCAAGAGCCGCCCGCGCCGCGCCCAGTCGACGAAGTCCCGGCTGTAGTTGAGCACCACCACCGTGCCGTCGTCCCGGTCGAGCCCTCCCGTATTTCCTAGGTCTCGATGGGATGCTGGGGAAGGGCCGAGTCCGAGTCCGTTTCCAACTCTCTAGCCGGGTGCCACGGTCGGCTTGCCCGGCCGTGCCGCCCCGCAGCATTGTCCTGCCCCCCGATAACCGGTCCAGAGCGCATGATGGTCTCCGGACCAGGAG
>CAYTBN010000113.1:0-8566 GCA_964436045.1 uncultured Rickettsiales bacterium | reverse complement strand
GGAGCAAGGACCTCGCCAGGTGGCCCAAGGTCGTGGTCAGGACGGCAGGAATGACTGGTGCAAGGTTCGAATGGCGAGCTCGTTCCGTCCTCCTGGGTATGCGAAGCTCGGCAGGTCGAGCTGACCGGGAGTCGCCCATGTCCAAGAGCCGATCGAAGGTCCATCCGAACTACAAAGGCCGCTACCGGGTCACGAACTGGTCGGAGTACGATCGGGCCCTCGTGCAGCGGGGAGACCTGACGATCTGGTTCACTCCCGAGGTGATCACCGGGTGGCAGCCACGCGGCGATGGACTCCGTGGCGGGCAGAGACGTTACTCCGACGTGGCTATCGAGGCCGCGATAGCCTTGCGGCTGCTGTTCAGGCTGCCCTGGCGGCAGACGGAGGGACTGCTCGCCTCTATCTTCAAGCTCCTGGACCTGAGATTGAGGGCTCCGGACCACACCACGCTGTCCAGGCGCTCCAGCGGCTTCCACGTAGAGCCGCACAGGTCACCAAGGACCGAGGCCGTACACCTCATCGTCGACGCCACTGGGCTCGCCATCGTCGGTCCGGGGCAGTGGGCTGCTGCGAAGTGGGGGGAACGCGGACTGCGAGGCTGGCGGAAACTCCACATCGCGGTGGATGCGTCCGGTCGAGTGCTCGCCGCCGACCTCACGGACCGTATCGTTCCCGACAGCGCAGTTCTTCCTGGCTTGATGGACGAGATTGCCGAACCGATCTGGCGGTTGACCGACGACGGCGGCTACGACACGCGCGAGGTCTATGCCGCTGCGACATCACGTGGTGCCCAGGTTGTGGTGCCACCGAGGAGGGATGCCGTTGTCTCCGGCGATCCTATCTTCGCTGACCGAGACGCCCACCTCGAGAAGATCGCGGAGGTCGGGAGACGACGACGGCGCGTCGAGGTCGGGCAGCACGCGCAGGCTCGTGCGGAGAACACCTTCGTCGGCCAGCGTCCAGTCCAGGGAGTAGCTGCCCCACAGGTTGCTGCCGTACTTGGGGACGTTGGGACCGGGATCGCCCCCGGACCAGTGGTAGCCGTAGCCCATGATGAACAGCCCGTTGGAGGCGTACATCAGCTCGTCGTAGTCGTACGCGCCGCTCCAGTCGACGGCGGGGGTCGCCAGGGTGATCCAGGGGTTGGGCATGGCGGCCTCGAGGGCGGCCTGCAGCTCCTGCATGAAGTCGACGAGGTCCTGCTTGTTGCCGCTGCTCATGCCCTCGAAGTCCACGTCCACGCCGTCGCCGCCGCCGTCGAGCACCTCGTCCACCAGGGTGGCGACGGCGTTGGCGCGGTTCGCGGGGCTGCTCAGCAGCGTGTCCAGGCTCGAGGAGCTGAAGTTGGTGACCGTCACCAGCACCCGGCAGCCCTCGGCGTGGGCGGCGGTGATCAGCTCGTCGCTGGCTGCCCCACCCCAGCCGTGCGAGTACTCGATGTCGCCGTAGCTATCCATCTCCAGCGAGAAGTAGTTGACCTGGGTCATCACGTCGAAGCGCAGCCCGTTGATGCCGGCGTCGACCCAGGACGGCAGGTAGCCGATGACCTCCAGGTCGGAGCGGGCGCCGCGGGCGCCGCGGGTGCGGCTCGCGCCCGGCCTGGCCCAGACCCGCTCCCAGGCCTGCGCCTCGGCGACCACCGCGTCGGGCAGTCCCGGGCCGGCCGCGAACGGCTCGTCGAACCGGTGCTGTTCCAGCATCCGGGCGTGGAGTCCTGGCTGGGCCCCGGAGGGGCCGGCCGCGGCCGCGACAAGCGCGGCAAATCCGCCGAGGAGGACCTTCCTGAACCCTGTATGCATGGCCGATTGTCCGATCCATCGAAGTGTACTGGCGACTCTGGCAATTTCCTATCACTTCGGGGACGATGCGAGTAGGGTGGCGTGGCCCCGCCAGCACCCACCCCAAAAACCATCGCACGCGAGAGCACCACGCCTTTCCCACCACCCCAGCAGCCCATCGACGCACCCACAAGCCGGCGTCGGGCCGCCCTGGGTCGCGGGCTGAGAGAGCTGCCGTTACTGCTGGGCTGGTTCGCGGGCATTCACCATCTCTGGAGCGCCTCGGTCCAGGTGCGGTCCACCCACATCCCCACCGGCTCGGACTGGCACCAGTACATCGCCGCGGCCCACGTGATCCACACGCCGGTGTCCGACATCACCTACCCCGACTGGCGCAAGCCCCTGTACTCCTACCTGCTGGGGCTGGTCGGCGGGGACGGGACCTGGGTCGAGGCCTCGATCTTCTGGGGGCTGACCGCCGGCGTGGTCATCATCCTGGCCTCGGGCTGGGCCGCGCGGGTGCTGGCGGGCCCCTGGGCCGGGGGCGTGGCAGGGTTCACGGCGGCCTGTGTCCCGACCGTGCTGCTGGGAACCACGTGGACCAACCTCTACATGATGCTCGGCGCCACCACCGGTCTCTCGCTGGCATTCGCGGCCTCTCTGTGCCGCTGGCCGCGCGGCGGGTGGGCCCTGTTGCTGGGATGGGTGGTGCCCATCACCTGGGCCGTGGATCTCCGGGGGGCCCTCGTGATCCCCATCGCGGGGGCGGCGATGCTGGTGGCCCTGGCGAGCCTGCTCCAGCGGCGGGCGTGGAAGCAGGCCGCGCTGGTGCTGGTCTTGTTCGCCGCGGGGTGGGGGGTGGGCAGCGTCCCGGCCCACAACCTGTCCTCTCTGCCCTACCGGGCACCGGAGAGGCAGTTCGATACCCAGCGGCGGCTGACCCTGGATCAGTTCGCCCACCGCGATGATCCGTCCTTTCAGCAGGCCTGCGGCCGGGAGTGGACATCGCGGGAGCCGCAGGTCCCCGACCACGCGACCCTCGCGTCCCCCTGCTCCCGGTTCGTGCTGCACCAGAACCTGAGCGGCCTGCAGGAGACCGGGACCCTGCCGCCAAGCTGGGTGTTCTGGCTGCTGCCCCTGTGCCTGCTTCCCACACGTCGCCGGTGGGCGCGCGGCAGCCTGGCCTCGGTCCTGTCGTTCGTGGGCCCCCTCGGAGCCCTCGGCGTCTTCGCGCTGTGGGTCCAGGTACCACCACGCTACACGCTGCAGTTCGCCGTCCCCCTGGCGATGCTCGCGCCCGTGGCGTTGCTCCGCGTGGCCAACCTGATCCCCGGTCGCCCCCCCTGGCGGCCGTGGCCCGGCCGGATCCTGGCCGCCGGGGTCGCCCTCTTCATGGCCCTGCAGGTCTGGCCCCGCGCCACCGCCCCGGACTCCGATCCCTGGCACGATCACGGCCTGGCGGAGCTGGCGTCATGGACCACGGCGAACATCGGGCCGGACGATGCTGTGCTCGAGTGCTGCGCGGCGGCTCTGGAGACGATCTTCCTGCCGGACGAGCTCCATCCGGGTGAGCCCAACCAGTACGGGATGTTCCAGCCCCTCTGCGCGCGCTACGTTCGCAATCCCCCCCAGGTGGCGGGCAACGCCTGGTTGCTGGCAGGCGCCAATCCCCTCTTCGAGGCTCCGGCCCCGGCCACCATCGCCGCTCACGGCTGGGTGAGGGAGGACTCCTACAGGATTGGCGACACCTCCTGCCAGCTCTGGAAGCTGGTGCGGTAGACCGTCTGGACGCATCGCCTCCCCCGGCCACCCCGGATTCCCACGCCCCTTCCCCGTCTGCGATACTGGCCGGGGAGGCTCGGTGGGACGCACTTGGCGCGACATCCTCGCAGAACGACGAGACGAACTCCTGGGGGCCTGCGTCGCGGGGATGGACTGGGATCCCGGGGACGCAGCGCCGCTTCTCGACGCCCTGGCCGCCGAATCCACCCGGCTCCTCGACCACGGTCTGATCCCCCCCGCAGGCGCGGGCGATGGGGAGGTCCTGGCCGCGGTCCACCGACTGAGGGATGCGTTGATCGGCATGCTTCCGGACGCGGCCGGCGACCAGCGGGCCGCGGTCAGGCGCCAGGCCGACGATCTGGCCCTGGACCTGCTGGCGGAACGCGAGCGCCGCCGGGACACCCGCACCCGTCTGGCGGAAGCTGAGGTCGCAGCCGAGGCTCAGCTCCAGCGCCTGCGTGCCCTCGGACAGCTGACCGCGGCGGTGGCCCACACCTTCAACAACCTGCTGACGGTGGTCGCCGGCTACGCATCGGCCCTGGAGACCAGCGAACGCCTGGACACCCTCGAGCGCCGCGCCGTCGACCGCATCATCGTCGCCGCCGAGCAGGCCGCCTCGATGACCGAGCACCTGGTCCGCTCCGCCCGCGGCGATCCACCGCGCACGCGCCCCGTGCAGATGCTGGCGTTCCTGCTGGAGTGCCGGGATCTGCTCGGCTCGATGGTCGGTCGCAGCATCAAGCTCGAGGTGCTCGCCCAGCAGGACATGCCCCGCGTGGTGTGCGACGCAGCCCGCCTCAAGGACGCCGTCCTCTACCTGGCCGCCAACGCCCGCGAGGCGATGCCGTCGGGGGGCAACCTGACCCTGTCGGCCTTCACCGCGGAGGACGGGGACCCCCGGTCGCTGATCCTCGAGGTCCGGGACACGGGCGAGGGTATCGCCTCCGCCGCTCTGCCCCACGTCTTCGAGCCCGGCTTCACCACCCGCCCGCGCCCCGACGCCGCCGGCCTGGGCTGTGCCCAGGTCCAGGCGATCGTCCAGGAGTGGGGTGGCTCGGTCGAGGTCGAGAGCCAGCCCGGCGACGGCGCCCGCTTCCTGCTGCGGCTCCCGGTGGCATGAGGTGCCGCGGCTCCTCCCCGCGGTCGCCCTCGTCGCCCTCCTCCTGATCGCGTGTGACGACGACGGGGACGACGACGCCACGACCGGCGACGACGACGTGGGAGATGACGATGGGGGCGACGACGACGATCTGACCGGCGACGACGACACCACCAGCGTCCCCCTCCAGGGCATCTCGCTGGCCGATGCGGACACGAAGTTCGTTACCGACGAGAACCCCTGGTCGCAGATCGGCGACGCCATCGCGGGGGCGGGCGACGTCGATGGGGACGGTCGTCAGCCCTGCTCGCTGCCCTCCACCGCGATCAGACGCACCACCACACCCGAGGTCCGGTCCACGAAGTGCTGGGCCTTGAACTTCTCGAGGGTGCCGCTGAGGGCGAAGGTGACGTCGTGGAGCGCGGACTCCATCGCGGTCACCTCGTCGGCGCTAGGCGAGCCGGGCAGGCGCCGAAGGTCGTGGTCACCGTGTGTTCGGTCGAGAACTCATAGGTCAGCGTCGCGTCGTCGGGCGTGTGCCAGCGCAGGGAGCGCACCGACCAGCCGCAGGAGACCAGCGGGAGCGCGAGCGCGAACAGGGCGATCCGCAGCATTCGCATGGCTGGGGATGATAGCGGGATCGGCTCGATCCGGCTGGACAAAACCGTCCCGATCGCCCGGATCGTCGGGCTCCGCGCCTAACCTCTCAAGATCACTCGCTTCCCGGACTGCCTAAAAATTAGGCAGTCCGGTCCAAGTGCCCGCATGGCGTCGGAGTTCCCTCCCCATTCGCAGGTCATGCACAGACTTTTCCACAGGCGTTGTGGGTGAGGCGCGTTCAGTCCCCCCCTCGCAGCCCGCTTGGCGCAGCAGGGCGCCGAACTGTTCCGCGTTGGCGGGCGCGAACCCGTCCCGGTGGTTGTTGAACAGCACGAACACCGAGCGGCAGCGCCCCATCAGCTCCCGGATCCGCTCCACCCACGGCAGCAGCTCGGCCTCGTCGTAGCGGTAGGCATACCGGTCGCCGGGATCCTCGGCCTGGTACCAGCGCGCCGCGTTGCGACCGTGGAAGCGCACGTAGCCCTGGTCGGTGGTGGACAGGGCGGTGGCAGGGAACAGCCCGGGCAGGCGCGGCTGATCCACGTTGCACAACCCGATCTCCCGGCGGCGCAGCCAGTCGAACACCTCCTGCCGCGCCCAGCCGCCGTTGCGCAACTCCACCACCAGCGGCAGGTCGCCGAGCTGGCGACGCAGCCAGTTGATGTAACGCGCCGAGTCCTTGACCGGGTGGAACGACTGGGGGAACTGGGCCAGCACCGCGCTCAGCACGCCGGCCTCGACCATCGGCGCCAGCGCCTCGACGAAGGTGCGGGCCGTGGCCTCGCTGCGGTCCCGCTCGTGGGTCAACGCGCCGTTGGCCTTGACGCTGAACAGCAGTCCCCCGTCCGTGCGGCGGACCATCCGCTCCATCGAGCTGGCGTTGGGCATCCGGTAGTAGGTGTAGTTCAGCTCCAGCAGATCGAAGCGCTCGGCGTAGCGATCCAGCAGGCGGGAGCGGGCCGTCCCCTCGGGGTAGAACGGGCCGATCCACTCCGGGTAGGAGTAGCCGCTGCAGCCGATCACGAGGCGGGCCGGAGGCTTCATACTGAACAATTGTACAGATACCTTCCGCCTCCGCCAAGGGGCCGGCGGTCCCGGTCCGACGCCCCCCTCGCGGGCAGCCTCCGACGGGGCGGGGTAGGATGGGCCACCAGACGGACGCGACCGTAGCGATGCTCCACGACCCCCATCTCTGGCTCGCTCTGCTCACGGTGGCGTGTGGCAGCGCGGGTGTCGCCCTGTCCCGCTGGCGGCGCACCGCCGAGCGTGTCGCGGCACCGAATCCGGGCTGGCGGCTGGACGCGATCCTGATCGGGCTGCTGCTGCTGTTCGGGCTGGTCGAGCTCTTCCGCCTCATGCGCCTGGGCAACCCCTACTGGGTGCCCCTGGGCCAGGACTTCAACGACTTCCTGGGCCACCTGGCCGACATCGCAACCCCCGCGGTCAGCTACCGCGGCGGCTACCGCTACTACCTGTACCCGTGGCTGGCGTCGCCCCTGATCCACTTGGCGGGGGTGGCCCCCTACGCGGCGGGCATCGGCCTGGCGCTGGTGGGCAACGCCCTGGTGCCGGCGGCGACCTATCTGCTGGGGCGGCAGCTCGCGCCCCGCCCCGTGGCGCTGGCGGCTGCCCTGCTGGCGGTCCGCCTGCCCGCCTTGCTGTTCTCGCTGGGCCACGTCTCGGATTACTCGCTGACGCTCGTGCTGCAGATCCTGGTGATGGCGTCCGGCATCCACGCGATCCGGGTCGGCAAACCCTGGGCTCACCTGCTGTTCGGCGTCGCGCTGGCGCTGCTGATGGGCTCCAGCTCCAAGGCGCTGCCGACCCTCTTGCTGGCGATCCCGGTGGCGCTGGTCGCGCTGCCGTGGCCGCGGTGGCCGCGGGCGGCGCTGGCCCTGGCCGGCCTGGCGCTGCCCCTGGTGGCGATGTGGATCGCGTTCGCCCAGTATCCCCGCCAGCCGAGACCGCTGGAGTACAACCTGTACCAGGTGGAGGTGGCCTACGCCCGCCAGCAGGGCATCCCCCTCGGACCCCGGGACTACGGCTGGCCGGAGGATGTGGATCCCGGTGACCAGGGGAGCTGGCGCGTGGGCAGCCTGGACGCGTTGCGCGGACTGCCCGCCACCCTGGGCCGACTGCGGTTCCGCCCCGCGAACTATCCGCCGCTCGCCAGTCGGCTACCGGGAATCCGCGAGGGGCTGGGCCAGGCCCTCGGCCTGTCCTGGCTCCCCCTCCTGTGGCTGCTAGTGCCCGGGTGCCTGGCGGCCGCCCTGCCGCGCGCCCGCGCCCATCGACGCCTGCTCGCCGTGGGGTTCCTGACCGCGCTGGTGGCGTCGATGCTGGTGGGACCCACCCGGCTACCGTTCGCGATGCGGTTCTTCCAGCCCTTCGCCGCGGTCGCCCCGGTGATCGCCCTGGCCGGGCTGGCGCTGCTGTTGCGGCTGGGGATCGCCGCCCCCGCCCGCGACTCGGATCGGTTCTGGTGGCCGCTGCCGGCGCTGGCGCTGGTGCTGATCTTCGCCGGCCCCGGCCCCCTGTCGGCGCGGGCCGCCGCCACCCGCGTGACCGCGGTCGACACCACCGGGCACAGCCTGCTGCCGATGCTGGCCCTGCGCAGCGAGCTGGCGCCCGACGACGTGGTGGTGGACCTGACCCTCGGCTACCTGGCCGCCGGGCTGTATGCCAGCGATGCCACCATCCAGGTGCTCAACGAGGACAACCACCCCCCCTTCCTGATGCGGAGCCAGGAGCAGGGTCGCCGGATCGTGGTGCTCTGCGGTCCGCTCCACCCCTACCACGGCCACACCTGGGTCGACTCGGCGCGCCTGGCCCTGCAGCGCAGCGACCGGCACGAGCGGCTGCAGCGCTGCGTGTACGAGGACCAGGAGCCCTCGTCCGCCTACGGCCTGCTGCTCGGCGGCGTCTTCCAGGGGGGCCGATGAGCAGCTTCCGCCGCCGCTGGCTGCCCCGGATCGCGCTGGTGGTCGCCGGCACCGTGGCGGCGTTCGCCCTGGCCGAGGGGTACGCCCGCGTCCGGGGGCTCGGCTGGCGCACCGTCAACCGGTCGCTCTACTGTGTAGCGCCCAGTTAATTTGTCACCGATTTCCGCTCGCTATCGGTTGACACGTTCCCCTTCCATTTAACGAGTCCGTACCTCGATAGTACGTCCTCGATTGCCCGTCTGGAAGCGCGATCCTGCTCGTGCCGGGATGTTGCCTCCTCCTCCAGTTCCTGCGTTCTCCGATCGACATCCCTGTAGCGCCCAGTTAATTTGTCACCGATTTCCGCTCGCTATCGGTTGACACGT
>CAYTBN010000112.1:0-9692 GCA_964436045.1 uncultured Rickettsiales bacterium | reverse complement strand
CCCACCCCTCCCACCCCTAGATTCTTCGTGGGCACGGCAAGGGCGGGGGTGGGCCCCCGCGGTTCGCGCGCGCGGGGTGGGGGGGGCGCCATCGCTTCGCTCGCGCCGGGAGGGGACAGGAAGCCGATGGACTCCCAAGTCTCGGCTCCAAGAAGTTCCTGATCAGGTAGTCCTGGCGAGCGAAGCGAGCCACCCCCCACAACTTCAGGGGTGGGTGGGCGGGGGGTGGGGGGATTGGGCCCAGTTGGACGATTCTCGAACTCTTGTTCTGGCTCGACGTTCGTACACACCGCGGCCCTGTTCGCGTTGCTGGCGCCGCTCGGATGCACAGGTGATCTCACGGCCGGCCCGCCGGGCAAGGGGGGCGATCCGGTGGTCGTGCTGGCCGCGGTCGATGGCGAGGGCAGCGCCTCGCTCTCCCCGTCCGGCGACGTGACCGTTGCCACGGTCGGGACCTGGTCCGTCCCCTTCCCCCCTTCTCCGGGATAAACACCACATCGCTTGCGCGTCCGAGCATTGAAGCCAACTCGCTGTGTTCGTAGACTGCACGGGATGTCCAGGCTGTTGCCCATCGCCGCGTGCCTGTTGCTGGGCCAGCTCCTGGCCGGCGCTGCGCTCTCGGCGCCGGTGGCGGGAGAGCCCGGCGCGAGCTGCGCACATGCATGCCCGTGCGAGTCGCCCGTGATGGTCAACGCCGACGAGGCGGGCGCCCACCACGGCGCCCACCCTTGCCCCGCCGGAGGATCCGGCGAATCCTGTCCCTCGGGGTGTGACGACTGCCCATGTTGCCCGGGTGGGCTGGTCGCCATGATCCACGAGATCACCATTCTCCCGCCTGTCCACGACATCCGCGAGGCGCCCTACGGACCACCCGAGCGGCGCGCGGCCGGCACCTCCGAACGGCTGTTCATCCCTCCAGAAGTCGCCTTGGTCTGATCTGAAACGCCACCAGGAACACGGCCGCTGACCGCGCGGGCGATCCACGTCCGCCGCGGTCTGGCGTCCGTCAGACGAGGGAGCTGGACTCATGTTTTTTCTGATCCCGATCCTGCTCGGCGTCGCGCTGGCGATGACCGGCTGTGGCGGATCCCCGACCCAGGGCGAGCTGTCGGAGGCAGCGGCTGAATCCGACGCTGCGCGCGTCGGCGATCCGGCGGATTGGTGCGCGGGGTGTGGGCTGCCCGAGTCCATGTGCACCGTGTGCAGCCCGTCCCTGGTCCCCAAGTTCAAGGCCGCGGGGGACTGGTGCGCGGAGCACGGCTTCCCCGAGTCGGTATGCCCGGTGTGCAACCCGATGCGGGCGCCGGACGATCCCGTCAATCAACATGCTGGCGAGCCGGCCACGACCACGACGAGCGCGGCTGCGCCGGGAACCCTGATCCGGCTCGGCTCGGTCGCCATCGAGCGCGCCGCCGGGATCGAGACCGTGCCGGCCACGATGGGCTCGTTCGGCCTCGAGGTGTCGTGTACGGCGCGCATCGACTTCGACCGCAACGCCACGGCCGACGTGCGGTCCCCCGTCGAGGGCATCGTGCGCTCGATCGCCGTGGACCTGGGCCAGGAGGTGAAGGCCGGCGACGGGCTGTTCACCCTCGAGAGCGCCGACGTCGGCGACCTGCAGGCCCGGCGCGGCGCGTCGGTCGAGCGGGTCGAGGCCGCTCGCGCCGACCTGGAGCGGCAGGAAGCGCTGCTCGCCGAAGCGGTCACCTCGCAGCGTCGGGTCGAGCTGGCCCGCCAGGAGTTCGAGGGGGCCGAGGCCGAGCTGCGCGCCGTCGACCAGTCGCTGCGGCTCAGCGGCGCCGAGCGGGGCGCCAGCAACGGCCGCTTCACGGTCGTGGCGCCCCTGAGCGGGTCGATCGTGCGGCGCCCCGTGCTCATCGGGACCTACGCCGGCGCGGCCGACTCGCTGGCCACCGTCGCCGACACCTCGGTGATGTGGGCGTTGCTCGACGTGCCGGAGTGGGACGCGGCCGTGGTCCGCACTGGCCAGCCGGTGGAGGTCCAGGTCGACGGCGTGGTCGGCCAGACCTTCCAGGGGGAGGTGACCTGGGTCGCCTCGGAGGTCGACCCGCGCACCCGTACCGTCACAGCTCGCGCGGAGATCGACAACTCCGACGGGCTGCTGCGCGCAGGGCAGTTCGCCCACGCCACGGTGCAGCTGACCCTCCCCCACGACGGCGCGACCGTGCCGCTGGACGCGGTCCAGCGCGTCGGTGACGAGGAGGTGGTGTTCGTGCGGATCGGCGACGGGGTGTTCGAACCCCGGACGGTCCGCTCCGAGCGGTCGGACGGTCAGCGGGTCCAGGTGTCCGGCGCGATCCGCGAGGGCGACGCCGTGGTCACCACCGGTGCGTTCCTGCTGCGCACGGAGCTGACGCGCGAGTCCATCGGCGCGGGGTGCTGCGAGGTCCACGCACCCAAGGGGGACTGATCGTGCTGAGCCAGCTGATCGACCTGTGCCTGCGCCACCGGGGCGTGGTCCTGATCGCCGCCGCGGTCCTGATCGTGGCCGGCGCGGTCTCGTTCCGCGATCTACCCCTGGACGCCTACCCCGACACCACGCCGGTGCAGGTACAGATCAACGCGGTGGCACCGGCCCTGTCGCCCCTCGAGGTGGAACGCCAGATCACCGCGCCCCTCGAGCAGGCCATCGGCGGCCTCCCCGGCCTGACCGAGGTCCGCTCGATCTCCAAGTTCGGCTTCGCCCAGATCACGGCCATCTTCGACGACGACACCGACGTGTACCTGGCGCGCCAGGTCGTCGGCGAGCGGCTCGCCGCCGTGGCGCTGCCCGAGGGCGTGGAGCGCCCGTCGCTGGGGCCCGTGTCCACCGGGCTCGGCGAGGTCTTCCAGTACCTCGTGCGCAGCGACGAGCTGTCGGCGCAGGAGCTGCGCACGCTGCATCACTGGGTGGTCAGGCCGCAGATGCTGCAGGTGCCGGGGGTGGCGGAGATCAACACCTGGGGCGGGTACGACAAGCAGTACCACGTGGTGTTCGATCCCGAGCTGCTGATCAAGCACGAGCTGACCCTCGACGACGTCGCGACGGCCCTGCGCAGCAACAACGCCAACGCCGGCGGCGGCGTCGTCGTGCGCGGGGGTGAGGCGCAGATCGTCCAGGGTGTGGGCCTGCTGAGCGGCATCGAGGACATCGAGGGAGTGGTGATCGCCGCGCGCGAGGGCGTCCCGATCACCGTCCGCGACGTGGCCCGCGTCGAGGAGGGCCACGAGATCCGCCGCGGCGCGGCGACCGCCGGCGGCGAGGGCGAGGCGGTGCTGGGCCTCGGCTTCATGCTGATGGGCGAGAACAGCCGCGAAGTGACTGGGCGGCTCGAGGACCGGCTGGCCGAGGCGCAGGGCAGCCTGCCCGCGGAGGTGACGCTCGAGCCGGTCTACAGCCGCACCGAGCTCGTCGACCTGGTGCTGCGGACCGTGCGCAACAACCTGCTCGAGGGCGCGCTGCTGGTCACCGCGGTCCTGTTCATGTTCCTCGGCAACGTCCGGGCCGGCGTGATCGTGGCGCTGGCCATCCCCCTGTCGATGCTGTTCGCCTTCAACGGCATGCTGCGGTTCGGCATCGCCGGCAGCCTGATGAGCCTGGGCGCCATCGACTTCGGCCTGGTCGTGGACAGCTCGGTGATCATGGTCGAGAACGCCGCGCGTCGGGTGGCCGAGGACCGCAGCGGCCGCAGCGTGCGCGAGGTGGTCCGCGACGCCGCCATCGAGGTGCGCCGGCCCACGCTGTTCGGCGAGTTGATCATCGCCATCGTCTACCTGCCGATCCTGGCCCTGGAGGGGGTGGAGGGCAAGCTGTTCCAGCCGATGGCGCTGACGGTCATCTTCGCCCTGGCGGGCTCGATGATCCTGTCGCTGACGTTGATGCCGGTGCTGGCCTCGCTGGTGCTGAAGCGCAGCGAGGTCCACCGGGATCCCGCCGTGGTGCGGGCCCTGCGGCGGGCGTACCGGCCCGTGCTGGGCTGGGCGCTGTCGCGGCGGTCCAGGGTCCTGGCGATCGCCGTGGCGCTCGTGGTCGGCGCGGGGGCGCTGGCGACCCGGCTCGGATCGGAGTTCGTGCCGCGGCTGCGGGAGCAGGCGATCGTGGTCAACACCGTCCGGCTGGCCGGCGTCTCGCTGGACGAGTCGGTGCGCTACGGCACCGAGATCGAGCGCCTGTTGCTGCGCGAGTTCCCTGACGAGATCGCCCACATCTGGACCCGCACCGGCACCGCGGAGGTGGCGACGGATCCCATGGGCCTCGAGGTCTCGGACGTGTTCATGACCCTGACGCCCCGGCGCCAGTGGGAGCGCGCGGGCGACCAGGATCAGCTGGTGGAACAGATGACCGACCTGCTCCAGGGCATGCCTGGGATGCGCAGCATCTTCACCCAGCCCATCGAGATGCGCATGAACGAGATGATCGCGGGCATCCGCGCCGACCTGGGTATCAAGCTGTTCGGCGACGACTTCGAGGCGCTCAAGAACTACGCAGGCCAGGTCCAGCGCGCCGTCGAGGCGGTCCACGGCGCCACGGACGTCACCGTCGAGCAGGTCACCGGGCAGCCGATCCTGCGTATCGAACTCGACCGCGCCGCCGCGGCCCGGTTCGGCATCCCCGCCGACGAGGTCCTCGCCCTGGTCGAGTCGCTGGGGACGCTGCACGTGGGCGAGGTGATGGAGGAGCAGATGCGCTTCGACCTCGCCCTGCGCCTCGACGATCGGTACCGGGAGGATCCCCGCCTCATCGAGCGGCTGACGGTCAGCGCGCCGGACGGCCAGCGCGTGCCGCTGGGGCAGGTCGCCGACATCGCCGTGGTCGAGGGACCGTCGACGATCCACCGCGAGTGGGGCAAGCGGCGCATCACCATCCAGGCCAACGTCCAGGACCGCGACCTGGGCTCGTTCGTCGCCCACGTGCGCCGGGCCATCGACGCCGAGGTCGACCTGCCCCCCGGGTACTACCTGCGCTACGGGGGCCAGTTCGAGCACCTCGAGCGGGCCCGCGAGCGCCTGGCGGTCGTGGTCCCCATCGCGCTGGCGCTGATCTTCACCCTGCTGTACCTCTCCTTCGGCAGCGCGCGCGACGCGACGATCGTGTTCACCGGCGTGCCCCTCGCCGCGGTCGGCGGGGTGGCTGCGCTGTGGCTGCGCGACATGCCGTTCTCCATCTCCGCCGGGGTGGGCTTCATCGCGGTCTCCGGGGTGTCGGTGCTCGGCCAGCTCGTGCTGGTGTCGAGCATCCGCCAGCTCCGGAAGGCCGGTCGAGAACTGCCGGTCGCCATCCGCGCCGCCGCCGAGACCCGCCTGCGTCCGGTACTGATGACTGGGCTGGTCGCAGCCCTGGGATTCGTGCCGATGGCCCTGAACACCGGCGTCGGCGCCGAGGTCCAGCGACCGCTGGCGACCGTCGTCATCGGTGGTGTGGTGACGTCGACGCTGGCGACGCTGGTGGTCCTGCCCGTGCTCTACCGGACCTTCGGCGGCTCGTCACCGCCCGTCGAAGACGAGCCCGACGCCGGGGCCTGATCTCCACCCCGGTCGCTATCGAAGACGCCAGGTCTTGGTACGAAAAAGCAGAACCAGCAGGGGGCCGGTTCTGCACCCTCCCCCTCCGGAGAGCACGTCCGGACAAGCCGACCGTGGCACCCGGCTCCCTGTCAGCCCCGCAAAGCCCCGCCCCGCCTCACCTCCGAGCCCCGCCCTCGAGAAGTTCCTGATCAGCCCTTCCTGCCGAGGCCCCGCCAAGGCAAACCCCTCCAACCTATGGGGTGGGTGGGCGGGGGGTGGGGGGAATGGGGGCAGTGAGACGATTCTCGAACTTCTTCAGAAAGAGAAGCTAGCGCCAACGGCTGTCATCTGGTCAGTGCGGAACGCCCACAGGCCGTTGAATCGCAGGTGGGGGGCCTGGGTGCGGGTGGAGAGATAGGTGCCATCCCGCGCTTCTTGCACCAGGGCGCGGGCGCGGCTGACCCCGGCCTGCCCGAGGATGTGCCCCGTGATGGCGAGGACGACCGCGGGGATCGCCAGTTCCAGGGGAACCCAGTCTCCACTGGCCCCGAAGCCCACCGCGATAGCCCCCGCCACCATCCCCGTCGACTCCAGGGACATGCCGAGGGCGGTGACGCCCAGGGACCGTCGGACATCCAGGCCGTACAGGGCCGCGGCTGAGCGCGCGTATCGAGCGCCTTCCCCCAGGAGAACCATCGAGATGCCGAGCTGCGCCAGCCCCCCGATCGCGATGGGGGTGCCCGGCATCTCCTCCAGCGTCTCCGCCGCGATGCCTGCGCCCACTCCCAGGGTGCTGAACCCGGTCCCGAAGGTCACGCCCGCCCCCACGGACAATCCCTCGGACATGTGATAGCGGGCGCCCGCAGACGACGATCGTTCGTCCTCTTCGTCGGGGATCGCCCCGGCCCCGTCGCCTGCCCGCTCGGGTGGGTCGTCGCCCAGCGTGGTGACGCGCTGCACCTGCTCGTAGGCGACGCGCACCGTCTCACCCTCGACCGTGCGTACCAGGTAGCCGGTATCCAGCTCATCCAGCACCGTGCCCACGACCACGGATCCGTCGGTCAACTCGAACACCTTGCGCACCTCGTCGGCGTGAGCGGATCCCAGGACGAACAACAGGGCGCAGATCAGGGCAAACCAGAGGGTACGTTTCGGCATCGGCGCGGGCTCCTTCTCGGTAGCGACCACGGAATCGTACACCCACGAGCGCCCGCGCGTTCGCACGCAGTTCTTCCTCCCAAGCCTCGATTTCGAGAAGTTCCTGATCAGCTCTTCCTGGCGAGCGAAGCGAGACAACCCCCACAACTTCAGGGGTGGGTGGGCGGGGGGTGGGGGGTGTGGGCCCAGTAAGACGATTCTCGAACTTTTTCGGGACGAACAGGACCGTCGGGCTGCTGCCCCTTATGCGCGTCTTTGGCGGCGGGGTTCGTTGTTGACCGCGGCTGGCGCGGTACAGGTCCGAGGTGGCTCCCCACTCTTGACCATAGACAGAACCCTGGTCGTCGAGATCGTCGTGGAATCCGTCCAGGCCCGGCGGCGGCGCGGGCGGCCCCCGCGACGGACCGGGCCTGATCGCTGGCGCGAGTGGCAGCGGCTGTTGGACGACGGGAGCTACGGGTCGAGGGCGGAGCTGGCGAGGGCCGTTGGGGTGTCGCGGGCTGCGGTGACCCAGGGGCTGCGTCGCCTTATGTTGACGCTGGCCGCCGATGGCAGCCGAGGAGGTCGGTAGGGTGGGGCGTCCCCCTGGTTGACCACCGTGCCCTTGGCCGAGACCTTCCACGTGATCGATCTGGACGAACGTGAGCACCGGCTCGGCGTCCGCCTGCCGGATGGCGAGGCCGTGGTCCTGGACCTGCGGGTGATCCGGGGCCGCCGGGTGGTCTACCTGCCGGTGGAGGTCACGGTGCGGAGGGTGGAAGGGCTCGATGGTGCTGGTTGCCCTCATGGGCCTGGGCCCGCCGCACCAGATCGCCCCAGGTGATCTACAATCCGGCCGTGCCCCCCGACACCTGCCCCAAGTGCTCGCGCCCCGTAGCGCCCGCCGCCGTGTACTGCGCGTGCGGCCACCCGCTCAGGCCGCTCGCGGACGCCACCGCCCACGCCGGTCAATCCGACCAAGTTCCCGCTGACAGGGGCGGCGCGACCCGCGAGGCCCATGCTGATCAGCTTGGCCCAGCGCCCACGGGCGCTGCCCCAGGCGCTCTACTGTTCGGCCGGTTCCGGGTGGTCGAGGAAGTGGGCCGCGGCGGCATGGGTGTGGTCTACAAGGCCACCGACGAGCAGCTCAACGACAGGGTCGTGGCGGTCAAGATGCTCGCAGCCAACTTGAGCAAGGACGCCAGCGCGGTCGCTCGTTTGAAACAGGAGGTCGTCGCGGCGCAGGGGCTCCAGCACCTCGGGATCGTCCGGATCAACCAGTTCTACACGGAGCCTGGCCAGGCCGGCTTCGACATGGAGTACCTCGACGGCGCGACCCTCGCGCAGCACCTGTCGGGCGACGTCCCCGGCTCGCCATTCGGACCGCCCGCCACCATCGAGCGCCTGCCCTTCGTCGCCGGCCTCGTCACGCAGCTCGCCGAGGTTCTGGATCTCATCCACGGCAAGGACCTCGTCCACCGCGACATCAAGCCCTCGAACGTGATGCTGGTCCCCCGTAACGATGGGGGATTCGCCGTCAAGCTCCTGGACTTCGGCATCGTCCACGTGGAAGGCGGCGACCTCACAGGGATGGTCCAACCTGGGACCCTGTCGTACATGGCTCCCGAGCTGGTCAACGGAACTGGTCAGGCAAGCCCGGCCTCCGATCTGTTCGCCCTTGGCGCCATCGTCTACCTGGCCATCACCGGGGAGTTCTCCAGGTTCGGCCCCGAATCTGACCAGCCGTCCTCGAAGGTCGCAGGACTCCCATCGTCCGTGGACGATCCGATCCTGTCCTGCCTGGCCGCCCGGCCTGATCGCCGGCCGAAAACGGCGGCCGAGCTGGCCGACGTGATCGTGGCCGCTGCGGACGAGGTGGAGGAGGCCGCGCGTCAGGAGGCCGCCCGACAGGCGGCGGAAGAGAAAAGGCGAGAGGCCGAAGCGCAGGACCGCCGCGAGGCCGAGCAGCAAGCCGCGCGACTAGAGGCCGCGCGACTGGCGGCGGAAAAGGAACGACGAGAGGCAGAGACGCGGGCCCGCCGCGAGGCCGAGCAGAAAGCCGAGCTGGATCGTCAGGTCGCGGAAGAGGCGGAGCAACAGGCTGCGATAGATGCGCAGCGACGCGAACGCGAACGCGAACAGATTGAGCAGACAGAGCAGCAGCGTCGGACCGAGCCATCGACGGCCCAACCCGATTCGCAGCAGGGGACCAGCCGCTCCGGCCTACCAGGCGGCCTGATCGCCGTCGTGGCGGTGGTCGCGTTCGTAGTGGTCGCGGTGGTCGGCCCGAAGCTCTTCGGTGGCGACGAGACGCCGCCCGGTCCCCTCGTACAGACGACCCCCGGCGAGGGCACTCTCCCGCCCGGTCCCGCGCCGCTGGAACCCCAGACCCCGGCCCCGTCGACCCTCGCGCTGGGCGGCGAGGTGATCGATCAGCACGGCTACGAGATGGTGTCGATTGAGCCGGGGGAGTTCTGGATGGGGAGCCCATCGGACGAGGAGGACCGCGACGATGACGAGACGCGTCACAAAGTGCGATTGACGCGTGGATTCGCGGTGGGGGCGACGGAGGTGACGCAGGGGTTGTACGAGGCGGTGATGGGCGAGAACCCCAGCAGTTTCAAGGGGGACGATCGTCCAGTTGAGAGGGTGAGCTGGCTGGAGGCGGTGAAGTTTTGCAACGCGCTGTCGGAGCGGGAGGGGTTGACGCCGGCGTACCTGATCTCGGAGGACACGAGGACGTGGACCCGGGAGGCGGACGGGTACCGTCTGCCGACGGAGTCGGAGTGGGAATACGCGGCCCGGGGGGGCGGCAGCCACCTCTACTCGGGCTCGGACGACCTGGGGGCTGTGGGTTGGTACTCCTCCAACTCCAGCAATACGACGCACGACGTGGGTTCCAAGCGCGCGAACGGATATGGCCTGTACGACATGAGCGGGAACGTGTGGGAGTGGGTCTGGGACTGGAAGGGGGACTATCCCTCGGGCACGGAGCCGGACCCGACTGGCCCCAGCACAGGCTACCGCCGGGTCCGCCGCGGCGGCTCCTG
>CAYTBN010000111.1:0-9929 GCA_964436045.1 uncultured Rickettsiales bacterium | reverse complement strand
ACGCGCTGAAGGACGACGACTGCAACCCGGCCACCGACGAGCTGGCGGACGTCGACCTGGACGGCTTCAACATCTGTCAGGGCGACTGCGACGACCTGAACGCCGCGGCCTACCCGGGTGCCGACGAGGTCTGCGACGGATTCGACAACGACTGCAACGGCCTGTCCGACGATGGCATCGACTACGACCACGACGGCTGGTCGGGGTGCGACAGCGAGGACTGCAACGACAACAACGCCAGCATCTACCCCGAGGCCCCCGAGGTGCCCTACGACGGGATCGATCAGGACTGTGACGGGGTCGACCTGACCGACATCGACGAGGACGGTTACGATGGCGGGCCCTACGGCGCGGACTGCAACGACAACGACGGCGACGTGAGCCCCGATGCCACCGAGGACTGCGAGGATGGTATCGACGGCGACTGCGACGGGATCGCCGACGGCTACGACGACGACTGCGTCGAAGGCGACGAGCAAGAGGATCCTTCGAACTGCGAGTGCCACGCCGCCGGAGGCCCCCGGGCCGCCGGGCCGCTGGCGCTACTGGCCGCGATCGGCGGACTCGCCATGAGGCGGCGTTCCCGAACCCCGCGAGCCAGGCTGTGAGGTGCGGACGATGACCGAGACGACCCAGCGACGACGCTTCCCCGCTGTCAGCTGGCTACCAGCGGTGGCCCTGACCCTGCTGCTGGCCACGCCGGCCGCGGCCCAGCCGGTGGACATGCTGCTGATCCAGGACTCCGAGCCCTGGGGCATGGACGCCTGGCAGTCCGAGCTGATCAACGCGGGTGTGCAGTGGACCCAGATCCAGAGCAACCAGATCCAGGGCACCGATCTGACCCAGTACAAGATGGTCATCACGTCCAGCGTCCAGGGGCCGGACTACAACGACCAGCTGAACCTGAACATCGGGCAGTTCGAGGCCTTCGTGGACGGGGGTGGCGTGCTGATCTGGTCCGGGGCCACCAACAACTACGAGACCCCGTTCCCACAGCCACCGTTCTCGGGGAACAACGCCTATTTCACCGGCACCGAGAACTACGTGCTCAACGTGGCCCACGCGTTGATGGACGGGGTGCCCGCGACCATGAGCGGCTACTGGGTCAGCCACAACTACTTCTCGGGCTTCTCCCAGGACGCCGAGGTGCTGGCCACCCACGCCGACAATGGCGGCACCACCCTGTACCTGCTGCACCACGGCATGGGGGTGGTGCTGGTGTCGGGGCTCACCTGGGAGGTGGGCTGGGACAACCCGACCTGGGGCAGCGGCCAGATCCTGATCAACACCATCGAGTTCGGCATCGACTTCGAGCCCTGTCTCGGGGTCGACGCCGACGGCGACGGCTGGACCGACTGCGACATGGACTGCGACGACACCGACGCCTCGGTCCACCCGGGGGCGGCCGAGACCTGCAACGACGGCATCGATCAGAACTGCGACGAGCAGGACGACGAGATGGCCGACGAGGACGGCGACGGCTACACCAACTGCAGCGGCGACTGCGACGACTTCGAGATCGAGTCATGGCCGGGCAACAACGAGGTCTGCGACTTCGTCGACAACGACTGCGACGGCTGGGTCGACGAGGGCTTCGATCAGGACGGCGATGGCTGGTCCGCCTGCACGGGAGACTGCAACGACAACGATCCGCAGATCTTCCCCAACCAGCTCGAGACCTGCGACGGCCAGGACAACGACTGCGACGGCATCATCGACGAGCAGACCGACGACGACGGCGACGGACTGACCGTCTGCGGCGGCGACTGCAACGACACCAACGCCAGCATCTACCCGGGCGCACCCGAGATCTGCGACGGGCTGGACAACGACTGCGACGGTTCACCGGCCAGCTACGAGTACGACCAGGACGGGGACGGCTACCTGGACTGCGAGGAGTGCGACGACACCAACCCCGCGGTCCATCCCGGAGCCGAGGAGATCTGCGACGACGGCATCGACAGCGACTGTGCCGGCGACTTCGAGTGGACCGAGGAGGACAACGACGGCGACGGCTTCTCCGAGTGCAGCGACGACTGCGACGACGAGAACCCGACCACCTACCCCGGCGCCCCGGAGCTGTGCAACGGGCTGATCGACGACGATTGCAACGAGGCCACCAACGAGATCGCGGACATCGATCTGGATGGCTACAACATCTGCCAGGGCGACTGTGACGACCTGAACGCGGGCGCCAACCCGGATGCCACCGAGATCTGCGATGGGATCGACAACGACTGCAACGGGCTGGCGGACGACGACCTGGACTACGACCTGGACGGCGTGCCGGGGTGTGGCGGCGAGGACTGCGACGACCACAACCCCAACGTCTACCCGGGCGCGCCCGAGGTGCCCTACGACTCCATCGACCAGGACTGCGACGGCGTCGACCTGGCCGACGTGGACGGGGACGGTTACGACGGCGGGCCCTACGGCACCGACTGCGACGATCAGGACATCAACATCAGCCCCGGCGCGGTCGAGAACTGCGAGGACGGCGTCGACGGGGACTGCGACGGGGTCGGCGACAGCCAGGACGACGACTGCCTGGAGGTCGGTGACGATGACGACGACTCCACGGTCGACCCGGGCATCACCTGTAGTTGTGACCAGTCCATGCTCGCACCCGCCCGCTGGGGCGAGATCGCCGGGATCGCCGCCCTGGCACTGGTGGGTCTAGCCCGCCGCCGCGTCCGGCACTACTGAAAGCCCGCCACCCGAGCCGAGGGGGCCCGCGATGAAAGAGAAGACGATGCTGACGTGCCTGGCCGACCCGACCGGGGGCCACGAGGAGGCTCGGGGAGCCGGTTGGTACGACGGCGGATCTCCCCGCTCCGGCAGGCCGAGCCTCGAAGCCGGGTGCCACGGCCAGCTGGCCTGGCCGTCTCCGCCCAGCCGCCGCTCGACGACCTGGCCCGCCCTGCTCGCTGCCACCCTGTTCTCCCTCCTCCTCGCCACCCCCGCTGCCGCCCAGCAGGGGGAGGCCCTGCTGATCCAGGACGGGGCCGCCTGGGGGTACGACGCCTGGAACGTGGAGCTGACCGCGGCGGGCATCCCCTACACCCAGATCGCCTCCGCCGATCTGGCAGCCGAGAACCTCGGCCAGTACGACATGGTGGTCACCGTCAGCACGTCGGGGGGGACCTACAACCAACGGCTGCTGGACAAGATCGTCGAGTTCGAGAGCTACGTGCAGGGCGGCGGCGTGCTGATCTGGTCGGGCTGCACCCAGAGCGGCGAGACCCCCTTCCCGGATCCGCCCTTTGGTGGCGTCGACGTCTACGGCACCGACAGCGACAACCAGATCGTCGACGCGGCCCACCCGCTGCTGGACGGGGTGATCCCGCCGGTATCGGGCAACTCGGCGAGCCACAACTACTTCACCGCGATCCCCGTCGGTGCCGAGATCCAGCTGTCCCACAGCGCCAACGGCAACCCCGTGCTCTACACCCTGCACGAGGGCAACGGCCTGCTGATCGCGACCGGCGCCACCTGGGAGTTCGGCTGGGACGCGGGCTGGGAGAACGGCAAGATCCTGCTCAACGCCATCGACTGGGGCTGGGCGTTCAATCCCTGCACCGGGGACGACAACGACGGCGACGGCTGGACCGACTGCGACCTGGACTGTGACGACACCGATCCCAGCATCCACCCCGGCGCCACCGAGATCTGCGACGACGGCATCGACCAGAACTGCGACGAGCAGGTCGACGAGTATGCCGACGACGACAACGACGGCTATGCCAACTGTGACGGCGACTGCGACGACTTCGAGGCCACCGCCTTCCCGGGCGCCGTCGAGATCTGCGACTTCATCGACAACGATTGCGACGGCTGGATCGACCAGGGATTCGACCAGGACGGGGACAGCTGGTCCGAGTGCGAGGGGGACTGCGACGACACCAGCGACCTGATCTATCCGGGAGCCGCCGAGCAGTGCAACGGCTTCGACGACGACTGCGACGGGGTGGTCGACGAGCAGACCGACGACGACAACGACGGCTGGACCGTCTGTCAGGGGGATTGCAACGACAACGACCCCACCATGTACCCCGCGGCGCCCGAACTCTGTGACGAGCAGGACAACGACTGCGACGAGGTCGTGCCCACCGACGAGACCTACGACGGGGACGGCGACGGCTTCGTCGGGTGCCTGGACTGCAACGACGGCGATCCGGACATCTTCCCCGGGCAGCAGGAGCTGTGCGACGCCATCGACAACAACTGCGACGGCGACGTGGACGAGGGGCTGGACGGGGACGGGGACGGGCTGTCGATCTGCGAGGACGACTGCGACGACACCGACCCCACCATTTACCCCGGCGCCCCGGAGATCTGCGACGAGCTGGACAACGACTGCGACGAGGCGCTGGCCGAGTACGAGTTCGACAACGACGGCGACGGCTTCCTCGAGTGCGCCGAGTGCGACGACACCGACGACAGCGTCTATCCGGGTGCCACCGAGATCTGCGACGACGGCATCGACAGCGACTGCGCGGGCGACCTGGCCATCACCGAGGTGGACGACGACGGCGACGGCGTCTCGGAGTGCAGCGGCGACTGCGACGACGAGGATCCCTTCACCTATCCGGGCGCCGAGGAGCTGTGCAACGCCCTGCACGACGACGACTGCAACCCGGCCACCGACGAGCTCGCCGACATCGACATGGACGGATTCAACATCTGCCAGGGGGACTGCGACGACCTGAACGACAACGCCCACCCCCAGGCGGACGAGGTCTGCGACGGGATCGACAACGACTGCGACGACGAGATCGACGAGGACCTGGACTACGACCACGACGGCCACAGCGGCTGCGGCGGTGAGGACTGCAACGACAACAACCCCTCGTCCTACCCGGGTGCGCCCGAGACTCCCTACGACGGGATCGACCAGGACTGCGACGGCGCCGACCTGACCGACGTGGACGGCGACGGCATCGACGGCGGCCCCTACGGCGAGGACTGCGACGACACCAACGCCGAGCGTTACCCCGGCGCCACCGAGGACTGCGAGGACGGCATCGACGGGGACTGCGACGGGGTCGGCGACGCGTACGACGACGACTGCGGCGCCGTCGGCGACGACGACGACAGCGCTCCAGATTGTTCGTGCGATATAGAAAGTGAGCCTGGACCCGCCTCGCCGCTGGTGGCGCTCGGACTGCTGGCCGCGCTCACGCTGCGCAGACGGCGCTGACCGGATCCCGGTGCCAGGACGCCGGGCCGGGGCCCGGAATCCGGGTGCCACGGTCGGCTTGTCCGGCCGTGTCTTCATCGGCATGGAACCGAACGGAGCGTAAAACGTGAGCCAATACGACGATCCCTACACACCCGGCCCCACCCCCAGCGCCCCCCCACCCGGGCCAGACGACGCCTGGGAGCAGGGCAATCCACCCCCGGGCGGCCAGTGGCAGAACCAGGGCCACTACCAGGATCCCTACCCCGCCCCCATGCCTGGCCTGGCCATCGCCTCGCTGGTCCTGGGCATCGTCTCCCTGCCCTTGTGCATGTGCTACGGCTGCCCCTCCCTGATCTGCGGCATCCTGGCCTGCATCTTCGGCTACATGGTCCTCGGCCAGATCAAACAAGGCGCCGCCCCCCCCAACGCCAAGGGCCTCTCCATCGCAGGCATGATCTGCGGCGTCGTGGGCATCCTGCTGTCCGGCCTGCTCTGGATGATACTGATCCTGGGGATCGTGCTGGGTAGCCAGTAGGGCGGGGCGGCGGCGCCCCCCCGGTCCGCCCGAGTCACCATGCTCTTCGATCCCCACGGCACCCCCATCCACACCATCGACGACTAGAGGCGCCTCGCCCCGCCGAAGCGCGCCGACCAATGGGTGGAGGGCCGCTTCGCATACGAGCTGGCCCGCGCCTGGACCGGAGGCGGTTCACCCGCAGTGCCCGCCGAGTTGTCCGCGCTCCTCGACAGCCGTGTCCGGACCCGGGGGCTGGTGGTGGACAGGGCGGTCCCCGAGCTACGGATCCGCTTCGACTCCCACGCCGGCGAACCCCGCAACGCCGACCTGGCGCTGGTGGGCCGGGTCGGCCCGAGCCGGATCGCGGTCAACGTGGAGGCCAAGGCCGACGAACCCTTCGGCGCGTCCATCGAGACCACGAGGAAGGCGGCGCGGAAACGCCTCGCAGCCAACCCCCGCAGTCGGGGAATCCAGCGGCTGGACGATCTGGTGCGCGCCCTGCTCCCGGCCCGCGGCCACGGCCAGCCCGGCGCGGATACCCTCCGCTACCAGCTGCTGACCGCCGTAGCCGGAACCCTCGCCTTTGCCCACCAGAACGCCGCCGAGACCGCCGTCCTCGTCATCCACGAGTTCGTGACCCACCGCACGGTCGACAGCCGCCACCAGGCCAACGCCGACGATCTGGCCGCCTTTCTCCACCGACTGTCCGGCGCCGCTGGCGTTGACCCGCGGGCAGGCACACTCCTGGGCCCCTTCGCCGTGCCCGGACCTCCTCTCTTCCCCAGGGCCGCCTCCCTGCTGGTCGGCAAGATCGTCACTCGGCGACGCTGATCCCCCGCACACCCACGCCCCCTCGACCGGAACTCGAGGACGAGATGGCATGGCATGTCCGCCAGAAGTTCCGGTTGCCCAACGACCGGGGCGACGAACACGTGTTCGCCCGGCCGCGGCTGCCATCATGGGCCAGGGACATCCCGGATTGCGCCCCGGTCTCGCGTGACTACTTATGGGATCCCCCCCGGGACGCCTTTTCGCCCGCACGCCCGCCACAGCCCGATGTGGACCGGCATCGTGCGCCGAGGAGCGCCCATGACGACACCCCATTCCAGCTCGAAACCACGCCTGATGGACCAGGTCCGCCACGCCATCCGCGCCCGCCACTCCTTCGCCACCCACCTCCTCCAGGATGGCGCCGACATCCGTACCGTCCAGGAGCTCCTCGGCCACGCCACCGTCGCAACCACCATGAAATACACCCACGTCCTGAACCGCGGCCCCCTCGCCGTCACATCTCCCCTGGACAGACCCTGACCCCTCGCCGCATAAGCTCCGCTTATACAGCCCCAATTAGGCAGCCCCCCACGCCGCATAACACTTCTCCCTCCCCCACCACTCATCAACGCCCCCCCCGTTTGCAACCCCACCCGCCCTTCGATAGGCTGCAACTCAGGCAGTCTGCGCAGGTTTATGCGGAACTGCCTAAATGGTGTTAGGGGCGCTGGTTGGCGCCTGCGAGGCTGCGGGGCAATCGTTCAATCCTTCGCGTAGCTACAACGCTGTTCCACCGCTTGTACCTTCGACATGTCCATCGGTCTTTTCCGAAGAGAATGATGCAAAGGGTGGCGTTGCGCGTCGACGACATGGAGCGTTTCGGCAGCTCCTACAACGTCGTCGAATCGAAGCGTAGTGCTGGCAGCTCGGAGCTTCGAGGCGGCCAGGGGGGCGCCACGGTTCCGGGTCTCAACTGGGTGCTGCTCTCGATGGCGGCCTTATGAACCTACGCTGCAACAACGCGGCGGCTGTGGCCAGGCATCAATCCCGCTCGAAATCCTGGACCCTCGCTCGCTTCGTACATCTCCAGAGGCCGGCCAACCGCGAACACGTGTGTGCGTTCCTGCAGCCTCCCTCCCAATTCACCGGATCGGGTCCGGGCCGAACCTCTCTCTACCCCTGGCCAATCTTCCCAAGCCAAGCTGGTCGGCTCCATCTCGCGATCTCGCCAGTCCCAACTAGCAGGCAGCCACGAACACGTGTGCGTGGTCTTCCCAAGCCTCTTCCCCTTTGTCCTCGTCTCGGCGTTCCTCCGGAGCCGCTTATGAAGCAGCTCCGGAACAACGGCCGCGACCCTGGCCAGTTCGGGTCGGGCTCCGCTGGTGGCGCGGTGGCGGTTCGGCTCGGTGTAGCCCTAACAACTGCTTGCTGCAGTCGGACAGGGGCCTTGTGGTAGGCTCAGCTTGGTCGCCTTCGACAGCGCTCAGCGGATCCCAGGCCTCGAGCCTGCGCTCCCTGTCCGCAGCAGAAGCGACAGGTGTTAGGAGCAAGAGAGGGCCCTTGACGGCGTCCTCGAAGCCCGTGTCTCCAGGTCAAAGCGATTGACATCCCAGCCGGCCTGACGTACAGCACCTGTAGATGTGTACGTCAAGGAGGTTTGGGATGCAAACCAAGCTGACATTGCGATTGGATGATGAACTCATCCGTCGTGCAAAGGCACGAGCCAAGGCCACGGGGCGTTCGGTTTCCCGGATGGTCGCGGACTACTTCGCTTTGCTGGAGGCTGATTTCCAGAGCAGCGATGAGATCCTGCCGCCAGGTGTTCGCGCCCTGAAAGGCATGATGACAGGTTCGGATCTCGACGAAGACGACTACAGGGATCATCTCGAGGCGAAGCACCAGTGAAGCTCCTGTTCGATACCAACGTCATTTTGGATGTTCTGCTCGATCGCACCCCCCATGCTCAAGGATCATCTAGAGCCATGGGGATCGTAGAAGTGGGTCAAGCAACTGGCTACCTGGGCGCGACGACCATCACGACCATTCACTACCTCGCGTCGAAGGCCGTTGGAGCCGAACTCGCATTCAAGTCCATCGAACAGTTGCTTGCCATAATGGAGATCGCCGCAGTAAACAGATCCGTTCTTGAAGATGCCTTGGGCCTAGGCTTCTCGGGCTACGAGGATGCGGTTCTCCATGAGGCAGCCCGCCACGCGGGAGTAGACGCCATCGTCACGCGCGATCCCAGAGGCTTCTCTAAAGCATCTCTGCCGGTCCTCTCCCCTACTGAACTCCTGGCGATTCTGGAGGCCAAGGAGAACGGAGATCAAGAACGGATATGACTCGAATCCCTCGGCGAGATTTGCCTTGCTCCTCCCCCTAGCCTGGTTATAATCGTTGTTATAATGGAGGTTGGCCATGCTGAAGGTCAAGATCACCACCGTCGGGAACTCGGCAGGCGTTGTACTGCCCAAGGAAGCTCTCGCGCGAATGCGCGCGAAAAAGGGCGACGTCCTTTACCTGGTCGAGACCCCACAGGGATACACGCTCACCCCATACGACCAGGAGTTCGCAGAGCAAATGGAAGCCGCGGACGACGTCATGCGTCGCTACCGCAACGCTCTCCACGAGTTGGCTAAGTGACTCGCAAATCGCGCCCTAGATGGCTGCTCAAGCAAGCGGTCTTGGCGATGCACGACGCCCTCATCCGAGACCACGGCGGAACACCGGGCATACGAGATGAGGGGCTCCTCGAGTCGGCTCTGATTCGCCCGCAGAATCTTCACCACTACGAGCCTTCAACCACGTTGTTCCAACTCGCCGCGAGCTTCGGTTTCGGGCTCTCCAGCAACCACGCCTTCGTCGACGGCAACAAGCGTATTGCCCTCACAGCCACAGCCGTGTTCCTCGCCCTCAACGGCTGGCGTCTCGACGCTGAAGAACCGGACGCTGTGGTGGTCTTCACTGAGCTCGCCGCCGGAACACGAGATGAGCGTGAACTTGCTGTCTGGCTGGAGACGAATTCCTCTCAGCCTTGAGAGGAGGAGGAAGCCGGCCGTCTCGCACCTGATGCTGCGAAACCCAGCAGCTGCTTGCTGCTGTCAGACAGGGGCCTTGTGATAAGCCCAGCTTGGTTGCTTTCGTCGGCTTTCAACGGGATCTCAGGCCTCTTGCCTTCGACGCCTGTTCGCAGCAAAAGCGACCGCTGTTGAGGTAATGGAGGTAGGGGACAACTGCATCGATGAAGAAGCAAGCCTACGCCCTCCTGTTGATCCCGTTCGCGGCCTGCCTCGTGGTATCCGCCTGCGCGAGGAAATGCGGAGAATTCATCGAAGTTGGAGACGAGTGCTCCCCCGGATTCGCCGCATCGACGTCGACAACTGACCCTGTCCTGCCCCCGTTGCTTGGACCACTTCTCATGTTAGCCCCGGAGCAGCATTCCACCCCGGAGCGACGAGC
>CAYTBN010000110.1:0-10124 GCA_964436045.1 uncultured Rickettsiales bacterium | reverse complement strand
GCTTGCCGAGTCGGTCGAGGAAGACCGCGATCTCGTGGAAGGAGCCCTGGAATTGCAACGCGACGGGAACGTCGGCGTAGAAGCCCTGCTTGACCTCTGGCTGCGGCTTCAGGAAGTGGACCTCCAACCCGATCTTCTCCGCGATGCTCCGGACCCGCCGCTCCAGCTCCGGGATCTCACGGTCGCTGGGCATCTCCCTGAGAGCCCGCGAGAGCCGCTCCTGGAGCCGCTCCAGCCTCTGGTCCACGTCCTGGGGCAGCTCCGCATCCCGCCGCTCGCCACCACCTCGAGGAGTGAGCAGGTGCGTGAACGTGATGATGAACCTCGTGAGCTCCTGCTTCGCGAAGGTGCCACGCCCCAACACCACGAGCTCGGCGTTCGTGAACCGGTCCGCCTCCTCCAGCCGGGTCACGAGCCCGGTGACGGCCTCGTCGCTGAACGCGAACCCCTCCAGGACGAACTGCTGAGGGCCGTCCTGCCTCAGCTCCGTGAGCCACAGGTCCGGCGTCAGCGCGGACGAGATTCCCGCCATCAGCAGGCCCGGTCCGGTCTCGCGGTCCCGCAGCTCGTCGATCCGATCGAGCTTGGCTCCGAGCTCCTGCTCCTCCGCGGAGGGGGCGGCGGCGACCGGCTCGGGCCACCCCACGCACAGCAGGCACAGCAACAGCGACGAACGTCGGATCAGGTTCATGGGCTCGGCCTCCCGAGGGCACCATCCGGGCGCGTCTGGGCGGCGAGGACTACTGGATGATCGTGGCCGCCCCCGGATCCGGCGCGCTGCTCGGCTACCTCGCCTGGGAACGCCACGCGGATCACACCTCCCACCACGTGGTCGCCCACCTGCGGATGATCCTCGTTCACCCCGACGCCCAGGGCAGCGGCCTGGGCCGGCGGTTGATGGAGCGGTTCGAGGGGGACGCCCGCGAGGCCGGCTGCACCAAGGTCCTGTTCGACGTGGTGACGGATTCGCCCGCGCGCCGGTTCTACGACCAGCTGGGCTACCGGCACTGGAGCGACTACATGGAGAAGTCGCTCTGACGACCGGCGCCCGGCTCAGCGGGGATCGACGCCGATGGCGTAGCTGCCGTCCGCGGACACGGTGGCGGTGAGCAGCCGCCCCCCGGGCACCTCGTGCTCGGCCAGATCGTCCAGTCCCTCGGTCCACACCCCGTGCGTGCCATTGCCGGTGGGCGTCCACAGCAGCAGCCCGTCCCCGGCGCGGGCCGAGCGGGCCTCCAGCCGCAGCTGGCCGTTCTCCGGTTCGCTCTCCAGCAGCTGGATGCGTCCAGGCGTGGCCCGCGGATACCCCCGGCCCAGCAGGATGAAGAACTCCTCGGTGGGGCCCAGGTCGACGCCCTCGAGACAGTCCATGCTGTTGAGGTGGACGATGGTATCGCCGGGCACCCAGACGTCGCCCTCCCGGTGCAGGCTGTGGGGATCGCCGCAGGGCTGCCGCCACTGCCACCAGGCGCCCCCCTGGGCGTGGGCGTCCTCGTCGGCGGCGTACCGCGCCGCGACCTCCAGCACCCCGGCGCTGGTGCTCCAGAATCCGTACTCGCCCACCCAGACCCCGGTCCCATGGGCCTCGGCCATGGTCCAGATCAGGTCGTTGGTCTGCTCCAGGGTCAGCCCCGTGGTGTCGATGGACTCGGCGTAGTTGTGCAGGGAGTTCACCAGGTTGTGGGACTCCACACCCATGCGTACCGGGTCGGCCAGGATCAGGCCGTTGGCCGTGTCGCCGGCCGGGATCGCGGGCTCCAGGAAGATCAGCTGGTCCGAGCCCGCCCCGCGGGTCGCCTCGATCAGCTCGACCAGGAGCGCGTCGTAGATCGGCGTCAGCTCGGAGGCCGGCCGCGAGGTGTCCGGCTCGTTGAGCAGGTCGTAGCCCGCCACCTCCGGGCGGCCCGCGAAGCGATGGGCCACCGCGGCCCAGGTCGCCACGAAGTTGTCCCGGATGCCCTCGCTGTTGTCGTAGAAGTGGTTCCAGGCCGCCACCACGGCGGGGGCGCTGTTGCGGTCCCCGATCACGCAGGTGCTCAGCCCGTCGGTGAGGGTCGCCCATGCCGGCGCGCCGTCCCAGCCCTTGCCCGGCCAGGACCCCTCGGGGCACTCCTCGTCGTCGCCCGTGTAGATGAACGCCGAGTAGGCGTCCTGGTGCATGTCGATGACGGTGTACAGCCCGTGCTCGGCGGCTGCGGTCACGGCGGCGTCGATCTCGTCCAGGTAGGCGTCGTCGATGGAGCCGCGCTCGGGCTCCAGCCGCGACCAGTGCACCACCAGGCGGATCACCGACAGCCCCCGGGCCGCCATCGCGTCCCAGTCCCCGTCGGTGGTGGGCAGGGTCGGTGGGTAGTCCGAGTTGCCCTGCCAGTACTCGCCCAGGGACGTGATGTTGACCCCCCGCAGCAACACGTCTCGGTCGAGGTCGTCGACGATCCGGTTGTCGTCGGAGACCGACAGGGGACGTAGCTCGATGAGTTCCGGCGGATCGGGCGGCGGCGAATCGGGATCCGGCACCTCGCAGGCGACCACGAACAGCAGCATGTAGACGGCGGCGCCCGCCGTCCGGGCGGCCGTGGAGGGGAACAGGCGTCGACGCATGCCGGACCCTAGCATGGCGTCGCCGCGCTGGCGCCGGCGAGCCCTCGCGCTCCCCGCCTTTCTGACCGGCTGCGGCTGATCTCCGTTCCCGCTCCTGGCCTTCACGGTCGGCGGGGGGCATGTGGCCCTTGCCGAGGGGCGGCGAGATGGCGTACTCCTTCGTCCAGATGGCGGACCAGGCAGGAAGGGAAGCGCGATGGACTCCGTGGATAGTCGGGAGATGACCCTGGGCGATGGCCGCGTCCTGGCCTTCGCGGAGTACGGCGATCCCTCCGGCCCGCCGATCTTCTACTTCCACGGCTTCCCCGGGTGCCGGGCCACCTTCCTGGAGGACGAGGGGCACCTGTCCCGGCTCGATCGCGCGCTGGTGGACGTGCTCGGCGCCCTGTCCGCTGCCGATCCGGCGGTCTGATCGACGGCAGAGACCGATCCCGTGCCCCCGCTCCCTGGCGTGGGTGGGGCACCACGGACCGGAGGGTCACACTTCATCGTGCTGGTCATCGTGACTCCCGGATCGCCCGTATGGTGATCGCAGGAGGTCCTCGATGGCGCGCTGGATGACCCCGCTGCTCGCGCTCGCAGCCACGTTCGGCGGCTGCACCTTCGAGATGACCTCGGAGAGTTTGCCCACCACCCTGGCGGGTAATCCCATCTGCCCAGATCCTGCGTTGATGGACCTGTTGCCCGACGAGGCGGTGGACTACGTCGAGCTGGGCATGTCCGTCGGCATCCAGATCGCCTTCGAGGAGCTGATGGGCACGATCGAGGACCGGATGGAGGAGGAGAGCACCGGGCCGGCCCGGGCGGTCTACCCCCGCGCGATGCGCCTGGAGCAACTGGATCCTCCCGCCGACCCCACCTACGCCAACTCCCTGGGATTCCAGCGGGGGCTGCGTATCTTCCTGGCCGACCCCGGCGGCACCGATCTCGAGACCGTCGAGCTGGGGTGGGCCGACGACATCCCCGAGTACGCGACCACCATCAAGCTGCACGTGGACGAGACCCTGGACATCAAGCCCTACATCGACGCCCGCGCCGCCACGTTCTCGGAGCCGGCCCTGCGGAGCTGCAATCGCGAGGACGTGACCTACGTCGCGGTCTCCACCGTCCAGGTCGAACTGTGAGACCGATCGGAGATCCATGAGAATCTATCCCTCCCTCGCGCTGGTCGCCGTCATCGGCGCCCTCCTGTCGGGGTGCACCGAGTACCAGCTGAACGGCACCGAGCACACCGAGATGTTCATCCTCGATCCCTCGACCGAGGTGGACATCCTGTTCGTGGTGGACGACTCGCCGTCGATGAAGCAGGAGCACGACAAGGTCAAGGACGCGTTCGAGGAGTTCATCTACGAGGTGAACCAGAGTGACACGGACTGGCAGATCGGGGTGACCACCACCGACATGGAGGGGAACGAGGGCGGTATCCTGCTCGGCCCCGGCCCCCTGTACATCACGCCGGAGACAGACAACTACCCCGGCGTGTTCATGACCAAGATCGACATGGTCGGCACCCAGGGGTCGGGCTGGGAGCAGGGGCTGCAGGCCACCCGCCGGGCCCTGCTCGACTCTCCGCTGGGGCTCGCCGATTCCGCCAACACCGGCTTCCTGCGGCCCGACGCCGACCTCGCGATCGTGGTCGTCAGCGACGAGAACGACTGCTCGGACGGCGGCGCTCTGCCCCACGAGGACCAGCTCGAGTGTTACCAGATGAACGAGCTGCTGGTCCCGACGGCCGAGTACGTCCACGCGCTGAACGGTCTCAAGGACGAGGACGCGGCGCTGACCTTCAGCGCCATCGTCGGTCCCCCCAACGCCGAGGACTGTGAGACCGCCACGCCCGGCCACCGCTACCTCTCGCTGGTCGCGGAGTTCGAGGGGCTGCAGGCCGACATCTGCGAGGACAGCTACGAGACGGTCATGGCCGAGCTGGGGCTGCTGGCCACCGGCGTGCAGAGCTTCTTCGTCCTGCAGTGGACGGCCGATCCCGAGACCATCGAGGTGCGGGTCGACGGCTTCGACGTACCCGAGGACCCCGCGGAGCTGGACGGCTGGAGCTACGACGCCGACGAGAACACGGTCTACCTCTGGGGCGCCTTCACGCCGCTACGGGGGTCGACGGTCGAGATCCACTACTGGACCCACAAGTAGCCGCCCCACGGACATTCTTTCCGGGTTTTTCGCGAATTTCCGGGGCCATGACAGTCCCGTGAAAAAGCCTGTCTACGCTGGGACCGAATCAATCCCGGAGCAGACATGCATTCGATCCCCTCGCAGCAGCCAGCCCCCCGCGTATTGCTCGCCGGTGTCTTCGGCCCCTTCGGTGTGGACGACGAGTTCGGCCGCAAAGAGAACATCATGGAGCTGTTCCACAACCAGGTGACCCGCGGCCAGGGGGCGGCCTCGTTCCGCTTCCATCACCGGTCGTTCGGGCTGTACTTCCTGGCCGAGAACATCGACGCCGACATCACCGTGCTGGACTTCCCCAGCCGCAAGCGCTTCATCCGCGAGCTGCGCAACGACTACGACATGGTGGGCATCTCCTTCATCGCCCCGAACATGGTCAAGGCGAAGGAGATGGCCCGGCTGATCCGCGAGCACTCCCCCGACACCGAGATCATCCTCGGCGGCCACGGCGCCGCCATCGAGGGGGTCGAGGAGCTCATCGACTGCGACCACGTGGTCAAGGGTGAGGGTGTGCGCTGGCTGCGCGAGCACCTGGGGCAGGATCCGGACGCCCCGATCGTGCACCCGGCCCTGCCGAGCACCGAACTGCAGCACATCTGGGGCGTGCCGGTGCCGGGCATCACCTCCAGCCTGCTGGTCCCCGGCGTCGGCTGCGTCAACGGGTGCAACTTCTGCTGCACCTCCCACTTCTTCGGCAAGTGCTACACCCCCTACATCGGCTCGGGGAAGGCGCTGTTCGAGACCGCCCGCAGCATCGCCGACCAGCGGGGCACCGACTCGTTCTTCATCATGGACGAGAACTTCCTCAAGGACGGTGACCGGGCGATGGAGCTCATCGACGAGATGGAGCGCCACGAGCGATTCTTCCGCTTCCACATCTTCTCGTCCGCCGAGGCGATCACGGCTTTTGGCGTCGACAACCTGGTGCGCCTGGGCGTGACCATGTGCTGGATCGGCTTCGAGTCCCAGAGCCGCCAGAGCGAGTACGTCAAGAACGAGGGGATCGACGCCCGGCGGCTGGTCCGCCAGCTGCGCGACCGCGGCATCTCGGTGCTGGGCTCAGGCATCCTGTGCATGGAGCACCACACCCCCGAGAACATGCAGGAGGACATCGACTTCCTGGTGGGGCTGCAGACCGACATGGTGCAGTTCATGCTGCTGACCCCGATGCCGGTCACCGCCCTGTACGAGCGCCATCGCCGCAAGGGCTGGCTCAAGACCGAGATCCCGCTCGAGGAGTGGCACGGCCAGAAGCTGCTGACCTACGATCACTCGGCCTTCCCCGGCGATTCGGCGGCGCGCTGGCTCGACGGCGCATTCGAGCAGGACCACCTGGCCAACTCCTCCACGATGTACCGGGTGGCCGAGACCTCGCTGCGCGGCTACCTGCACCTGGCGGCGATGGAGCAGCGGGACGCCAACCACCAGGCCCGGATGGAGCAGTTCGAAACACAGGCGCGGGGTTACGCACCCATGCTGCCCGCCATCTCGATCAACGCGGTCAACGAGCTGGAACGCAGCCGCGCCGAGGAGCTGGAGTCGCGGGTCAAGGCCACGTTCGGGAGGCCCACGCTCAAGGAGAAGGCGATGCGGATTGCGGTCGCCGGCCTGGTCGCGCGCTGGCAGTGGCGGATCAAGCTGTTCGGCGACTCGTTGCAGCCAAAGACCCTCGTCACCCGCTACCAGGCCGGTCAGCGGGACAGCGTGATCGAGATCCTGGACCGGGCGGCCACCAACCTCGCCGATACGGCTCGCGCGGAGCTCCGGGGTGCGGCTGCCTCGCCGGCCGAGTCCGGCTGAGCCGAGCTCCGGATCAATCCCCCCAGCCCAGCAGCTCGAAGGTGACCGAACCGGTGAAGGGCGCGCCGTTCACCGGCTCGGCCTGATCCAGGGTCAGGGTGCCGTTGGAGCCGTAGGCCATCATCGAGGCCTCCCCGGAGGGGGCGATGTAGTAGACGTAGGCCTGGACTTCGTTCCAGTCTACGGCCAGCTGGGTGTTGCTCTGCACCAGGGTGGGGGAGAACAGCAGCTGGGGATAGATGTACTCCTCGGGGTAGCCCATCAGCCCCGGCAGCCCCACGTACACCCGGCCCTCGGTCTCCACCGGGTCGTAGGCGGTCCACGAGTAGACCTCCTGCACCGGGATCGGGTCGTCGAACCACAGGACCTCCATCGCGCCCGTTCCGTAGGGATCGTCGGTGTACGTGGAATTCCAGGTGGTCTCGAAGGTGCAGCTCAGCTCGCCCACCGGGCTGAGGCAGCTGAACTCGTTCATCCCATGGGACCACAGGGGCGGTCCGTCGTCCAGCTCGGCGCGGATGGCGTCCTCCCGCCCGGCGATGACGTCCCGCAGGGTCGCGATCCCCTCGTGGAACCACTCCTCCTCGCCCGGCCGCAGCAGGGGCTCGACCAGACCCTCCATACGCTCGATCTCGTCGTCGATGGCGTCCGCGTCCCACACCGTGTCCAGCAACTCGTTCATGCGGGTGACGTAGCGAGCCTGGCCCTCCGGGTGCAGGTAGAGTCGATGGGCGACCGCGCCCCGGGCGGTCACCGAGGTGGGATTGTCGTCGCCGAAGGGGGGGTCCCGGTCGAACAGGGCGTCGATCCCCCAGGGCAGGAAGACGAACCGGTCGGTGACCGGGTCGTGGTAGACGTGGAAGTTGTTGGTCGCCTGGGCGTAGCCGTCCCAGTGGCCGACGAGCACCTCCACGGCCCAGAAGCTGACGAACTCCTCCAGATCGACCACCTCGCCCAGGGCTGCCATCACCTGGTCGTCGTCGGCCTCCAGCGCGGCCACCACGGCGTCCAGGTCCTCGCGCCCCTCGTCGTTCTCCTTGTCCTCGAAGGTGTCGACCCACCCGGGTCGGAAGTCGCTGAGCGTGCCCTCGTAGTGGTTGCCCGACCCGTCGCCGAAGTGGTCCTCGAGCATGTCCCGGCGGATGCCCTCCACCTGCACGTACGCGCCCAGGTCCTCGCCGTTGACCGTGACGTGGGCGAAGTTGCAGCGGGAGGCGGGCACCCCGGCGGCGGCGAACAGCCCGTAGCCCAGGCACTGGTCCATGGTGGTCGGATCCTGGCGGGCGTTGTTCAGCGTGAGCATGTCCTTGCCCAGGTAGGACGCGCCGGCGTCGACCCAGTCCAGGTTCAGCTTGAGCGAGGGCTTGGTGGAGCTGTCGCTGCCCAGCAGCCCCTTCTTGCGCACGCCGATCTCGCCCAGGTCGTTCCCGTCGAGGGTGACCGTCGCCGGGAAGTAGGTGTAGGGGCTAGTCAACGGCTCGGAGAAGCAGTCCCCGCCGAAGATCTCGACGATGTTGCGCCGCTGATTGCCCAGCTCGATCCAGTCACCGGGGTCGAGCTCGATCTCGACCTCCAGCACCCGATCGGGATCAAACAGCAGCTCGGTCGGATCGTCTCCCGGATCGGTGGTGTCGTCGTCGTCGCCCACCTGGAGATCGACGCTCCCCGTGCACCCGACGAGTGCGGTGAACGCGGCGGCGATCACGGATCCAGACCTGGCCCCTGGGCACATGTGACTCTCCGTGCGGCGTCCCGTCATTGTAGCGGACACTTCAAGGGGTGACGGTCATGGTCACGTCGTCGACGTCCACGACAGCCCCGTCCCCGGCTTCCAGGGTCAGCCGCGTGTGGACCACGGGGTTGGCCGGGGAGTTCGGTGCCAGGGCCTGTGCGGTATGGGACTGCCAGTCGGCCGTCAGCGTCAGCGTCTCGGTGGACGAATCGAGCGGATCGGTCCACATGGTCTGGTCACGGAAGTCCAACGTGACGTCGACCGTGTCGCCCGCATCGTCTCCCCGCAGCCACAGGGAGACCTCCACCAGGTCGCCGTCCGTGGCCGGGTTGGGCTGGTGGACCGCGGCACCGTCGGTCAGGCGCAGGAAGAAGTCGCCCCCGTGGGCTTCCGCCTCGTCCTCGACGCGGCTCACGCCGGGGTCGGTGTAGTAGCGCCAGCCGTAGCCGCCGAAGGGCGCGATCTCCTCGAATCCACCGTTGGCCACGTCGCCGCCGAGGCCGAAGCCGCTCATCACGTCGGGCTGGGTGGCCTGCCAGCCAAGCACATCCTCCATATGCGCGATCAGATAGCGGGCCATACCCCCGTGGTCGTACTCGCAGCCGTGCCATTGCTCGAAGACCCACGGAAAGGTGGCCGCACTGACCCCGGGATCGCCGTACTCCGCGACCACATCGGCGGTGTAGTCCGCGGGCTCGTCCGCGTCCCAGCCCCAGCCGTTGAAGACCACGATCCGGGCGTCGGGATGGGCGGCGCGCAGGCGGTCGAGCATGGCCACGTAACGCTGGCGGATGGTGGACTCGGACGCGCCGTAGATGTCGTTGGCACCCAGGTTCATCACCACGGCGTCGGCCGGGAAGGTGGCGAAGTCCCAGCTGGGTTGGGAGTCGTACCAGCTCTGGCGGTCGTACAGCTGGGTCATGCCCTGCAAGGTCTCGCCACCCACCGAGATGTTGGTGTAGTCGGCCCCGAAGGCCCGCGCCGTGATCCCGGCATAGGTGAAGTGGCTGCCCTGCAGCGCCGTCCCGCCCTGGTTCTGCTCGCTCATCAGCGAGTGCCCCGCCAGGTTGGAGTCGCCGTAGAATTCGATGTGACGCGGGGCGGTCTCCGGAGCCGCGAGCAGGCCCTGGCCCGTGACGGTGAAGCCGTGCAGGAACGGGTCCGTGCCCGCGTAGGTCTCCTTGATCAGCTCCACCTCGTGCTCGCCGAGATCCAGCCCGTCGGCGAGTGCGTAGGTCTGGAGTCCCGCCGCGCTGGCGAAGCGCGTCGATCCTGGGTGGTCACCATCGACGACCACCCGGTACTGCTCTGACTGGTTGCCCGAGTCCAGGTGAACGTCGACCGCGGTCCCCTCGAAGCTCAACGCCACGCTGGCTCCTTGCCACCCCACGCTGGGAAGGGACGGATCGTCGAGGTTCCAGCGACCCACGTATCGCAGCGCGGGATCGGCGGGGTCGACCTCGAAGGTCGCGGGCGATTCCGTGGTGTCGTCGTCGCCCGTCATGTCGTCGTCACCCGTGACGTCGTCATCGCCCGTGGCGTCGTCGTCGTCCCCCGACGTGTCGTCGTCCCCGGGCACGGAACCGGGGCAGCCGAGGACCCCGGCGAGCAGGAGAATGGGCGGGATCCAACGTGTCATGGGCGGCCCAGCCGGAGCGCGGTCAGGTAGAACGCGATCGGCGCGGCGAACCAGATCAGCTGGGGCATCAACGTGATCGGGTGACCGGCGATGTGGAACAGGGTGGGGTTGAAGTGCGGTAGGAAATTGCTTTGGGGCCGTTCGGTTGGATCGCCTTCCCCGCCGAGC
>CAYTBN010000109.1:0-10398 GCA_964436045.1 uncultured Rickettsiales bacterium | reverse complement strand
GGTGGGCAGCAACAACTCGAGCAGCCCCTCCTCGGCGGCCTCGGCGGCCGCGCGACGTACACGCTCGGTCTCCTCCTTGCGCACCATGTTGACCGCGATCTGCACCAGGTCACGGATCATCGACTCCACGTCCTTGCCCACGTAGCCGACCTCGGTGAACTTGCTAGCCTCGACCTTGACAAACGGCGCGCCCGCCAAGGCCGCCAGGCGGCGGGCGACCTCGGTCTTGCCCACACCCGTGGGGCCGAACAGGATCAGGTTCTTGGGCACGATCTCGTCGCGCAGGTCCTCGTCGACCTGGCGACGGCGCCAGCGGTTACGCAGGGCGATGGATACCGCCCGCTTGGCGTCATGCTGGCCGATGATGAAGCGGTCGAGGGCCTCTACCACCTGCAGCGGCGTCAGTGCCGACGCGAGTTCGGTCGCGTTCACTTGCTCGCCTCCTGTTCCAGTTCGATGACCTCGATCTGGCTGTTCGTGTAGATGCAGATCTCCGCTGCCACGCCCAGCGCCAGGCGCACCACCTCCGCGGGTGAGAGCTCCGTGGCGTCCAGCAGGGCCCGCGCGGCGGCCACCGCGTACCCGGCGCCGCTGCCGACCCCGCTGACCCCCCCCTCTGGCTCCAGCACGTCGCCGTTGCCGGTCAGCATCAGCAGCCGCTCGGCGTCCGCCACCAGCAGCATCGCCTCGAGGCGCCGCAGGTACTTGTCCGTGCGCCACTCCTTGCTCAGCTCGACCGCGGCCCGGGTCAGGTTCCCGCCGAAGGTGTCGAGCTTCTTGTCGAAACGTTCGAACAGCGTGATCGCGTCGGCGGTCGAGCCGGCAAATCCAGCCAGCACGCGACCCCCGTGGAGTCGCCGCACCTTGGTCGCTCCGGCCTTGATCACGGTGTCGCCCAGCGTCACCTGGCCGTCGCCGCCGATGGCGACGCGCCCGTCCTGGTGAACGGCCAGCACGGTGGTGCCCTTCATCTGCTCCATGGCTGTCCTCCCGGGCCAGGGGCGCCCGTGGCCACCGTAATCACGATCCGAGCGGGGAAAAGGGGGATCAGGCCCGCGGATGACAGCTCTCGTAGATCTCCATCAGCTGCTGCACGGTGAGGTGGGTGTAGCGCTGGGTCGTGGCCAGGCTGGCGTGGCCCAGCATCTCCTGGATCGCGCGCAGGTCGGCGCCGCCCTCCAGCAGGTGGGTGGCGAAGCTGTGGCGCAGGGCGTGGGGGTGCAGGTCCTTCAGCAGGGCCACGATCACCCCGGCCCGCTTGACGATCCGCCGCACCGAGCGGTCGCTCAACCGGCCACCCCGGGCGTTGAGGAACAGGGCGTCCAGGTCGGCCGGCGGTCCCAGCCGGCCCCGGACGACCAGATAGCGGCGCAGGGCCTCCCGGGAGGGGGGCCCCAGGGGCACCTCGCGCTCCTTGCGACCCTTGCCCAGCACCCGCAGCAGGGGCCGATCGGGGGTCACGTCGGCCACGTCCAGCGCCACCAGCTCGGCCACCCGCAGTCCGGAGCCATACAGGAGCTCCAGCAGGGCAGCGTCGCGGGAGGCCAGCGGCGTGTCAGCCCGCGGGCGCTCCTCCATCAGGGTCCGCGCCTCGCCCGCCGTCAGGTGGGTCGGCAGCTCCTTGCGCAGCCTCGGCGAACGCACCCGCCGCGCCGGGTTGGCGGCCAGCTCGTCCCGCCGGACCAGGGAATCGAACAGGCTGCGCAGCGAGGAGAGCTTGCGCGAGGCCGTGGACGGGGAGATCCGGCCCCCGAAAGACGCCAGAAAGCGGCGGATCAGCCGATGGTCGATCTGATCGACCGTGGGGACGTCAACTTCCTGCTCCACGAACGCCGCGAACTGGCGTAGATCCGTCAGGTAGGCCTTGCGGGTGTGCTCCGACGCGCCCGCGGCACGCAGATCGACGGCAAACCGATCGATGGCCTCGTCCACTCCCACCCCCCCAGGGTCTGCCCGTGGGAAAAGCGTGTCAAGGCCGGCGGTCGCCCTCGCCGGGGTGGCCGAGCAGCGCGTGGACCTGCCCCGCGTAGTCCGCCCCGGCGGCCGCGGCCCGCTCGGCCATCCGCGCCCGCCGTTCTCGGCGGGGGAGCTTGCGGGGTCCGCGGGGAAGCGGGGGTACCAGGCCGAAGTTTGCATTGGTCGGCGAAAAACCGCCCTTTGGCGGCTCCGTCCGCAGATGGTTCATCAGCCCGCCGAGGATGGAGTCCGGCGGAGGGGGGGGCAGCCGGGTCCCGGCACGCTCGGCAACGGTCCACAGGGCTGCCATCAGACCGACCGCCGCCGACTCGACATAACCCTCGCACCCCGCCAGCTGGCCCGCCACCCGGAGGCCCGGCCGCGACCGCAGCCGGAGCTCGGCGTCGAGCACGGTGGGCGCGTCGATGTAGGTGTTGCGGTGGATGCTCCCCAGCCTCAGGAAGGACGCGTCGCCCATCCCGGGCAGACTCCGCAGCAGGGCCCGCTGCTCGGGAAAACGCAGGCGGGTCTGGAACCCGACCAGCCCCCAGGCGCTGCGAGCCAGGTTCTCCGCCCTCAGCTGGATCACCGCGTACGGCCAGCGGCCAGTGCGCGGGTCGTCGAGCCCCACCGGTCGCAGCGGGCCGAATCTCAGACTCTCCCGCCCCCGGGCCGCAATGCTCTCGACCGGCTGACAGGCCTCGAACAGCTTCTCGTCCTCGAAGGGGTGTGGCGACACCTTGCTCGCGGCCAGCAGGTCGTCGACGAGCCGCTCGTAGCCCTCCCGGTCCAGGGGGATGTTCAGGTAGTCCCCCTCGACCCCGGTTTCCCGCCGCGAGGCGCGGTACATGGGCTCGGGGTCCAGGGACTCGGCATCCACGATGGGCGCGATGGCGTCGTAGAAGTACAGGTGGTCGGCGCCGGTCAACCGGCCGAGCGCCTCGGCCAGGGGTGGCGATGACAGGGGCCCCGAGGCCAGGATTCCGGGCCGGTGGGCCCATCGATCCAGCTCCGTGACCTCCTCCCGCACCACCTCCAGAGTGTCAAGGGAACCCAGGATGCGCGCGACCTCCGCCGACAGCCGGCCGCGGTCCACGGCCAGCGCCGAACCCGCCGGGACGCGACACCGATCGGCGGCGAGCATCAACAGCGAGCCGAGGGCTGCCAGCTCGGACTTGAACGCACCCGGGGCCGTCACGGGCGCCTCGGAGCCCAGGGAGTTGCTGCACACCAGCTCGGCCAGACCGGAGCCCTCATGGGCGCCGGTGAGCCTGGCGGGGCGCATCTCGAACAGGCGGGTGGGGATGCCTCGGCTGGCCAGCTGGTAGGCGGCCTCGCAGCCGGCGAGTCCGCCGCCGACGACGTCGACGGGGTCAGTGGTCAAGGTGGTGCCGTCAGGCCTCGGTGCTCTTGCGCCGGCCCTTGCCCTTACCCTTGCCTTTGCCCTTGCCCCCGCCCGGTCCCGCGTCGCCCTTGGCGCGGACGATGGTCTTGCACTTGGGGTAGGCGGAACAGGCGATGAAGGTGCCGTACCTGCCCCGGCGGCGCACGGTGTCGGAGCCACACTTCGGGCACGGGGGCAGCTCCTCGTCCGGATCGATCGGGGGCTCGTCACCCGGTTTGGCCGGGCTGGCCCCCAGGGGGCGGGTGTTCTTGCACTCGGGGAAGCCGCTGCAGGCCATGAACTTCCCGTAGCGGCCGTGCTTGATCACCATCGGACTCTCGCACTTGTCGCACTTCTCGTCGGTGGCGACCTCGCGGCTGACCGGGCTGATCTTGCCTTCCTCGTCCTGCTCCACGTTCATCGTGTTGCGGCACTCGGGGAAGGCGCTGCAGGCCAGGAACTGACCGTTGCGGCCCCACTTCAGCACCATCGGGCTCTCGCACTTGTCGCAGGTGTACTCGGTGGGCACGCCCTCGCGCTTGATGTTGCGCATCGAGGTCTTGGCCACCGAGAGCTGGCCCTCGAACTCCTGGTAGAACTTCTCCAGCACCCCCAGCCAGGGCAACGAGCCGTCGGCCACGCTGTCCAGCCGGCTCTCCAGCTCCGCGGTGAAGCGCTCGTTGATGATGTCCGGGAAGCTCTCGCTGAGCAGCATGTTGACGGTCAGTCCCAGTTCGGTCGGGTGCAGCTTGCCCTTGCCCTTGCGCTTGCGCACGTACTCCCGGTCCTGGATGTTGCTCAGGATCATCGCGTAGGTCGACGGCCGGCCGATCCCCTTCTCCTCCAGGTCCCGGATCAGGGTGCTGTCCGTGTACCTGGGCGGCGGCTCGGTGAAGTGCTGGGTCGAATCCAGGGACAGCCTGCGGAGTTCCTGGCCCTCCACCAGCGTCGGCAGCCGGATGTCCTTGTCGTCCTCCTCGCCGTTGTCCTTGCCCTCGATGTAGACCTTGGTGAATCCGGCGAAGACCAGCGCGCTGCCCTTCGCTCGCAGCTGGTGCTCGCCGCAGACGGCGGTCACGTTCACCTGGTCGAAGACGGCCGGTTTCATCTGGCAGGCCACGAAGCGGTTCCAGATCAGGCGGTAGAGCTTGAGCTGGTCCGCGGTCAGGTGGGAGGCCACCTTCGCCGGCTCGATGGTCACGTCGGTGGGCCTGATCGCCTCGTGCGCGTCCTGGGCGCTCTTCTTGACGGCATACAGGTTGGGCTTGGGGGGGAGGTACTCCGCGCCGTAGCGAGTCTCGATGAAGGCCCGGGCGGCGTCCACGCTGTCGGCGCCGAGACGCGTGGAGTCGGTACGCATGTAGGTGATCAGACCCTGTGCGCCCTGCTCCAGGTCCACGCCCTCGTACAGGCTCTGGGCCACGTGCATGGTCTTCTTGGGGGTGAAGCGCAGCTTCCGCGACGCCTCCTGCTGCAGGCGGCTGGTGATGAAGGGGGCGGGAGCCTTGCGGTAGGCCTTGCGGCGCTTGACCTCTCCGACCGTGAGGGTGCCGGCACGCAGATCGTCGACGATGGCCTGGGCCACCTCGCCGCTGGGGACCTCGCGCTTCTTGCCTCCGCTGCCGTGGTACTTGACCACGAACTCGGGCGGATTCTCGCCGACGACCCGGGCCGCGATGCGCCAGAACTCGCGGGGCACGAACGCTTTGATGTCGGCCTCGCGGCCCGAGATCATCTTCAGCGCCACCGACTGCACCCGGCCCGCGGACAAGCCCTGGCGGACCTTCTTCCACAGCAACGGGCTGATCTGGTAGCCCACCAGCCGATCGAGGATCCGGCGGGTCTGCTGGGCGTTGTAGCGGTCCCGGTTGAGTTTGAGGGGAGCTGCCAGCGCCGCCCGCACCGCCGCGGGTGTGATCTCGTTGATCATCACCCGGTGCACGCGTTTGCGTTCACCGAGTTCCTCGGCGATGTGCCAGGCGATCGCCTCGCCCTCTCGATCCGGGTCAGGCGCCAGATAGACGTCATCCGCGTTCTTGCTGGCGTTCTTGATCTTGCGGACGATGTCCCGCTTGCCGCGGATCACCTCGTAGCGGGGAGCGAACTCGTTGTCCACGTCCACGCCCAGATCGTGATCCGGCAGGTTCTTGATATGGCCAACCGAAGCAATCACCTCGAAGTCGTCTCCGACGTACTTCTTGATGGTCCTTGCCTTGGCGGGCGACTCCACGATGACGAGCGAACGGCTCATCCAACTCTCCGGCTAATGAAATAACGCCTTCCACTCCTCGTCGAGGAGCGCGAATGCGTCGTGATCCAGATCTATTTGCCGCTCGAACAACACGACGGCGGCCATCCTACGGACAACCTCGAAACTCGCAACCCCCGGGTCCAGTTCGCAGACCCTGTCGAGAATCTCGACCTCGGTCGGGGGGTCCACATAACCCAGCTCCCGCAACTGATCGAGAAAACGCATAGCGCGCTCCTCGATATCGACAGCTCGTGTGCGCCCCGCTGCGGGGCCACTGCTTCGCCGGGTCATCTCCATCACTCCACTCGACAAAATCGGTCTCCACCACATGCCCGCACTGCACCCTGCAGGCGCAACCGGACCAGCCCCCCGCGAATCTCGGCCAGGGGTAGGCCCGTGCGGATCCTCAACTCGTCGATGCCCGTGGTCCCCGCGCTCAGGGCGTCCACCAACCGCGCGTCGGGTCCGGCCAGGGGCGCCTCCGTGCTGGCATCCGGCTGGCCTTGCGGGGCCGGTGCCAGCGGCCCGAGCACCTCCAGCACGTCCTCGCAGCGGGTCACCGGGACCGCACCCTCGCGGATCAGCTGGTTGGTCCCGGCGCTGGTTGCGCTATCGATCGGTCCGGGGACCGCCAGCACATCCCGTCCCCCGGCCAGGCCCTCCCGGGCTGTGATCAGCGCGCCACTGCGGCGGGCCGCCTCGACCACGACGACCGCGCTGGAGAGCGCGGCCACCACCCGGTTGCGGCGCGGATAGTTCCGCGCTCGGGGTGCCGTCCCCGGTGGGAACTCGCTGACCACGAGCTGCTCCTTCGCCAGCCGGTCGTACAGGCCAGAGAGGCTCGCCGGCGAGGCACGCTCTGGACCACCACCGAGCACGGCCACGGTGCCTCCGCGGCCCCGAAGCGCGCCCTCATGGGCGGCGGCGTCCACGCCAAAAGCCATCCCGGAGACCACACATACCCCGGCTCCGGAGAGGCCGCGGGCCAGGCTGCGGGCCGCCCATCGGCCGTAACCGGTGCAGCGCCTGGAGCCGACGATGGCGACCGCGGGGCGTTCCAGTGGTGACCGATCGCCGACCGAGTACAGCACCGCTGGGGGCCAGGCCAGCTCCCGCAGTGCACGCGGGTACTCACTGGAGGCGTAGCTCGAGGGAACCACCCCGGTGTCGCGGCAGCACGCCCGGATCGCGACGGCGCGTTCGACGGCGCCGGCCAGATCGTCCCGGAGCGGTGGCCCGATCTCGTTGCGGGCATCGACATTGTCAAACAGCGACGCGACCGACCCATGTCTGCGCAGCAATCCACGCAGGTCGAAGGGCTGGTTGACCAGGGAAAGCGCCACCCAGCAGGTCAATTCATCCACGACTACACCCCCAGCGGTTCGACCGGCGGGGGGTGGCCCGGTCGCGGGAAGCGCTCTTTCTATATAGCGCCGACGGCTGGCGTCAAGGGGGAGCGGGGTGGATTTGCGATCTGTTAGCGCAGGTCGGCTTCCTCGAGAACCGTGTAGACCCGATCGCCAACGGCGATCTCGGCGGAAGCGTCCACCAACACGGCCTTGGCGAAGGACTCCTCGACCGAGAACACGACGGCCTTGCCGGCCACGTACTGGGGCAGCTCGTCGTTGAGCTTGCGCGCCTTCATGGTCTCGGCGGTGGGATCACCCTGGTGCATGATCCAGAAGATGGTCCCGTTCTCGACCCCGGCGTTGCGACCGCGGTCGATAAAGACCACCTCGCGGTCCTGCATCAGGCTGGCTTCCTGCTGCAGCCGCTCGATGATGTAGCCCTCGATCTGGCCCAGGAGCTCGCGCTCGACGACCATGCTGGAGACAGGGATCCGGTCCGTGATCAGGTCGCCTCGGGCGATGTCGGTCCAGCTCTCGATCAAGGCCGCCGTGGCGACGTCGGTCCGCAGGTTGACATCGGTGATCAGTGCCTCGCCGAGGATCCGGTACAGGTTGCCCACCTTGGCCCGCCGCACGTAGGGGTGCCGGACCAACTTGATCGGCCGGTAGATCGTGTAGATGTCACCGCAGTTGACGTCCTCGATGTCGTTCTCGTTGAACCGCAGGTAGACCTCGTGGTTCTGGCCCATGATGTCGGCGTCCTCGGGCGACGCGAGCACGGCTCCAAGCTCCAGGTTCTCGTCTCGGCGCGGGTCCGCGACGATGAAGGCGTGGGCCGACAGGCGGTAGCGCTGGTCGCGGATGCTGAAGGGTCGCCGGATCCCGCAGTCCCGCTGCCCCGCCAGCACACGGACCACATCCTGGAATTCGTCGTCGAAGCCGTAGTCCCCGTCGTCGGGCCTTCCCACCACCAGCCGCGGGGGATAGATGTCGGTCCCCGGCTGGAAGCGCAGCACCTGCCCCGGATAGATGTAGTGGGGGTTGGTGATCTCCTCGTTGTTGATCGACCACAGGTTGGGCCACTGCTGGGGATCACCGAAGAATCGGCTACAGATGCCCCAGAGCGTGTCGCCCCGGACCACCTTGTAGACATCCTCACCGAACACGGGCACCTTGGCTCCATAGCCAAGCGTCGTACTTCCGTAGTCCGGTGTGGCGATCTCGTAGTCGCCCTCTGCCTCCTCGTCCTGGGCCATCGCGGCCAGGGGGATCCAGAGGGCGCAGGTCCACAGCAACAGCGCAATCCGACAGCGTCCAGCGTTCCAGCTCATACGACGAACTCCCACGCGCGCACACCACGCCTGTGTTTGTGCTTGCGCACCATTGTCCGGGCCTCGCAAGAGGGTGTCAAGGAACCACGAAGTGCCCGTCAGCGAGACATGAGCGTTTCGGGCACGAACAGGGTTACTTCACGGCCGGGCCGGTTGGGGTAGGTCCGCTGTTCGAACCCGGGGCCCAACTCGCGCGCGAGCCGGCTCGCGTGGCGCGTCCGGCACACGAACAGGTCGGCGTCCATGCGCCAGTCGTCCCAGTCCTTCTTCTCGTCGGGGTAGCCCTTGTAGTAACGGAACTTTTCCCGGTCCCAGCCGTGGGTGTACAGGTACCAGCGCAGGGGGTTCTTGGCGTCGATGGCCACCACCGACAGGGAGGACGGATCGCTGGATGCCTCTCCGATCTCCTCCATCAGCTCGACCATCGGCATGTACTCGCGAACCGTCTGCACATACACGTAGGGCAACGTGGAGTCGTCGTAGCGCTCGAAGTTCTGGGTCCAGCTGGATCGCCCCAGGGTCGTGACCGCAGCGACCCACACCAGCACCACCAGGGCGTCGGCCAGCCGCATCCGGCCGCCCAGCCAGCGCGCAGCCCGCGCCACACCCGCGCCCGCGAGCACCGCCAGCGGGAGCGAGATGTTGATGAAGCACCACGGCGTCTTGTAGGGGATCAACGAGTACATGAGGAGCCCCAGCACGAACCAGACCGACAGGAAGATCGACGTCCGTTCGCGGCGGATCGCGCCGGCCACCATCTCGGGGATGCCCGCGGCCAGGGCCGGCCAGACATAGGGCCAGAACTGGAGCCAGTAGAAAAAATCCTTCTTCTGATTGCGCCCCGAGACGCCGTATCCGACCCAGTGGTAGTAGGTGCTGAAGATCCCCTTGAGGCCGGCGGGGAAGGTGAAGAACGACGAGTAGAACAGCACCATCACAACGGTGAAGCAGGCGAACCCGAGGGCCAGCGAGCGCCAACGGGCGAACACGCGGCGCATCAGGTCGCCGCGGCCGGCCGGCAACACACCTTCCAGGCCGGCGCCGTCCCGCAGGACGGGCCACAGCAGCCAGACCAGCCCCGCACCCCCGCCGATGCAACCCACGCTCAGCAGCGCGGTTTCCTTGTTGGCGAACATCACCGCCGCCGACACCCCGCCCAGCGCCGCCCAGCCCGCGGAGCCGCCGCGCAACCAGGCGAAGGCCGCGCCCACGAGCACCAGGGTGCCGGTGACGAGGTAGACCTCGTGGATGACCGTCCGCGCGAAGTAGACGTCGACTGGCTGGACCGCCAGGACCAGGGCGGCTGCGCCGACACCCACGGCGCCCAGCGGCCGCCGGAACAGCGCCAGGGCACCGACCCCAAGGACCCCCGTCAACGCCGCTCCGAGGCGTAAGGTGGTGTCCGAGGCGCCGAACAGCACGAACATCACCCGGTTGACGTAGTACATCATCGGGCCGTGGTAGTCGCTGGCCTGGTAGTGGTAGTAGCCGGTCCACCACAGGCGCAGGGAGTACCAGCCGTTGACACCCTCGTCGCTGTGCAGCGGTTTGAGGGGCAGGTCGAGAACCCGGAACACGACGGCGACCCCGATCGCGACTGCGAAAAGGGTCCAGCCGACGACCACGCCCCGCCGGCGGTCAGTCACGCATCACCATCGGTTCGAAGGACGTGAACGGGGTCAGCACGGGCAGCCAGCGTTCGGCGTCCGATCTCGTGTGGAAGTTGCCGACCCGCACGCGGTACCAGGTCTGTCCCCGGACCACCGTCTCCATGGTGAACGCGTCGATGTCGGCGCCCCGCAGCGCCGCCAACAACGCCTTGGCCTCCCCGTCGGTGGGGAACGCGGCCAGCTGCACCGCAAACTCGCCGCTCTGGCGCAGGGGGGGCAGATCGGCCCGGGGATCCGCCGAGGTGGTCTCGGTGGGGGTGGTCTCGCCGACGGTCTCGGTCTCGGTCTCGGACTCGGTCTCGGTCTCGGTCTCGGTCTCGGACTCGGACTCGGTCTCGGTCTCGGACTCGGTCTCGGTCTCGGACTCGGTCTCGGTCTCGGCCTCGGTCTCGGTCTCGGTCTCGGTCTCGGTCTCGGTCTCGGACTCGGTCTCGGTCTCGGTCTCGGTCTCGGACTC
>CAYTBN010000108.1:0-11081 GCA_964436045.1 uncultured Rickettsiales bacterium | reverse complement strand
CTGGGATCGTCGGCCGGGCCGAACGAGTGTTCGAGTTTCGGGAGGGATCAGTCGGTCGGGAGGTCGGCCAGCATGGCCTGGATGGCCGCCAGCTGGCCCTGCTCGTCGGCCAGCCGGCCGCGCTCCTTCTCGACGACCGCCGGCGGAGCCTTGGCCAGGAAGCCGGGGTTGCCCAGCTTGCGGGCCGACTGGGCGACCTGCTTTTCGAGCCTGGCCTGTTCCTTGAGCAGCCGCTTCCGCTCCTGGGCCGGATCGAACACGCCCTCGACGTAGACCTCCAGGTCGCCGATCACGTCGGTTGCGGTGGTCGCGCCCCGCTCGGGAGCGTCGGCCACGACCACGGAGCTGGCGAAGGCCTGGCTGACGATGTGCGGCTCCAGCCGCTCGAGTACGGGCTGGATCGCTGCGGGGGCCTTGATGGCGACCGGGAGCTTCCGCTTGGGCGGGATGTTGTACTTGGCCCGGATGTTCCGGATCCCGCGGATCACGTCCCGCGCCAGCGAGAAGTCGGCCTCGACGGCGTCGTCCTCCCAGCTCGGATGGGCCTCGGGCCAGCGGGCGTGGATGACCATCGCGGCACCCGGCAGGGCCTCGGTCAGCCCGCGGGTCGGCACCAGCGCGTTGAGCTGCTCCCACAGGGCCTCGGTGATGAACGGCACGAAGGGGTGGAACAGCCGGATGATCTGGTCCAGCACCAGCGACACCACGGTCCGCGCCACCGGGGCCCGCGCCTCGTCGTACAGCCGCGGCTTGATCATCTCGATGTACCAGTCGCAGAAGTCGGACCAGAAGAACTCCCGGGCGATGCCGGTCGCAGCCGAGGGGTTGTAGGCTCGCATCTGGCCGTCGGTGGCGCCGACGGTACGGCTCAAGCGCGACAGGATCCAGCGGTCCTCGTCCTCCAGTTCGCCCCACTCCACCGGCTCCCAGCGGTGCTCGCCCACCGACAAGAAGGCGAACCGCGCGGCGTTCCACAGCTTGGTACAGAACGCGCGTCCCACGTCGAAACGGTCGCTGATCATCGTCGCCTTGGGGAGGGATTCGACGGTGCCCAGCACGTCGAACTCGCCACCGGTCCGCGGGTCGAGGAAGGTGAACACCGAGCGTCCGTGCTTGGCGGTGGCCAGGTCGATCAGCTCCTCGGTGCCATCGGGCGAGAACGGCGAGATGGCCTGGACCGGAAGCCGGATGTCCTGGGTGCCGCTCTGCATCTCGCACAGCACGTAGCGCAGCGCGTCGGTGCCGTAGCGGTCGATGATGTCGACCGGATCGATGCCGTTGCCCTTGGACTTGCTCATCCGTTCGCCCTTGCCGTCCTGGATGTTGGCGTGGATGAAGCAATCGGTGAACGGGACGTCGCCCAGGTTGTACAGACCGGCGACCAGCATGCGGGCGACCCACAGCGTGATGATGTCGCGGGCGGTGACCAGGCAGGAGCCCGGATAGTAGGTGTCCAGCGCCGAGGCCCGGTCTCCCTCCGCTCCCAGCCGCGACTGGCCCTCGAGGATCGGCGCGGTCGCCGGATCGGGCCAGCCCAGGGTCGAGAACGGCCACAGGGCGCTGGAGAACCAGGTATCGAGCACGTCGTCCTCGCGAAGGAACCCGAAGCGCGCGATGACGGCCTCGAGTCGTTCCTCGACGTCCTCGCCCCGCGGACAGACCTGAACGGCGAAGGGTCCCTCACCCTCCAGGCCCCGCGCCGCCTCGCCATCGAGGATGCGCTCGTCGGGGGTGACGACCCGCAGCTCAACGTCCGCGGCGGCAGGTGCCAGCGCGTCCGCGAGCTGCCCGACGGCGGCCGCGTCCAGGGACGCCGACCAGATCGGGATCCGGTGTCCCCACCACAGCTGGCGGCTGATGCACCAGTCGCGCTTCTCCCGCAGCCAGGCCAGGTAGGTGGCCGCATAGCGTTCGGGATCGGGGTGGAACTCCAGGCGCTTGCCCGTGTCGGTGGTCCAGCTGCCATCGACGGCGTCCATCGCCGCCTGGGCCAGCCCCGGCGTGCGGAACTCGTGCGGGGTTCCGCGCCCCATCACCAGGCCGCCGTCCACGTCACTCATTCGCACGAACCACTGCTGGGACAGGTAGGGTTCGATGGGGGTCTTGGAGCGGTCCGAGTGGCCGATGGGGATCTCCCGGTCCTCGATGCGCTCGATGAGCCCGCCGGCCTGCAGGTCGGCCACCACGGCGTCGCGGGCCTCGAAGCGCTCCTGGCCGGCGTAGGCGCCTGCGTTGGCGTTCAGCGTGCCGTCCGGCTGCAGGATGTTGACGGCCTCGATCTCGTCCTGGTGCCGGGTCCAGACGTCGTAGTCGTTGGGATCGTGTCCGGGTGTGATCTTCACGCAACCGGTGCCGAGCCCGGGCTTGGCCCAGTCGTCGAGGATCAGCGGGATCGCCCGCTCCTGCAGCGGAAGGGTCACGTGCCGCCCGTCAAGCGCCATGTCGCGCAGGGCGACCAACCGGGGCAGCACGGTGCGCTCCCGCTCCTCCAGCCGTTCCAGCTCGGCCTCGAGATCCGGCCGCTCCTTGGCGCCCGATTCGGCCACCCGCTCGCGAGCCCGTTCGATCTGCCGGCCCAGCTCCCCCGCCGGGTCCGGGTGGCAGGCCACCGCGGTGTCGCCCAGCATGGTCTCGGGCCGGGTGGTCGCCACCACGACGTGGGTCGGCTCCCCCGGCAGCGGATCGATCACCGGATAGCGGATGAACCAGAAGTGCCCCTTCACATCGATGGTCACGATCTCGTCGTCGGACACGGCGGTCTGCAGGTGGCAGTCCCAGTTGACCAGCCGGTTGCCCCGGTAGATCAGGTCGTCGCGGAACAGCCGGAAGAAGGTCTCCCGGACCGCGGCGGTGCACACCGAATCCATGGTGAACCGCTGCCTGTCCCAGTCCGCCGAGCAGCCCATCCGCTGCTGCTGGGCGATGATCCGGGCCTGGTACTGGTCCTTCCAGTCCCAGATCCGCTGGACCAGCGCCTCGCGGCCGATGTCATGGCGGGTCTTGCCCTCGAACTCGAGCAGCCGCTTCTCGACCACCGCCTGGGTGGCGATACCCGCGTGGTCGGTACCCGGCTGCCACAGCGTGTTCTCGCCGCGCATGCGATGCCAGCGGATGAGGAAGTCCTGCATCACGTTGTCCATCGCGTGGCCCATGTGCAGCGCACCGGTGACGTTGGGCAGGGGCATCATGATGACGTAGGTGTCGTCGCCGTCGCGGCCGGCGGCGGCGAACGCGTTCGCGTCGAGCCAGCGCTGGCTGGTTCGCGCTTCGATCTCGGCGAAGGCGAAGTGCTTGGGGAACTCCTCGGACATGGTCTTCCCGCGTGTGTATGGAGTTGAACAGGCGCGAGATGATGGATCAGCGGGGATTCGATGTCGAGCGAAGGATGAAGATCCCCGCGGCCGCATAGATCAGCGATATCAAGGGCATCGCCAGGTTGAACAGGGCGAATGGCAGGTAGCTGAAGGTGGCGACGCCGAGGGCGGCGGTCATGTACGCGCCGCAGCTGTTCCAAGGACAGAGGGGCGAGGTCACCGTACCGGCGTCCTCCAGGGTTCGCGACAGCATCCGCGGTTGCAGTCCGAAGCGGGTGTAGGCGTCCTTGAACATCCGGCCCGGCAGCACGATGGACAGGTACTGCTCGGCGATCAGGAAGTTCGTTCCCATCGAGGCGAAGACCGTCGCCGCGATCAGCCCGCGGGAGCGCTGGACCCTCCGCAGCAGCGCCTCGAGCAGGACCTGGATGAACCCCACCCGCTCCAGCACGCCGCCGAAGGCCGTGGCGCACAGCACCAGCGCGATCGTATAGGCCATCGACTCGATGCCGCCGCGGCTGAGCAGTTTGTCCACCGCAGCATCGCCGGTGGCCGATACGTGGCCCGAGTACAGCTCCACCAGGATCCCGCCCACGGTGGCGCCCTGGAAGATCATCGCCAGCGCCGCACCCACCACCGTGGCGATCACGAGCACGGGCAACGCCGGGACACGGAGGACGGCCAGCCCGACCACGAGTACCGGCGGTGCCAGCAGCCAGAAGCCCAGCCGCTGGCCGCCGGCGAGGGCGGTCCGCAGCGTCTCCACCGCTGCCGTGTCGAAGGAGGCGGGATCGGCCGCGGTGGCCAGCCCCAGCACGGTGAACCCGATCAACGCCAGCACGATGGCCGGCACCGTGGTGTAGAGCATGGCGTGGATGTGCTCGAACAGCTCCGCGCCGGCGATCCCCGGTGCCAGGTTGGTCGTGTCGGACAGGGGCGACATCTTGTCACCGAAATAGGACCCCGAGAGCACCGCTCCAGCGGCCATGGCTGGCGACACGCCGAGCGCCCCGCCGATCCCCATCAGCGCCACGCCGACGGTGGCGGCGGTGGCCCAAGAGCTGCCGATGGCGAGGGATACCACGGCGCAGATCACCACTGCGGCCGGCAGGAAACCCCGCGGTCCCAGCACCGCCAACCCGTAGTCGATCATCACGGCGATGGTGCCGGACGCGGCCCAGGCCGCGATGGCGGCGCCGACCACGATCAGGATCGCCAACGCCTTGAGCGCCAGGGTCATGCCTTCGACCAGACCGCGCTCGATCTCCCGCCAGGGCACGCCGATCGCAAGCGCGATCACCGCCGCGGGTGCGATGGCCAGCAACAGCAGGACGGGGACCGCGTCGGCGCCGTCGAAGAAGAGGATGCCGCAGGAGATGATCGCCGCCGCCGCAGCCACGGCCAGCAGCGCCTGCCACAGCGTCGGCTTCCGTTCGCGCACGACCCACCTCCCGGACGAGCCGCCGGTATACCATACGGCTGGTCCAACCCGGAGGAGGCGGCCGATGCTCGACCTGGCGTTGATCGACGAGGCGACCCGTGCGCTGGCGGGCGTGATCCGCCGCACGCCGATGGAGCCCTGTCCGATCCTCACGGAACGCCTGGGACAGCGGGTGACCCTCAAGCTCGAGTGCCTGCAGGTGACCGGCTCGTTCAAGATCCGCGGCGCGGCCTTCTGCGTCGCGCGCCTGACCGAAGCCGAACGGCGCTCTGGCGTCGCTACGTGTTCCGCGGGCAACCATGGCAAGGCGCTGGCGCACGCGGCTCGATCGGCGGGGATTCGCTGCCGGATCCACGTGCCTCGCGGCGTGGACGAGGCCAAGCTGGCGGGCATCCGACGGCTGGGTGCGGACGTGGTGGTCGCGCCTTCGGACGGGTACGACGAGACCGAGATCGAGGCCCGCCGGGACGCGTCCGCGCGCGGCCTGCCGTTCGTGTCAGCGTTCGAGGGCGAAGAGATCCTGGCGGGCAACGGCGGCACCCTGGCCCGTGAGATCATGGAGGACGCGCCAGACACCCGCTGGATCGCCGTGCCCGTCAGCGGGGGCGGACTGGCGGCGGGGTTGGTGACCTACCTGACCGAGCGGGCCCCGGCAGTCCGGGTGGTGGCCTGTCAGCACCGGGAATCGGCCAGCCTGGCCCGCTCGCTGGAGCGGGGTGAGGCCGCGCTGGCGCTGCCCCCGATCCAGACCCTGGCGGGGGGGCTGGAGGGGGGGATCGGTGGCGAGAACTTCACGATCCTGCGGGATCGGATCGAGCGGGTGGCGACCGCCCGCGAGGACCAGCTGTGGGCGGCCACCCGCTGGATGCTGGACACCCACCAGATCCTGATCGAGCCGTCGGCGGCGGTGACGGTGGCCGTCTGCCTCAACGGCGAGGTCGGCGCGTTGGAGGGCCCGGGGGTGGTCGTGCTGAGCGGGCGGAACGTGGGCCTGGAGAGTGTGCGGACGATCCTCGGCGCGGATACCGGCAGCCGAGGCGGGCTCAAGGTGGGGTGAGCTGGACCGGCGTCCCGGTGATCGACAGGTTAGCGACACCCTCGGCCAGTCAGCCGGTAGAGCCAGATGTCGGGATCACCCACGTCCACGCGTTCCACCGAGTCGACCCGGGCCAGCCAGGCTGCCACCCGCTGGAAGGGCTCATATGTGGGCTGGGGTGTCAGCGTCATGCCCCCCCGGATCGGGGTCAGGCAAGGTCAGCTGCAGAGCGAGCGACCCCGCGGTCGGAGCAGAAGCAGCGGATCATCGGCTCAGCGCTCCTCGCGCCCGAACGGCCGGCCCAGCGCAGCCGGGGCGCCGACCCGCCGCCGCACCGACTCGCGACTGGCCAGGACCAGCACGGCGATGGTCACCAGGTAGGGCAGCATGTCCAGGAAATAGCCCAGGTTGGGGTTGTCCTGCACCACCCCCGGCACCCCCTGGAGATCCAGCGGCAGGCGGCGGATGGCGCCGAACAGATAGGCGCCGGCCATCGCCCGCAGCGGGCTCCAGCCGGCGAAGATCACCAGCGCCAGCGCGATCCACCCCTGCCCCGCGGTCATCTCGTCGATCCAGCCGGGCGTGATCGCCAACGACAGGCTGGCTCCGGCCGCCCCGGCCAGCGCGCCGCCCGCCACCACGTGGATCAACCGGATCAGCCGCACCCTGACTCCGAGGGCGTCGGCCGCCGCCGGATTCTCCCCGGCCGCCCGCAGGTGGAGGCCCGGCCGGGTGCGATGGATGTACAGCCACACCGCCGGCACCAGCAGGTAGGTCAGGTAGACCACCGCGTTGTGGTCGAACAGCACCGGGCCGAGGAACGGAATCCGGCTCAGCAGGGGGATCGGGAAGGCGGGAAGCCGCGCCACCCATCATCCAGCGGGCCACGTCGGCGGCGCGGGTTCCGCGGGTGGGACGGCCGGCGGCGGTACAGCGCCCGCGGTGCAGCACCGTACAGCGGTCGGCGATGGCCAGCACCTCGTCCAGCTTGTGACTGATCAGTACGATCGAGCGGCCGGCGGCGGCCATCCGCCGCAGGGCGTCGAACAACTCCTCCACCTCGCCCGGGGCGAGCACGGCGGTCGGTTCGTCCAGCAGCAGGATCCGGGCGCCCCGGTAGAGCACCTTGAGGATCTCCACCCGTTGGCACTCGCCCACCGACAGATCCGCGACCCGCGCGTCGGGATCCACCTGGAGCCCCAGGCGCTCGCCCAACTCGGCGAGGCGTGTCGCCGCCCGCGGCAGGTCCAGCAACAACCGCGGCCGGCCAAGCCCCAGGACCACGTTCTCGACCACCGTCAGCCGGGGCACGAGCATGAAGTGCTGGTGCACCATCCCCACCCCGCGCTCGATGGCATCCCGGGGCGACCGCAGGCGAGCGGATTCACCGTCGATCTGTACCTGGCCGCCGTGGGGTACGAGCATCCCCGCCAGCACCTTCATCAGCGTGCTCTTGCCTGCCCCGTTCTCGCCCAGCAGGGCGTGGATCTCGCCGACCGCAAGGGAAAAATCGACGCCCCCGAGGGCCACCACACCCGGGAAGTGGCGGACGATACTCCGCATGGCCACCGCATCGGGGGCGGTCGCGGATGGATCCGGATCAGGTTCGTTCACGTGGTGTTCCGTCAGGGCAGTGAGCCGACCATCCCCTCGGCCAGCCAGCTCATGCAGACCGTGCAGTCCCCACGGCCCGGGATCCCGCTGATCCCCTCCAGGTCCTCCTGGGTCAGGGCCTTGTCCGCGGGGATCACCTCACCGCCGGTGTTGTTCCGCAAGGGGCCGCCGAAGACGTCGAACCGGGTGAACTCGCCGGCCTGCATCTTCGCCAGGATCTCCCGGACCCGGGGCACCACGTCCTCGGGGACCGACCTGGGCACCTCCTGCCCCTCCATGAAGCCGTACAGCGCCACCAGCCCGGTGTCGGCGCCCAGGTAGGCGTCGTCGGGCTTCCAGGTGCCTGCCTGCATCTGCTGGACCAGCTCGACGTAGGTCGGTCCCCAGTTCCAGTAGGGCACGGTCAGGCAATGGTCGAGATCGGCCTGGCAGGCGTTCTCCGAGTCGTAGCCGACGCCGTAGCGCCCCTTCTCGCCGGCCGCGACCAGCGGACCGGGGGTATCGGCACCGGTCACGATCACCTGCACACCGGCCTCGAGCAGCGACTCGGCGGCCTCGCGCTCCTTGGTGGGGTCGAACCAGGTGTTGATCCAACGCACCTCGACGCTGCAAGCGGGGCAGGTCTGGCGGGCGCCCAGGGTGACCGCGTTGCCCAGCCGGATCACCTCGGCGATGGGGAACGGGGCGATGTAGCCGATGCGCCGGTTGCCGTCTTTCTCGGCCCTGGCACCCGCGATCATCCCGGCGAGGTACTTCATCTCCTCCATCGCGCCGAACAGGTTGCCGAAGTTGGTGTCGTTCTTCTTGAATCCGGACACGTGGACGAACTTGACGTCCGGGAACTCCTCGGCGATGGCCTCGCAAGCGTCCATGTAGCCGAAGCTGGTGGCCACGATCAGGTCGAACCCCTTGCGGGCCAGCGCCCGGATCACCTGCTCGGCGTCCGCGCCCTCCGACACACTCTCGATGTAGGCCGTGTGGACCGTGTCGGCGAGGGTCGCCTCCAGGTGCTTGCGCCCCTGGTCATGGGCGTAGGTCCAGCCGCCGTCTCCCACCGGTCCGACGTAGACGAAGGCCACGTTGAAGCGATCCTCGACCGTGGTCGGGATCGAATGCCCCTTGCTCTTCTCCGGCGCGTTCCAGTCGGACTGGGTCAGCGCCGCATCCGGCTGCGGCTGCGCTGGCTGCTCACCGCCGGTCTCCGGGGCCGGCGGACAGGCCGTCACCCCTAGAACCAAGGTGATCAGAATCGACAGGCGGGCGCCAGGGATCCGGTCGATCGTCATTCGCTCGTGTCCTCCAGCCTCGCTGGGGCCAGCGCGACGTCGGCCCGCACGTGCCCACTCACCCGGGGCGGGATGGTATCACGGGGCGGGGGGGCTCAGCGCCGCCGGCGCCGGTGCAGCGCGGCCAGGCCAAACAGGCCGGCGATCGCGGCCAGGGGGTGGACCGGGCTCGTGCCCGCCTGGTTGTTCTCGCAGTCGCAGCCACCGCCGAGGTAGCCGTCGTCGTCGTCGCCGGCGGAGCTGGTGGTGTCGTCGTCGCCGGTGTCGTCATCCCCGGTGTCGTCGTCGCCGGTGTCGTCATCGCCTGAGTCGTCGTCACCCGTGTCGTCGTCGCCGGTGTCGTCGTCATCGCCGCCGCAGTCCGCGTCGTCCTCGTCGGCATCGCCGTCGCAGTCGTTGTCGATGCCGTCGTCGCAGATCTCCTCGGCGTCGGGGTTCACCTCGTCGTCGACGTCGTCGCAATCGTCGCCGCCACAGGAGTCGTCGAAGAAGCCGTCACCGTCCAGGTCCACGTCGTCGACCAGGCCGTTGCAGTCGTTGTCCTCGCCGTCGCAGACGTCCACGTGACCTGGCAAGACCTGATCGTTGGCGTCGTCGCAGTCACCGTCGCAGGTGCTCACCCCATCGCCGTCCAGGTCGAGGGGGTTCAGCCCGGCGGCGTCGTCGTCGCAGTCGCCATCGCAGGTGCTGGCGCCGTCGCCGTCCCCGTCGTCCAGGTTGGCCAACGGATCGGCGTCGTCGCAGTCGCCGTCGCAGGATGTGTAGCCGTCCCCGTCGGCGTCGTCGAGATTGAGCACCGGATCGCTGTCGTCGCAATCACCGTTGCAGACCAGCCAGCCGTCGCCGTCGGCGTCCACCTCGCCAGGGAAGGCGATCCCGTCGCAGTCGTTGTCCAGGCCGTCACAGACCTCGATCGCGCCGGGGAAAACCGACGGGTTCAGGTCGTCGCAGTCGCCCTGGCAGGCGTTGAAGCCGTCGCCGTCCAGGTCCTGATTCACGGCCTCGTCGACTTCGCCGTCGCAGTCGTTGTCCACGCCGTCGCACTGCTCCGGAGCGCCGGGATAGGTCATCTCGTCGCCGTCGTCGCAGTCCCCGGCGCACAGCGGAAAACCGTCGGCGTCGTCGTCGGCCTCATCGGCGGGTAGGACCCCGTCGCAATCGTTGTCCAGCCCGTCACACAGCTCCGGAGCACCCGGGAAGGCGTTGGGATCCCCGTCGTCGCAGTCGCCATCGCATTCGGACAGTCCGTCCCCGTCCTGATCCACGTTCTCGTCGGTGGCCGGATCGCAGTCGTTGTCCAATCCGTCGCACAACTCCGGCGCGCCAGGGTAGGTCAGCTCGTCGTCGTCGTCGCAGTCGCCGTCACATACCGACACGCCGTCGCCGTCCGTGTCCACGTTCTCGTCGGTGGTGGGGTCGCAGTCGTCGTCGATGCCATTACAGAGCTCCGGTGCGCCCGGGTAGATGGTGTCGACGAGGTCGTCGCAGTCGCCCGCACACTCCGCGAAGCCGTCGTTGTCCAGGTCGAGCTCGCCCGCGGGCACCGCGCCGTCACAATCGTTGTCCTGGCCGTCGCAGAGCTCCGACGCCCCCGGGTAGGTGTCCGGGTTGCCATCGTCACAGTCGTCGCAACCCGGCGTCCCGTCGCCGTCGGCGTCGAACTCGTCGAAGGGGATCTGACCGTTGCAGTCGTTGTCGATCCCGTCGCAGACCTCGGTGGCGCCGGGGTTGGTGCCCGGATCGCCGTCATCGCAGTCACCCGCGCAGGCCGCGTAGCCGTCGCCGTCGGCGTCGGCCTCGTCGGCGGGCACCACGCCGTCGCAGTCGTTGTCCGCGCCGTCACAGAGCTCGCCGGCGCCGGGGAAGCTACCGGGATCGCCGTCGTCGCAATCGCCACACGCCAGGAACCCGTCGCCGTCCGCATCGACCTCGTCGCCGGGCACAGCGCCGTCGCAGTCGTTGTCCAGTCCGTCGCACAGCTCGATCGCGCCCGGGTAGACCAATGGGCTGCCGTCGTTGCAGTCGCCGTCGCAGACCGTGAAGCCATCGCCGTCGCCGTCCTGCTCGTCCTGCGCCTGGCCGTCGCAGTCGTTGTCCAGCCCGTCACAAAGCTCCGGTGCACCGGGATAGACCGTGGCGTCGCCGTCGTCGCAGTCGCCGTCGCAGACGAGGGAGCCGTCGCCGTCCGCATCGACCTCGTCGCCCGGTACGGCGCCGTCGCAATCGTTGTCCAGCCCGTCGCACAGTTCCGCTGCGCCGGGGTAGACGGTCGGCTCCGAGTCGTCACAATCGCCGTCACAGGCGGTGAATCCGTCGCCATCGGCGTCGTCGAGGATCCCGTTGTCGACCACGCCGTCGCAGTCGTTGTCCAGACCGTCGCACAGCTCGGG
>CAYTBN010000107.1:0-12251 GCA_964436045.1 uncultured Rickettsiales bacterium | reverse complement strand
GCCAGCAAGCCCCCAAGAAGCGCGAGTTCCCTTACAACAACCACCTTGTTACTCCGGTGTCGTGAAGCCCACTTGGGCGCCTGTTCACACGTTGAACCGGAAGTTGATGATGTCGCCATCCTTCACCACGTAGGTCTTGCCCTCGATGCCCATCTTGCCGGCCTTGCGGGCGGCGGCCTCGCTGCGGAGCTCGACGAAGTCGTGAAACGCGATGACCTCGGCGCGTATGAAGCCGCGCTCGATGTCCGAGTGGACCTTGCCCGCGGCGCGGACCGCGGGGGTGCCCCGGCGGATGGGCCAGGCACGGCACTCGTCGGGACCCATGGTCAGGAAGCTGATCTGATCGAGGAAGGCATAGGCCTGCTGGATGAACTTCAGCCGGGCTGGCTCACCCAGGCCGTAGGCCTCGAGAAACTCCCCCTGCTCGTCCTCGGGCAGGCCGGCCACCTCGGCCTCCATCAGGCCGCAAAAGCCGACGGCCAGCTCCCCGGCATGTTCGACTGCCGCGGGCTCGCGGAAGCGGGCCATCTCCGGGTCGCCCCAGCCGTCCTCGTCCAGGTTGAACAGGGTGATCAACGGACGGGTACTCAGCAGCTGGAACCCCCGCAGCAGGCGTGACTCCTCGTCGTCCAGCCCGGCCCGGCGCAGGGGGATCTCGTCGTTGAGCGCCTCGGCGCAGCGGGACAGCGCCTTGAACTCGGCGTCCCGGGTGTTCTCCTTGATCAGCCGCTCCAGCCTTTTTTCGACCACGGCCAGGTCCGCCAGGATCAGCTCGGACTCGAAGTTGGCCACGTCGCGGTCGGGGGCCGGATCGTCGCCGGAGTAGGCGGACACGAAGCCGCGCACCACGTGCACCAGCAGGTCCGCGTTGCGCATCTGCGTCACCACGTCGGTGCTCAGCGCGCCCGCCCGCGGGTTGCCTCCGCCCGGCACGTCGACGAAGGTGACCTCGGCGTAGGTGACCTTCTTGGGGCTGTGCACCCCGGTCAGGAAATCGACCCGCGCGTCCGGGACCTTGATGTTGCCCAGGGCCGGCCCCTGGCCGCGGGCGGCGGCCGAACCAGGCGCCAGCGACTCGAAGATGGTGCTCTTTCCCGAGCCGGGAAAGCCGACGATACCCACTCTCACGAGACATCCTCCGCCAGGAACGAGGCGAGCTTGTTGTAGAACCGGTTCAGATCACCCACCGCGATCCACTCGTCGTCCTGGTGCGCGAGGGTCGGATCCCCCGGACCATAGTTGACGGCGTCCCAGCCGCGGGCGGCGAGGCGCCCCACGTCGGTCCAGGCCTGCTTGGGGTGGACCGTCAGCCGCATCTCCTCCTGCATCGCCACGACGATGGGGTTGTCGGCGGCCGGGCGGGCCGGCGGCGCGCCATCCACCACCTCGACACGATCCGCGGCGCCGCAGACGGTCTTCAGCCGGGCGGTGGCCTCGTCGAGGGTCCGATCGGGTGAGAAGCGGTGGTTGACCCGGCAGCGGAACTTGTCGGGGACCACGTTCTGGGCGGTGCCTCCCAGGGCCATGGTCACCTGGAAGGTCTCGCGGAAGGTCAGCCCCTCGACCTCGACGGGGCTGGCCCGGCGCTGGTCCATGTCGGCCAGCCACTCCCCGGCGCGGGTGATGGCGTTGCAGCCCAGCCAGGGGCGGGCGGCGTGGGCTGCCTGCCCCTCGAAGATCGCGTCCACGGTCACCGAGCCGATACAGCCGAGTTGGAGCTGGCCGTGGGTCGGTTCGAGCACCACGTACAGGTCGGCGTCCTCGGGCACCCGGCCCTCGGCCAGCAGGGCAGCGAGGCCGTTGGTGTCGTAGCTACCCTCCTCGCCGTCGTAGAACACCCAGCTCAGATCGGCGCGGGCGGTACGCAGGTCCAGCGCCTCGATCAGGCCGATCATCACGGCCACGCCGGCCTTCATGTCCACGGCGCCGCGGCCCACCAGGCGGGTCTCGTCCAGGCGCGGCGTCAGGCCCTCGGCGATGGGTACGGTGTCCAGGTGGCCGACCAGGACGATGCGTGGGCGACCCGGCTCGGGGGGGCCGTGGACGACCAGGCTGTCGCCGCTGCGCTGCCAGCTCAGGGGTTGGCCGTGGGCAGCGGCGTCGGCGACCAGCTTCTCGACGTGGTCGCAGATGACGCGCTCCTCGCCGGTGGGGCTGGGGATCTCCAGCAGCTCCAGCAGGATCGGGACAACGGGGGAAATCTCGCTGGTCATCGGCCCATCCTCAGACGCCCACCGCGAACTCGCGGAGGACCTGGTTGAGGGAGGTCTTGCGGTCGGTGGACGGCTTGCGCTCGCCGATGATCAGCGCGCAACTCAGCTCGTACTCGCCGGCCGGGAAGCGCTTCGGCCTGGTGCCGGCGACCACCACCGAGCGGGCGGGGACGCGGCCCTTGTGGACGATCTCGCGTTCGCCGCGCACGTCGATGATCGGGGTGGATGCGGTCAGCACGACGGCGGCACCCAGCACCGCCTCGGGCTCCACGTGTACGCCCTCGACCAGGATACAGCGGCTGCCGATGAAGGCCCCGTCCTCGACGATCACCGGCCGGGCGCCGGGGGGCTCGAGCACGCCGCCGATGCCCACACCGCCGGCCAGGTGCACGTCCGCGCCGATCTGAGCACCCGTGCCGACGGTCGCCCAGGTGTCGACCATCGTGTTGGCGCCCACGTACGCGCCGATGTTGACGTAGGACGGCATCATCACCACGCCCCGCTCCTGGAACGAGCCGTAGCGGGCCGTGCCCGGCGGAACGACGCGGACGCCGCAGGCCTCGTGGTCGGACTTGATCGGGATCTTGTCGTGGAAGGTGAACGGCGCCAGCTCCATCACCCGCATCTCGGCGATGGCGAAGTAGAGGTTGATCGCCTCGGCCACCCAGGCGTGGACCGTCCACTCCCCGTCGCCGGGGGTGGCCAGCCGCAGCTCGCCCCGATCGAGCAGCGCGATGGTCTGCTCGACCGCGTTGCGGGCCGCCGGATCGTCCAGTGCGCCTTCGCCGCCGGGTTGTGAGCGCCGCTGGTAGGCCCCGTGCACCACTTGTCTGAGGTCGTCGAACATGGGGGTTCTTCTACACTGGTCGCGCGGGCGTGGGTAGGGGGCCGTCAAGGGCACTGGGATTCTGTGAACTGACGGAAGTAGGGCTCGCGGCTCCCCGGATCGACCGTCACCCGCCGCGTGTGTTCCGGCCCATCGCCCATACACTTCATGGTGATGGTGTGGTGGCCGGCGGAGACCTTGACGCTGATCGGGGTCTCGCCCTCGTACTTGAGGTCGACCCAGACCGTGGCCCAGGGATCCGCGTCCACCACCAGGGTGCCGGGATCGCCAGTGGGCTCCGGGTCTTCGTCGGGTTCGGGGGTGCGCTCGGTGGTCTCGTGGCGGGTGGGGGTGGGATCCTCCTCGACCTCGGCGGTGGAGCCGCTGTCGCCCGGGTCGCGGTCCCCGTCGCTGGCGCCGAGCATGCCCCGTTCGTCCTCCTCCGCCTCTTCCTGCCTGCGCCGTTCGCGCTCGGCGTGCCGCTTCTCGCGGGCGATGCGGTCGCGCTCGGCCTGGAGGGGCTCCACGGTCACCTCGGCGGGTATCGGGGTTTGCTCTCCGCCGTCCTCGATGACGATCATGTTGCCACCGTGGATGCCGTCGTCGAACGGATCCTGCTCCGCCGGGGCGCCCCTGCGGGACATCAACGCTCCGCCGCCGACCATCAGCAGCACCAGCACCAGCACCACCAAGGGTACCGCCAGCGCCGCCACCAGGCCCCAGTTGCCGCCGGTCTCGCGCACGGTGGCCGTGGTTCTGCCCGGCATGCCCGCGGACATCGAGCTGGACGGATCCACGCTGTGGTAGGGGCGGTCGCCGGTCGCGTGGGTGGCCGTGGTGCCCGACGCGTTGGATCCCGGACCCAGCTGCTGGTGGCGGCCGGTGATCAGCTCCTCGGGTCGAGGTGGGAGGGGGATGGTGGCCAGCACCTCGGTGGCGTGGTGGCCGTCGGGGCCCAGCTCCAGCGAGAGGATCGCCGAGGGCAGCGGCTTGGTCTCGGGCGGGCCCTCGCCGCGACGGGTGGTCGTGGGGGCCACCGTCGAGGAGATCACCGGCTCGAAGTCCTCGGGGATCAGCTCCTCGGCGTTCAGGTCCTCCTTGTACTCGGCCACCAGCATCGCCAGGTAGGCGCGGGCTGCGTCCCGGTCGCCGTGCTCTTCGATCAGCGGCTTCAGATCCCCGAGCACCGACACCGCGGAGGTGTAGCGCTGGACGATCCGCCGCTCGGTCAGCCGGGCAAAGATCGCTCCCAGCCCGGGCATGACCGCCTCCACCCGCTCTATGTGCTCGTCCAGCGACAGCCGCAGCACCAGGTCGAGGGCTTCCTGGCCTGGGCGCGCCTTGAACAGCGGCTTGGTGGTGACCATCTCGTACAGCAGCGCGCCCAGCGAGAACAGATCCGACGCCGGGGTCATTTCGTTGGGCGTCTCGATCTGCTCGGGACTCATGTAGCGGGGGGTGCCGCGGATGGCGCCGCTGGTCTCCATGCCGCCGCGATCGATGGCGGCGCGGGCGATCCCGAAGTCGATGAGCTTGACCATCCCGTTGGGGGCGATGGCGATGTTGGAGGGCTTGAGGTCCCGGTGGATGACCTGCAGCAGCGAGCCGTCGTCTCCGGAGCGGGCGTTGTGGGCGTAGTCCAGCCCCTCGAGGATCTGGTTGAGGACCAGCAGCAACACCGGGATCGGCACCTGGTGTTTGACCTTGCGGTGGCGCTTGATCAGGTAGGACAGCGAGATGCCGTCGACCAGCTCCATGGCCAGGTAGTAGCGGCCGTTGAAGTGGTTGAACTCGTAGACCTCGACGATGTTCGGGTGGTGGAGCTGGCAGCCGAGCAGGGCCTCGTTGACCAGGGCGCGGACGAACTCCTCGTCCTCGATCAGGGCCGGCCGGATGACCTTGACCACCAGCTTCTTCTCGAACCCGTGCGGACCAGGGAGCACGGCCCGGTAGACCGTCGCCATCCCCCCCTCGCCAGCGATGCCGACGAGCTTGTATCGCCCGAAATCGGTCGGGAATTCGAACAAACCTATCCCTGCTTGGACCCCCTGGGTCCGGTAAGATGGTAGCACCTGGGCTGTCGAGCAAGGTAGAACGCGTGAAGGCGTTTCACTGCTCGGTTCTAGGGAGGGATCGCCCCTGGTGTCGTCACGCTTGCCCTCGGGCTTTGAGTCGAAATCTCCGCAAGGCCCCCTCCCGGGCGCCACGTTCGGCTCGTCCGGCCGTGTCCCTCTGGTGCTTGGACCGCTCCTGCTCGCCCTCGGTTCCCTGGCGCTGCCCCACGGGGCCTCCGCCCGCGACCTCCTGCTGATCTACGGCGGCTACTCGGACGACAACGCCTTCCGCCGCACCATCGACCAGGCCTACGAGGACTACCCCACCGACCATATCGTGCGGGTGGTCGGCGGCGAGGAGCTGGAACGCCGCTACGACGACCTGTTGCTGGTGGTCGGAGCGGGCGAGCTGCTACGGGTGTGCGCAGGCGGCGATCCCCCCGACCTCAAGCTGCTCGAGGAGGAGCTCGACCGCCTGCGCCAGGACATCGATTACGAGGGGCAGATCTTCGCCTACGACATCGCCATCGAGGAGCTCGCCTGTGCGGGCGAACGGCTGAGCGGCACCGATGCCGCCGGGCTGTTTGTGCAGCGGGGGCTGGCCCATCACAAGATCAAGGACGTCGAATCCGCCCGCGAGGACTTCTACGCCGCGCTGCTGATCGACCCCCAGCTGGAGTGGGACAAGCGCCACTCCCCCAAGGCGCGGGACGACTTCCGCGACATGCAGATCGAGGCGGAGGACGCCCACTCCCACGCCCTGTACGTGGCCGAGGACGGCCCGTCGGGCACCGGCATCCGCGTCGACGGTCGCAGCGCCCGGGAGGGAGAGGCTTTCCGGATCGCCTCTGGCGACCACCTCCTGTCCTGGCGGGGCACTGGCGAGGGCGACTCCGGCCTGGCCAAGGTCTGGGGCTCGGTGACCGTCATCGGCGCCGAGGGCATCTTCGACTTCCTCTTCCGCCAGCCCCGGGACCAGGCCGAAGAAGAACTCCGCGAATACCTGCTGGACGAGCTGGCCTACCGCGAGGACGCCGACGAGGTAGTGCTCCTCGATCCCGTCATCCCTTCCGGCTCCCTCGCCCGCGCCGGACGCTACTCCTCCCCCGCCCGCACCGGCCTCGGCTCCGGATACGCACGCACCTCACACTTCAACTACGGCATCGCGTCGCTGGACCTCTGGCTACGCCTCAAGGGCCTGGTCCACCTCGAGCTGCGCGGCGAATTCGACATCACCACCGGCAAACCCACCGGCGTCACTGACGACGAAGAGACCACCGAGCCCGAGACGGAGGACGAGGAGGCCTCCGAGTACTCCGACGTCTACGTCTCCCCCTCCTTCCAGATCGGCGTCGGCGTCCGCGAGACCCACGGCATGCTCCAGCCCGGCGGCGGCATCGGCGTCCGCCTCTACTTCACCGGCCCCTCCCTCATCGTCCTGACCTCGATGATCTTCCACGGCGGAGTGGACATCCGCATGTGGGACGCTCCCATCGTCATCCGAGCCGGCATCGCCGGAGGCTTCTTCCTCGGCGGCGGCAACAACGACCAGCTAGGCCGCGACCTCACCGGCCCCGGCCGCGGCATCTTCAACGCCAACATCGGCGTAGGCTTCATCCTCTAACTTCCCCAGGGGCGAGCGAAGCAATGCCCCCCTTCCCGGGGCGAGCGAAGCAATGCCCCCTCTCCCAGGGGCGAGCGAAGCAATGCCCCTCCCACGGGCGCAAAGACGACGCCAATCCCCAGTCCTCCTCCTCTCAATCTCTCCAGTAGTAGGGGCTGTTGGCCGTGTGGGCGGGTGCGGCGTCCTCGCCGCACCCGTCCAAGTAGGGGTTGAATTGTGGGCGGGCCATCGGGATCGCCCGCAAGTCAGCCGGTCGGCGGTCTTCGTCACCCCCCGAGCGTCGTTCAGCAGCGCCCGGCCACAAGTCCACGCCTGCGGCACGGTCAATGGCCCTCCCCAGCCCGCACCCCCACCCCCTCAGACAAACCCTGAACCAAATTCATGTTTCGGCAAGTCGAAGTACTGATTTGGTGAAAGAAACGAACTTTCCGGTCGATTCAGTCTATCAAACGCGAAATAAGTACCACTATTTGAAATAAACTCGATTTCCGATCTCCCGAAAACGCGATTTGGTTCATTTCCCGCCACACCATGGCACCGACGAGAACGAGCCGCGCTCCCGGGCACCTGACCCGCGCCTCGAATGAATGGACCCCGTGTCCCCGCGGGAGCCGGCCCACCTGACTGCAATCCATAGACGGTCCGGGCCGCGGGAGATCGGGCGAAGCTGTCGATCCTTGTGGACGATCACCTCACCTGACGCCGTCCGCCGACCGCAAGACCGCCGGTCGGGTTACCCGAAAAGCTTGAAACCTCCCGCGATCTATCCTGAAATCCCCCCAGCACCCCCGGAGGCCCCCATGCCACGCCCCCCCATCCTCCTGATCGCCCTCCTCGCCCTCGCCCTCGCCCCCCCCGCATCCGCCCTCACCATCACCGTCGACGCCGGAGGCAACGAGTTCTACCAGGGCGATATCGACGGAGCGACCGTCTTCGTCGGCAACATCGTCGTCGAACGGATGGACACCTTCGCCGGCCTCTCCCTCGGCCGCACCAACGGCCAGGGCACGGCAGCCACCGTCACCGACGACGGCATCGACCACCAGGTCCTCGCCGAGATCTACCCCCAGGCCGTCGGCAACGGCTGCGAGTTCACCTACACCACCGACGGCTGGGGCTCCGAAGCCACCGTGCCGATGCCCTACGACAGCCCCCAGGGCAACAACGACAAGTTCCTCGGCGTGCTCCCCGGCCAGGTCTTTGGCGCCGACACCACCGTCGAGTTCTACGTGATGTGCGTGGGCCCCACCGCCCAGGGCAACGACTTCGAGGCCTACGTCCCCGGCAACAAGGTCAACTTCTTCTGGAACGTCCAGGGCGGCGGACCGACCTGCAACGACGACGACGGCGACGGCTATGGCGATCCGGGAGACGCCAGCTGCCCGGGCGGCGCCCAGGCCGACTGCGACGACACCAACGCCGCGATCAACCCCGGAGCCGCCGAGGACTGCCTCGACGGCATCGACAACGACTGCGACGGCAACGCCGACGAGTGGGACCCCGACTGCCAGGGCGACGACGACGACACAGGCGACGACGACACGGCCGACGACGACACAGGCGACGACGACACGGCCGACGACGACACGGCCGACGACGACACGGCCGACGACGACACAGGCGATGACGACACGGCCGACGACGACACAGGCGATGACGATACGGCCGACGACGACACGGGCGACGACGACACAGGCGACGACGACACGGCCGACGACGACACGGGCGATGACGACACAGCCGACGACGACACGGCCGATGACGACACAGCCGACGACGACACGGCCGATGACGACACAGCCGACGACGACACCAGCGACGACGACTCCACCGGGGACGACGACACCACCCCCGACGGCAACGTGGACGTGGGCTGCACCTGCGGCAACCCCGGCCTGCCCCCCGAGGAAGGCGACGCGGGCGCCACCCTCTCCATCCCGCCCGCCGTTGGCCTCGCGCTCCTCCTCGGAATTGGCTTCAGCATCCGCCGCAGGTTCTGATCCCCCGCCGATCCACCCCACCCCGTTTCCGCCCACCCGGATCCCCACTCACCGTTCACCACCTGCTCCAGGACCACCCGCTCACCCACAGCCGCCACCAGCCGGCCCACTCTCGACCACTCCGCCCACCTCATCCGCTCCACCCCGAGCCAGATCCCCGCCTTCAGCCGCCACCCATCCAACCGCCCCTCCAGCCAGCCCGCCCCGATCTGCAGCAACGACACCATCCCCACCGCGAGCCCGACCGCGACCAGCACCTCCAGCACCAGCGACCCCGACAACCCCAGCCCCAGCCCCTCCGCCAGCAGCTCCACCGCCACCTCCACCAGCACCGCCGGCCCCAGCGCCGCCAGCCGGCCGTCGATGGGAACCGTTGCTGATTGGCCGCTGTTCATGCTCCCACGCTATCGAGCCCACGTGCCCACGAGGGGCACTACCCGCGACACCCGCCCGCAACTCCCGTGCAGATCCGTTGCAGCTGCTGGCTTTCATCCGGAAGTCGAGCGGGCGTCGCCCGGGATTCACCGAGACCGAAACCGAGACCGAGACCGAGACCGAGACCGAGACCGAGACCGAACCCGATCCCCCGCGTACTCCCCGTGATCACCACCACCTGCATGTCATCTCTCCTACCGCGTCGTCACCCGCCGATACCGCAACCCGCCGTTGTCATAAGCCAGATGGATGTGCCCCTCATCATCCGTGTCGATGGCACACCGACTCCCCGGCCCCACCACCACCGGAGCCCCGAACTCCGCGACCCCCAGCGGCGACACGTAAGCCAGCCGCACCTGTCAGTCCCCCCCCCGTGTAGCAGATGAACGCTCCACCCCCCTTCGCCGCCGCCCAGATCGCCGTGAACCGCCCGATCCCGTTCCCGTACTCCGCAATATCCGCATCCACCACATGCAGCGCATCGATCGGGAACAGCATCTGCTCCCCATCGAAGATGTTGATGATCAACCCCTCGTACGACCCCGCCAGATACGCCACCTGCGGATCCTCCCCGTCCACCCCCACGGACGGATAGTGGCTGTCCCCCCATCCGCCACGCGTTGTCCGGATAGAACGGATCGATGGACAGGTTCCCCGAGAACCCCGTGTATGGCCGGATGTTCTCCGCCCACGACATCGTCGGCGCTTGGGTCATGTCATCCACCAGCACGACCCACTCCCCAGTCGCCTCCGTGTCGTAGGCGATGAACGAAGTGAACGAAACCCACCCCCTATCCGCCCCATCGATCTCCAGGTGCACCGACCCCAGATCCCCATCTGGGTTGAACCAGGGCTCCTCCCCCTGCCAGTCCCCGGACAGCTTGTGGTACGCGTACAGCCCCGACCCATAGTTCTCCGCGAACACGTGCGGCTGCCCCACCGAGTCCGCCGCCACCGTCAACGACCGGAACCCGCTCACCCCCCCGACGACCTCCTCCTCCCCCACCACATCGATCTCCGACTGCGGCCCCGCCGCCGTCGTATCGTCATCGCCCGTCGCGTCGTCGTCCCCCGTGTCGTCGTCCCCGGCCGAGTCGTCGTCGCCTCCCGAATCGTCGTCCCCGTTCGGTCCCGGCTCCTCGGACAGACACCCCACCGCCCATCCCGCCATCGCCAGCAGCCCCACCGTCAGCCCGAACCCGATCCAGCGCCTGCCACCGGCGACCGCCACAACGCTCATGTCCGCACTCATCGTCTCACCACCCTGTCATCGCGACGTCGGCTCCACCACCCCCACTCACGGGCCCGGCCTGCCCACCGGCACGAAGATCACCGACCGCGCCGGACCCCGCTACTGCTCGAGCCCCCCCAGCACCGGGGCCACCGCGTCCCGGCAATCCACGACCCGCACCGTCTTGGGCCCGTAGGAGAGCGCCGTCCAGTCCTCCACATCCACCGCCACCACAGTGTCCGGGTAGAGGTTCAAGCGGTTGTACTCGAACCCGAACAGCACCCCACCGGTCAGCTGCCAAAGCCGCACCGAGCTGTCCCGCAGCACGCCCCCCCGTTCCGAGACCACCAGATCGACCGCGACCGCCTCCGGGAACCGCCCGGTCGCCCCGTCGAAGGTGAGCCACACCTCGCGGGCGTCGTCCGTGGGGGTCTCGTACTCCACCCGCATCAGGAGCTGCTCGCCATGGTCGAGCACCTCCTCGAAGTACACCGAGGGATCCAGCGCCGCACCTTCCCACGCGAGCAGCCCGGACCGCAGGTCGACCGCAGCCAGCTTGCGGATCCGCGGCCCCGATCCTGCGCCCCAGAGCGGAGTCTCCAGCAGCACCAGCGCGTGGGCGCCCGCCCGCCACATCCGGACCTCGCCCAGTCCGTCGGGGTACTCCAGCCGCCACCCCGGCGCCCCGTCGAACACCGGCACCGCCTCGATCCACCGCGAGAACGTGCTGGAGTCGGTGTACAGCACGCTGTCGGCATGGATCCCCTCGACCGAGCTCAGCAACACCTCGCCAGGGAGCCCCAGCAGCTCGCCTCCCCGCTCGAGGGGCACGAGCGCCCTTCCGGGCCCGTCCACCGTCGCCAACCCTCGCCCGGGCTCGCCGTCCCTCTCTCCCCGTGTCGACCCCGCCTCCGGTCCACCCCCGTTCTCCGCTTCCCGACTCCGCGCTCCGCAGGTCCCGACGCAGGACACGCAATAGCGCCCGTCCGACAGCCAGCCCAGTGGCCGGGACGACTCGTAATCGCTAGCCCCCTCTGCCTCTGGTTCCATCCACTCGAGCTGCCACCGGTCGACGAGCGCCAGCGACCCACCGATCTCCTCTGGCTCCGCCCGGCCGCCCCCCACCTCGCGCTCCCACAACGTCGCGCCGTCCTCCACGCCGAGGGCGGTGACCCGTCCGTCCCGATTGTCCGAATCCACCGACCGCACCAGAAGCTGGTCGCCGCCGAACAACGCATGGACCGGCCTGCCCCACCGACGCCCCTCGGCAAGCGGCTGATCCCAAAGCAACTCGCCGTCCACGCTCCGGAGCACCACCACCCGCGGCCCGATCCCCCGCTCTTCGTCCTCGTCCGTGCCCAGCATCACCGCGAACCGGCCATCCCCGACCGCATGGCTCTCAGTCCGGCGATTCCCAACCCCGCCCTCGTTCGTGATCTGTCCCGACCGCAGCACCTCCCCCGTCTCCATCTTCACCGCCTCGACCACCCGGGTCGCGTGCTCGTCAGGCGCCCCGTAGACCAGCACCACCTCCAACCCCGGCTCCCCATCCACGTCCACCGGCACCAGCTCCTCCACCCACCAGTGCCGCCGCTCCTCCCGCTCCAGCCAGGCCAACGCCCCCCACAACACCGCCACCCCACCCCCGATCAACCCCGCCACCCCCACCGATCCCAGGCAGGTCAGCACCACCGTCCGCAGCCCACCCCTCCCGGCCCGCACCCGCGCACCCGAACCCCGGCTCCCGCGCCTGCTCACCTCGACTCCATGGCCGCCATCCTGACACGCCACCCCCCCAGCCCACCCGCAAATCCCGCCCCTCCCCCCACCCCGATCCCCCACCCCATCTGCTACCATCCCCCCCGGAG
>CAYTBN010000106.1:0-12413 GCA_964436045.1 uncultured Rickettsiales bacterium | reverse complement strand
AGCCCCCTGGCGCGAGCGGGTCGCCGTCGAGGGCCTCCCCCTCTGCCTGTGCGGAGACTTCCTGGACCGCGTCGGGATCCGCGAGGAGATCCACCTCCAGCAGGGCTCGCAGCATGCGGTCCTGCCGCCGGACCGCGACCACGTCAAACCGCCGATCTGCGAAGGGTGTAGCCTTTCTTTCCGCTGCCCGGGCATCTTCGGCGACTACGCATCCGAACGGGGCACGGAAGAGCTTCGCAGTCTGGAAGGCGACGATCCGTAGCTATTTTTTTTGTTACTTGCTACATCTGCTTGTAATTGTAGAGATAGAAGCAGGCTCGACAGCCCGGGAAGAGGCCGTCCTTGACGAGGGCTGTCCGCAGCGCGCGCGCCCTTTCTCCGTTCCAGATCGCGTCGAATCCGTGGGTCTGGATGTTGCCCACCGGGTGTCCCGGACAGAGCCACACGTCGCCAGCCGGCGTGATGCCCAGGTCCAGCCAGGGTGACAGGCAATGATCGCCGGCCGCCGCGGGCAGGTGATCGCCCGAGCCGTAGTACGCCGCCAGTTCGCGTCCGGCGAGTGGCGGAGACACCGTGAACGGCTCCGGGCGCGCCTCCAGCGCGGCCATGTCCGCGGCCAGTGCCGCAGGATCCATCCGGCCCGGCTCGTCCACCAGCGCCTGCCAGAACGGGACCCCCTCACCCACCACTGAAGTCAGCACCCGACGCTGGCGCTGCGCGGTGGTTTCGTCCAGGAACATGGAGTGCTGGATCAACAGATCGTCGAAGGACACACCCCGTCGATCCAGTCGGTCCAGCAAGGCGGACAGCTGCCCTGCGCCCTCGGGGGTAGACACGGCCAGCAGCCGTAACCGAGGTCGGGCGGGCTCACCGAGGTCCAGGACCCGGCGCAGACCCTCGATCGCCGCGTCGAGGGTACCCCGTCCACCTCGCCCCAGCTCCTCGAGGACGGCCGCGGGACCGTCGAGCGACACGTTGATCTGGTGAAGCGTGCGGAGGTCCTCGTCGGCCACCTCCGCCAGCCCGGTGGCGTTGGTGGTCAACGCCACCCGCACACCACGACGAACCAGAGTTCGGGCCAGCGCGCTCCAGCCGGGGGCGAGCAACGGCTCCCCCCCGGACAGGGTGACGGTCCGTGGGCCCGCCGTGCCGACCGGTATCCAGTCCGCCAGTCGTTCCACGTCCAGGCCCTCGTCACCCGTTCCCACCGTATGACAGAGGCCTCGGGATCCCCAGAACGGACACATTCGACAGCGCAGGTTGCAGTCCCACGTGAGCATCACGTAGATCTCACCCACCCTCGAGGCGGATCCCGCCAGGGCGTCGGCGCCACAGCGGTTGACCACCAGGGCCCGCGCCAACGGCGTATCTCCCGTCACGCTAGCTCCTCACTGTCGAGTAACTCGAGGGCCGGGTGTATCCCTTCGATGGCGCGGCTCGCTCCTGCCCTGTCGGCGTCGGTTTCCAGCGGCGAGCGGACGACCAACGCCAGGTTTCGCGTGGTCGCCGCAGCGGGCGCGTCGCCGCGCACCGACACGGCCAGATCGACATGAGCACTACCGACATCAACTCGTAGCAACAATTCCCCGTGACCGGCCACGAGCTCGACGGAATGACCGAACAGTTCCTCTTCCCCGGCCCGTTGCAGCAAGGCCCGCAAATAGCCCTCGATCCGGGGAGCCCCAGGCTGTGCCAAATCGGCATCGAGCCCGGGGGACAGTCGAGCGACCAGACCCACGGTGGACGCCGGAGCAGCCGCCAGCCGTCCGGCGAGGACCGCCTCAATACGGACCTCTTCGGCCCGTGCCGCCGGTCCGGCAGCGTCCCGCAGCTCCGCCAATCGATCCTCGAGGATGGCGCGGATCCCGGCAAAGACACGGGTATAGGTCCAGTCGGCGCGAGAGTGCACTCCCTCGAGGAGCTCGACCCCCTCGCCGGCCGCGCCGAAGTGCATCCCGGCGGGCAACCTGCGGACGACCTCGAAGACCTCCGGCCGGCGTGGCCGGTCGGGCATCACCAGCGGGTAGTCGTATTCGCCGTGGTCCGGCCGCCGCAAGATCCCGGCGGTGGGGAGCCGATCTGCCAGCCCTCGGCGCTGGGCCGTACGATGGATGGCCGTGGGGAACAGGTGGATCAGCCACGACGGCTGGAGCACCGAAAAACCGGGGCCGGCGAGCCATCGCAGCTCGGCGATCGTCTCGAGTACATCCAGCAGGTCGTGCAGACTGGTCTCCCGGTTGCACAGTACCAGGTAATGATCTTGCCTGATGCCTCTGTGGGCGAGCGCCGGGACCAGCTGCCGCAATTGCTCGACGCGGTAGGGTTTGCCCAGGCGCTTCAACTCGCGGTCGGCGAATGACTCGGTGCCGATCTTCAGTCCGCCCGTGCGTGTGAAGGCGTGGGCCGGGATCAGATCCAGCAGATCCTCGTCGAGCTGCCACTCGCTCCGCCGCCCGTTCCGCCGAAAGAAGCTGGCGGCTGTCCCCTGGATGAAGGAGATCTCGTGGCCCGCATCCGCGAGCCCAGCCAGGATCCGGCGCGCCCGCGTCCGGTCTACAAAAAAGTCGTCGTCCCACAACTGGATCCGCATCGCAGCGGCCGGCACCCGCGATCTCTCGCCGAACAGATCGATGAGCCTGGCGCGGTACGCCGCCAGCAATCCGAGCACCCGGTCTGCGCTCATAGCGCGCCACAACTGACGATCGTGGACGCTGCAGAACCGGCACGCGTACACACAGCCCCGCGAGGTGGTCAGCGACAGCCCACCTTCGACGTGTTCCGGCTCCAGCAGCGCAAAATCCAGCGGGGACTCGTCCAGATCGTCGACCCGGTTGACCTGGTCCAGCTGGGCCGCAACGAGGCGTCCGCCGGATCGGACAGCTACACCCCGGAGCGTGTCCAGCGCGCGCCAGCCGCGCTCCCCCAGGCCCACCCTGCGGTTGGTCCCCGCCAGGGTCCGGGCGAGCAGCGGCAGGACCTGCTCACCGTCGCCGCGGACCAGCACGTCCACCTCGGGAAGGTGAGCCAGACAATGTTCCGGCGCGGCGGTCGGCAGCGGACCACCGATGGCGATCCAGGCGTCGCTGTTCGCCCGGATCCAGCGGCAGAGCTCGCGGATCTGGCCAATACAGCGCTCGAGTACCGTCAGGCAGACCAGATCCAGATCGGGGTGTCGGGCCAGCGCCCCCAGAAGATCGTCCGGATCCGTCAGCACCTGACCGGCGTCGAGGGGATCGTCGACGTCCGGCGGACGGGCACACGCGTCTTGCAGGGGCAGCTTGGCGTCCAGCAAGACCGTTCGGTGGCCGTCGGCACGGAGGGCCGAGATCAGGTGGTGGGAGCCCGGGTTCAGCTGACGCGCATCGCCCCGATCGACGTCCTTGGTGAACGGGTTGCGGAACAGCAGGACCTGCGCCTGGGACGATCCGGCCTCTCCGCGAGGGCCGGCGCCTGTCCCCTCCCCGGGCGACTGCGCAACCCGCGGCAGGTCCTCCAGCAAGGAGGCGACCGCCGCGCGCAGTGCGGCGACCGTTCGGCCGTGGGTCCGCACCCATTGCTGCGGCAGCTCGACCACCAGATTCTTGCGGCCTTCGAACCGCGTCCGAGGCTCTCCCCCTGCCTCGACCGACGCCTCGATGGAGCAGAAAGTCAGTCCGCGAACGGTGGCCACCAACGAGAGCGTCCGGGCCAGCCGCAGTCGCTCGAGGGCGCCCAGCCCCGCCCCGTCGACGGTGACGACTCCGGGGAATCCGTGGGGTTCCTGGGCCAGCCGCTGCCCATCCCTGCCGATCACGACCCGGGTCACCCCGTCGTGCCCGTCGACGGGGACCTGGTACGTGCTTCCCCCGGGGACCGAGCCCCTGGTCAGCCGTTGTTCAGCCATCACGTGCCTCGCTCCCGCCGGACTCCCACTCGGCGACCACCCGGACGAGCCCGTCCACGGCGCGGGACCGGTCCGTCGACAATCCGCTCGCCGGAGCCTCACCGAGGAGAGACATGTTGAACTCGGCCGATGTCGCCAGGCACGAACGGGTCGTGTCCCGGCGGGTCAGGGCGACGATCATCGAGGCACCGTCGCGGATCCGCTCGAGCTGCAGCTGAACCGTCCGGCGCCGCGCGATCACCGCCGCCACCGTCCAACCGCCCGCCAGCTGCGCGTCCGCGCCCGCCCGCCGCCGGTTCAGCCGACCCGCCCACATCCGGGCCCAGCGGCTGGGCTCGGGCTCCCCCCCGACCGGCTCCTTGCCGTCCCAGGTGGCACAGACCGACGAGCGGTTCCGGGTCAGGCCTTGCAACTGGCTGCCCTGGTGACGCAGGAATTCCGCTACGGTGCGCCTTCGGAGGTCCAGAGTCCCGGCGTCCACCGACGCCGGAGGCGTCCCGGGTCGCGGTTCGTACTCGTTGAAATTCGCGTAGTCGAAGCGGCTCGCCAGCTTCAGCGAGGCCTGGAAGTCCTCGTCCCTCTCCCCCGGGAATCCGTAAATCACGTCGGTCGAGACGACCATCTCGGGCGCCGCCTGCCGCAGTGCGGTCAACAGCGCCTCCACCTCCCCTCGGCCGTACCGCCTGCCCATGGCCCGCAGAACGTCGTCGCTGCCACTCTGGATCGGCAGCACGATCCAGTCGAAGCGTCCGCTGGCGAAGGCCGGTAGCGCCTGCTCCAGGTGTTCGAGCAGCCGCGACGGCTCGAAGGCCTCCGCGCTGTAGCGCACGTCCAGGTCGACCAGGGCGGTCAACAGACCGGCCACGTTCTCGCCCCGCTCGAGTCCCCAGCTCGACAGGTCGTCGGCCACCAGGAACACCTCCCGGCGACCGCTGCCGACGGCCAACTGCACCTGCTCCAAGATCCGGTCGAGCGGGCGGCTGTCGAGGGCGCCCTTGGCATGACGGATCACGCAGTAGCGACATTCGTTGCGACAGCCCGTCGCCACCAGCACCTGGAACAGACCCAGGCGCGGATCCCGGGCGGAGTAGCGCTCGTTGTACTCGTGGGTGCGGACCTTCACGAAGGGGCTCGACACGGGGGCGAACAGTCCATCGAGACGGTCCAGCTCGCCCGGGGCGATCATCTCCGCGCGCCCCGCAACGCCGAGGGCGTCACCGAGCCGCTCGCGCTCGATCCGGGTCAGGCAGCCGCAGACGAGCAACGGGCGGTGTCCGGCGAGTCGGCGGATCCGGGCGATGGCACCCAGGGCCTGGTCGGCCCGTGACGCGTTGAAGCCGCAGGTATTGACCAGGGACACCGCCGCAGTCCCCGGATCGTCTCCCACCCGGTAGCCGTTGGCCTCGAGGAAGTCGTGGATCCGGGCTGTGATCAGGGCGGCGTAGGGACAGCAGGTGAAGGCCTGATGGACGAAGACCTCCGCGCCGGGCGCCACACCGAGGGCCACGATGGGGTCAGCCATTGCCCGCCCCCTCCTCCAGCGACGCGAGCTGACGGCACAGGGCGAGGATGGCTTCGTGGTCGCTGTCACCGGGGGCCGGACAGAACGCCAGGGAGCCCCCCGCCGTCAGCGGTTCCCCGACCAGGGACCGGTCGAACGCGTCGATCCCGATCCGCCGCCCCTGACGGACGAAGCCGATCCGCACGCCGCGTAGATCGGCGACCCGCGCCGTGGTCAAGCGCGGCTCGGGCACCCACTCACCGACATCCGCCGCCGCGGCCACGCCGGACCAGCCGACCATCAGGCGTTCGACGCGGACGCGGATCCGATCTTCGGACGATTCCTCCCCGACGGACGTGGGCCTGTCGCTGTCCTCGGCCGCCACCGCGGCGGCCCGTGGACCCAGGCCCAGGAAATGGTACCCGACCACCTCGACCTCATCCCCCGACCGACCGAGGGCGCACACCGCGGCGATGGCGTCGGCGTACTCCTGCCGGGACATGGTCGGCAGCGCACGGACCGCGTACTGATGGTCCGGATCGATCTCCGCACCCAGCTCCCGACAGGTGTGCCAGATGCCGGTTCCGCGGGTGGCCAGCAGCGGGAACACGGACACCCGGCACCCCAGCGAGAGCGCCAGGTCGACCCGGCGCCGGATCTTGTCGGGCGTGTCGCCGGGGACGCCGGTCATCAGCTCCACGTAGGGCACGCTGATCCCGGCGAGGCTGGCCACCGCGCCCTCGAAGCGAGCCCGGTCGAACCGCCGGCGGCCCAGGGCTCGCAACCCTTCGTCGTCGTCGGTCTGCAACCCGATCATCAGGCGCGACCAGGGAACCGTGGCCAGGATCTGGGCCTGGGCCGGGGTCAACGACGGCCAGGCCAGGAACGCGCTGAACGCCATGCCTCCGCCAGCGTCCGCGAGGATGCGGCACAGATCGCCGAGCATCCCGTCGTCGTGGTTGATGGCCGCGTCGCAGATCAACAGTTCGTGGAAACCGCGGTCGCGGCTCCAATCGATGTCACGGCGGATCCGCTCCTCGCCGAAGCGGCGCAGGGTGTGGTTCTCGCGGGGCCACGCGCAGTAGGTACAGGCGTTGGGGCAACCCCGCGTCCACTCCAGGTTCAGCCGCCCCCGGTCGGGGCGCAGGTGGACGAGGCCGTCGGCCAGCGGATCACCACAGTAGTCCAGGTCGCCGCCGGGCAGCTCGATGGCAGGTCCGCGGCGAGTCCCGCCTCCCCGCCGGGTCAGCAGGCCAGGAACAGCGGCGAGCCGCGCCGGCTCTAGCCGGTCACCACCGGCCGCCAGCGCCCGCAGGAGGCCCGCGAACGGCAACTCCCCCTCGCCAGGTACCAGCAGGTCGATCTCCGGGACGTCGCTCAGGAGCGTCTCGCCCTCGATGCAGGCGTTGGGTCCGCCCACCACGACGCCGAGCTCGGGCCGCCGGATCCGCAGACGGCGGATCACCTCCAGGAAACGCACGTAGCTCCACGGCGCCAGCGAGAACCCCACCATCAGCGGATCGTCTGCGACGATGGCGTCGACCATCTCGTCCACCGACGCCCGGAAACGATCGGGGTGGTCGACCTCCCAGGGGACCTGCTGCAGGTCGTACCGTCCCTCCAGATCCGCCTGGCGGCGGGCGTGACTGATGAGAAACGGTACGCCGAGGCCGAAGTTGGGGCCCGCGTCGTCGACGTTGGCCTGGTGGAGCTGCACCAGGGGTGGGCCGTTGGCCACGTGCACCCGCAGGCCCTCGGCAACTCCGGGCCCGGCGGACAGTCCGTGGGCGGACCGGTCGGCGGCGGCCGTCAAGCGCTGCGCCAGCTCCAGGCAGCCGAGGTGGTCCCGGGGACCCAGGGTCGAGGTCTGGAAGACGACGTGTGCGCGCTCGGGGTCGGGCCGGATCCCCAGCGCCTCGCGGTTCTCCCACAGCGTGGTCCCGGGCGGCGCCTGCAGTGGGAAGACGGTGAGGTCACATTCCATCTGTAGCAAGGAATACAGTCGCCTCTGGAAGGCATCGTAGGTGTCGCCCGGCAACGCGGAGATGATCTGCACTCCGACCCGGGCGATCCGGGACAGCTCGTTCACGGCCCAGCGGAATCGGTCACCGTCGAACGCGGGCCGGCCGAGGGCCCGCAGCGCGCGATCATCGTCGGTCTGCAGGCCCACGTTGAGCCTGGCGAAGGGCACCCGCGCCAGCTCCGCCAGCTGCCCCGTCTCCAGGAACTCGTACCGCAGGAACCCGGTGAAGCCGAGACCGGACCCCTCGCTGGCTTCCTCCAATGCCGCGCAGACCTCCGCCAGCGGGTATCCCGGCGCGTTGAGGGCAGCGTCGGTGATGTTGATCCGGGAGACGCCACACCTGCGAGCGAACTCGACGTCCTGACGTACCCGGTCGGTGGAGGCCGGAACGATCCGCGGCAGCCCGTTTCCCCAGGCGCAGTACGCGCAACGGCCGGCACAGCCGCGTGACCACTCGACGTTCATCGAGGGCCCCTGTCGCGGATCGAGCAACCCCAGCCGGTAAGGCGAGGGGAAACCGTCCGGCGGCAGCACATCGACGGCCGCCACGCCCCCGCCGGCGAGGCCGTCGCCACACCGCAGAACCATCCCGCCCACGTCGGACAACGCCGCGGACAACTCGTCGGCATCTGTTCCGTCGGCGACCGCCCGGGAGAACGCCTGGAACGGCACCTCGCCGTGGCCGGCGACCAGGGCGTCGATGCCAGGTGCGCGCTCCATCATCCGGGTGCCTTCGCAGGTCGCCAGCGGTCCGCCCACGATCACCGGCAGCTTCGGCCGCGCCGCCCGGATGCGCCGGATCGCCTCCAGGAAAGGACGCTCGCTCCACGTGGTCATCGTGAATCCGACCGCCGCTGGCCTCGCGTCCAGCGCGGCGGCCGCGATCTCCGCCGGATCGAGGGCGCCCTCGCCGGCCAGGTCAGCCCGCCAGGAGCGATGGTCGAACCGGACCGCGTCGCCCAGCCGCTCATCGGCCAGCGCATGGGCGATCAACGACGGGATCCCCAGCCCCTGCTGAGGTCCTTCGTCCCACAGGCTGATGTCGTGGAGCTGGATCAGCGGGGGGTCGCCGCGCCCCGTCCGGAGTCGACAACAAGGGATCGGGACGACTCGCCCCGCGCGCACCAGCGCAGCGGCCCGCGACCGGGCCTCCTCCACCGTCTGCGTGTCCGGCTCGTAGCCGACGAACCCGGTCGTCCCGTGGCCGTCCACGTAGTCCTGCAGACCACGCGCCGACGACACGATCCCGTGTCCGGCGGGATCCACGTTCATCGGAGCCAGCGGTTCGATGGCCAGCAGCTCGGCCTGGACCCGGACGCGGGGGTGACGGGCCCGGGCGCGTTCGATGAACCGCAGCGACTCCCGCTGGTCCTCGGCGCTCTCCCCCGGCAGGCCGGTGAGGAAGCACAGGTCGGCGTCGATGTCGTGCCGCGCCAGCTGTTCCAGCACGTCCAGCAGGCCGTCGGTGTCGAGGGCATTGGGTTTGCAACGGCGCCGCAGGGCTTCTCCCCCCGTGAGCAACACAAAATCCATTCGTCGCACGGGTCCGAAGCTCTGGGAAAAGGCCCCGATCAGCTCCGGGCTGGGGAGGTGCAGGCACTCGTGGATCATGCCGATGTGGAGGCCCCGCTCGCGGATCGCCGCGAACAGCTCCAGGAAGTAGCGGTCGTCCGGGGAGGGGTGAAAGGTATTGTACCAGGTGGCCAGACCCTGCCCTTCCATCCTCGCCAGGTCGTCCACCATCGCCGCCACCGGCCGGTACGCCACCCGCTCGCGGCCGCCGATGTGACGCTGTGCGCTGCGCGATCCGCCGCAGAACACACAATCGTAGGGGCAACCGCGGCCGCAGTTGCAGTAAAAGATGCCGGGTTCCTCCCCCTCGCCCGTGGTGGGCCGGCGTTCCATGCGGCCCGCCCGGTTGTACAGCTCCCGGTGACGCAGGGTGTCAAAGACACAGAAGCGGAAGGCCGCCAGGTCGGCCGCGTCGTTCACGTGGAGGCGTGCCGATCGCCAGAGGCCGCCCGGCCGCCGGAGGATCACATTGGGCACATCGTCCAGGGGGCCTCCGTCCAACCACACGTCCACGAGCGCCGCCAGCGCGATCTCGCCATCTCCGCGAACCACCGCGTCGACGGCGGCGCAGCGGGCGAGGATCTCGTCGGCGAAGGCGGAGGCGGTGTAGCCGCCCACCACGATCGGCAGCCCGGGTAGGCCCTCCTTCAGGCGCCCGGCGAGGGCGAGCACCGCGGGCGTCTGCGCGTGCCAGTGCAGGTCCAGGCAGGCCACGCGGACGCGCCTCCGCGCCGCGTGAGCGACCACGTCGAATCCGGGATCGATTCCCTTTTCGAGGGCCAGATGGATGATCTCGACGGTGCGGCCGCGACGAACTAGCCAATCGGCCATCGCCGGGAGTCCCATCGGCAACAACTCGATGGGCGTGTCGGGATCGTCGGCCTTTCCGACGTGAACGAACAGCACGTCCAGAGGGTCGGTATCGAGTTCGGGAAGGGAGTCGGTCATCGGCCGTCGTGCCCGACACTCTAGCAGCACGGCCGGCGAAACCCGCCAAAACGCTCGCCGGGATGAAGTATGATCTTGTTGGACTGGAGGCTCCGCGCGCCGCGAGAGCGGGTGCGCGCGCCCCCACGAACCTGGAGAACCGACCGCATGCGCACACGATGGTTCTGGCTGCTCTCCGCAACCTCGCTCCTGGTCAGCTGCCCTGGCAACGAGGTCGAGCGCTACCTGACTCCGCCCCAGGTGACCATCGTCGCCCCGGACGATGCCGAGGGACCCGTGTCGTACCTCCAGGGCGACACCGTCGAGCTGGTGGCGTCGGTGTCCGATTCCTACGACGCCGTGACCGATCTGGTGGTGGCGTGGGACACGACTTATCTGGACACCGAGGGCACCCAGCAGGAGGAGGAACTGGCCACCACTCCGGTGGAGGAGGACGGCCGCACCACCCTGCTGGTCTCCAACCTGGCGGTCGGCACCCACACGGTCCGCTGCACCGCCACGGATACGGACGGCATGTCCGCCGCGGACTTCGTCAACCTGGAGGTCGGGTCCTTCGACGAGGTCCCGACCATCGAGATCGGCTCGCCGTCGGAGGGCGACATCTTCGACGAGGGCGACACCATCGACCTGCTGGCGGTGGCCACCGACGACGGCAACGTGGCCGAGCTGGACATCGCCTGGCACAGCGACTCGGACGGCTATCTGGGCGGCAATCCGCCGACCCCCAACGGAATGACCTCGCTGAGCACCGCGGATCTGACCCCGGGCGAGCAGGAGGTCACCGTCTGGGCCACCGACGTGGCAGGCAACAGCGGCTCGGACGTGGTCACCTTCACGATCATCCCCCAGAATCAGCCGCCCAGCGATCCCGTCGTCTACATCACGCCGCCGGGTCCGATGATCTCCGACGACCTGACCTGCGTGGCCGCTGGCTCCAGCGATCCCGAGGGGAGTGTCGTCACCTACGAGTACGCCTGGGATCAGGACGGGCAACCCACGGGTTGGTCGGCGGAGTTGGTGCCCGCGGACCACACGACCCAGGGGGAGACCTGGACCTGCCGGGCGGTGGCCCTCGACGACGAGGGGGCCTCGAGCAACGAGATGTCCGCGTCCGTCGTCATCGAGAACTCCCTGCCGTCGTACACCAACGTGACCCTCAGCCCGAGCCCGGCCTACGAGGACGACACCCTGGAGTGCGAGCCCTTCGGCTGGGCGGATCCCGATGGCGACCCCGAGGGTGCTCAGTACGAGTGGTACGTCGACGCGGCCGTCGTGCCAGGGGCGATCACGGCGCTGTTGACCGGAGCCGACTTCGACCACTTCCAGGAGGTCGAGTGTGTGGTCTACCCGGACGACGGGGTCGAGCTGGGGCTGCCCCTGACGTCCAACCCGGTGGAGATCAGCAACACCGTGCCCGAGGCGGCGGAGCTGGAGATCCAGCCCAGTCCGCTACACGTCAACCAGAACGCCTATTGCGCCATCATCACCCTGGCCGCCGACCCGGATCCGGATACCCATCTGTACGAGTACGAGTGGTACGAGGACGGGGTCCTCTTGCCCGCCCAGGTCGCCGACTCGGTGGCCGCGGCCGAGCTGGAGTTGGGTGAGGAGTGGAGTTGCCGCGCCCGTGCCTACGACGGCTACGACTACGGCCCCTGGGCCGAGGCGGACGACCAGGTCCTGCCCTACGAGGGCGACATCGTGATCACCGAGTTCATGGTCGACCCGGACGCGGTGGACGACACGGTCGGCGAGTTCGTCGAGCTGTTCAACGTGTCGTCGGAAGTGATCTACCTGGACGGCTGGGTCATCGGCGACGGTGTGAACGACGTCCACGTGATCAGCTCCGGCGGCCAGGCGTTCTTCTACCCCGGCGCCTACTTCGTGCTGGGCAACAACGCCAACCCGGTGACGAACGGGGGGGTCACGGTCGACTACCAGTACGCCGGGATCACCTTCGACCAGGGCTTCGACTCGGTGCAGATCGGCTACGACGGACTGGTGGTCGACGAGGTCGTCTACGACTGGGGAGGGGTCTTCCCGGCGGCCACGGGCGCGACCTTCACCCTGGACCCCAACACCCTGGACGCGATCAGCAACGACGACGGCAGCAACTGGTGTCAGGCGACCACGCTGATGGGTGTCGGCGCCGACTTCGGCACCCCGGGTGCGGCGAACGACTCCTGCGCCTGCGGCAACTCGGACGACGACGGCGACGGCTACGGCGACGACGCGGACTGCGACCCAGGCTGGATCGACTGCAACGACAACGACGCAGCGGTCTACCCGGGCGCCTTCGACATCTGCGAGGACGGCATCGACCAGGACTGCGACGGTGCGGACCGCTCCTGTGACTGCGCCGAGACCGACCTGGACGGGGATGGCTACGGCACGGCCCAGGCCTGCGCCGACATCGACTGCGACGACTCCGATCCCTACGTGTTCCCGGCCGCACCGGAGATCTGCAACGGCATCGACGACAACTG
>CAYTBN010000105.1:5324-13182 GCA_964436045.1 uncultured Rickettsiales bacterium | reverse complement strand
ACGACACCGGGGACGACGACACCGGGGACGACGACACCGGGGACGACGACACCGGGGACGACGACACCGCTGACGATGACACCGCTGACGACGACACCGCTGACGACGACACCGCTGACGACGACACCGCTGACGACGACACCAGCGGCGACGACGACACCAGCGGCGACGACGACGACACCGGGGACGACGACAGCTCCTCGCTGCCCGACGACGACTGTGACTGTCGCAACGACACCTCGGCGTCCCGACCCACGACGCCGACCAAGCTGGCGGTCCTCCTGCTCGGCGTCCTCGCGCTGCGCTGCCGCCGCAACCACTGACGCAACGCGGAACCTGGCCGCGCGGTTGACACTCCGCGCGGCCAGTTCCCCGCGTTTTCGCCTCTGGCAACGGTTGCCTCCCAGGTCGGTCCGCATCTTGCAGATTGCCCGGTCGACCGCCCACGAATCATTGGGCGGCGCGAAGGAGGCTGGGCATGGAACGACGCAAGCGCACGACCTACGGCGACGATCGTTATCCCGACCTGAATGGCTACATCGACCGCCGCGCGGTCCTTGCCGGGCTCGGAGCGCTGGCAGGCGCCGCCGCGCTGCCCATGGCCACCGGCGGGTGCATCGTCACCATGCCCGGGCTGATTGCCGAGGATCCCGACACGTACTACGTCTATCTGCCTGTCGCCGGGGAGAGTCGGACGCTGTACTTCTCGTACCAGGGTTACGTCGACTACCACGTCGAGCTGCGGGTCGAGACCCTGGAGCTCGCCGAGTTCCTGGCCGACAATCGCGACGCGTTGCTCGAGGCGATCGACGAGGAGATGGCATCCTACGGGTTGTGGACCTTCCATCCGGACCAGGATCACTCGGGCGTCGAGCTGACGTTGACCCAGCTGCTGGCCGACGCCTTCGCCGGCGTCGAGGACGCGTTGACCAACCAGTTCCACTTCGTCGACCTGGTGATCGACCACTACAACGAGGAGGAGGAGGTCGACGGCGACCTCGCCGCCGCGAGTTGATTGGAAAGTCGGGTTTGGTTTCTTGAAGGTCTGTCTATTCCTCAACCACGCCTGCAACCTGCGCTGCACGTATTGCTACAACGGGCGCAAGTTCCAGCGCCCGATGCCCCTGGACGTGGCCCGCCGCGGCGTGGCATTGGCCCTCGATGACGGCAATGAGGGTCCGGTGCAGCTGTCGTTCTTCGGCGGTGAGCCGCTGATGGAGATGGACCTGATCCGGCAGATCGTGCCCCTCGCCGAGGCCGAGGCTGCCCGGCTCGGCCGCACCCTGCGGCTGGTGGTGGTCACCAATGCCACCCTCCTGACCGAATCCACCCTCGACTATCTCATGGATCACCGGTTCTACGTGGGCATTAGCCTGGACGGCAGCCGCGCCGCCCACGACGCGACCCGGCCGTTCCGCAACGGGCGATCCAGCTACGACCGGGCTGTGACCAACATCCGGCGGGCGCTGGCCCGCCCCGACGGGCGGGGGGTCAAGGCCATCGCCGTGGTCGATCCGCGCAACGTCGAGCACCTGCCTGACTCCTTCGACGCGTTGCGGGAGGTCGGGCTGCGGACCCTGTCGGTCAACGTGAACTACGAGGGGGGCTGGACAGAGTCCGACCGCGATCGCTTCGAGGTCGCCCTGCGCGGGCTCGGCGAGCGGTATGTCGGCGCCTACCGCCGCGGCGAGCGTTTCACCCTCAACCTGCTGGACTCCAAGGTCTTGACCCATCTCAAGGGGGGCTACGCCTGCACGGACCGCTGCGACTTCGGCTGCGAGGAGGTCGCCGTCGCTCCGTCGGGCAATCTCTATCCCTGCGATCGGCTGGTGGGAGACGACACGGCCCACGAGGTGGTGATCGGCGACGTGTTCACTGGCATCGACCCCGTGCGGCGCGCGGCCCTGATCGCCAGCAAGAACCAGGTCATGAAGGACTGTGCCGACTGCACGCTGCTGGGACGCTGCATGCACTGGTGTGGATGCGTGAACCACGCGATGACCGGGTCGGTGGGCGAGGCCTCCGGCCTGCTTTGCTGGTTCGAGCAGCGGATCATCGAGGAGGCCGATCGCTGCGCCTCGGTGCTGTACGAAGAGGGGAATCCCGAGTTCCTGCGGCGGTTCTACGAGCCCCGGGTCCGGGCGCTGGACACCAGCTGACGGCCCGGGCGCCCATCGCCGACCCGTGGATCAACCGTTACGCGCCCGCCGAGTTTCCTTGACCTCCAATCGGAGCCGTCCCTACGATGGTCCGCCGGGGAGATGGCATCTCGACCACCCCGGGGGGCACGAACTGCGGGAGGACAACATGCGCCGAGCGGCTCTGCCGGGCCTCGCGCTCGTGCTCGCTGTGCTGGCGAGCGCGTGCAACGATCAGGGCCTGACCCAGGTTCCCGATCCCGAATACCCGGCGATCGAGGTGGACCCGACGTCCATCGAGTACGGGACGATGGAGATCGGCATGGAGCCGATCTCCGCCGAGGTGACCATCACCTCGGTGGGGGACGCCGAGCTGACGGTCAGCGACATGTTCCTGGAGGCCAGCGAACACTTCGAGCTGTTCGTCCAGGATCCGCCCGTCTCGATGGAGCCCGGCGCGCTGATCAAGGCGCGGGTGCAGTTCACCGCGCTCAACGGCGCCGATGTCAACGGCAGCTTCTGGATCGACAGCGACGATCCCGACCAGCGAAACGTGGAGGTCCTGCTCCACGGCGCCGGCATCGGCCCGGCGATCCAGATCGATCCGGTGTCCTTCGACTTCGGCAACATCGGCGTGTGGTGTGAGGAGGAAACCGAGATCCTGGTCAAGAGCGTGGGCACGTCGCCGCTGACCATCGAGTCGTTCGAGTTCTCCACAGCCCCCTCCACCTCCGCGATGGGGTTCTCCACCGCCGAGCTGTACGACGGCCTGGAACTCGACCCCGGCGAGTCGGCGGCGGTGATGGTCACCTTCACGCCCGAGGACCTCGAGCAGTACGAGGGCCTGTTGACCGTGGACTCCAACGACCCGGCCTTCCCCCAGGCCCAGGGGAACCAGTATGGCGCTGGCGCCGGCGGCGACTGGGTCACCGACCTGTTCGTCCAGGAGGGGCACAACTGGACCGACATCCTCTGGGTGGTGGACAACTCCGAGTCCATGTCCGAGGAACAGAACCAGCTGGGTGACGACTTCACCTACTTCCACAGCATCGTCAACACGGCTGGCATCGACTACCACATCGCCAACGTCACCACCGACGACGCCGAGTTCCAGGGCGCGACCAAGGTGATCACCCCCTCGACGACCAACGGCGCGGCGGTCTTCGCCGACAACTGCAACGTGGGTATCGGCGGCAGCTGGGACGAGATGGGGCTCAAGTTCGGCTGGGACGCCCTGCAGCTGGCCGTGGGCAATACGCCGCCCAACAACAACTTCTGGCGCGAGGACGCCGGCCTGCGGGTGATCTTCGTGTCCGACGAGATGGACGTCAGCCCGGGAGACTGGTCCGACTACGTCAATGACTATCAGAGCCTCAAGGCCGATCCGAGCACCGTGATCCTGTCCGCGATCTGCGGCACCGACGGCACCCAGGCGGACCCCTGCTGGGGCGCGGGCGGCCAGGCCATGGGCGGTCACGGCTACGTGGACGCGGTCAACGCCACCGGCGGCATCCTGGGCTCGATCTGCGAGTCCGACTGGTCCACGACGCTGACCAGCCTCGCCTGGAACTCGATGAGCCTGACCGACACCCTCGAGCTCAGCCAGCCCCCCATCCCCTCGACCATCTCGGTCAAGGTCAACACCGTCCAGCTGAACCAGGGCTGGGCCTACCAGTCGCCCATCAACGCGGTGGTGCTCGAGCCGGACTACATCCCGGACAACGGCGACGAGATCGAGGTCCACTACCAGGTGCCTGAGGGCTGTTCCGGCTGATTCAGCGCCAGGTTCCTCGCAGGTACTCCTCCGCGGCCGGATGCAAGGGGATCCCCGCACCAGGTGATCGCCACCGTCCGCGAGCAGGGGCGGTGGGTACCATGGAGGAACTGCGATCTGAACTCGGGGAGACATTTCGGGCGGCGGCTCGGTACAATGCGCCTCCGAGAGTTGACTGAACGCGCCCTGGGCGCAGGAGGATATCCCCATGAGGAAGTACATCTGTTCAATCTGCGGCTACGTCCACGAGGGCGACGCGCCCCCGGCCAACTGCCCCCAGTGCAACGCTCCGGCCGCCAAGTTCGCCGAGCAGGGCGGTGGCGATCTGACCTGGGCCGACGAGCACCGCGTCGGCGTGGCCGAGGGCGTGGATCCCGAGATCCTCGAAGGGCTGCGGGCGAACTTCACCGGGGAATGCACCGAGGTCGGGATGTACCTGGCGATGGCGCGCCAGGCCGCGCGCGAGGGTCTGCCCGAGGTGGAGGAGGCCTACAAGCGCATCGCGTGGGAGGAGGCCGAGCACGCCGCCAAGTTCGCCGAGCTGCTAGGTGAGGTGCTGGAGGCGGACACGAAGGCCAACCTGACGGCTCGCATCCAGGCCGAGCACGGCGCCTGCAGGGGCAAGAAGGATCTGGCCACCCGCGCCAAGCAGCTCAACTACGACGCGATCCACGATACGGTTCACGAGATGTGCAAGGACGAGGCGCGGCACGGTCAGATCTTCGAGGGTCTGCTCAAGCGGTACCTGTCCTAGCGCGCGCCTCCTCGACCTGCGTCCTGGCGGCCGCGGCGATCGCCTCGGTGGTCGCGGTCACGCCCAGGTGCCCCGTGTTGATCGTCAGATCGTAGTGCTTCGGATCGGTCGCGTCCGCGCCGAAATACCGCCGGATGAAGGCGATGCGCTCCGCCTCCGTGCGCCGCACCCAGATATGCGCCTCGTTGTCGCCCATGCCCCGCGTGGCCATGGTCCGCCGGACCCGATCGGCCTCCGGTGCGATCAGTCGCACCGCCAGCCGGGGTCCGGGGGGGAGGACGAACGGGGCGCCACGGCCGACGATCACGGCCCGCCCGTGTCGCGCGATCACCCCGATCACCTTGAACAGGTGGTGCAGGTAGTCGTCGGCCCACAGATGTTCCGAGTCCATGAGCTCGAGTACCCACTCCTCGAGGGAAGTGCGGGCCTTCTCATCCAGGCTCTCGACCACCGCGGTGCTCATGTGAGCGCTGCAGGCCACACGCTCGATCAGCTCGCGGTCGAACACGTCCACGTTCAGGCGAGCCGCCAGCCCCGGGCCACCTCCAGCCCGCCCGCGCCCGGCTGGCGCGACAGGGTGATCAGCGGCTGGGGGACTGCGGGGCTCGGAGCGTGCTGTTCGCTCTCCTTGCCCTCCGCGCGCCAGCGCGCGACCTGGTCCTCGAGGAGCTGGTTCAGCGAGCGGGTGGGTCGTTTCATGGGCCTGCCTCATCGAGCAAAGGGTCAGCACCGCCGGCCGAATCGTCGTCGGCCGAGTCGTCATCGGCCTCCTCGTCGTCGGGGACGAAGAGCACGGTGTCGGCCGGGTTCGGTGTGATCAGGCGCGTCAGCACCTGGTCCTCGAAGTTACGGGTGAACAGCTCCTCGGAGGGCGTGTCGGCGCGGCCCACGGCGGCGCGATCGGGCTCGATCTCCACGCCCTCGCAGGGCGACGGCGCACCCCAGGGAGAGAAGATCGACATCCGGCGGTCGTCGTACACCGGTGCCCCGGCCACGATCTGCAACGTCCGGGTGATGCGCCGCTGTTGCAATCGACGCACGTTGTCCAGCAGCCCGGGGTCGGTCTGAGCTATGTGGAAGGCGTCCTTCTGCAGAACCACGTAGCGGTACCCTAGCTCCTCGACCGCCGCCATGTCCCCCTCGGTCCACACGGGCGCACTCGATTTGCCGTGGGCCGCGTACAACAGGCTCGACACGAAGGTGTTGTCGTCGTGCAGGGCAAAGACCTCGTCGGGGGTGAACTCGGGATTGTCCTCCAGCATCCCCCCCATTATCGGCCGGCCGTGCAGGGTCTGGTAGTAGAGATGTCCCTGGGTCCAGGCGTAGGGCAGCTCCATCAGCGCGCCGTCGGGACCGTGCTCCAGGCAGCGGTAGCCGGCGGGCGCGGTGGCCGACCATGTGGCCATGGGCAGGTAGCCCAGCCCGGACAGTTCGACGGCCCAGATCAGCGCCAGCGCCGCCCCGATGGCGACCTGGGGCCAGGGACCGAGCCGGCGCAGGTGGGCCAGATTGACCACCACAGTCAGGCCAACCAGCACCGACAGCAACGAGAACGCCCGCGCGGGCCACCACAGGCGCTGCATGAACGGCAGGGCCTTGGTCAACAGGATGTACGGCGGGTTGGGCAGCGCCAGCCCACCCAGCAACAGCAGTGGACCGATGGCGAGCAGCAGTCCACCCGCCATCATCGCCGCCACGGGCCCCCGGTCCAGCCGCCCCGGGTGCCACAGCCAGAGGGCCACGCTGAGCCACATCAGCCACAGCATCCAGGTGCCGCGGAACAGGAAACGCTCGGTGCCATCGAGGTCCTGGACGAACGCGCCGGTCTGGCGCAGCGCCGGTTGCCACATGAACAGGCCGACCTTGGAGCCTTCGACGGTCAGCGGAGGATTGGAACGCATCGACCAGCGTTCCATGTCCAGCATGCCGGGCAAGGTATCTTCGCCCGAAGCGCCTCCGGTCAGCAGCGAGTGGGCGAACGGGAGGGTAACCGCCAGCGCGACGGCCGCGATCAGGGCATGACGGCCCAGCACCCGCCATCGGCTACCAGCCTCCTCCGGGGGGCGGGCGGTGCGCCACAGGCCGTGGAGCAGGCAGCCGACGCCGAAGAAGAACGCGTAGTACCAGTACTGATAACCCGAGACCCCCAGGGCGATCCCGGCGACCGTCGGCGCCAGCAGCCCGCGACGGACACCGCTGCGCCACATGAACAGCACGGTGAGCACCGGGAACACCATCAGCGCCTGGGTCGGCCGGCCGGCGGAGGTCTCGAACAGGATGTAAGGCGTGAATGCGAACAACACCGCACCCAGCCCGATCGCCAGCCGATCGCGGGTCAGCTGACCGGCGAGGAAGGCGAAGGCGACGCCGTTGGCGAGCAGAGCCAGCAGCACGAACACGTTGTAGCCCGCCACCGGCCCCAGCAGCATGCGGAAGGGCAGCGCAAGGTAGGCGTCCAGCACGTTGGTGCCGGTGTGAGCGAAGATCTCCTTGCCCCAGGGGTGGAAGAACAGGTCGGTGTGACCGAGCGGTTCGCCGCTGCGCACGCTGCGCTCTACGAACCAGTAGAACCACTGGGTCCCGTAGCCATCTACGTACTCGAAGCCCAGGAACGCCGATCCCAGCTGTCCCAGCGCGTCACCGAAGGTCCAGCCCGTCAGCAACAGCGCGACCGCAGCGGCGATCAACCATGACAGGCGTGGGTTCATCGGGGGTTGGCCTCGCGAAGAGGCACAGTTTAGCAGGTCAATCTGGACTCGGGCTCGGGCTCGGTCTCGGACTCGGCCGCGGTCAGGAAGGGGGGGATAAGAACAGGGAAGGGGGGAGTCAGTCGGCCAGGATGCCGCTGAGCTGGAAGGCGTTGCTGCCTTCGTCGTAGCCGTAGACCATCAGGTAGATCACGTCACCCTCGGCCAGGTCGATCTCGCACTCCTCGTCGGAGCCGGTCTTCCAGGGGCGGCATTCATACTCGTCCATGGTCGGCTCCTTGCCCACGCGGACGTACAGGTCGGCGTCACCGCCCGGGTTCGCCTCGTCGTGGGTCAGCGCGAACATGTACTGACCGGTGGCCAGCTCGGTGGTCTCGGTGTGGTACTCCTCACCCTGCTCGACGGCCCCGGTGTACTCCATGCCCTCCCAGGGCTCGGGATCGGTGGTCTCGTCGTCGGTGGTCTCGTCGTCGGTGGTCTCGTC
>CAYTBN010000105.1:0-5224 GCA_964436045.1 uncultured Rickettsiales bacterium | reverse complement strand
TCGGTGGTCTCGTCGTCGGTCTCCTCGTCCGCGCCCTCCTCGTAGAGCATCGTAACGTGGAGGCCGTGGCCGACGTAGTCCAGGCCGATCAGGCCGCCGTCGTGCTTCCCCTGGGTGATGACGTGCAGCAGGCTCGGGGGCACGAACAGGCCGTTGCCCGAGTCGTCGCGGGGGCCGGTCAGCGCGCGGGCCTCGTCCATGATCGGGCGCAGCGCCTCCTGGAACTCGTCGTAGCTGCCGTAGGAGGTGGACACGACCTCGACCAGGCGCATGAACACGTCTTCGGCCGCCATCCGGGCGGGGTCGGTCTCGGCCAGCTGGTCCAGGCCCATGCTCTCGAACAGGCCCGGCTTCATCTGGACCAGCACCTGGCCCTGTACGGGCGCCAGCGTCTCACCCAGGATCTCGCGGGGGATGTGGGTCCGCATGAACTGCTGGACGATGTCGGCGGCGGTCATCGGCTGGAAGGCCAGCTTCTCCTCGGCCTCCTCCTGGAGGTCCGACGGCGCGTAGGCCGGCATCGCCGACAGCCACTCGGGGGCCAGCGCGGGCATCACCAGCGCGGCGCGGGGGTTCTCGTTCATCTCGGTGAACGCCGACGACTCGCCGGCCAGCTGCTTGTCGACCTCGGCCACGAAGTTGTCCCACAGCTCCTGGCCGACCTCGGGCACCAGGGTCTGCTCGTTGAGCGGCACCAGGATGCCAGCGCTGGTGGACACGTGGGCCAGCTCCGCGCAGTAGATGAGGTTCTCGCCGTCCTTGAACCAGGAGCGCGCTTCCTCGTCACCCGCGATGGCCTTGACCATGTTGATGGCATAGCCAACGACTCCCACCGGGAAGGCTTCCGCGATCACCTGATCTCCGCGCGGGAAGGACACGCCCTTGGCGTCGACCACGTTGTCGTCGTTGGAGTAGGGGATGAGCTGCATCGGCGCGTCGAACAGGTGGGTCGGCGCCGTCAGCTGGACCGTACCCAGGTTCACCAGCACCGAGAACGCGTCCTCGGGGTTCTCCGCGGCCCGGTTGCTCGGCCACTGGCTGTTGAACTTGTCGTAGTCGATGACGTAGTCGCTGGTGAAGTCGCCGGTCCCGCCGTGCCAGTCCAGAGCGGAGTCGTTGTCGGCCACCGCACAAGCCTGCAGGCCCGCCAGGCCCAGGGCGACGGTCAGGACGATGAGGATGTTCTGGATTCGGTTCTGCATCGTGTTTCCCCTTCGCGACCCTTCGGTCGGGGCACGCACGACAGCCTGAGCAATGAGCGTGCCAGCGCTGCTCGTCGCGTCTGCGGGCCTCGATCAGGGGGTGGGCTGTGTCAGCTGCTGGCGGCGGGAAATCGCGTGTGCGCCAGGACGATGGCGCACGATGGCACACTGTGTGTCATAGTCGCAGGCGACGCAATTTGGCGCGCAGACCCAGCTCCCGGCGCTCGGCTGCCAGGCGGTCGAGTGTGCCTTGCATCAGGCCTTCGACCTGGTCGGCGCAGCGACGGACATAGGCGTCGTCACCGGCCGCGTCCTCGCCCACGCGGTCGAAGTGGACCGGCTCGAGGACCTCCATCAGGATCCGGGCGGGGAGGGGAATGAAGGGAAAGACGGGTCCCACCGTCAGGCCCCAGGGCACCGAGAGGTTGACCGGCATCGCGTTGAGCCGCAGCCAGCGACCGGTGCGGAACAGCCGCGCGGCCCAGCGGAAGTCGTCGAGGATGATCAGGGTCTCGTGGCCCCCGGCACAGACCACGGGGATGATCGGCACGCCCGCCCGCAGGGCCAGCCGGATGTAGCCGGTCCGGCCCCCGAACACGATACGATTGCGGTGCCGGTAGGGGCGCTGGTTGTCCACGTCCCCGCCCGGGTAGACCATGACCTTGTCACCCCGCTCGAACAGGCGCAGCGCGTTGTCGTGTGACGCTCGCACGGCCCCCAGCGGAACGATGACCTGGTGGATTCCGGGCACCTGGATCGCCACCTCGTGGCCCAGGCAGTAGGGCAGGTCGGCAATGCCGCGGGCCTCGTAGACCTCCCCGAAGAGCAGGAAGGAGTCGACGGTCATCATCCCGCCGCTGTGGTTGCCCACGTAGAGCCCCGGGCCGGTGGGGATCCGGTCAAGCCCCCGGGCCTGGCTCCGGAAGTACCTCCGCCCGGGCTCGAGGATCACCCGACAGAGCCGGCGGATCAGCTCCGGGTCGCGGTTGTCCAGCGAATCGATGTCGTAGCGCTGCATTCGCCTGTGGTTGTAATCCCCATTTCGTTCCGCTGCCAGTCCCCTGCGGTCGAACGGACGCCCAGAGCAACTCCGCGAGTTCCTCATCGAGCTGGAGGCGTGGATCGACCTGCCGCCCCATCCGCACCTGACCCGCTGCCTGTTCTTCCGGACCCTCGGGGGCCAGGTCGCGGTCTTCACCGAGTTCATGCCCGGAGGCTCACTGCGGGACCGGATCGGTCGCCGGGAGCTGGACTCCATCGGTCTCGTCCTCGACGTGGCGCTCCAGCTCGCATGGGCCATCGATGCGCTCCATGCCCTGGGCGCCACCCATCGGGACGTGAAACCCGGCAACGTACTGCTCGACGAGGCGTGGCAAGTGAAGCTGTCCGACTACAGCCTGCTGCGTGCGCGGCGATCCTGGTGAGATATGCAGGCTAGAACTGTGCCCCCCTCTGCGATTCACCATCCCGTTCATCAGCCCACCCTCGCGGGCTGTTAGCGTAGGGTTCCACTCGAAGGAACGGAGGGCGGGAGCATGAGCACGAGCCGTCAACTGGGGATCCTCCTGTCTTGTTTGCTGATCGTGAGCGGATGCACCGCGCCGTGGGAGCCGCCCGACGGCGACGGATCCGACGACGACACGGGCGACGACGACTCCACTCCACCGCCGCCCCACGCGCTGGCGGACGTGGAGCTGTACATCAACCTGGGCGACTCCCTGGCCGCGGGCTACAACGCGGCGGGCAACAACGGCAGCGGCGGCCACGGCTACGCGCGTCTGCTGGTGGACAACCACCCCGCCTACTCGGCGTACAACGGGGCCACCCTGAGCGCGGTCTCGGGCGGGGTCTACTTCCACGACGTCTCGGACTCGGGCGCCACCTCCGACGAGATCCTGGACAACCTCGAGGACGCCCTCGACGGATCCCTCCCGGCGACGGTCAACGGCGACGTGCTGCTGACCATCAGCGCGGGGGGCAACGACTTCAACGACAGCATCTGGACCATGGTGACCCCGGCGCTGGCCACGGCGGCCGCCGACAACCTGGCCCTGAACCTGACCCAGATGATCTCCCTGGTCCGCGCCCGCTACGAGGTCCCCGCCCAGGGGATCGAGGTGATCCCGGTGTTGATCAACATCCAGGACCCGACCGGCGGCACGATGTCGATCCCGGCCCAGTACGAGGACGGCTTCTGCGAGACGATCCAGCACCCGGCGCACCAGGCCGTCGGCGGCCTGGTGCTGTCCAACCTGGCCACGATGAACGACGCGATCGAGTCCGCGGCCCCGGCCCAGGGCGGCCAGGTGGCCGACATGCACGCCGCCTTCCTGGACCACGGCATGAACGCCAGCGGCGCCGACAAGTGGCTGTCCGACGACTGCGCCCACCCCAACGACGAGGGGCACCACCAGCTGCGGCGGGAGATCTGGGGGACGGTGAGCGGGGAGTGGTTCTAGCGGCGGCTGGCGAGCCAGCCCACCAGGCCCAGCATCAGGAATGACAGCGGCGGCGGGGCGCTGCCGTCTTGGCGGCAGGTGCAGTCCGTCCCCCCCGGGTCCGTGTCGTCGTCGTCGCCGGCGGGATCGGTCGTGTCGTCGTCGTCGTCCCCGGTGGCGTCGTCGTCGTCCCCGACCGGGTCGCAGTCCTCGTCGTCCGCATCGGTCAGGCCATCGCAGTCGTTGTCCACGCCGTCGTCGCACTCCTCGTCGGCGTCCGGGTTGACGGACGGATCGTCGTCGTCGCAGTCCTCGCCACCGGTACCCCCGTCGTAGCCGTCCCCGTCCACGTCGGCCAGATCCGCGCCATCACAGTCCTGATCCACTCCGTCGTAGGGCACCTCGTCATGGCCCGGGTAGGCGTCCACTTCGTCGTCGTCGCAGTCCCCGTCACAGGTGGAGAACCCGTCCAGGTCACCGTCCGCGGGCGTCAACACGGGGTCTTCGTCGTCGCAGTCGTCCTCGCAGGTGGAGTACCCGTCCGCGTCCCCGTCGGATGGGTTCAGGTCCGCGTCGTCGTCGTCGCAGTCTCCGTCGCAGGTGGTCCAGCCGTCCCCATCCACGTCGTCCAGCTCCAGGTCCGGGTCGGTGTCGTCGCAGTCGCCGTCGCACAGGGCGTAGCCGTCGTCGTCCTCGTCGAGCTCGTCCGCGGGGATCACACCGTCACAGTCGTCGTCCTTGCCGTCGCAGATCTCCACCGCGCCCGGGTGGACGTTGGCGTCGTTGTTGTCGCAATCCCCCTGACAGGCGTTGACCCCGTCGCCGTCCAGGTCCAGCTGCACGTCCTCGTCCACGTCGCCGTCGCAGTCGTTGTCCAGCTCGTCGCACTGTTCCGGCGCTCCCGGCCAGGTCTGGGCGTTGGTGTCGTCGCAATCCCCGTCGCAGACCTGCCAGCCGTCTCCGTCGTCGTCCACCTCGTCGGGCAGCATGTCGCCGTCACAGTCGTTGTCCACGCCGTCGCAGACCTCCGCGTTGCCCGGGTAGACCGCCGGGTCGTCGTCGTCGCAGTCCCCGTCGCAGATCGCCACGCCGTCGCCGTCCTCGTCAGCCTCTTCGTCGGTCCCCGCGTCGCAGTCGTTGTCGATCCCGTCACAGACCTCTTCAGCGTCCGGGTTCACCGTCTCGTCGCCGTCGTCACAGTCGCCGCCACACACGCTGAAACCGTCGCCGTCCACGTCCGCCTGCTCGTCGGTGGCCGGGTTGCAGTCGTCGTCGACGCCGTTGCAGACCTCCTCGGCCCCCGGGTTGACCGCCGGGGCGTTGTCGGCGCAGTCGCCGCCGTCAGCCACGTAGCCGTCGGGCGGGTAGCAGGCCTGGGTCGGGCTACCCGGGTCGCCGTACCCGTCCCCGTCCGCGTCCAGGTACCAGGTCTCGGCGTCCACGGCGTCGTCCTCGTCGATCTCGCCGTCACAGTCGTTGTCGACGCCGTTGCACCACTCGTCGGCTCCCGGGAAGACGGTCCCATCCTGGTCGTCGCAGTCCTCGTCGTTGGCCACGAATCCCGATGGCTGGTCGCAGGCCAAG
>CAYTBN010000104.1:0-13722 GCA_964436045.1 uncultured Rickettsiales bacterium | reverse complement strand
AGCTCCGCTCGAGCAGAGGCGAGTGACCGGTCGATCTAGAAATTGACGGACTACGCCCGCGCGGGCCGGTTCAGGCCGGCAGGGGCCGGGATCCCGGATCTGGACTGTAGTGATTTCGGTAGGTTAGAGGCGGAGCGGACTACTCCACGTATCCCATCAACCGCAGCCGCTCCTTCTGCTCCGGTGAGAGGGCGTCCGGATCAGCCACGTCGTTGACGGAGGTGCCCCCGACGGCGGAGTTGACCCAGGTCCGGGCGGCCTGGACCGGTTGCTCGGAGCGGTCGGCGTCGTCGTCCAGCTCGCCGGGGTCGGTCTCGAGCCAGTAGAACTCCTCGGCGGCCTCGGGGAGCGGCGAGCGCAGGTACTTGAAGTTGTCCTTGCGCAGGCCGACCCACAGGCCAGAGCCCAGCTTCCCCATCCGGCCCACCAGCAGGGCCGAGCGGTCGGCGTCCTCCTCACCCCGGATCAGCGGCACCAGATCGCGGCCGTCCATGGTGGCGGAGTAGCGGAAGCCCAGCAGCCGCAGGGCGGTGGGGAACACGTCCTGGACCCGCACCTGCGTTCCGATCCTCGCCGCCTGCCCGGCCAGGGCAGGCGCCCGGACCATGAACGGGACACGGATCGAGGGATCGTAGAGCCCCATGTGGCTGAACTGGATTCCGTGCTCGCCCAGGGACTCGCCGTGATCCCCCGCGATGATGATGACCGACGAGTCGAAGACGTCGTACTCCTCCAGCAGCAGCAGCAGCTCGCCAACCTGCCGGTCCAGGTAGGAACACTCCTCGGCATACAACCGCCGCAGCGCCTCACCCTCGGCTTCGCTGTAGTCGTTGCGGCGTTCGTCGAGGATCGCCACGTGATCCACCCTCGCCGCTCCGGGCCGACCGTTGTCCTCGAAGCCTTCGAGGCCGTGGGGGACGTAGGGCGCGTGGGGCTCGAAGTAGTGGACCCAGAGGAAGAAGTTCTCGCCGTAGTGACGCATCAGCCACTCGCGGGCCCGGGCGTTGGTCAGCGGCGCCGGCCGCTCCAGTTCGGTCATCTGGGCCGGCTTGCCGAAGCGGAATCCCAGCCAGATCGCCATCTTCCGCAGGGCCAGGTCGTTGAAGCCCCGGATCCGGCCGGAGAAGTCGTCGTCGTAGACCATGAACCCCTGGTCCAGGCGAAGATCCCGGTCCAGGGAGTACGCCGACACGAACGCCCCGGTGGAGTACCCCTGGTCGCCCAGATACTCGGCCAGGGTGTCCATGTCGGGTGGCATCGGGCTGGCGTTGTCCAGCACCCGGTGGTCCAGGGGGTGCAGTCCGGTGAGCATGCTGGCGTGGCTGGGCGCCGTCTCCGGGATCGGCGCGACCGCGTTGGTGAACAGCACGTTCTTGCGGGCGAAGTAGTCCAGCGTCGGCGTGGACACGTCCGGGTTGCCCAGCCACGACAGGTGATCCGCGCGGTAGGTGTCCAAGGTGATCAGCACCAGGTTGGGCAGCGCGGGATTGACGTGGGAGCCGAAGCCCTTGCCGCCGGCCGGCGGCCGCACCACCCCACCGACGAACAGCACCATCACCACCACCGGGACCGGCAACCACAGGGGCATGGCGCCGGCCTGGCCCTCGTCCCGACGCCGGAGCAGGCGGAACAGGGTCAGCCCCCACAGCGCGGCGATCACGGCGATGAAGCCGGCCACCGCCAGGGCCCAGGTGGCACCCCCCTCGGCCCGCAGTCCCGCCAGGATCCACGGGCTGAAGCAGGTCCAGCCCATCGCCGCCAGCGACAACCCGATGACCGGCGCCAGGGTCGGCGCCAGCATGTCGCGGTTCATCACCTCGCGGAAATACCGAGCCTTGGGCCCCCGCCCGGTCAGCGGCGCCAGCAGCAGCGCAGCGCCGGCACCGACGCCGCCACCGAACAGCCCGTAGAGGGCCACCCCGGCGCCGAACAGGGCGCTCCACTGGGCAGGGGTCATCAGCAGCTTGAGCTGGGCGTAGGTCAGGTAGGTCAGCTCGATGGCGCCGGCCAGCACGCCTACGCAGAGGCCCGCCAGGGTTCCATAGAGCACACGTAGCGCGAAGAACTTCATCGGTCCCCTGGCCTTCCGGCCGAGTCGTCGTCCCCCGTGGGCGCGCGGGGGCCGTCGGTGATGTATCCCAGGGCGCGCAGCTGCGCCTCGACCTCCGGGGTCAGTTCGGGAGCCTCGGTGACCATCCCGGAGGTGATCTTGTCCAGGCTCTCACTCAACCAGTCCGCGATGTCCAGCCGCACGCCCACGATATCGTCCTCCTCGCCGGGGTCGGCGATGAGATCGTACAGCTCGGCGGCGGAACGCCGATGGCGGACCAGCTTGAAGCGCGCTTCGCCATCCGACCGAAGGGCCAACTCTGCCCCGGGCTCGGGTAGCCAGGGCGGCTCCACCGTGGCCGCCAACGAGAACCGCAGGCCCGACTCCGGACAGCCGTCCGTCCACAGGGGCTGGAGGCTCTCGCCCTCCATGCTGGCCGGCGCCGTCAGCCCCGCCAGATCCAGCACCGTGGGGGCCAGGTCCATTCCCCGTACCTGGCAGGGAACCCGCGCGGCGGCCTCGATTCCCGGGCCGGCGAGCAACATCGGGATCCGCAGGGACGCGTCGTACAGGTGCAGGCCGTGGTCGAAATAGTAGTCGTGTTCGCCCAGGCTTTCGCCGTGATCGGCCACCACGGCCACCAGGGTGTCCTCGAGCACGCCGGCATCCGCCAGCCGATCGAGCAAACGCCCCAGCTGGGCGTCGATGTAGGCGATCTCCTCGTCGTAGCGCTGGACCCAATAGGCCGGATCGGCGGCGGCCTGGTGGTCGGCGGGCCAGTAACGGGGCATCTCCGGGCCCTCCGTGGCTCCGGGCAGGCCGCCCGCCAGCGAACCGCCGAAGGGGGCTGGCGCATCGTAGGGGCCGTGGGCATCGAACAGATGGACCCAGGCGAAGAACCCCGTGTCCGCGTGCTCGTCGAGCCACGGGATCGCCCGGGACAGCACCCGGTCCCCCCGGCGCTCCCGGGGCGCTCCGCGGGCGTAGACGAACTGGTCGACGAGCCGCCGGACCGTCAGCCGATGATCCCCGAGCGCGGCGCCGAAGTCGTCGTCGAAGACCCCGAACCCGCGGTCGAAGCCGAAGCGACGGGTGACCGGGTAGCCGGCCACGAAGCCAGCGGTGGGCACACCGCGATCGGCGAAGACCTCGGCCAGCACCGGCAGATCGGTGGGGATCGCGGTGCCGTTGGCGAACACCCCGTGGGTCGCGGGCGAGGTGCCGGACAGGATCGACAGGTGCGCCGGGCAGGTGATGGGCGCCTGGGCCACCGCCAGCTCGAACAGGACGCCGCGGGCCGCCAGTGCGTCCAGGGTCGGGGTATCCACGGGGCCGCCGAGGGCCCCCACCCGGTCGGCGCGGAAGGTGTCCAGGGTGATCAGCAACACCCGCAGGGGGGTATCGCTGGCGGCCGGGCTGGGGAGCCCGAGGGGGACGGCCAGGTACAGGGCCAGGCCGAGGGGGAGCGGGACGATCCGGACCCACCCCAGCCGGGCGAGGGCGCCCCGGGCGAGCCAGCCGGCGGCGCAGCCGAGCAGCAGGGCACCCAGCAGCGCGGCCGCGATCCCGGCCAGCAGGGCTGGCGAGCTCCATGGATCGTTGATGTGGTACCCCACCCGCCAGGTGACCACGCCGTGGAGGGTGACCGTTCCCGCCACCAGGATCCCCACCGCCAGGGCGTCGATCGTGGACAGGCCAGCCGCGAGCAGGCGAGCGCGGATTGGCGGCGCCACCAGGGCGGCGCCAATCCACAGCAGCTGCCAGCCGCCGTGGAACAGGGCGCCATAGACCACGGCCCGCGCGAAGAACCCACTGGCGGTGGCCCAGGTCGTGGGGAGGTTCCAGCTGGACAGGTGCCAGACCGCCTCGATGGCGCCGGTGGCCACGCCCCAGCACACACCCCAGGTCAGGGCGCGGACGAGGGCCCGGGCAGGAGAACCAGCGCTCACCGGCTCAGGACCCGTCCCCGGCGGCATAGTCGGCGAAGAACGGCTCGGTGTCGGTGGCGGCAGTGTTGCGGCGCAGCCGCAAGAAGCCGGCGTAGTGGTCCGGATAACGCTCGGCCCACGAGGCCAGCAGGTCCATGAAACGCTGGGTGATCTCCTTCTCGTCGGCCTCGCGATCGGAGGTGCGGGGCACCTCGAGGGCCGGCTCGATGATCACCGAATGTGTACCGTCGTCCCGCCGCAGCACCACCGCTGGCAGCACCGCTGCGCCGGTCCGCCGCGCCAGCGACGCGGGCCCGGTCGAGACGTTGCACGGCCGCCCCAGGAAGCGGACCTCGGCGAAGCGCTGGCCGCCGCCGCCGTCGATGGCCACACACAGGATCTCGTTGCGCTTGAGCGCCTGGAAGGCCGGCCGCAGAAAGCCGAACACCGAGATGTGCTGGGCCGGCAGGGTCTGCTCGTTGTTCCAGGTCCGCTCGGCGCGCGCCTGGGCGAAGCGGTTGATCTGCTGGTCGCCGAGGATGTCCTTCCAGACCGTGGGCGGCGCGCTGAGCTGGTTGATCCGGTAGCCCCGGTGTCCGAGGGCCGCCATCGTCAGCGTGTTGAGGCCGAAGTGGCCGATGAACAACAGGGCGCCCTTGCCCCGGGCCAGGGCCGCGCGCAGGTGTTCCTCCCCCACCAGCTGCACCCACTGGTCGATGTTGTCCGGACCCAGATGGGGGAACAGGTGGGGTTCGACCCCGTCCAGCCAGATGTTGGCGAAGGTGCGGCGCAGGACCTCGGGATCCCGGGCCACCGAGGGACCGAAGCAGCGCTCCAGCTCCTCGACGACCAGGCGCCGCGCCCCCCGGGAGACCGCGGCGCGCAGGGTGCCGAGCGCCCGCGCCGAGGCCATCCGCCAGCTGGGGGGCAGACGCGGGATCGCCCTCGCCGTGACCTCGGACATCGCGAGGGCTGCCGCGTCGCGGGCCAGTCGTGCCGGATCGCTCATCCCAATCCCCTCAATTCACCGGCGGCGTGGCTATGATCGCCGCCTTGTCCACCTTGCCCGCGGGCGTCCGCGGGATCTCGTCCCACAGCTCGATCATCCGCGGGACCTGGTACAGGGCCAGGTGCTCCCGGCAGTGGAGCCGCAGGGCGCGGATGCTGATCTCGGCCCCGGCCCTCGGGATGATCACGGCCCGCGCGATCTCGCCCCGCAGGGTCTCCTCGGCACGAACGACCACCGCGTCGGCCACCGCGGGGTGCTTGCGCAGCGCCAGCTCGATCTCCAATGGGAACACCCGGATGCCGCCGATCTTCATCATCTCGGAGCGGCGGGCGCAGAATCGCAGCTCGCCGTCCTCGCCCTGCCGGACCAGGTCGTCGGTACGGTACCAGCCCCCGTCGAAGTGCTTTGCGGTCTCCTCGTCGTCTCCCCAGTAGCCGGCCACCACGGCGGGGCCGCGGACGTACATCTCGCCGATCTCTCCGGGGCCGGCCGGCTGGCCGTCGTCCCGTATCACCTTCACCCGGTAGTGCTCCGCCACGTAGCCCATCGATCCTGGGGTGCATTCGGCGCCGCGTCGCTGGGCCACCGCCACCCCGGAGGTCTCGGTCGAGCCCCACACCGGGACCAACGGCGCCGCCAGGGTGGCCGCCAGTCGGGCGTAGGCCTCGGGGGGAAGATGGGCACCGCCGGCCTCCAGCATCCGCAGGCACGACAGGTCGGCGCCGCTGCCCTCGGCGTGTTCGGAGAGCATCTCGTAGAACGAGGGCACCGCCATCACCCAGGTCACCCTGTAGGCCTCGATCGCCCGGGCCACCGCCCGGACGTTGAGGCTGTCGACCAGCACGGCGCAGCCGCCCACCGCCAGCGGCCGGCAGAACAGCTCGTGGGGATGGGCGAACACGCTGAACATGCACAGGAAGCGCTCGTCGTCGCCGAAGGCCAGAGTCTCGATGGACGAGCGGGTGTTCCACTGGATCATCGCGTGGGTGGTGATACCCGCCTTGGGCCGCCCCGTGGTGCCCGAGGTCATGTTCAGGTAGACCACGTCGTCCGCCTGCGGGCGGCGGTCTGGGGGGGTGCTGGGGAGCGCGGCAGCGGCAGCCGCCGGGGTGTGGGGCGCGTCGTCGGCGTCGCCGTCCACCACGATGATCCGGGCGGGGCCGGGGAGGGCATCGGCCACGGCCTCGACCGCATTCAGGTGCGACCGCTGGGTGATGATGGCCTCGACTCCGAACGCCTCCAACTGGTAGCGCTGGGCCCGGGCTGGCAATTTGAAGTTCACGGGCACCGACACGGCGCGCGCGCGAGCAACGCCCAGGAACGCCACCGGTACGTCGATCCGCTTGTCCATCCACAGGGCGACCCGCGCCCCCTCCCCTACCCCCAGCTCGACGAGCAGGCGGGCGAGCTGGTTGGCGCGGACGTCCCACTCGGCGTAGGTCAGGCTGACGTCCTCCCATAGCAGCGCCACACGGTCGGGGAAGCGCCGTGCGGCGTCGGCGAGGGTCTCCCCCAGGGTCATCTCGGTGAGTCGGGTCAGGTCGGTCGTGGATCGCATGGGGTAGCGTCCCGGGCTGGTCGTGCCGTTCTCCGGTGGTGGGCGCCCGAGGGGCCGGGCGCGGCGCAGTATTGCCGCCGTCCGGGTCTCTGTCAACGACGACGGAGGGGGAGGTGGATCAGCTCGGGAGGGCCAGCCGGCGCAGGCCGCGGGAGAGCTTGTCGGCCAGCGGTTGGTCGCGCGTCGCGAGGCCGCGCGCACGCCCCCGCGTGAGCACCCAGCAGCGGACCGCGGTCAGGCCCTGGGCGGACAGGGGGGGCAACTCCCCCTCCAGCAGGGTCGAACTGGCACCCAGGCCGGGCGCGCCGACGACGTGGGGATCGCCGCCACTACGACGGATCTCGACCTGCCCGTCCCTCACCAGAAGCAGGCCGTCCTGTTCGTCGTTGCCCCGCATCAGCTCCTCACCGGCACCGGCGTCGCGCTCGCTCAACAGCGCCGCGATGACCTCCCGTTCCGCCGCGTCGAAGTCGGCGAATACCGGGAAGTCCTCCAGACCGCCGATGCCCTGGGACCGTGGCGGAGCGACCGCGGGCATGGGCTCGGGTGTGATCAGGTCGTCGACCAGCAGATCGAGGGAGTCGCCGGTCAGATCACCGCTGTCCTCCAGGCTCGTCACCGTCCCGGTCAGCCCGAAGTCCTCGAGATTGGCGGCCAGACCGAAAGGGTCTTCCGTATCCGGGACGATGGGCGCCGTCGGATCGGCGACCGGCTCGGGATCCGGCGCGATGGCCTGGATCGGCTCCGGCGTCGCCGGCTGCACGGGGGCCGCGTCCGGATCGACCGAGAACCGGGTGGTCGCCGCCTCCTCCATCTCGCCGGGCTCCCAGACGGGCCAGCCCCCGGTGTCTCCCTCGACACCAGGGGGCAGCGAGGCGCTGACCAGGAACACCTGGCCGGTGGTGATCGGCGTGCCGCGGCGCGGTTTGTTCCCAAGATCCCGTTTGAGAATCGCGGTGTCATCGTCGGTGGTCAGGTTCTCGAAGCTGACCAGGTCGGTGCCCTGCGGAGCGATCGGATCGTTCCACGCCTCCATCTCGCGGTCTTCCGGGCGGTCATCCAGCCCCTGGGGCGTCGAGGACGCACCCTCCAGCCCCTGGGGGGTCGTGGAGGCAGCTGCCAGGCCGTGGGGGGTCGAACCCGCGGGGGCCAGCCCCTGGCTACCCGACCACGCCGCCTGACCCGGATCGCCGCCCCACGCCGACTCGCCCTGGGGCGGGGGGGCCGTGGGTTCCGGCTCCTTGAACGGATAGTCGTCCGCGACGGACTGGCCGGCGCGCGAGGCGGCGTCCCGCATCCGGCGGAAGGCGTCGTCGGCATCGGCGTGGGTGGAATCGAGCCGGATCACTGCCGTCCAACACGCGGCGGCCTCGCCGAAGCGTTCCCCCGCCTCGAGCAGCCGTGCCAGCGCCATCATGTCCTCGACCTCGTCGGCGGTCGGAGCCTTGGCGCCCAGGGCCTCCTCGTACAGCTGGATCCCCGCCTCCCAGCGGGACGCAGCCGCGTTGAGGCGGGCCAGCTGCAACCGGGCATCTCGCCAGCCGGGGTCGTTGCCCGGGACCTCGCCATAGGCCTGGAGGGCGTTGTCCGCCTCACCGAGGGTTTCGTACAGACGGCCGGCTTCGCCGAACAGGCCTACCTGGCGGTACCCATGAATGGCGCGCAGCGTGTCCCCGGTCCGTTCGAAGAGTCGGGCCGCCCGCTCGTGATGTTCGCCCCGCTCCCAGGCCAGCGCTGCCTCCCTCAGGTCGTCGGCCGCCTCCCACTCCTCGGCGGCCTTGACGGGCTGTCCGCCCTTCTCGTACAGCTCGGCCGCGCGGGCTGTCTGGCCCAGGAGTTGGGCCATCCGGGCGGCCGGGACCTGGTCGCCGGCCTCCTCGAACAGGTCCACCAGCACCGCCGCGGACAGCTTGCCCTCCTCGGCGCCCCGCAGCAGCGGGCCCGCCATGATGTCCCGGTACAGGGAGTACAGGCGTAACGACTCCTCGCCTCGCTTGTGGCGGATGGATGTGCGAAGCGCGGCCAGCACCTCCCCTGTGGCCTCCAGGAAGCGGATGGTGGCGCCGATCCGGCCCTCGGACTCGAGGATCTGGGCGATGTCCGGGGAGGCCTCGAGCTGCTTCCGCCCCAGGGTTTCGAGCATCTTTTCGTAGGCGTCCGCGGCCCGCTCCAGATTCCCCGCCCCCTGGAACAGCTTGCCCGCCTGGTGGTAGGCGCCCATCTGGAGATAGAGCTCTGCGGCGTCGGTGGGCCGGCCCGCCTTGGCGAACAGGACCGCGGCCCGGGCGCGATCACCGACCACCGCGTACAGCACGCCGGCGTCCCCGAGCAGGCCGGCCTGCTGGAGCGCCTCCGCCGCCGCCAGCGGGTGACCGAAGCGACGGTACAGCTCGCCCGCCTGGCGCTTTGCACCTCCGCGGGCATACAGCTCTGCGGCCCACAGCCCGTCGCCCGCGATCTCGTGGCACTCGGCCGCCTTGACCCACAGCTGCCCCTGCTCGTAGAGCCAGCCGGCCCGGCCCATCTCCTTGCGCTTCTTGGCCTCGATGGCCCTGGGGATCAGCTTCTTGACCGCGTCGTCGTCCGGCCGCCCCTTGCTCGCTTCGACCGGCTTGCCCGGCCGGCGTGGCCGCAGTACGAAGAACCCCAGGACGAGCAGCAGCATCGCCACGGGCGGAAAGACGGGGGACTGGAGCAGGACGACGAGGGTCACCGCCGCCCTCCGGGATAGGGGTTGCGGGCGCTGGTGTTCAGCGCCGTTTCTCCCACACGGCACACGACACGTGGCGGCAGCCCGTGGCGTAGTCGTCCTGCAGGGCGTCGTGGACGCTGACCAGGGTGATGGTCTCGATGGCGTCGTCGCAGCTCGTGTTCTTGGACTGGCTCAGATCCTGGTCGATGAACGATACGTGGCCATCCAGCAGCCACTCGATCTCCCGGGGCTCGCCGTCGGCGCTCGTGCGGTACTCGGTGAACGGCGCCGTCGAGGAGTAGGAGATGAAGGTCCCCCGCAAGGTGCCCTCGGCCAGCTTGGAGTCGTCCGAGTAGATGCTGACCGTGTCCCCCTCGACCACCAGCCCATAGCGGTAGGTCTCCGCGGACGCACCGCCCGGATCGACGCACGGATCGTCCGGATACTGGGGATCGCCCACATTCGCCGGCTCCAGCGTCACGTCGAACTCCCACGCGTACTCCGGCGGGGGGGTCACGTTCCCGCCGCAGGCCGCCAGGACCAGCCCCAGCACCAAAACCAACGCCCCGAATCTCCACACGCCCATCGTCCAGACTCCCTTTACAGGTTCAGCCCTCAACATACTCGAAAGGGGCGGTGGCGAGAACGGGGGATGGCCAGGACCTTCATGAGTTTTTGATCGGGGACGCCCCGGCGTCTTCGAGGATCCCGTCGAGGTCGATCACGACAGTGGGGTGGGGTCGCGATGATGCGCCCATCAGGATCAATTCGAACTCGCACCACGCCGCGAAGCTGGCCTCCGAGGTCGCGGAGCAGCACAGGACGTGGACGCTGTTCGCTTCGTCCGACTCGTCCGGTCTCCTCCAGAACGGGTCGACCGGCAGCGTGTCCTGCTCGTGCAGCCAGCAACGAACGCCGCGGGTCCTCAGGGCCGCACAGAGGCGGGTGGCGAACGCCCGGTCTGCGCGGCAGAAGGAGACGTGGCACTGCTCCCGCGGGGTGGGCGCGCGCACCAACTCACGGACGTAGCGGCGCGCGGCCCGCCGCACGCATCGCAGGAGGATCTGTTCGTCGACGATGCCTCGCGCGATGAGGCCCTCGTGGTCGACGCAGCCCCTCCCGACGAGTTCTACCTCGTCGACCCTCCCAGCGACGACGGGTTGCCCGAGTTCGACATCGACACGGCGTCCCTCGGCTGACCGCGCTCGAACCCGATGGCCAGCAAGGCCAGCGGCGGCCCGAGGAGCGCGCTTGCCCGCCGGCGCCGCCGCCGCGGCTTTCGCTGCCCCTTGATTCCCGAGCGATTCTGAGCCATTGAGCCGAAGCTCTCCGCTTCCAGCGCGCCTCGTTGACCTCGATTCGGGTCCGGCGCGAGGGGTTCGAGGGCCAGACGGTCGTTGCAGGATACCGTGCTATCGTCGTCGTGGAGGAGGCGAGGAAGCTCGATGATGTCGGTGTGGCCGGTCGTCGACCCGAGGAGGCCGAAATCCGCGATCTGCCCGTGCTTCATGGGGGATCGGGGAGGTTCAGCCTTGGCGGGGAAGGCGATCCAATCGAACGGGTCAAAAGCAATTTCCTACAGCAGGTACCGATGCGAAACTACTCATCTTGGCTATTTGTCCCTCTGCTTGTCACCTTCAGCGCCTGTTCTAGCGGCAAGGACGTAGACGATACTGGTGAGGGTGACACCGACACCGACACCGACACCGACACCGAGCCCTTGGGGCTGGACAAGTACGGTGGCAACAAGGCCGTGATCGGCACCGAGACGGGGGCCTGGCACATTGAACTGATCGGCGACCGCTGGTGGCTGGTCACCCCAGAGGGCCACGGCAACTTTATTCGGGCCGTGAGCATGGTCGACACCAGCACCTATGGCGGGGCAGGAGGTTTTCTGGCCTACGATGCCGTTCACCTCGAGTCGGACAGCACTCTGTCCACCGATCTGAGCGAGGCAGCTGCCAGTACCCTGGTCGGAGACGTGGTCGATCAGTCCACAGCGACCACCTTGTCCGAAGTCGGCGATGCGATCCTCTTCGGCTGGCGAGCACCGCCATTTGTGACCTATTTCTGGCTGGACCAGATCGGAGCAGGCGGAGCGGTGTCCTGGTACTACTCCACAACAGACGGATGGGCACTCATTGGTGGAGATGGCCAACCCTACGCCGGCGAATTGCTGAACGACGATGGCTCCTACAACCTCGACATTGGTGACTTCATGGCACCAGACGAGGATGGCTTTGGAGACTGGGACAACACGGGCGCCAACCGGATCTACTGGTGGTCCGTCTCGGTAGGTGTCCCCGATGATTTCGCGACCATCTCCCTCTCCGAGGACGACACACCATTGTACTACATCAAGGGTGTGGTCAACGAGGCCTTCACCACGCCACCGGTGCTCAACCAGCTTTATGAGCGTCCGTATCTCCTGGACGCCATCGAGAAGAAATACGGCCCCATCGACCCCCTGCTCAACTGGGCCTCAGCGATGGTCGAGCGGCTCCGCTCCTGGGGCTTCTCGGCAGCCGGGCAGTACTCCTATCGATATAACGACTACCGCAACGAGCTTGAGGCACCGCTCCCCATCGAAGAGACCTGGCAGCTCTCCGGTTGGGCGTTGCGCTCGGACTACGACTACAAGATCAAAAATGTCATTGCCGGTGCGGAGTGTCCCCCCGGCAGCGGCGACCTGGTGTGGCAAGGACAGCAGGCCGATGTCTTCGAGCCGGGCTACGCCAGCGCGCTGGCTGAGTTCACCTCCGACAACAGCGCGGAGATCGACGAGTGGGTGTTCGCGCTGATTCCCGAGGAGGCCGACCACCTCTTCGGGTTCAACGACGCCTCACACAACCACCTGGGCTACACCGTGCTGGCCCAGAACCCCTACATGGTCGAGGACATCTCCTACGGAGTCACCTACACCGACCCGATCCTCTACGCCAAGTACGCCCTGCGGGACTTTCTCCGATATCGCTACCGGAGGGACGAGACCCTTGCCACCTTCGACGAGACCTCCGAGGTGCCGCTGTACTCCTACAGTGAGAGTCCAGAGGGAGCGGAGCAGGAAGCGCTCGAGGCACTCAACGCCGCCTGGGCCACAGGCTACAGCACATGGGGCACCTCGTCCGGAGAGCTGACCGATGGTTCCAACGCCTATGGTTTCGGAACGGGATTCATGGATGAGAACGGCCAGGGCGTACTCGTTGATGACTCCTGTACGATCTCCTACCTGGACGACTTTACCGATGCGGGCCACCCTGCGATCCGACAGGATCTCGACGACTTCGTGCGCCTGGCCGCTGGCCGCTACGGCAGGCAGATCTCCACCGCGCTGGCCAGCGTCGAGCCACCCATTCTACTCCCCCTCTACGAAAGCCCGGAGTTTGTCTACGAGGCGCTCGGACCCTACGTAGACGGGTTCTGGGTCGCCCCTGACACCAGCGCACACGCATATCGAGACATCCTGTACCGAGGTGAGACCTTTGATGTGACAGCCAAGCTGCAGAGCATCTACGACGCGAGCGGCAAGCCCGTGTTGCTGGCGGAGTACTTCAGCGCCAATCCAGACTCGCCCTCGAAGATGACGGGCGAGGTCACCGCAATCTCCTACGACGACAGCACCGGGCGGACGGAGATCGTGGCGGACGGCCTGGAGTACCGGTACCGAACCTCGTGGTTTGTCGGCTTCCCTGACGTCCTGGCCAGCGAATTCGAGGGCGGAGGCTGTGGTTGGTTGGTAGATTACCCTCGGGTGCAGTCCCACGCCTGGAACGCCGTCTCCGTCAACTATGACTACACCGGATGCGTCGAGCCCGGCATGAGCGTGGAGCGGGCAAACTGGTGGGGGCTTGATCCAATCCGGTCACAACATGAACGCGCTGAGATCATCACCGAGGTCTACGATACAGCGCTGAATCTGACCGGCGCAGACGGTAGAGCCTTCGTAGTCGGGTTCGAGCACTGGGCGCTGTACGACCAGGAAGTGACCTCCTGGAGCGAGGTGGACAACTTCGGCCTGCTCACAATCCAGGACAACGCCTACGACGGCGTGGAGGCAGTCCAGGCTACCGCGATCGATGCCGCAGGTCACATCACCGGCGCTGAGGACGCTGACTACGGTGACCTGATCGGGCCCCTCTCCGACTACCTCGGCGACATCTATACCCGAATCAGCGACTGATTTCGACAGGGTCCCCCGAGTCCTCGATGGCCACCCCACCGGTGTGGGTGGCGAGGATGCAGACACCTCACGTAGCGCCATAGCGCTTCTTGAAGTAGAGCCCTGAGTGGCACCGGTGTACCGGGCATTCTGGTTGGGTGGCCGCACAATAGGCATCCAATTGAATCGAACTGCGCTCGTAGGCATCCTTGTTGTAGGGTGTGCTCTCCCGGCTGCAGCTCGAAATGCAGCAGGCCATTCAACGTCCAACTGCAGCGTCCAGGAATGTTTGTCCCGGTTTCACCCCTGTAATTGGTTGACACGTC
>CAYTBN010000103.1:0-14032 GCA_964436045.1 uncultured Rickettsiales bacterium | reverse complement strand
CGAGGGGTTGCCGTAGCCGTCGTTGTCCGCGTCCTCGTACCAGGTCGACGCGTCGACGGCGTCGTCCTCGTCGATCAGGCCGTCGCAGTCGTCGTCCTCGCCGTTGCAGTACTCGTCGGCTCCCGGGTACTGGTTGGCGTCGCCGTCGTCGCAGTCGGTGTTGTCGGACACGTAGCCCGATGGCTGGCTGCAGGAGTCGGCGGACACCGAGGGGTTGCCGTAGCCGTCGTTGTCCGCGTCCTCGTACCAGGTCGACGCGTCGGCGGCGTCGTCCTCGTCGACGGTTCCGTCGCAGTCGTCGTCCTCTCCGTTGCAGTACTCGGTTGCCCCCGGGTACTGGTCGGCGTCGCCGTCGTCACAGTCGGTGTTGTCGGACACGTAGCCCGATGGCTGGCTGCAGGCGTTGGTGGTCACCGAGGGATTTCCGTAGCCGTCGCCGTCCGCGTCCTGGTACCAGGTCGAGGCATCTGCGGCGTCGTCCTCGTCGACGGTTCCGTCGCAGTCGTCGTCCTCTCCGTTGCAGTACTCGGTTGCCCCCGGGTACTGGCTGGCGTCGCCGTCGTCGCAGTCGGTGTTGTCGGACACGTAGCCCGATGGCTGGCTACACGCGGTGGTCGACACGCTGGGGTTGCCGTAGCCGTCGCTGTCCGCGTCCTGGTACCAGGTCGAGGCGTCGGCGGCGTTCTCGTCCACCGTTCCGTCGCAGTCGTCGTCCACGCCGTTGCAGTACTCGGTCGCACCCGGGTACACGCCGCTGTCGGTGTCGTCGCAGTCGTCGCCGCCACAGGCGATGTCTTCGTAGCCGTCGCCGTCCGCGTCGGCGCACATGCCCCACAGCATGTAGTCGACGGCGTTGTAGCCGATGATCTGCGCCGGGTAGGAGTTGTACCACTCCAGGGTCAGGTAGCTGACATAGGCCGCCCCGCTGCCTGACTCGACGAAGTACGACGAGGTGTTGTTCCCGTCGTTGGTGGTCAGGATGTCCGCGCTGCCGTAGCCGGACATGTACCCGTGGGACGAATAGTTCGAGTAGCCGCTGGCGGCCACCCCCGCCATCAATGGGTGACTCGCGTTCACGTTGTAGAAGTACGACGAGTATTGACTGTGGCTGCCCGACGCGCTGAAAGGCAGCGTGGTGATGTAGGGCGTGTACACCGTCCAGGTGGACAGCATCAGGATCAGCTTTCCGCCGTCGTCGATGTAGTCCTCGAACTTCCACATGTACGAGTTGACCGTCGAGTTGAACGATCCGGGCTGCTGGCTCGGGATGATGATCAGGTCGTACGCCGAGAAGTCCGTGCTGGCGATCGAGCCGTAGTTGATCGTGCTGTAGCTCAGTCCGTAGCTCGACAGCACCGTGGCCCAGTAGGTGTACCCCCAGGGGTTGTTGTTCTGGATCATGAGCACGTCCTGTGCCCGGGCAGGCGATGCCGCTGTCAGCGTCATGCACAGAACGAATAGCCCTACGAGTCTGCGCCAATGGCTCATGGTCAGATCTCCACTGTCGATGGTTGATGCCGCCTAGGGTACCTCATGTCCAGGGGACGACGTAGCAAAACGGTGGTTATCGATGACAGGATGTCGCGTGACCGCCGTCGCCGTTGACAGGTTGTCGGGGAGATCCGGACGCGAGTGCCACGGCCGGCTTGCCCACCCGTGCCCTGCAGGGCCACGATCCACGGGCCGAAGGTGGCACCCGGATTGCACCACGGATCCGAGGCCGTCCTCCCGCTCGGGAGGCGGAAGGAGGCGAGATGCTGCGGGACTGGATCGCGAAGGCGCGGGAGGCGGGCGCCAGTGACCTCCACCTGGAGCCGGGGATGCCCCTGGCCCGGCGGGTGCGGGGCGAGCTGGCGTTCACGGGCGAGCCGATCGGCGGCGAGGTCCTGCGGACCGTGGCCCGCGAGGTCATCGGCGACGCCCGCTGGCAGGACTTCCTGGAACGGCGCTCCTTCGACGCCTCGCGGGTCATCGCGGGGGTCCAGTGCCGCTTCAACGTGATGGCCACCGCCCGCGGTGTGGGGCTCGCCGTGCGCCTGCTGGCGGCCTTTCAGCCGACGATCGAGGGGCTGAACCTGCATCCCGAGCTGCGGCGGCTGGTGCGCCCCCAGCATGGCCTGGTGATCGTCTGCGGCCCCACCGGCTCGGGGAAGTCGACGACGCTGGCGGCGCTGATCCACGAGGTCAACGTCGGGGCACCGCGCCACGTGGTGACCGTCGAGAATCCCATCGAGTACCACATCAGGCCGCGACGAGCGCTGATCCGTCAGCGCGAGGTCGGACGCGATACGCCGAGCTTCGAACAGGCCCTGCTCGACGCCCTGCGGGAAGATCCCGACGTGCTGATGGTGGGCGAGATGCGTCGCCACGAGACCATGCAGAGAACCCTGGATGCCGCCGAGACCGGCCATCTGGTGCTGGCGACCATGCACTCGTCGACGGTCTCCGAGGCCCTGCAACGGGTGGTCTCGGCCTTTCCGCCGGAGAGCCAGGCCGGCGTCCGCGCCCAGCTGGCCGACAGCCTGGTCGCGGTGCTGGCCCAGCGACTGATCTACCGCCACGATCCGGGCTTGCGGGTGCCGGAGATCGAGCTGCTGGTGGCCAACGACGCCATCCGCAACAGCATCCGCGAGGGTCGATTCTTCAAGATCCCGACGGCGATGGAGACCGGCGCTGGCGACGGCATGTGGACCTTCTCGCGCTACCGTCGCTGGCTCGACGACAAGACGAGCTGGCGCTTCCCCGAGGAGAGCCCGCCGCTATCAGCAGGCGGGGGAGAGACGCCAGCGACGGATCTGTCTACCCTCCCCGCGGCCTCGGCGGCGCGCAGTAGACCCACCGTTGCGGCGGCGTCCCCCCGGCCGTCCGACCCCTCGACTCCCGTTCTCCCGGCCACCCCGACGACCCCCGCGGGCGGCGTCCCCGGGGGCACGGAGTACGTCATCGATGATGCCAACACCGGCACCATCGACGAGCTGATGGCCGCCCTCAAGGACGACGAATAGCCGCCGACGGACTACAATCCCCGCCCATCCCGGACCGTCGGAGGAGCGCATGCGTGGAGAGCTGGTTCTGCTGGGATTGGCCTGCGGGCTGGTCGGCTGTATGCCGGCCTGGCGGGCGTCGTTGCCCGTCACCAGCGGTGAGGTGGCGGTGTCCGGAATCGACGTGGAGGTCGAGATCCTGCGGGACCGCTGGGGTGTCCCCCACATCCGCTCGGAGTCCGACCGGGGTGCTGTCTTCGGCCTGGGCTGGTGCCACGCCCAGGATCGCCTGTGGCAGATGGAGGTCAACCGGCGGATCGGCTCCGGTCGTCTGGCCGAGATCTTCGGCAAGCGAGGCATCGAAGCGGACCGTTATCTGCGGACCATGGGCTTTCGCGCCCGCGCCGAGGAGGCGGCGGCCCAGCTGGATCCCGAGTGGCATTGGCTGCTCGACGCATACTTCGACGGGATCAACGCCTACCTGGCCTCGGATCCGCCCCTGCCGCCGGAGCTGAAGCTGTTGCGCATCGAGCCCGAGCCCTTCGAGTTGGCCGACGGTCTGACATGGATCCAGCGCTGGTCGATGAGCTGCTCGCGCCTTTCCCCGACGAGGTGTACCGGGACGCGTGGCTGGTCGGGATCCCGGAGGAGGACGGCACGTCGGCAGTCCCGGGGGGTGCCGAAGATCCGGGTGCCCATCCGGCGTTGCCGATCCCCGAATTCCTCCAGGAGCGGCTGATGCTCGGCGAGCCGGGCAGCGAGGCCGCCCGAGGGAGCAACAACTGGGTCGTGGCCGGCGATCACACGACCACGGGCGCGCCCTTGCTGGCCAACGATCCCCACCTGGACTTCCAGATGCCCTCCCTGTGGTATCTGGCCCACCTTCACGGCGAGCGCATCCACGTCACCGGACCCACCTTTCCGGGGTTGCCCGGTTTCCCGATCGGCCACAACGAGCATCTGGCCTGGGGGCTGACCAACGTGGGCCCGGACGTTCAGGATCTGGTCATCGAACACCTCGACCCCGACGATCCGCTACGGGTCGAGTATGCGGGTGCCTTCGAGCCGGTCACGGTTCGTGACGAGGTGATCCGGGTCAAGGGCCGCAAGGACGTGGAGCTGCGGGTGCGGGAGACCCGACACGGTCCCATCGTCACCGAGTACTACGACGGCGTCGGCGAGGAGGTGGCCCTGCGCTGGACCGCGCTGGCCGACGACGACTCCACCGTGGTGGCATTCTCCGAGCTGGTCTATGCCAGCACCGTGGACGAGGGTCTCGAGGCGATGCGCAGCTACGTCGCGCCCGCCCAGAACATCGTGCTGGCGGACCGGGACGGCCACATCGGCTGGCTGGCGGCAGGCCGTTATCCCCTGCGGTCCGACGGCGGCGACGGCAACCTGCCCGTGCCAGGCTGGGACCGAGCGCACGAGTGGACCGGGTGGCTTCCCTTCGAGGATTGGCCGCGGGCCGTGGATCCGGAGCGGGGTTGGTTCGCCACCGCCAACGCCAGGACGGTGGGCCCCGACTATCCCCACTACCTGGGTGATGATTTCTCGGCGCCCTACCGCACCCAGCGGATCGTCGACCGGCTGTCGGCCGGGGTGCCCCTGGACGGAGCGGAGATGGCCGCGATCCAGCGCGACGTGGTGTCCCTGCTGGCCGTGGAGCTGCTGCCCACCCTGCGGGGCGCGGCCGACCGGGCCGAGCTGTCCGTCGTGGTCGACGGCTGGGATGGATCCATGGACGCCGACTCGGCCGCGGCGGCCCTGTTCCAGGCCTGACTGATCCACCTCCCCGGCGCCCTGGTGGAGGGCGAGCTGGGGGAGCATGCCGACAAGGCGCGGGGGTTGAACAGTTCGCTGATGCACCGCTGCTTCGTGGCCGACGGTTGTTCGTTCTGCGGCGACGGGGCCGATCTGACCTGCGACGAGACCGCCGATCTGGCGCTGGGGGGACCTGCACGACTCGGTGTTCCACCACCGCCTGGGCGGCGTACCGGGGCTGGGGGGGCTGCTGGACCGCACGGTCCACGTGGGCGGCAGCCCATTCACCGTCGCCGCCGCGTTCTACAGCTCGCGCCGGCCCTTCGAGACGCGCTTCGGTGTCAGCTACCGCCAGGTCATCGACCTGTCGGACTGGGACGCGTCGCGGGTGATGCATACCACCGGGCAGTCCGGCCACCCGGCCAGCCCGCACTACGACGATCTGCTCCCCCGCTGGAGCGGCGGCCAGCTGATTCCGATGCCGTTCTCGCCGGAGGCGGTCGACGAGGTCGTCCGCGACCGGATGGTGCTGGTGCCCGCGCCCTGATCGTCCAGTTGTCGACCGCCAGGAGTCGGGCTACAGTCGGATCTCGTGGGGAAGAAACTATGAGCCGTTTTCTGCGCGTTCCCGTCGTAGCCGCCGCCGCGTTCGCCGTGGCGCTGGCGTGGTCCGCGTCCGCCGCGGCGGGGGATTGTGACGGGGATGGGTATCCGAACGCCGTGGATCCGACCCCCTGCGGCTTCGACGGCGCAGACGGCCGGGAGGCGCCCCTGTCCGCGGCGCTGCACCTGCACGGCTCGCTGAGCGAGGGCGACGGCTCGATCTACTCCCAGGACCACTGGGCCCAGGTCTACGACGTGGACGTCCTGTACTGGTCGGACCACGACACCATGCTGCAGATGCGCGACCGCCCGGCGGTCTTCGACTTTGACGAGGGCGCGCTGACGGAGGAACTGGTGGCCCTGGATGGGACCGCCCTGGAACACGGCTTCAACGAGGTAGGTGTGACCTGCCCGGATTACCTGTCCGAGGTGGTCGACGATGGCCAGGGCCTGGGCAACCACTACTGGCACCTGGAGGCCGAGGCGGACGAGAGCGGCGACTGGAACTCGGTGACCTACAAGTACGAGGGCACCAGTGACGCCCAGATCCTGCCCTTGCTGGCCCACGGCAGCCTGAACCTGAGCGTGCGGCCAGGGCAGGCCGTGGGCCAGGACTGGGAGCTGGTCGTCGTATCCCAGCTCAGCGGAAACCTGGGCGGGACCCGCAACCAGATCATCTACACGCTGGGTGCTCACGATCTGAGCATCCTCGACGACGACGACGAGCTGTACCTGGCCCTGCAAGCCACCGAGGGTGTCTGGAACGATCTGACCTTCGACCTGTCCGCCGCCGCGGCCTACTTCCCCGAGGGGCGCGACCAGGCGGTCCGCGAGTATTACGTCATGCTGCGCACCCGGGAGGGGTTGCGGGTCGAGATCGACATCGACGACTGGACCCGCGAGTGGGCCGTCGAGGGCGAGGCCCTGCGCGAGCGTCACCGCAACTGGATCGCGCAGAACTACGCCAACAGCCCGGTCACCCACTTCGTCGGCGCGGAGATGACCCCGATCCACGCGGGTCGGCACGTCGTTCCTTTGGGCGAGGGGATCCCCCTGCTGGAGTATCAAGACGTCATCCCCGTGGACGGGGCGGTCGCGTACGTCCACTCCCAGGATGGCGTCGCGATCTGTGCCCATCCCCTCGGCGTCCAGCCGGGGGTGGTCTACGAGGACGAGGACGCGGTCGCCGTGGTGGAGGAGGAGACGGCGTACTGGCGGCTCACCCACGGATACGGCTGCGACGCGGTCGAGGTGGGGTACCCGGCGCGGGTGCTGGGCATCGAGGACTACCTGTGGTTCTGGGACGGGCTGGGGGCGATCGGGCTGCTGGTCACTGGCGTCGGCGTCAGCGACGCCCACTGGGCCCAGGACTGGGCCGACGCGGCCAACACCTGGGTCACCTGGGTGTTCCTGGATGTGGCCAGCGAAGACGGCATCGCCGATGCGGTCCAGGCCGGCCGCGCGTTCTTCGGCGACCCGATCGTGTTCGCCGGCCATGACCCGCTGCTGGACCTGTGGTCGGAGCACGGCATCGTGATGGGCCAGGCCGAACGGACCCTGCTCGATCAGCGGATCCACGTGGAGACCGGCTACCTGGAACCCGGCTGGACCCTGGCGTTGATGGTCGACGGCGAGGAACTCGACAGCGTGACGCTGGTGGGCGACGAGACCGACACGGTGTTCGATCTACCCCGGGAACACCACCGGGTCGTCCGCGCCGAGATCCGCGATCTGGACGGCGTCCCGATCCTGGTCTCCAACCCGATCTACCTGCTGACCCCCGGCGCGCCCATCGCCATCCCGGCCCACCGTCAGGTCCTCTGAGCCCCCTCGCGTCGCTCAGCGTTTCCGGATCGCGAGGACCACAGCGAGCCCGGCCAGACAGGCCAGCGCGAAGTTGCCCATCCCCCCCAGCGGGATCGGGAGTTCGCATCGGCAGCCGGGTTGCTCCTCGGGCTCCGTGCTGTCGTCGTCCCCGGCGGTGTCGTCGCCGCCGCCTCCGCAGGCGTAGTCGTCCAGGTCCACGTCGCCGTTGCAGTCGTTGTCGATGCCGTCGTCGCAGACCTCGCCCGCGTTGGGGTTGACCTCCGGATCCCCGTCGTCGCAATCGGTGCCGCCACATTCCTCGGCCCGCCAGCCGTCCTGGTCGGCGTCCACCTCGTCGATCACGTCGTCGCAGTCGTTGTCGCGGCCGTCGCAGATCTCCGGGGCGTCCGGGTAGACGGTGGGCTGGCCGTCGTCGCAGTCTCCCGCGCAGGTGGAGATCCCGTCGCCGTCGGCATCGGTGGGGTTCAGCCCACTGTCGTCGTCATCGCAGTCCCCGGTGCAGGACGAGAAACCGTCGCCGTCGTTGTCCGCGGGATCGACGTCCGGATCCCCGTCGTCACAGTCGCCGTCGCAGGTGGTCCAGCCGTCGGCGTCGGCGTCGTCGAGGTGGAGGGTCGGGTCGGTGTCGTCGCAGTCGTTGTCGCAGGTCGAGTAGCCATCGCCGTCGCCGTCGGTTGCGTTCAATGCAGGGTCGGTCTCGTCGCAGTCGCCGCCGCAGGGGGCGGTACCGTCGGCGTCCAGGTCCACCTCGTCGGTGGGCACGTGGCCATCGCAGTCGTTGTCGACCCCGTCGCAGAGCTCGGTGGCGCCCGGGTAGGCGCCGGGATCGGTGTTGTCGCAGTCGCCCTGGCAGAGGTTGTAGCCGTCCCCGTCCTGGTCGTAGTCGACGTCCTCGTCCGTGTCACCATCGCAGTCGTCGTCCACGCCGTTGCAGACCTCGGCGGCGCCCGGAAAAACGTGGATGTCGGTGTCGTCGCAGTCGTCGCCCCCGCAGGCCAGCTCCTCGTGTCCGTCCCCGTCCAGATCGTCGCAGGCGGCGGCGGGGGGGGCGACCAGGAGCAGGAAGGCGACCAGGAGAACGACTCCGATCTCCGGGATCCAGGACATAAGTTCAGCGGCTCCGGCGGCGGAGCAGGGCGAGGCCGATCAGTGCCGCCAGGGCGGTGAGCTGGAACGGGGCGGGGGAGCGGCGAGCCACGTCGTTGCGGCACTTGCAGTCGTCGTTCTTTTCGTCGACGTCGCACTTCGGTACGTTGCCGTCCTCGTCCTCCTCGTCCTCGTCGCCGTCGCAGTCGTTGTCGACACCGTCGTCGCAGTCCTCGGCGGCGCCGGGGAACGCGAGGGGCTCGTAGTCGTCGCAGTCGTCGTCGCAGGAGCTGACCCCGTCCCCGTCCAGATCTCCCGGGGACAGGGCGACGTCCTCGTCGTCGCAGTCGCCCTCGCACACGGCCCAGCCGTCGGTGTCCGCGTCCTCCTCGTCGTCGGGGAGCACGCCGTCGCAGTCGTCGTCCACGCCGTTGCAGACCTCGCTCGCCCCGGGATGGACAGCGTCGTCCCCGTCGTCACAGTCGCCCTGGCACGCGTTGTAGCCGTCCCCGTCCCCGTCCTCGTCCACGTCCTCGTCCACCTCGCCATCGCAGTCGTTGTCCGCGCCGTCGCAGAGCTCGGGCGCCTCGGGGAAGCTGTCCGCATCGCCGTCGTCACAGTCCCCGCCGCACAGCAGGATCCCATCGCCGTCCCCGTCGACCTCGTCCGCGAGCAGCTCGCCGTCGCAGTCGTCGTCGAGGGCGTTGCACACCTCGGTCGCATCCGGGTGGATCGCCGGATCTTCGTCGTCGCAGTCCTCGCCTCCGCATGACAGGTCGGCGAACCCGTCGCCGTCGCCGTCGAAGCAACACTGCGGGTTGGGTTCGCCGGGCGAGCCGGTGTCCGCCCCCGCCCAGGCGAACGGGGCGTCGCACCAGACCGCCGGGTCGTTGTTGGAGACCGTGTCGAGGAAGTCCGGGTCCAGGCTCATGGCGGCGCCCGCCGTGCTGGGCCACAGCTGGTTGTCCCAGGCCAGGTTGTCCAGGAGCTGGGGGCCCAGCGTCAGGAACAGCTCGTCGTCGCCGTTGCCCAGGGTCAGCCCCGAGTAGGCGAAGTCCAGGTCCACATCTCCGTTGACGTCCGAGTCGCCCTCGCGGCCGAGGACCGCGTATTCGCCGGGCGCGATCCAGATGTCCAGCTGGATGCTGAACTCGTCGCTGCCCAGGTCGGACACCACCAGTCCGGCCAGGTTGATCTGGCGCGGGCTCTTGTTGAACACCTCGAACCACTCGCCGTCCGAGTCCAGGGTCGCGTCGGGGTTCTTCATGATCTCGGTGATGATCAGCGCGTCGTCGGGCAACACGCCCTCGTCCACGATCCCGTCGCAGTCGTTGTCGGCCGCGTCGTACAACTCGTCGGCGCCGGGGTAGGTGTCCGGTTCGGCGTCGTCGCAGTCCTCACACAGGACGTGGCCGTCGCCGTCCCCGTCCGGCTCGTCGACGGTGGCCGGATCGCAGTCGTTGTCGATCCCGTCGCAGGGGGTCTCGGTGACGCCGGGGTTGATGTAGTGGTCGTCGTCGTCGCAGTCGTCGCAGCCGGTGTAACCGTCCAGGTCGCCGTCCTCGCCGTCCGGCGTGCCCGGGTCGCAGTCGTTGTCCACCCCGTCGCACAGCACCTCGACCTGCCCCGGGAAGACGTCGGGATCGGCATCGTCGCAGTCGTCGCACGCATCCGATCCGTCGCCGTCGCCGTCACCCGTGTCCAGGGTGAAGATATCGCAGTCGTTGTCGACGCCGTCACAGGGGGTCTCGACCTGGCCGAAGAAGACCTCGGGATCGGCGTCGTCGCAGTCCCCGTTGCAGATCCGCTGGCCGTCGCCGTCGTCGTCGGCTTCGTTGGCCGGCACCTGCAGATTGCAGTCGTTGTCGAGCCCGTCGCACAGCTCCAGGTTGCCCGGGAAACGGGCGGGATCCGCGTCGTCGCAGTCGCCGTGGCAGATCCGGTAGCCGTCGCCGTCGTCGTCGGCCTCGGCGGACTCCGGGGCACCGGAACAGTCGTTGTCGGCCCCGTCGCAGAATTCGGGATGGCCGGGGTAGGAGGTGGGATCCGCGTCGTCGCAGTCGTCGCCCACCCCCACGTGGTCCGCGGGTGCCGGGCAGCCGGTGGCGGAGATCGCCGGGTCGCCGTGGCCGTCGCCGTCCGCGTCCAGGTACCAGGTGCCGGGGTAGGCTGCCGGATCGTCGTCGTCGCAGTCGTCGCCCCCGCACAGATCGCGATCGAACCCATCTCCGTCCAGGTCACACCAGCCGGCGAACAGGTTGGCGAAGAACGTGGCGTTGTTCGCCACCTGGGCGCAGGCGTCGTTCCACAGGTTCCCGTCCGTGGACAGCAGGACGTTGCCCTCGATGGCCAGCAGCACCTCGGCGGCGTTGCCGGTCGCCAGGACGTGGGCCGAGGGATCCAGGTCGACGGTGGAGGTGCAGGAGTAGGCCAGCGTGGGGACTCCGTCGGTGAACGCGTGATCCTCGTCGGTGACGCCGAGGTTGCCGCAGCCACAGCCGAAGTTGGCGCCCAGGAAGTCGCTGCCGAGGCCCAGGTGGTCCAGCACGCCGTTTTGCACCGCCAGCGCCGCGGGAGCGAGATTCTCGTGCTCCACGACCACGACCAGCAGACCGCCGCCGTCCACGTAGGCCTGGACGTCGGTCAGCTGGCCCGCGTCATAGGCGGTGCCGCTGACGAAGAGGGTGACGATCCGGTAGTCGGTCAGATCGCCAGGCCAGCTGATCACCTGCTCCACCGCCGAGGCACCCGCCCCCAGCAGCGCCGACTCCAGCTCGGTGAATCCATAGGTGTCGTACCCATCGTTGCCCACGTACCAGAGCACCTTGTCCCCGGTCTGGGCGACGGCGGCGGACGGCAGTAGCAGGGTGAAGAGCAGGGGAACGGCACAAAAGCGGTACATGCTAGTCTCCATCGGGGATCTCGCGGATCCGCCGCCCGGCCCCGTGATCTTACCGACTTCCGCGGAGACGATGCGCGCCACGCGCCCCCAAAAACTCGTCGTGCTCGCGTTGCTGGCCGTTGGCTGCGCGGGTGGAGACGTGGATCCCTGGGCGCCCGGGGAGCTGTTGATCGAGCAGATCGGCTTGACCGGCGAGGCGATTGGCGAGGCTGCGCTGGTGGTGGGTCCGGACGGGACGACGGTGCTGATCGACGTGGGCAACGACGCGCACGCCGGGCGGGTGCTCGGCGCCCTCGAGCGCCACGGTGACTCGGCTGCCGTCGATTGGGTGCTGCTGACCCACTATCACGCCGACCACATCGGCGGATTCGACAAGCTGTTCGAGCCCTCCGCGGCCAACGACGGGGAGCCGACCGGCATCCGGCAGAAGGTGCTGACCCGGGGCTCGTCGACATCGATGACGGCGGCGCCAACCGCCAGGAGTGCGAGGCCGTCTGCGGCTGGATGAGCGAAAACCCCGGCCATTCTGTGGGCCTGTGTCTCTCCGAGCCTCCCCTGGTCTCGTGCAGCGCGGCCGCCGCCGGAGGACCCTGGTCCGCGACCTCATGCGGCGACCTGACCGGCGGCGGGAAGGGCACCCCCGGCGTGGAGGCGGCCATCGCGGCGTCCGCTGACCGGGATGACCACCCGGTTCCGGCCGGCGGTGTGGACGTGGTCCAGCTGAACCACCACGGTCTCGGTCTCGGCCTCGGTCTCGGGCTAGCGGCGGCGCCGCCAGACCAGGGCCATTGCCGTCAGCGCCAGCACCGCGATGGGGCTGGCGTCGGGACCGCGGGCGATGCGGCTCTCGCACTGGCAGTCGTCGGGGTCGTCGAGGGCGGTGTCGTCGTCGCCGCCGGAGTCCGTGTCGTCATCACCGGTGTCGTCATCGTCATCGTCGTCGTCGGTCGCGTCGTCATCATCGTCGTCGTCGGTGACGTCGTCGCAGTCCTCCTCGTCGGCGCCGTCGATGTCGCCGTCGCAGTCGTTGTCGACACCGTCCTCGCAGTCCTCGTCCATGTCCGGATTCACGTCGGGATCGTCGTCGTCGCAGTCCTCACCGTCGCAGTCCACGGAGACGTGGCCGTCGCCGTCGTCGTCCACGTCGTCAGCGATCCCGTCGCAGTCGTTGTCGACACCGTCGCAGATCTCGTCCTCGTCGGGTGACACGCTGTCGTCGTCGTCATCGCAGTCGCCATCGCACGATGAGACGCCGTCGCCGTCGTTGTCCGCGGGGTTCAGATCCGCGTCGTCGTCGTCGCAGTCGTCGTCGCAGGTCGTCCACCCGTCGGCATCCACATCGTCCAGGTTGAGCGTCTCGTCGTCGTCGTCGCAGTCGCCGTCGCAGCCGGTGTAGCCGTCGCCGTCCTCGTCCTCCGGGGTCAGCGCGGGGTCGGTGTCGTCGCAGTCGCCGTCGCAGATCATCCAGCCGTCACCGTCCTCGTCCACCTCGTTCTCCTCGGGCAGGCCGTCGCAGTCGTTGTCGAGTCCGTCGCACACCTCGGCCGCGCCCGGGTAGACCGCCGCCTCGGTGTCGTCGCAGTCACCCTGGCAGGCGTTGTAGCCGTCGCCATCCAGGTCCAGGTCCGCGTCCTCGTCGACGATTCCGTCGCAGTCGTTGTCCTCTCCGTCGCACTGCTCGGGTGCGTCGGGATTGGTGGCCGGATCGGCGTCGTCGCAGTCGTCGCCGCACAGCAGCCATCCGTCGCCGTCGCCGTCGACCTCGTCCACCGGCACGTCGTCGTCGCAGTCGTTGTCCAGGCCATCGCAGATCTCGACGGCCGCCGGATTGACCGACGGCTCGCTGTCGTCGCAGTCGCCGGAGCAGACCGAGAAGAAGTCTCCGTCTCCGTCCACGGTCTCGTCCGTGCTCGGATCGCAGTCGTCATCGACGCCGCCGTTGCACAGCTCTTCCGCGTCCGGATGGATGTCGTCGGCGAAGTCGTCGCAGTCACCGTCGCAGAGGTTGAAGCCGTCGCCGTCACCGTCCACCAGCTCGTCGGTGGTCTGGTCGCAGTCGTCGTCGATGCCGTTGCAGATCTCCTCCGCCGCCGGATTGACGTCGGGATCGGTGTCGTCGCAGTCACCGGGGTCGGTGACGTCGTCGGCGTCGCCCTCGCACCCCAGCTGGCCAGTGACGGCGTCGCCGTAGCCGTCGCCGTCCGCGTCGTCGTACCAGTTCAGGGCGTCGACCGCGTCGTCCTCGTCCACGTCGCCGTCACAGTCGTCATCCTCGCCGTTGCAGTACTCGTCGGCCCCGGGGAACTGGGCCGCATCACCGTCGTCGCAGTCCGTGTCGTCGTCGACGAAGGAGGGGGGCGGCGAGCAGCCCACCACCGACAGGGTCGGATCGCCGTATCCGTCGCCGTCCGCGTCCAGGTACCAGGAGATGGCGTCCACCGCGTCGTTCTCGTCGACCGCGCCGTCGCAGTCGTCGTCGATGCCGCCGTTGCAGTACTCGTCGGCCCCCGGGTAGACGGTGGGGGCGTTGTCGTCGCAGTCGGTGCCCACGGCCGCGTACCCCTGGGGCTGGTCGCAGGCCACGGTCCATTCCGACGGATCGCCGTAGCCGTCGTCGTCCGTGTCCAGGTACCAGGTGGGGGCGTCGATGGCGTCGTCCTCGTCCACGTCGCCGTCGCAGTCGTTGTCCACCGAGTCGCAGACCTCGGCGGCCTGGGGGTTGACCGCCGGATCGGTGTCGTCGCAGTCCTCGTCGTTGCCGGCAAAACCCTGGGGCTGGTTGCAGGCCTGGACGACGATGGCGTTGTCGCCGAAGAAGTCTCCGTCCGCGTCCACGTACCAGGTGGTGGCGTCGATGGCGTCGTCC
>CAYTBN010000102.1:0-14824 GCA_964436045.1 uncultured Rickettsiales bacterium | reverse complement strand
GCGCCTCCGAGGTCTGCAACGACGTCGACGACGACTGTGACGGCACGGTCGACCCGCCGGATGCGGACGACTGCGTCGATCACCACGCGGACACGGACGGCGACGGGTTTGGTGATTCCGGATCCTTGCAGTGTCTCTGCGCCCCGGATCCTCCCTACACCGTGCTGACGGGCGGCGACTGCTTCGACACCAACTCGCTGGCCTGGCCGGGCGCCACCCCCTTCCACAGCCAGCACCGCGGCGACGGCTCCTTCGACTACGACTGCGACGGCTCCGAGGAGATCGAGACCACGGAGCTGGGGTCCTGCGGCGTCGACGTGCTCGGTCTGTGTTACCTGGAGCAGGAGGGCTGGATCGGAGGCGCACCGGCGTGCGGGGTGGTCGGCAACTGGCTGTCCAACTGCTTCGGCAACGAGCTGTACTGCAAGCAGCTGGTGTCGCTGCGGACCCAGGCCTGCCGCTGATCACTCAGCGTTGACATTCCGGACACCAGAATGTGGCACGTTGCTGCTGGACGAAACGCACGACGGGTTCACCACAGCGGCGGCAGGGCTCTCCCTCGCGGCCGTAGACCGCCAGGTAGCGGCCATAACCACCGGACACGCCGCGGGCGTCCTGGAAGTCGGAGAACGTCGTGCCGCAGGCATCGATGGCCGCCCTCAGGATCCGCCTCGTCGCCCGGTGCAGGCGGCGAACCTCGTCCCGATCGAGAGACACCGCCGACCGATCGGGGGCGATCCGGGCGGCGAAGAGGATCTCGCTGGCGTAGATGTTGCCGAGGCCGACGATCCGATCCTGGCGCAGCAGCCAGGGTTTGATCGGCGTCCGACTGCCGGCGATCAGGCCGGTGAGGACACTGGCGGTGAAGCGCCTGGACAGGGGTTCGGCACCCGCCGGCCGTGCCCGGGATCGCGAGGCAACCAGCCTCAGGGTGCCGAATCGGCGCGGGTCGGTGAACAGCAACCAGCCCCGGTCCAGCTCCAGCGTGGCCCTCAGGGGTAGGGTCGCTGGCGTGGGCGGTGCTGCCACGACCTGGAGCCGACCCGTCATCCGCAGGTGGACACACAACCAGCGCCGTCCATCGCCGCCGAGTTCGAGCACCACCTGCTTGCCCATCCGCCGCACGTCGCGGATCGGCCGGCCGGGCAGGTCTGCGACCAGGGCCGGATCGTCGAGCTTGGGGTCGATCAGCGCGACCGACAGGATCCGCCGTCCCTCCAGTGAAGGGGCCAGCTGGCGGGCGACGGTCTCGACCTCGGGTAACTCCGGCACGCCCCAGATCTAGCGCGAATGGAGCACGAGATCACCCGGTCGGGCGTCTGGCGGGACCGAGGACCTCTGCTGTATAAGGTGCGTAGGAGAAAAGGATGAGGTATCGTCGAGGCGGGAGGTACCCGCGGGGACGGTGCCGACTCCCGGACGACGGAGGTTGCCCTTGTCCACCCCCCGGCGGGCGGTCCTGCTCGCGGCGTCCGCGATCGGCGTGGCGGCGGTCGCCGCCGGCGTCCTCTTCGTGGTCGGCGAGCTCGCCGACGAGCCGCCCGCGCCCGCCCGGATCCCCGCCTCGATGACCCGCCCCGAGGACAGGGACGTATCTCGGTACCGGCAGATCGTCCGCGACAGCGTGGCCGCGGGCGAGCCCCTGAGACCTCGCCTCTCCCCCCTGACGGGTTCCCCACGCATCGCCGAAGAGCTCGGTCTGGTCGCCGGCGACACCGTGGCGGACGTGGGCTGCGGCACCGGTGCCCTGGAGGTGATGCTGCTGGAGTCGGGCCAGCCCTTCGAGCGAATCCACGCACTGGACCTGGACTGCGCCGCGGTCGAGTTCCTCGAGTTCATGCTCGCCGAGGCTGGTCTGGACCCCGGGGGACGGGTGTCGCCGAGGTGCGTCTCCAGAACCGATGTCGAGCTGGCCGCGGAGTCCGTGGACGTCGCGATCCTGATCAACACCCCGCTCTACCAGGAGTCATCCGGCGATTCCCCGGTCGGAGGGGCGAACGGCCAGGCGCTGGCCTCGATCCGGCGCGCCCTGAAACCCGGAGGGCGTCTCCACGTGATCGAGGGGGAGACGACCTTCCACGAACGCGGCAGCGACGATCCCTGCGAGCCCACGCCGAGTGGACTGACCGAGCAGGGGTTCCGACGCACGCGCTGTCAGCTGCTCCCCTACCGGGAGGGCCCGCAGGACCCGACGCGGCTGTGTTCGATGGTGTTCGTCGTCGACGGGCGCTGACCCGGATCAGCGAGAGCGCAGGACCACGTCCCCGAGGCCGGTGCTGGCGTGCACCTCGGTGGCGGCGTCGCCCTGCTGGGGCAGCTCCTGGCGGATCGAGCCCAGCCCGGTGGAGGTCTCGGCGCGCACCGGGGTGGCCTCGGGCAGGGTCACCCGCACGTCGCCCACGCCGGTGCTGGCGCGGATGTGACCGGCGGACGCCGAGTCGAAGGACAGGGTGACCGAGCCCGCGCCCGTCGAGGCGGTGACCGCGGTCAGCAGGGCGTCGAGCTGGATGTCGCCGACGCCGGTGTCGACCCGTAGCCCGGGCCCCGGCGCGCTGCCGCGCACGTCGCCGGCGCCGGTGTCGAGGGTCATCCTCGAGGCGGCGCCGTCTAACCGGATGTCGCCTGCGCCCACGTCGGCGTCCACGGTCAGCGACGACGGCAGCTCCACGTCCACGTCGACCTCGCAGCGGCCGCGTCCGAAGCCGCCGTCCAGCATGGCCTCGACCTTGAGCGTCCGGCCCTCGGTCCCCACCTCGATCCGGCAGTGCTCGCCCGCCCGCGTCGGCCGCACGACGATCCGCACCTCGTCGGCGTCGGTGCCGTCGATGGTCAGGTCACCGGCGTGCAGGTCGATCTGCAGATCGTCCAGATCGGTGGTGGCGAAGGTGAACCGTTCCACTCCGGACCGAGCGGCGGGCGCGGCTCGCTGATCGACGACGTCCGGCGGATCGGGTCGGTCGGGCTCCATGGGAAGGTCCCCGGCAAGGACGCTGGTGACCGCCACCGCCGAGATGAAGGGGTTGAAGATGACCGCCGAGTACAGCGCGCTCCACATCGGGACCTCCCTGCCCGCCGTTCGATTCGTGCGGGCTGACGGTCGTGTGTACGCGTCGCCGGTGGCGGCTATTGCAGGCTTTTTTTTCAGGCCCGGCGCAGCGCGCTCTCGGTGAGGTGGAACAGCACCGGGCAGGCCACGAGGATCAGCACCGACGACACGCCGACGCCGCCGATGGACACCAGCGCCATCGCCTGGCGCAGCTCGGCGCCCTGGCCCAGCGCCATCGCCAGCGGCACCATCCCGGCGATGGTCGACAGGGTGGTCATCAGGATCGGCCGCAACCGGAGCAACGCACCCTTCTCCAGCGCCTCGGCCAGGGGCACCCCCGCCGCCCGCTGCTGCTGGGTCTCCTCGATCATCAGGATCGCGTTGTTGACCACGATCCCCACCAGCATCACCAGGGCCATCAGGCCGAAGATGTCCATCACGACGCCGCTGGAGGCCAGGGCCACCAGCACGCCCACCAGGGCCAGCGGCAGGGTGCTGAGGATCGACAGGGGGTGGACGAAGGACTCCAGCAGGCCGCACAGCAGCATGTAGGTCAGCACGATCGCCAGCAACAGCGCCGAGACGATCTCGGCGGTGGCCTCGGTCCGCTGGTCCTCCTCGCCGCCGACACGCACCGAATAACCTGCCGGTAGCGAGTCGGGATCGATGGCCTCTTGCAGAGCCCGGGTCGTGTCGCCGATGGCGCCGTGGGCCAGGTTGGCAAACACGGTGATCTTCCGTTCGCGCTCCAGGCGCGAGATCGTGGACGGAGCCTGGACCGCCTCCACCCGGGCCAGCTCGCGCAGCGGCACCTGGGCGCCCGTGGCGGTCTGGACCGTGGTCGCCGCCACTGCCGCCACCCCGTCGCGGTCCGCGTGACGCAGCCGTACGCGGACCGGGACCTCCTCCCGCCCCCGGCGCAGCCGGGCCTCGGTGTCCCCCTCGATGGCGACCCGCAACAGCAGCGCCAGGTCGGCCGGCGTCAGGCCTGCCCGGGCCGTACGGGCGGGATCGGGCAGGATCCGGATCTGGGGAGCCAGCGAGTCGCCCATACGATCGATGTCCACGACGTTGGGCTGGGCTTCCAGCGCCGCCTCCACCCGCCCGGCAAGGCCGGTCAGGACGGCGGGATCGGGTCCGCGGATCTCGATCATCAGGTCGTCGCGGACTGCCATCTCGCCGCCGCCGAGCTCCTTGAGCGTGAACGCCGCGGCGGGCACCGAGTGAGCCAGCGCCGGTCGCAACTCCTCGATCACCCGCGCCGTCGCCGGCACGTCCTTGCCGTGGCGCAGGGACACGCGTAGCTCGGCCCTCGCGCGGTTGTTCAGGGCGCCGAACAGGGTGCCGAACTGGCCGATCGTGGCGAAGTGGAGGTCGACCGCCGGGTGGGCCTCGAGCACCCGCTCGCAGCGCGCCACGGCTCGCTCGGTGTCGTCCAGACTGGTCCCGTTGGGCATGTCGACCTGCATGACGAAGAAGCCCTGATCCGGGTCCACGAACCAGCCCAGCGAGACCACCGGTCCCAGGATCAGCAGGGTCGCGGCGAACACCAGCACCAGGCCCGCCACCGTGGCCGCCCGGTGGCCCAGGCACCAGCGCAGTACGCCCCGGTAGGAGCGGCGGAACGCGGTGAAGCCCCGTTCCCACAACCGCGCGATCGGCCCTGGGCGAAGGCGCGCCAGCGGTCCGTTCCGCCGGTAGAGGTAGGAGGCGAGCATCGGCGTCAGCGTGAACGACATGAACAGGGCGAACACCATCGCGAAGGTGATGGTCATCGCGAACTGCAGGAAGAACTGGCCGGCGATCCCCTTCATGAAGGCGATGGGCGTGAACACCGCGATGTTGGTGACCGTCGAACCGACCACCCCCAGCATCACCCGGCCCGTGCCCTTGTCGGCGGCTACCGCCGCATCGCTCTCGTCCTGGGCGTGGCGGGCGATGGACTCCAGAACGACGATCGATGCGTCGACCATCGTGCCGACGGTGATCGCGAGCCCCATCAGCGTCATGTAGTTGATCGAGAAGCCCGCCAGGTAGACGAAGGTCAGCGTGGCGACGATGGTCGCCGGGATGGTGATCGCCACGATGGCGGTGCCGCGCAGATCGTGGAGGAAGAGGTACAGCAGGCTGGCGGTCAGCAGGATCGACAGCACCATGGTCAGCGCCAGGTCGTTCACCGACGTCGAGATCGCCCCCGAGGCGTCGTAGATGATGGTCAGCTCGAGATCGTCCGGCACGTCCGCCTGGATCACATCGAGCTGCTGGCGCAGCCGTCGGCCGAGGGCGACGGTGTTGGCGTCGGCCATCTTGTACACGCCCACCCCGACACAACGCCTTCCATTCAGCCGGGCGCGGGTCAGCTCCGGGCTGACGGCGTCGCTCACATCGGCCACCGTTGACAGGGGCACCCGCTCACCCGTGGGTGCCTCCAGGGTCACGGCGGCCAGGTCGTCGACGGAGCGGAAGGCCGAGGCCAGCCGGACGGGGATCGCCTGTCCATCGCCCTCGATGATGCCCGCGGGCAGGTCGATCCCGCCGCGGCGGACGCCCTCGACCACGTGCCCCAGGGTCAGGTGGTGGGCCAGCAGCCGACCCTGGTCCACATCGACGTGAGCCTCGGGCTGGCGGTCGCCCACCAGCTCCACCAGCGCCGCTCCCTCGACCCGGCTCAGGGGCAGCTCCACGTGGTCCTCTGCCCACGCGGTCAGCTCGGCGGCCGACCGGTCACCGGTGACCGCGATCGACATCACCGGAGCCGCCCGCAGATCGACGGCCTGGACCAGCGGCGCACGCATGGCCGGAGGCAGCTCGGCGTCGATCTGCTCCAGTACGGTGCGGATCTGCTCCACCGCCACGTCCGGATCGGTCTCCATCTCCAGTTCGAGGATCACCCGGCCGCCGTCGGGCACGGCGGTGGTGTGCATGGTGCGCACGTTGTTGACCCGGCCCAGCTCTTCTTCCAGTGGCGTCAGGATGGCGGTCTCCACGTCCTCGGGGCTGGCGCCCGGGTAGACCAGCTGGATCATGACGTAGGGCAGGTCCACCGGCGGCAGCAGCTCGACCGGCATCTTCTGGAAGGCGACGATGCCGAACACCACGAACACGCCGATGACCATCGTCATCAGCACCGGGCGGCGGACGGACAGGCGTGAGAGGAACACGTGTGTCGCCCCTCAGTCCGCGACCACGACCAGGCGGCCGCCCTCGGCCGGGATCCGGTTGCCGCCCAGGGTCACCACGCGGTCGCCCGCCGCCAACTCGCCGCTGACCGCGTGCTCCTCGTCGGTGGATACCCCGATCTCGACGGGGCACAGGACGGCCGCGCCGTCCGCGCCCAACCGCCACAGGGCCGATCCGCCCTCTCCATGGGAGAAGACCGCCCGCCGCGGCACCACCAGCGCGTCGTCCTCGCTGGCGATCCGGACCTCGGCCTGGACCGGGTAACCGGGCAGCAGGAGGCGGTCGGGGTTGCCGATCATCACCCGGACTCGGAACTGGTTGATCACCGGGTAGGCGCCGAGCGAACGCTCGAACACCTGGCCGCGGAAGATCCTGTCAGCCAGCGCGCCGCAGCTCACCTCCACCTCGTGGCCCTCGCGGATATGGGCCACGTCCGAAGATTCGACCATCAACTCCAGCGCCACCTGATCGATGGCCGCCACCTGCATCAACGGCCGGTCGTTGGGGACCAGCTCCCCCTCGCGGAAGTCGATGCGCGTCACCACACCCGCGATGGGGGAGGTGATGTGGATCGTGGCCAGCGCCGCCTCGTAGTCCGCCTGGGCCGCCCGGGCCATGGCGCGGGCGTGCTCGACCTGTTGATCGGTGACACCGCCCTGTGCGTGCAGGGTCTCGACCCGTGTCAGGTCGGCCTGGGCCGCCTCGTGCTGGGCCTCGAGCGGCCCGAGCCGGAATCCCAATGGCGAGAGGGCGACGTCCCGCATCGTGGCCAGTTGTTGATGTGCGACGACGCTGTCACCGATCTCGACGTGGATCCGCTGCAGGACGTTGGGCGACGGCACGATGATCTCGGCCTGACGCTCGCCCTCGATGGTGCCGTACAGCCGCAGGGCGCGAGACACGTTTCCCTGGCGGACCTCCGTGACCTCCACGGGCACGCCGTGGGTCGCCTGCAGGTCGGCCTGGGTCGGGACGGGCGCCTTCTCCTGTTCTGCCCGCAGCAGTCCGAGGACTCCCAGCCCGGCGATGGCCAGGACCAGGGCACCGACGTACCTCAACCAACCGCCGGCAGCGCCCCTCATCGCGCCAGCCCATCCGCGGGCGCCAGCGCCAACAGCAGCCGGCCGAGGGTGCCGGTGATCATGGTGCGGAAGCGCTCCAGCTCCACCCGCGAGGCGGTGGTCTCCTTCCAGATCACCCCCACTCGGAAGACCATCAACAGCTCGGCGACCTCCCGGGAATCGATGCCCAACCCGAGCTGGGCGACCACCGGGTCCAGCACGGCGGCAATCAGCCCGGTCACCCGTTCGACCTGCCGTCGGAACGCCTCCCGCGGGCGCTCCATCTCGATGCACGTCGCGATCACCGTTGGTGTCAGCAGGTCGGGGCGATCGTCGAGGGCAAACCAGCGCTGCAGGACCCGCTGGACCACCTCCAGTGGCGGCAACTCCGCGACCTTGGAGGCCATCTGTTCGGCGATCTCCCAGCGGTGTTCCAGCTCCTCTTCGACCATCGCCGAGAACACCTCCTCCTTGGAGGCGAAGTGGAAGTACAGCCCCCCCTTGGTCAGTCCGGCGTCCTTGGCGATGCGGGCCATCGAGACTTTGGCGTAGCCGTCCTGGGAGAAGGCGTGCAGCGCTGCGTCGAGGATCTGCCGCCGTCGGACCTCCTCGGGCAGCTTGCGAAACCGTCGCATCGGGGACTCCCTGTTGGCGATTCCTACCGACCGGTCGGAATCTTCCGCAAGAATACATACCGACCGGTCGGTATGCAACCCGACGGGGTCAGACAGGCCCGGGGAGGGAGACCCCGGTCACGGTGGCCACCGCCGCCACGACCCGCGGGTCGGGATAACGACGCAGCAGACGGGCCGTCAGACGGTCCACCTCGGCCTCCTCGTCGTGACGCTGGTCCACCGGGGCGTGGAAGGTCGCGTGGGGGACCGTGAATCGGACCAGGTGGATCAACTCGTGGACCAGTACCACCAGCAGTACCGCATCCACGGCCAGACCCTCCGCCCGGCAGCAGGTCAGGATCCGGCCGTCGTGCAGGCAGATGCGGTGGAACCGCGAGGTCTTGCGGGTGGCCCGGTCGCTGCCATAGCGGATCAGGGTCGCGAGTGCGGTCCCCGACGGGACCTCGTCGTGCCTCAGATCGGCGAGGCTGAAAACGTCATAGGCGTACGGTCCGTCCCGAAACGACGCCACGGCGAAGCGGTCGCCGACGACCTCCTCGGCGCGATCGAGGAGGCCGGGCAGCAGCGAGAGCTGGGCAGCACTGAACCGTTCTTGGCCGGGATTGTTCAAGTCGGTGGACCCCTGTGGAAGCCAGAACATGCTTGACACACGCGTCGATATGTCAATCTTATACGCGGCTTCTGGAGGTGAAACATGCCGATCTACGAGTATCGATGCGACGACTGCGGATCGACGTTCGATGTGATGGCGCGGATCACCGAGGCGCCCCCCGAGAACTGCGAGTCCTGCAACGGTGGTCCGATCCACAAGCTGATCTCCCAGACCTCGTTCGTGCTCAAGGGTTCCGGCTGGGCCTCCGACGGCTACTCCAGCGCCAAGAGCGGTGGCAAGGCCAAGACCTCCGCGAAATCCGACTCCGGCTCCGGCTCCAGCTCCAGCTCCTCCAGCTCGACCTCCTCCAGCTCGTCCAGCAGCTCCCCGTCCAAGTCCAGCGACTAGCGGTCATCTTCGGTTCCAATCAGCTCCCCCTCGCCGCCTGCGGCGACGCAGGTGATTGGCTGGTCGAACCGGGGGTGTGGTACCAATGGCGTCGCACTGGAGGAGAGCATGGTGGAGGCGGGACCGTTCCGGACGCGGATCACCGAGTTGCTGGGCATCGAACACCCCTTGATCGGGGGCACCATGATGCACCTGTCGCGGGCGCCGCTGGTGGCGGGGATCTCGGACGGAGGCGGCCTGGGCATCCTCGCTTCGGCGATCTTCGCGGACATGGGCGAGCTGCGCGAGGAGCTGCAGGAGATCCAGAGGCTCACCGACCGGCCATTCTCGGTCAACCTCAACTTCTTCCCGATGCTGGCGCCCGTGCCCGCCGCCAAGGTCCTCGAGGTCTGTCTCGACGAGGGGGTGAGGCTCTTCGAGTCGTCGGGGCACTCGGCACCGGCGGGCATCCCCCAGCGCATCCATGAAGCGGGCGGCGTGCTGGTCCACAAGTGCGCTGGCGTGCGCTACGCCAAGAAGGCCGCCTCCCTCGGCGTCGACGCCGTCACCGTGGTCGGCTGGGAGAATGGCGGCGCCATGGGCATGCTCGACGTCTCGACCCTGGCCCTGGTGCCCCGGGTGGTCGAGGAGGTCGATCTGCCCGTGATCGGCGGCGGTGGAGTCGGCGGCGGGCGCGGCTTCCTGGCCCTGCTGGCCCTGGGCGCCGAGGGTGTGATCATGGGCACCGCGTTCCTGCTGGCCGAGGAGTGTCCGATCCACCCGCGGATCAAGGAAGCCCTCTGCTCGGCCAGCGAGCTGGACACCGTGCCCATCATGCGCAGCATCCGCGCCACCCACCGGGCCTGGCGCAACGGCGCCGCCGACAAGGTGGTCGCCATCGAACGGGACAACACCGACGTCGACGGCGTGGCCAGCGACCAGGGCGCCATGCTGGGGACCCTGATGCCGTACATCAGCGGCATCGCGGCCAAGAAGATGTTCAGCGAGGGCGATGTCGACTCGGGGATCCTCTGCGTCGGTCAGGGCATCGGCCAGATGCGAGAGGTGTTGCCCGCGGCGGAGATCGTGCGGCGGACGGTAGCCCGCGCCGCGGAGATCCGCGAGGGCCTGGGCAACGCGGTCTGAGGGCTCCGGACTCGGACTCGGTCTCGGCCTCGGCCCCACCCCCCCGTGCGCGCCCGTACCCTGTTGCTCGGCACCAAAACTGCTAGGATTCCCGCCCAGGAGGTACCAGCCATGTCCCTTCGACTCTTGCTCGCGCTGATGGGGGTGCTCGCGTTGCTGCTGGCCGGCTGTCCGACCGCGGACGACGATGACGACGCCGACGACGACGATTCGGCGGACGACGATGACACGGGTGACGACGACACCGGCGACGACGACACGGGTGACGACGATACCGGCGACGACGACGATGCGAGCTGCGGGGGACTGGCGCCGCCGGGCTTCGGGGGGCAGAACGGCTTCCACGTGGTGACCGATGAGGGCGCCGACATCGTGGTCGACAACGTTCCCTGGGAGAGCTACATCTCGTCGATCTCCAGCGGGCTCTTCATCTCCCTCGATCAGCCGGCGGTGGTGGGGGAGGACTACATCTGGATCACCTTGCAGGCCTCGCCGCACTCCACGATGTCCTCGGGCCCGCAGGATCTGCAGGCGACCCCGGACGGCGGCCCGGCGCTGACCTACAACTTCGTGCCCGACTACCCCAACGGGGTCAACGACCAGCGGACCTACGCGATCAACGGCGCGTTCTCGTCGTCGAGCGGTACGATCACCTGCGATCAGGCGCCATCGGCCGGCGCAGCGTTCCATTGCACCTTCGACGCGACCCTGGTCTGGGCCGAGCAGGACGAGGACACCGGTGACCTCTACCTGGCCGGATGCGCCGCCATGTCCGGCGCGTTCTCGGTGGTCCTCGGCTCGACCTGACGAAACCCGATCCCGGACGATCCCCATGCGCGCCACCCTCGCGACCGGCACCGCCCTGCTCGTCGTCCTTTCGCTGGCTGGCTGTCCGACGACCTATCCGGATCCCTGGGGTGACGACGATTCGGCGGGCGACGACGACGACGACACCACCGCAGATCCCTGCGACGTCCCCGATCCCTACGGCGACGGCGTCGACGAGGATTGTGATGGCTGCGATGGCGACGGGGGCGACGGCATCGACAGGGATTGCGACGGCTACCCGGCCAACGACGATCTGGCGGAGGAGTACCTGGACCTCCTCGACTGCGACGACGCCGATCCCAGCGTCCACCCGGGCGCCGACGACCTGACGGCGGACGGCATCGACCAGGACTGCGACGGAACCGACTGCCCGGACAGCGACGGCGACGGGTATTGCGGCGAGGATGACTGCGACGGAGGTGACCCGGCGAGCTACCCGGGCGCCGAGGAGCTGGCGGACGGCGCGGACAACGACTGCGACGGGACCGTGGACGAGGGGACCGACGCCTTCGACGACGACGGCGACGGCGCCTGCGAGGGGGCCGATCTGGGCGGCCAGCAGCTGGCGTGCTCCGACGGGAGCAGCCCGGGCGATTGCGATGACGGGGACGCCGACTTGAACCTGCTCGACCTGGACGGAGACGGGTTCGACACCTGTACGGGCGACTGCGACGACGAGCGGGCGATGATCCGTCCGGACGCCGAGGAGATCTGTGACGGGCTGGACAACGACTGCGATCCGCTGACCGACGAGCTCGCCGACGGAGACGGCGACGGCGCCTCCCTGTGTGCTGGAGACTGCGATGACGATGACGCGACCCGCGGGCCGGCCGCGACCGAGGTCTGCGACGGTGCCGACAACGACTGCGACGGGGCGGTCGACGAGTCCTGCGTCGACTGCGACACCTGGATCCCCGACGACTTCGCCGGCGTCGCCTCGGCCCTGGTCGGCGTTGCGGACGGCTCGGTGATCTGTGTCCGCCCGGGCACCTACGTCGAGAACCTGGACCTGGCGGGCCGCGCCGTCGAGATCCTGGGGGTCGCTGGCGCCGCTGCCACGGTGCTGGACGGCGGCGGATTCGGGTCGGTGGTGCGAATGGACAGCGGCGAGGGGGCCGATACCCTGCTCACCGGCCTCACCATCACCGGCGGCTCCGCGGTGGACGGGGGTGGCATGTTCCTGGCCGGCGCGTCGCCGACCCTCTCGGACCTGGTGATCACCGGGAACAGCGCCAGCGGGGGTGGCGGTGGGATGTACCTGGAGGAGGCCTTCCCGGCCCTGAGCCACGTCATCTTCCGGGACAACGCGGCCGCAGCCGAGGGCGGGGGGATGTCGGCGATCCTGTCCGCCCCGGCGATGAGCTACGTGACCTTCGACGACAACTATGCGGGCGAGGAGGGAGGCGGGCTCGCGCTGGACGAGTCGGCCTCGCTGATCAACACGGCGACCTTCATCCACAACATCGCCGCCTTCGAGGGCGGGGGTATGAGCGTCCACTTCTCGTCACCCACGGTGCTCAACGCCAGCTTCACGGGCAACGATGCGGACTCGGGCGGGGCGATGAGGATCCACTTCTACGCCTACCCCACCATCGCCGACAGCACCATCAGCGGCAACACCGCCACCCAGGGCGCCGGCGTGTACTGCGAGCAGAATTCGGAGCCGGTGCTGACCAACGTGGCGATCTGGGGCAACGAGGCCGACTGGGGCGCCGCGATCAAGGCCGAGGACTCGCTGCCCGTGCTGGACAACGTGCTGGTGGCGGGCAACACGGCCGTCCACACCGGCGGCGGGCTGTACTACACGGCGAGCGCGGGCAGCCTGGACAACGTGATGGTGGTGGGCAACGAGGCAGCCTGGGCCGCGGGTGTCTACCTGGAGGACTCGTCGCCGTCGATCACCAACTCGGCGGTCGTCGGCAACCTGTCGTCGGACGTGGCCGGCGGCATCAGCATGAGCGGATCGTCGCCGGAGCTGACCGGTGTGATCGTCTCGCACAACGAGGCCGCGTCCGCGGCCGGGGGCATCGAATCCAGCTCCAGCTACCCGGCGATCAGCTACTGCGACATCTGGGGCAACCTGCCCAACAACCTGGTCGGGATCGCCGATCCCACGGGGCTGGCGGGAAACCAGTCAGTCGATCCCCTGTTGCTGGACCTGAGCGATCCGGACCCCTACCGCTGGGACCTGCACCTGGACGACACCTCGCCGCTGGTGGACGCCGGGTCCGGCGACTGGAACGACCCCGACGGCAGCCCGTCGGACATCGGCGCGTACGGGGGCCCGGGCGCCAGCGCCTTCGACCTGGACAACGACACCTACCTGGAGTGGTACCAGCCTGGTCCCTACGACCCGCTGTATTACCCGCCAGTGGGGCTGGACTGCGACGATCGCGATCCCGCGGTGTACCCGGGCTCCGGGTGCTGAACCGCCCGCGGCGCGATCAGACAGGATCCTTGAGCTCGTACAGATTGCCGTCCTCGTCGCGGACGAAGACGACCTCCTTGTCGCCCTTGTGGAAACGCCGGACCTCCATCCCCAGCGCGATGGCGCGGGCGGTCACGTCTTCCAGGTCGGGGAGCTCGAAGCAGAGGTGCTCGAACCGGCGGCCGAGGGCGGGCACACCGGGACAGACGAAGACCTCGACGCCCGCCCCCCCTGCCGCGTAGACCCGCGCCCGCGCCTCGCCGGCAAACCCGAACAAGGCCGTGCAGAGCTCGGGGCCAACCTCGAACACCTTGACCAGCGACAGGCCGAACAGCTCGACGAATACTCGCTCGGCACGCGCCTCCGAGCTGACGGTCAGCGCGGCGTGTAGCAACCGGCTGGCGCCGGGCCGGGGATCGGTCATCGTGCCGTCTCCTCTCCGTGGGCCCCACGCCTCCCGGATCCGCAAGAGATTAACAGAGGCGCGGGGCGGACGCGCGGAGAGGCAGGGCAAATCTAGTTAGGCGAGGGAGTCTCTGTTAGAAAATCGTAAACTATCGCGCGTGTCCAAATCGATTGCTAAAATAACTCGGCAACGCGGCCGGGGGGGAGCGATGCGGAAACGGGTCCACAGCGTGGAAGACCGATCTGGATCGGGTTGTTCGCGCGCGACCGCGGCTGCGCGGGGGGACCACCGCACCACGCGGAACCGCCGAAGGTCACCACCATCTCGGGGAGGCACTCCATGAATTCGTCCGTCGTTCGTTGTCTGGCGCTGTCCCTGGGCGCTGCGCTCGCGCTGCCCTTCGTCGGCTGTCCCGATCGGGATGACTACGCCCCGGCCATCACCGTTGAACCGAACGCCGTCGATTTCGGCGCGCAGGCCGCGGGTGTGGTGGGCAACGTCTCCCAGAACGTGGTGTTCACCAACGAGGACGACCGGGACGTGACCCTGTTCGAGATCGTGTTCGAAGGTGACACGGACGTGTTCTCGTTCACCGGCACCGACGGTCTCGATGTGGAGACCCCGCGGGAGCTGGCCCCCGGCGATACGCTGCCGATGACCGCCACCTTCATCGTGCCCCAGTTCGACGGTGACTACGCGGCCACCGCCACGCTGACCTTCGGGATCCAGCAGCCAGGCGGCGGCTGCAATTGCGGCGGAAATCTGCAGGAGTTCCGCACCATCACCCTGCCCATCACCGGGAGCGCCACCTGCGACCTGGACGGCGACGGGGTCGACGGCGGGGGCTGCGAAGGCACCGACTGCGACGACGAGAACCCGGACATCTACCCCGACGCCGACGAGCTCTGCGATGGCCTCGACAACGACTGCGACGGTGATGTCGACGAGGGCTTCGACGAGGACGGCGACGGATACCTGAGCTGCGAGGACGACTGCGACGACACCAACGACGAGATCAATCCCGACGCCGAGGAGATCTGTGACGGCCTGGACAACGACTGCGACAGGCCTGCGGCGATGTCCTCTTCATAGCCGCCGAAGTGCTCCTGGACTCC
>CAYTBN010000101.1:0-14971 GCA_964436045.1 uncultured Rickettsiales bacterium | reverse complement strand
AGGCGGCGGGAGTCGAACCCGCGTCCGAAATGGTCGACCCGAAGCGTCTACGTGCGTAGCCATCCGATTTGAGTTTCGCGGCTCTGACTCCCGGAGGCAGGATTCGTCACCGCTAGCCCGTCAATTTTCTCGCTCGTCACCCCGCCGGGCATGGGTTCAGAGCCAGCCTGTTGAATATTACGCCTCGAACGCCCCCTACAGGCCCAGGAACGCCGAAACGTCACCGCTGTTTACGCGGCGAGTGCCATCTCAGAGTTGGCAGTTTGTTTTCCAGCCGTTTTACGGGGGGACAGGAACCCCCGGCACGCAGCCTCGACCCTGAAGCCATCCCGTCGAGACCGTTTCGCCCCCTTGTCACAGATCGTGCCCAGCACGCGGCGGGCACCTCCACAATAGCCACCGGGCGAGCGATGTCCAGCACGAGTGTCGCCTGGCGGCTAGTCCGCGTCGACCACGTGGGCCCAGATCTCCACGTTCGAGTAGGTCGCGCCGTACCAGGGGAAGTGGCGGTCCAGGTGGCGGTTCACGGCCCCCTGGGTGAACCGGGGATCGCGGGTGTCGGACAGGGTCAGGGACTGGTCGTCGTCGGACCGGCTCGGGCCAGGGTGTCGTAGAAGGCGCAGCTGCCGGTGTCGAGGATCTCGTGCAGCAGCTGCTCGGTGAACTCGCCGACGCCAGACAGCGACCGGAGATCGTCCCGTAGCTCCGCCAGCGGACGATCGTGGCTGGCGATGGAGCGGGCGGCGAGGCCGAAGAACGAATCGCGTCCCGTCGCCCGCTGGAAGTAATCCAGGTGTTCGAGCAGGACCACGGCGCGGTCGTTGTCGTCGAGCAGATCGACGAACAGCCGCGGCGGGATTCGGCGGGCGATGCGGTGGCGCCGGGCGATCCGGGTGAAGCGACTCTCCAGCTCCCGGTAATAGGCCGGATCGGCGTGACCCCACCTGTCGCCGCTGTAGAGCGACGCGGTGTGCTCGGCCAGGTCGGCGTCCAGCGCGCAGACCGTGTCCAGACAGTGCTCCATCTGGCGGCCCGGCTTGAGCGTCAGCCCGCCGAAGATCACGAAGTCGGCGCCCACCTCGAGGGACCGCGCCAGCGCCCGCTCCAGATCCCCCTCGCCATCGCTGATCCCCGGCAACACCGGCATCAGGAAGATGCCCGTGGCCAGGCCGGCCTCCTTCACCCGGGCCAGCATCGCCAACCGCTCCGAGGGGGGCGCGCAGCCGGGCTCCAGCCGTCGGGCGATGCGGTCGTCGACAGTCGACAGGCTGACGCTGACGATGGCCCGCTGCCCCCGGTCGATCCGCAACAGCAGATCCAGATCTCGCTCGACGAGCGGAGACTTGGTCAACACGTGGACCGGGAACAGGTGGCCCGCGACATGGAGGAACCATGAGCCCTCGAAACCTGGCCCTGCCGCTGCTGCTGCTGCTGTGGATTGCGCCCCGGCCGGCCGTCGCCGGGGCGACCGATGATCCCGCAGAGATCGACGAGGAAGCCGGGCTCGCGGCCCTCGAAGAGCACGATCCCCAGACCTACAAGCAGCTGATCCGGCTGCGGGATGGATCGGATGCGTCGTACCGTTCGAGGCTGGAGATGGCCTACGGCAAGGTCCAGCTACGCGAACAGCACCCGGACTGGTTCACCGCCGAGGAGCGCCAGCGGGAGCTGGAGGCCAAGGTGGACCGCAAGGTGGCTGCCTACAAGGCAACCGAGGCCGGGGAACGCGAGGCGCTGCACGCCGAGTTGCTCAAGCTGTCGGGCAGGATCCAGGACTGCCGGCTGGACGCCTTCCGGCTGCGCATCGCCACACTCGAGCTGAGGCTTGGGGACCTGCAGCGCCAGGTTCAGACCCGGGAACAAGAGCGAGACGAATTCGTCGAGCGCTGGCTGGAACGTCGCATCGAGAGGGGGCAGTGAGATGTGTGAGGGGGTCACCTTCCGGGTGACGGTTCCCTGCTCGCACGCATCCGTTTTCTGCTGCTGGCGCCGCGCCGCCCCCGCCGTGCGCACCCCAACACCCCGATGACCGCTAGGAGCCCGGGCGGTGCCTCCCTCGCCACCTGCCGAACCCACCCGGCAGTCGCAGCCGCCGCCCCCCTGACCGGGCGCTGGCGTTCGGCGTCTTCCAGGGTCTCTAGGGGGGTCCGGTGAACAGGCCGGGCTGGCCGATGGACGGGGCAGATCCGCGCCACGGCGCCTGCCTGGGAGACGGCACCCGCAGGCCCAGACGGTTGTTGGGCGCCACGTCGAAGGTGGGCACGAACTGGTCGTCGTAGCCGGCGGTGTGGACCCAGACCAGCAGCTCGCCGCCGGGTAGCGCCGAGGCAGCCAGCGTGATGTCCAGGTGGGTGCCGTGCTGGTCGACGGTGGCAGCGGCCAACCACTCGTGCCCCCAGTTGCCCAGCGCGATCCGGTAGAGGCTCCAATCGCCATCGTCGTCCTGGAACGCACTCCAGCGGGGCATCCCATCGCCCGGTCGGGCGAAATGAAGCAGCAAGGCCCCGGGGTCGGGCACCACGTCCTGGTACAGATCGATCCCGAAGGTGAGGGCGTTCGCTCCGGCGGACACCGTCAGACCGGCGATGTCCAGGGAGAAGGGGTGGCGGATCGAGGGTCCGTCGACGACCCTGTCCGCGTCCAGCGACCGCAACGGGAACGAAGACCGGGAGCGATGGAGGAGCTGTGAGGCCGGGGCGGTCCCGAGCACGCGCTCGGGGGGGGGGTGGGCTGCGACGAGGTCAGGACAGGCCAGCAGCGCCCCGGCGAACACGACCATCGCCAGCACGGAACTCGGCATCTCTGTGGGGCTCCAGCGAGGTCGCCGCCGGTTCCGCTCTGGTCCGTTCCGCGCCATGTCCGATGTGTATCTCCCAATCCTATGGCTAGCCAATAATGCTGTTGTCAGTCCCGTCAACCAAAGTACGCCGAAGGGAGTGGGAAATACCATTGACGCGATGACAAAACCGGGGTAGTCCCTTTCGACCCCGTGAAGGAGGGAACCCATGTCGATCTCCAAGCTGCTCGCGCTCCTGCTGTCCTCGCTGCTGTGCCTGGCCGTGGCCGGCTGCACCCCGCCGACCGACGACGACGACGCCGCGGACGACGACGACGCCACGGGCGACGACGACGACGACGACGACGATGACGACGACGACGATGACGACGACGACGACGCCTGCGACGACGCCGATGCGCTGCGCACCGACGCCCTGGAGAACGGCGAACAGCTCCTCGGCGGTGTGACGCTGGAGGCGAGCACCCCGATGGGCGAGATCAACGCCGATCCGGCCGCGTTCCAGGACCAGCTGGTCCAGATCGAGGGCATGGCCGTCGAGCTGTGCACCAACCAGGGCTGCTGGACGAAGCTGGCGGACGCCGACGGTGAAATCCTGAACATCAAGGTCGAGGACGGCGCCATCGATTTCCGCAACTACATCGAGATCGGCCTCTACGTGGTGGCCGACGGTCTGTTCGACGAGTTCGGTGGCCACGGCCCGCAGGTCTTCATCGGGGACCACGGCGGAATGGCCGGCACGATCAACTGCTACTGATCCATCGCCGGCCAGGAACTTCTCGGTTGTGCGCGCCCGCGTGGGCGGGCAGACTGCACCGCCAGGAGGCTCCGGCGTGACCCATCCGTTCGACTCCTCTTCGCCACGACCCCCGGCGCGCGGCGCGGCGGCGATGCTGTCGCTGCTGCTGGCTGTCGGCCTGACCACCCCCGCGTGCTGGGTCTACGTGCACGAGGACGACGAACCGGCCGAGTTCCACCTGAAGGGATCCCACGCCGACCTGAGTTGCTCGGACTGCCACGGCGAGGACTTCGTCGAGCCGAGCCCCTCCCGTTTCTGCTTCGACTGCCACTTCGGCGTCCAGCCCGAGGGGCACCTGAGCGAGAGCTGCGGCGAGTGCCACGACACCGGGGCCTGGGACGAGCCGACCATGGAGCACGACGTCTATCCGCTCAAGGGCGGCCACAGCGGCGTGCCGTGCATCGACTGCCACGTGGACGGCGACGAGGACTCGGACGACGAGTGCGTGGACTGCCACCTCGACGACATCCCGCACGGCCACCACACCAGCGCGTGCGATCACTGCCACAGCATCTGGAGCTGGTAGCCGCCACCACACCCCGCTTGGCGGATAGAATGGCCCCCGCGGACGGGAGCAGGCGGTGGAGTACGCGAGCTGGTCGGTGCTGGTGGGGATCGTCGTCGCGGTCGGACTGGCGGGAGCGCTGGCGGGCTGCGCCCATCTGATCCCTACCCGGGCGTCGGTGGACGAGTCCCGCTTCCTCGGTCCCCCCGCCGATCCGCCTCCGACAGATGGCGACCACGCCCTGGAGGCCCCGGTCCTCCCCTTCCCGATCTGGGGTCTGCACTTCGACGAAGAGCTGGTACTCGAGCTGCTCGACCACCCCAGCTGGCGGATGATCGAGATCGTGCGCCTGGAGCACGAGGATCGGGAGGTGTGGTTCACCCTGGAGGCCCACCGCTGCGGACGGCAGTGGGTCGGCGTGCCCGCGGGCAACGAGGCCTACGCCTCCGGTTTTCCGGCACCGATCTATCCGTCCGATCTGGAGATCGAACGGACCGCCACCGATCGGGAGCTGCGCTACCGGGCGGCCTGGACGATGCAGACTGGCGAACGCATCGAGATCGAGGCCGACACTCCCTTGCCGCTCAAGCCGATGCCCCTGCGCAGCGGCAACGCGATGAACCACTCCCAGGAGACGGCGCTGGCGCTGATCGACCTGGAGCTGCGCCGGGCGTCCAGGGTGCGCGCCACGATCGATGGCACCCCGCGCCGCGTGGCGTCCCTGTCCCGCGGGATCCTGGTGCAGACCGCCGCCGGGGTGATGGAGGGCGTGCGCTCCTTCCGCGCCGCGGGCGACGGCGGGGTCGTTGCGACGGCGGCGGACGGCACGGCCACGGTCTACCGCCGAGAGCCCGCCGAGGGCGGGTTCGAGCTGGTGACCGAGCTCCCCCTCTCCACCGAACGCTGGCACTTCGTCGAGCGGGACGGCGGCGCGCACCTGAGCCAGGTGATCCTCGACGGACCGGCCGCCGAGCTGCTGAAGTTACGCTTCAATCCGCCGCTGGCTGACCTGCGGACCCCCCCCGTCGCGACGAGCGTGAGTCGCGCAGTGGCGTCGATCCACGGCCTCCCCGGCTACATGGCGGCCGAGATCCGGATCGAGCCCGGGGAAGTGGCTGGCACTGCGAACAGCACTGCGAACATCGTGGTGGAGCCGTCAACACCCCGCTGGGCAAAACAGCGGCCTGTTCGCTCGATCTTGAGCTGGCCGGAAGATGGCACGGCGGCCGTCGAGACCGCGGTGGAACCCACCGCCGCCTGGTCGTTCGGCGACGTCTCCTGTCCCGAGCGTTGATCCCGGCCCCGACAGCTGGAACAGACTTTCTCACCCGGCGATTGAATAGGCGCGCGCCCCCGATCGTTCTAAGAGAACGTACGCGGCGGGATGCGCCCGGAGAGCGGTGCGTTGGGTTAGACTCGACCCGCAGGCAAGGAGGTCGATCGTGAGACGTTCCCTCGACACCACACGCTGGTTACTCGCCGCGTGCCTGGTCCTCGGACTGGCGTTGCCCGCGTGGGCAGCCAAGACACCTGACGAGCTCCCCGACGGCGGCACGGCCAACGCGGCGCCGCCCGCGGCCCGCATCTCGTACCTGGACGGCACGCTGTACTGCTGGGGCCCGTTCGACGACGAGAAGCGCCACCTGATGTTCAACGACATCGTCCGTGAGGGCGACGAGCTGTACGCGGCGCCGGGGACCTACGTCGAGGTGGAGTTCCCGGGCGCGGCCTACCTGCGGATGGATGGGGGCAGTTCGATCGTGGTCCAGCACTACCGGGACGACCTGGAGCTGATCCCGACTGCGGGTGCCTTCTACGTCTCGACGGGGGACTGGTCCCGGGGCGCGGTCCGCTTCGGTCCCGACGGCGTCGACGTATCCAGCGCTTCGCTGGTTCGCATGGACATCTCGCCCGACGAATACCGCCGGGTGGGGGTGGCCCATGGGTTGGCCCGGCTCGATGGGGACGACTTCTCCCTCGAGCTGGTCGACAACGACCAGGCCTGGGCCGAGCGCTTCGACACCCGCTGGGAGATGGGCCGCTTCGCGCCCCGCGACGGCGATGATTTTGATCTGTGGAGCCTGGATCGCGAGCTGGAGCTGCGGCGGCCGCTGGAAGAGGACACGCCTTCTTATCCGCTGGTCGGCTACTCGGAGCTGACGGACCAGGGCACCTGGGTCGTGGCCGACGGTGTCTGGGTCTGGCGGCCCTACGTGGAAGCCGGCTGGCGCCCCTTCACCCAGGGCGAGTGGGTCTGGGTGGCCGGCTACGGCTGGACCTGGACTTCGGGCCACCGCTGGGGATACGTGACCTCCCACCACGGACGCTGGGTCTACGACTCATTCTACGGCTGGGTCTGGATGCCCGGCATGACCTGGGCGCCGGCCTGGGTGACCTGGTCGGTCCACGGCAGCAACGTGGGCTGGTGCCCCATCGACTGGTGGGGATATCCGGTGGTGATCACCGTCGGCTGGTACTCCTACTGGGACTACCGCTGCTGGACCTTCTGCCACCACGACTATTTCTATCACGGCGGTTACCACCACAACGGCGCCTACCACTGGGGCAGCCACCACGGCTCGGGTCACGGCCACCACGGCTCGAGCCACGGCCACGGCAACTCGCACCACCGCCACAGCAGCTCCCACGACAGCCACCAGGCCAGCTCGTCCCACGCCCGCGACGAGGGAGGCAGCGCGTCCCACGCCCGCGACTCCGACGCCGCCAACCCGCGGGCTCACGCGTATGGCAGCGACTTCCGGACCTTCGACAAGGGCGAGTTCGAGAGCGCCAGCCCAGTGGCGGTGCGCGACGCCAACACCCAGTTGCTGTGCAAGGACACCCTCGACCCGTCCGATCGTCAGTCATACGAGCGGGGCGGCGACAGCCGCGACTCGTTGATCGCCCAGCGCTTCCCGGCCGATCGGGGCGGCGCGGCGGGCAACCGCACCAGCCGAGGCACGCCCGATGGCGGCTCCGCGACCGCAACCTCCCGTGGTGAGTCAGCCAAGGAGGGGAGCGGCACGGCCCGCGGGATCAGCGGCAACTCCGGCAGCTCGAGCAGTGTGGGTGAGCGGGCCAGCCGGTCCGCGGCCGAGACCAGCAGCAGAGACGGCTCGGGCGAACGGGGGACGACCACGCAACCCAGCCGCTCGGCGACGTCCGATGTCGATCGGGGGACGACCTCCCAGCCGTCGGACCGCTCGAGTTCGTCGAGCACGGGCGACCGGAGCACGTACACACCCGTGGAACGTTCCTCGAGTTCGTCGAGCAGCACCACCCCCTACGTGCCTCGCTACAACGGCCGATCCGACGGCGAGAAGGGCTACTCGGGCAGCTCGTCGAGCAGCTCCAGCAGTTCCCGCTCCTCGACCTCTTCCGGCAGCACGACCACCCGCCCCCGGAGCTCGACGAGCAGTTCGTCGTCCAGCTCGTCCACCCGCTCCCGTTCGTCGAGCTCGGGATCCAAGTCCAAGAGCTCGAGTTCGTCCTCCCGCTCGAGCAGCAGTGGCTCCAAGAAGAGCAGCAGTGGCTCCAAGAAGAGCAGCAGCAGCTCCAAGAAGAGCAGCGGCTCCAAGAAGCGCAAGTAGCGCCACCGGACGCCTCCCAGACCTCGACCATCGGCACCGTTCCGGGCCCCCTTGCGCCCGGGCTCGACATACCCGAACATGGGAGATAGCGGAGAGAGGGTCTGCCGGGAACACGACGGTGGCGCGACAGCGCGTCGGTGAGAGGGGATCTGCGGGATTGGGCGAGTTGACCCATGAGCTCAGCTTCGGCCGTATGGCCGTTGCGCTGAGGTTCCTCGACCAGGCGCGCTTCGGCGAGGCGATGTTCCTGCTGGGCCAGAACGGCTCGCCGACGGACCTGCGCGCGCTCTTGCTCGAGCGGGGCTGGCTCGACGAGGACCGGGTGGCCATCGTACAGAGCGCCCTGGTGGGCGAGACCCCCGGCACCCAGCTGTGGGGCGACCGCTACGAGCTTCGCGAGGAGCTGGGGCAGGGGGCGTTCGGGCTGGTGGTGCGGGCCTGGGATCGCCGCGTGGGGCGGCTGGTCGCCATCAAGACCCTCCAGCCCCGCTACCGGGCGGACCGTAACGCCGCCGCCCGCTTCCTGTTCGAGGCCCAGGTCGCCGGCCAGCTGACCCACCCCAACATCATCCCGATCTACGAGATCGGCTCGCTCCCGGGCGGCGGGCTCTTTTTCGCCATGGAGGAGGTGGAAGGCCAATCGCTCCAGGAGATCCTCGACGAGCTGCGGACTGGCGACCGGGAGGGCGCCGCGCGCTACCCGCTGCCCCGATTGGTCGGCTACCTGCGCCAGGCCTGCCGCGCCGTGGCCTACGCCCACGCCCAGGGGGTGATCCACCGCGACCTCAAGCCCCACAACCTGATGATCGGCCCCTTCGGCGAGGTGTTCGTGCTGGACTGGGGGTCGGCCAAGCTGCTGCCAGCCGACGACGGCGACGCGGCCTTGTCGGCCGAGGGATCGATCGAGATCCACGCCTCCCAGCTGGACCTGAGCCCGGTGGCCACGGTGGCAGGGCGGATCAAGGGCACGCCGTCCTACATGGCCCCTGAGCAAGCCCGCGCCGACACGGATCAGGTTGGACCCCAGACCGATGTCTACGCCCTCGGCGGCCTGCTGTACGCGATCCTCTGCCTGCGCCCGCCGTTCTCGGGCCGCAACGTGGACCAGGTCCTGTCCGATGTCGTCGACATGCCGCCGACGGCGCCGCGGCTGCACGCCCCCGACAGGCCCATCCCAGCGGAGCTGGAGGAGCTGGCGCTCGAGTGCCTGGCCAAGGACCCCTGGGCCCGGCCGGCCTCGGTCGAGAACCTGATTCGCCGGCTCAACGCCTACCTGGACGGCACCCAGCGGCGGGACGAGGCAGCGGCCTACATCCGGGACGCCGAGACCGCACTCGAGCGCTACGAGGACCTGCGGGTCGAGGTGGAGCGGCTGGGCAAGGTCAGCCGCGAGGAGATGAGCCGGGTCGCCCCGTGGGCGCCGGTGGATCGCAAGCGGCGCGCCTGGGACAAGGAGCGCGAGCTGCGGGACCTGCAGCACTCGCGCGAAGAGGCGTTCAACCTGGCCCTGATGTCCTACGAGCGAGCGCTGGGCTTCGACCCGGACAGCTCCGAAGCCCGTCGCGGCATGGCCCGGCTGTACTGGCAGAAGTTCGAGGATGCCGAGCGTCGGGGTGACGAGCAGGCCAGCGAGTTCTTCCAGGCCCAGGTCCTGGTGTCCGACGACGGCCGCTACCGCCGGGAGCTTGGCGGGATGGCGTCCGTGGCCGTCCAGACCGATCCGCCCGGCGCCGAGGCGACCCTGTACCGCTACGAGGAACAGGACCGGGTTGCGGTGCCCGCCCTTCCCCGGGCCCTCGGCGAGACGCCCTCGGCCAGCGTGCGCATGGCCCAGGGATCCTACCTGGTGACCCTGTGCAAGGAGGGTTACGCGGAGGCGCGGCTGGCGCTGTTCTCCAACCGCCCCGGCTCACGCCGCTACCGGGTGCGCCTGCGCCGGCCGGACGAGCTGGGCGAGGGTTTCGTGCTGGTGCCGGGCGGGCGCTTCTTGCAGGGCGGGGATCCCCGCGTGCCCCGGTCCTGGCCCCGGCGCGCGGTCTACGTGCCCGACTTCGCCATCGCCCGCCATCCGGTGACCGTCCGCGAGTACATGCTGTTCATCGAGGAGCTGGCCGCCGACCTGGGCCGGCCTGCGATGGCGCGAGCGCCGCGCACCGACGCCCGCGGCCGCCGGCTCGTGCGCTGGAACGACGCCGAGTCCCGGGCCGAGGTCGTCCCACTTCCCGACTATGGCGAGGATTTCCTGGACTGGCCCGTGTTCTCGATCTCCTACGACGATGCCCAGGCCTACGCCGAGTGGCGCTCCCGGCGTCAGGGCCAGGAGCTGCGGCTCCCCACCGCGGTGGAGTGGGAGAAGGCCTCCCGCGGAGTCGACGGCCGGCTGTTTCCCTGGGGGGACATCTTCGAGCCCACCTACTGCAATTGCCGGACCTCCAGCGAGGACCAGGTCAGCCTGCAACCGGTGGGATCGTTCCCCCACGACTGCTCGCCCTACGGAGTCCACGACCTGGCGGGCGGGGTGATGGAGTGGGTCCACGATCCGACCCAGACCCACCCCCAGCTGCGGGTGGTCCGCGGCGGCGCCTGGAATCGCGGCGAGGTGGACTGCTGCCTGGCCGCGGGTCGGCTGATGCCGCTGTGGACCACCGGCACCGCCATCGGCATGCGCCTGGTCTCCCCCCTGCTCGGTGCCAACAGCGGCGGCGCATCCAGCGTGCCGGGTGGCGGCGCGCTGCTCTGAACCCCGCGCGGCTATCGTGGCGCGATCGGCGCCCTATAATGACCCGGTGAAGCGCACTCCATCGATCCCGGTGTTCGCGATGCTGGCCTTGCTGCTCGTGGCCGGCTGCCGAGGTTCCGCCCCTGCGGATCGACCCGACGACTCGACCTCGGCGACGAGCAGCGCCACTCGCCCACCGGATGTGGTGCTGGTCGTGGTGGACGCGATGAGGGGCGATCACACCGGGTACATGGGCCTGGACTTGCCGGCCACTCCCAACCTGGACCTCCTCGCCACCGAGATGGCCTGGTTCTCCCGGGCGTACGCCGCATCCTGCTGGACCCTGCCGTCCACCGTCTCGCTGCTGACGGGCAAGTACACCTGGGAACACCGGGCCGTGCGGGACATGGACAACCGGGAACAGTTCGGTCGGCTGCGCGACAACATCCAGTCCCTGGCCACGGTCCACCAGGACAAGGGCTATCGCACAGCCGGGTTCGTCAACAACACCTTGTTGGCGCCGGAGTTCGGACTGAGTCAGGGCTTCGATGTCTACGACTTCCATGGCGCCGCCCCGGTGGGTCACCGCACCGCCCACGAGGCCGTCGAGGCGGCCCGCGCCTGGCTTGACTCCAGCGACAAGCCAGCCTTCCTGCTCGTCCACATCCAGGAACCCCACGAGGACTACGATCCGCCGGCTCCGTTCGCCGGCCGCTTCCGCGAGGGTCTGTCCCACCAAGTCGAGACACCGCTCGGCGAGCTGGACATCAAGGCCATGCGCCGCGGCCTGCTCCCGCTCACCGACGACGATCGGGCGTACATCCGCGCGGTCTACGACGAGGAGATCCTGGCCGCCGACGACGCCATCGGCCAGCTGGTCCGCCATCTGCGCACCCGCGACGGCTGGAACGAGCTGGAGCTGGTGATCACCGCGGACCACGGCGAGGAGTTCTGGGACTACGGCGGCTACGAGCACGGTCACACGACCCGCACCGCCGTCACCCGCGTGCCCCTCTTGATCAAGATCCCGGGGGTCAAGCCAGGCGAGAACCGCAGCGTGGTCAGCCACCTGGACGTCCACGCGCTGCTGACCGGAGGCGGCGACGAGCTCCGTTCGCTGGTGGCAAGCGGAGAGCACGTCCCGGGCCGCGTCGCCGTCTCCGAGGGTGGTCTCTACGGCCCGCCGGAGGCCTCCATCGTCACCGACGACCTCCGGCTGATCATCCACCTGGAGAACAACCCGCCGACCGCCGACCTCTACGCCATCGACGAGCGCGGCCGCGAGATCGACGACCTGGGCAACGACCCCGCCCAGCGCGACCGCGCCGCCCCCCTCTTCGCCGAACTCGAGCGCCTCCGCGGCCACCTGTCCCCCGTCGACGCCGAACAACCGGTCAGCCTGAACCCGGACATCATCGAGCAGCTGCGGGCGCTGGGGTACGTGGAGTGATTCGCGAACGCTGAGCGGTACGGGAGCTGCGGCGGAAATCCGGACAGACCGTCGAGGTTTCAGTATCGGTGACGAAGGCGCTCCAGGAATCCGAGGGCGACCCGGACGGTTAGCTCACCACCGCGTTGGAGCCGCTGGCCTCCCGCGAGCATGTATGATGTCTTCACCGGAGGAGGAGGCATCCCATGAACCGACCTGCGCGCGGTAACCCGATCGGATACGTCATCGCGATCCTGAGCACGATGTTCCTGGCCTGGCCGGCGTGGGGCGCTGACCTCGTGGTCGACGGCACCACGACCACCCTCGGCGGCACGCTCAGCTACGACTCGGTGCAGGTGATCAACGGCGGGATACTCTACGTGTCCTCCTACGACGGCGACGCCAACACCACGGGCACCCTTCACCTGATCGCGGACAGCGTCGAGGTGGATGCGTCCTCGCAGATCGTCGCCACCGGCCGCGGGTACCGGGGACAGACCAACGCCAGCGGCGAGGGGGCGGGCGGGGGCCAGGGCGGCGCATGTTGCATGGACGCGGGTGGTGGAGGCGGTCACGGAGGCGCGGGCGGCGAGGCGTCCCTGGACGGCTGCTCCGGCGATGGCGGAGACGGGGGCGGGGCGTACGGCGACTCCTACTCCCTGGACGTGGCGATGGGCTCCGCCGGCGGAGCGGCGGGATCGGCGGACGGCGACTACGGCGGCTTCGGCGCGTACGGCGGAGGCGCCGTGATCCTGGAGGCCGCGGTCATCGACATCCTGGGCAGCGTGACGGCGACCGGGAACACCGGCCAGCTGTTCAACAACGACGCCGCGGGCGGCGGCGCGGGGGGTGGGATCCTGCTGATCGCGGACGTGCTCACATGCACCGGCTCGCTGACGGCCAACGGCGGCGGCGGGGCGGTGGTCGACGACGGCGGCGGGGGCGGCGGCGGAGGCGTGGTCAAGCAGTTCTACGACTCGCCCAGCACGACCTGTTCGGTGAGCGTGTCGGGGGGCTCGGCCGGCTGCGGCGCGGACGCGGGTTCGACCGGCATCTCGGCCTCGGACACCAACGACTGGGATGGAGACGGCTACACTTACGACGACGGGGACTGCGCGCCCCAGGACGCGACGATCTACCCCGGCGCGGACGAGATCTGCGACGGACTCGACAACGACTGCGACGGCACGGTGGACGAGGACGACGCCATCGACGCGAGCGAGTGGTTCCAGGACGCGGACGAGGACGGCTACGGCGACGCGGCGGTGAACCAGTTCGCGTGCGACCAGCCGGACGGGTACGTGGACAACGACGACGACTGTGACGACGGGGACGACCTCCAGTTCCCGGGCGCCGAGGAGTACTGCAACGGCGAGGACGACGACTGCGACGGGACCGTGGACGAGGACGACGCCATCGACGTCCTCACCTGGTACCTCGACGACGACGGCGACGGCTACGGGACCCCGGTGATCGACGACATCGATTGCGACCAGCCCACCGGCTACGTGGACAACGACGACGACTGTGACGACGACGACGCAACCGTCAGCCCCAGCGCGACGGAGTGGTGCGACGGAGAAGACGACGACTGCGACGGCGACATCGACGAGGACGACGCCTTCGACGCCAGCACCTGGTACGCGGACACCGACGGCGACGGCTTTGGCGACGCCACCAGTACGGACATCGAGTGCTACCAGCCCAGCGGTCACGTGGACGATGACACCGACTGCGACGACGGCGATGCCAGCATCTACCCGGGAGCCGAAGAGACCTGCAACGGCAGCGACGACGACTGCGACGGTACCGTGGACGAGGACGAAGCCTCCGACGTGGCCACCTGGTTCGCCGACTACGATGGCGACGGCTTCGGTGACGAGACCAGCACGGACACCGACTGCGAGCAGCCTAGCGGATACGTAGACCAGGACGGTGACTGTGACGATGCAGACGCCAGCCAGTACCCAGGCGCCGACGAGTATTGCAACGGCGCGGACGACGACTGCGACGGTGACATCGACGAAGACGCAGTGGACGGTGACAGCTGGTACGCAGACACGGACGAGGACGGCTACGGCGCGGACGACGACACCGAGACCTCATGCGATCAACCTAGCGGCTACGTCGCCAACGACGACGACTGCAACGACGACGACGCCGACCAGTACCCCGGTGCGGATGAGTACTGCAACGGCGAGGACGACGACTGCGACGGAGACACCGACGAAGACGACGCCGTCGACGTCGCCACCTGGTACGCCGACGTGGACGAAGACGCCTATGGCGATGCCAGTGACAGCGACATCGACTGCGATCAGCCCAGCGGCTTCGTCTCGGACGACACCGACTGCAACGACGACGACGCCAACCAGTACCCCGGGGCGGACGAGCTATGTAACGGAGAGGACGACGACTGCGACGGCGACATCGACGAGGACGAGCCTGCCGACGCCGAGACTTGGTACGCGGACTCCGACGGCGACGGCTTCGGCGATCCCGACACCGCCACGATCGACTGCGAACAACCGTCGGATACCATCGCCGACGGAACGGACTGCGACGACTCCGACGCCAGCGTCAACCCAGACGCCGACGAGACCTGCGACGGTGTGGACAACGACTGCGACGGCGACACCGACGAGGACGACGCCATCGACACCACCACCTGGTATCTCGACTTTGACGAAGACGGATACGGCGGCACGGAGGAAACGGTCGACGCCTGCGATCAGCCCAGCGGCTACGTGAGCGACAACACGGACTGCAACGACAAGAACGACGCCCAATACCCAGGTGCCGACGAACTGTGCAACGGCGAAGACGATGACTGCGACGGCGTCACCGACGAGGATGACGCCGTGGACGCAGAGACCTGGTACGCCGACACCGACAGCGACGGTTACGGTGATGCCGCGGTCAGCGACACCGCCTGCGAGCAACCCAGCGGATATGTCGCCGACGACACCGACTGCGACGACGGCGACGCCGACCAGTTCCCGGGCGCGGACGAGCACTGCAACGGCGAAGACGACGACTGTGACGGAGACACCGACGAAGACGACGCCATCGACGCCGACACGTGGTACGCCGACAGCGATGGCGACAGCTTCGGCGACAAGTACGAGACCA
>CAYTBN010000100.1:0-15864 GCA_964436045.1 uncultured Rickettsiales bacterium | reverse complement strand
TTCGCCGTCGCCGTCCGCGTCCGCGATGCCCGGATCGTCGTTGTCGGCCGCGCCGTCGCAGTCGTTGTCCTGGCCGTCGCAGATCTCGGGGTTACCCGGGAAGTTGGCCGGGTTGGCGTCGTTGCAATCACCGCCGCAGGTGGAGACCCCGTCGCCGTCGTTGTCCGCCGGGCTCAGCGTGTCGTCGTAGTCGTTGCAGTCGCCGTCGCAGGTGGTGAAGCCGTCCAGATCCAGGTCGTCCAGATTCTGGAACGGGTCGTAGTCGTTGCAATCACCGTTGCACGTCAGCCAGCCATCGCCATCCACGTCCAGCTCGTCCGCGGGCAGTAGCTGGTCGCAGTTGTTGTCCTCGCCGTCGCAGACCTCGGTGGCGCCGGGGAAGGTGGCGGGATTGTAGTCGTTGCAGTCGCCGGCGCAGGCGTTGAAGCCGTCACCGTCCTGGTCGTCGCCCGTGTCCTCGTCGACCACGCCGTCGCAGTCGTTGTCGACCTCGTCGCACTGCTCGGGGGCGCCGGGGTAGGTCAGCGGATCCTCGTCGTCGCAGTCGAGTTCGCACAGGAAGGCGCCGTCGCCGTCGCCGTCGACCTCGTCCACCGGCAGGGTGCCGTCGCAGTCGTTGTCGAGGCCGTCGCAGGCCTCGGAGGCGCCGGGGTACATGGCGGCGTTGGTGTCGTCGCAGTCGCCGTCGCACTCGGTGAAGGTGTCTCCGTCACCGTCGCCGGCCTCGTCGGTGGTGGGGTCGCAGTCGTTGTCCAGCCCGTCGCAGACCTCCTCCTGGCCCGGATGCACGTCGGCGTTGGTGTCGTCGCAGTCGCCGCTGCACAGACTGTAGCCGTCACCGTCGGAGTCGTTGTCCTCGTCGGTGGACGGATCGCAGTCGTCGTCCACGCCGTTGCAGATCTCATCCGCTCCCGGGTGGACCGCGCCATCGCTGTCGTCGCAGTCGTCGTCGCAGCCCAGGAAGGTGTCCCCGTCCAGGTCCTGCTCCTCGGGCGGCAACTCCCCGTTGCAGTCGTCGTCCAGGCCGTTGCACACCTCGTCGGTACCCGGGTAGACGTCGGCGTTGGTGTCGTCACAGTCCCCGTCGCAGACCATGACCCCGTCGCCGTCGTCGTCGACCTCGTCCGCAGGCACGTCGCCGTCGCAGTCGTTGTCGATCCCGTCGCACTGCTCCTCGGCGTCCGGATAGGTGTCCGGATCGTTGTCGTCGCAGTCCACGTCGGACGTGTAGCCGTCGCCGTCCGCATCATCGAGGCCACCGGTGGTGTCGTCGTCGCCGGTGGAGTCGTCGTCCTCCCCTCCGGTGGTCGTGTCGTCGTCGTCACCCTCGGGGTCGGGGCAACCGAGGGCGAACAGCGCGCCGGTGACGATCAGGATCAGAAGCGTTCGCGAGTGCTGCGGAAGGGACATTTCCAGGCCTCCGTGGCGTCAGGTGCGTGCGCGCAGGATTCGGGGTCCTGCGCGCCACATCAATACACTCTTCCCACCCTCGTACAGATGTACCGTCAGCATAGTTGGATGACAAAAACTGGTCAAATTCGTTCGCCGTCCAATGCCGGATAGTTACTAGGGTTTTTTGATTTTTCGGCCTCCAGATCCGCGCAGAAAATTACCCCCGACTCATTACGTTTTTCTGAGCTAACTTTATTATCCTAAACAGCCTGGAGCCCCGATCGCCTTCGAGGTCAGTAAGATGGGCCGGTCGAGACGCGACCAGGAGGCACGCTTGGCGAGGGCGGAGACCGGATTGCGGCGGCCGGCTTTGTGGATCCCCGGGGTGATCTATGCGGGGCTGGGCCTGGCCGTGTTGTTCCCGGCCTGGCTCGAGCCAAAGCGCCACATCCTGGGTAACTGGCGGCACCCGGACTGCCTGTCCAACCACTGGTTGTTCTGCTGGATTGCCGACCGGACGGCGAACGCGGGCGACCTGCTGCACAACGACCTCTATTACGTGCCCGTCGGCGACGCACCCTTCCTCGCGGGTAACGGCTCGGACGGCGTCCTGGCGGCGCCGTTCCTCTGGCTCCTGGGTTGGCCGGCAGGTCTCAACGCGTACTATCTACTGGTGGTGATCGGCGGTTGCTGGGGCGGCTATCTGCTCTGCCGGTCCCTGGGCGTCGGCCGGACCGGTGCCCTCGCGGGCGGGGCGATCTACGGGATCAATCCCTACGTGATGGCCGAGCTGTCGGCGGGCCGCTTTTCACAGGCACCGATCTTGTGGCTGGCCCTCTTCCTGGCGGCATTCGTCGGCGTGCTGCGCAGGCCGGGAATCGGGCGGGCGTTGCTGGCGGCGCTGCTGTTCGCGGTCAACGCCTTCGTCTACTGGTACTACGGGCTGTTCGCCACATTGGCTGGCGCGCTGATGCTCGCGGCCTGGGGTTGGGCTCACCGCGATCAGATAGGGTCACGCTTGCCCTCGCTCGGAGCGTTCTGCCTGGCAGCGGGCGCCTTGCTGGCATGGCCGCTATGGGTGTTCGCCAGCCACTGGGCGGCGATCCCCGGCACCGCCGAGACGGGGCAGGCAGAAATCGCGGTGGCTGCCTCGCTACCGCTGACCTGGCCCATCCACGATCCCTCACCCTCCGGCGGGACCATCGTCCTGTCGTGGCTGTCCCTGGGGATGGCGGTCACCGCGGCCATCCTCGGGCTGCGCGGGCGTGTGGGAATCGACCGCTGGGCCGTGGCCGCATTGCTGGCGATTGCGGCGCTGTTCTACCTGCTGGCGCTGGGCCCCTATCCGATCCTGTGGGAGGAGCCGGTGGCCCGGATCCCCCTCCCCTTCCGCTGGCTGTATGGCCTGGTCCCGCCCCTGGAACGTTTCTGGTGGCCCCGCCGACATTCGCTGCTGGTGTTCCTTGCAGTCGCCGGCCTGTCGGGGATCGCGATCCACGCGCTGCGAGAGCTGCTCGGCCGGCGCCCCGCCCTGCTCGCCGCGGTCGCCGTGGCCCTGCTGGTCCCCGCCGAGATCATCGTCCGGACCGGCGGAAACGTGGTGCAGGTCTCGCTGTGGGAACCGCCAGCCGCCTATCGCCTGCTCGCAGATGCCCCTGGCGAGGTGATGCTGGAGCTGCCGCTGGACCCCCGGCTGACCACCAACCAGCAACCGCTGATCTATCAACTGCTCCACGGCAAGCGACTGATCAACGGACACGCCGCCTGGGTTCCCCGGGTCCGTCCCGAGGACTGGGACCGCCACGTCGCCCAGAACACCTTCCTGGCCGCCCTGGCCCGCCACGAATTACGCCAGGACGGCGGTGTTTTTGCCTTCGATGCATCCGACCTCGAAGCCCTGGAGGACCTGGGGTTGCGGGTGGTGACGGTCAACCGCGAGATGTACACCTACTCCCTGCGGGACACCTACCGGGCCGAGAGCCAGCTGATGCGCCGCCTGTTCGGCGAACCCTTCCTGATCGGCGCCCACCTGCAAGCCTTCGATATCGGCGAATGGAACGGCGAGACCTCGGTCACGATGCCAGCGCTGGCCGGCCCGGCCGCGGTGCCGACGTCGTTCGCGGACAACCCGATGCCCGGCGGTCCCTTCCCCTCGCTGGGTTTCGGCAGCCTCAATCCCCGGTCCCTGCTCAGGCCGTTGCCGGTCGGGGATTCCCCACGCCAGCCGCAACTACTGGACGGGAGCGGGAAGAGCTTGCGGCTGGAGGATCAGCGCCTCCAGGTATGGTCGCCGAGCGAGCGGGCCTGGATGAAGACCCTCGGGGTCGATCCGTGATCGGGGCCGCGGTCCGCCGCCACGGCCCCGCGATCGCGGGCTATGCTGCCCTGGCGGCGTTGTTCATCTCCCCTGTATGGGCGGATCCAACCCATCTGCTGCCCGGCGCGCCCACCTCGGACATGGCCGACCATGCCTGGGGTTATCACTGGTTTGCACGCTCGCTGGCCGCGGGCCAGCTCCCGTTCCACACCGATCTGGTGAACCACCCGGCCGGCGGCACGCTGTTCTTCGGAGATCCCGTCGGCGCGCTGCTGGCCACGCCGCTGGTCTGGATCTTCGGCCTGGTGCCCGGGTTCTCGCTGGGCCTCGCCCTCCAGCTGGTGCTCGCCGCGCTGGCGGCCTACGCGCTCGCACTGCGCTGGACCGGCTCGCGACCGGCGGCCTTCGTGGGCGGCACCATCTTCGCGTTCTCGTCCTACGCCCTGTCGTGCCTGCACAGCGGAACCACCGGATACCTGGTCACCGCCCCGGTCGCGCTCTACCTGCTGGCCGCGCACCAGGCCATCGTGCGGGGCGGCATGCGCTGGATGCTGGCCGCAGCAGCAGCGGCGACGGCGGCGACCTTCGCCGCGCCCTACTACGGCCTGTTCAGCGCGCTGATGACCCTGATCCTAGCGGGTGTGCTCGGGGTTCGCCGGGAGGTGGAAGTCGACGCCCTGCTGCGCCGCTGCGCGACCCTGGCCGCCCTGACCGCGGTGGGCGCGCTGCCAGTATTGCTGCTGATCCGCGGGGCCCTGCTGGCAGACGACGCCCTGGTCAGCCCCGCCAGCTCGCCGGGCTGGGACCAGGCGACCCTGCCGCGGGTGGATCTGCTGACCTTCCTAGCCCCGTGGGATCACCACTTCCCGGACATGGGGGCCGAGGGCAACCACGGCATTCTCCACGCCAACTCGCTGGGCTGGATCACCCTGGCGCTGGCGGCATTCGCCGGACTGCGGGTGCGCGCGGCGCGGGGCTGGTGGGCGGGGCTCGGGGTGTACGGATTGCTGATGGCGGGGCCCCAGCTGACCGTGGCCGGCCATCCGCTCTCGCTGGGATCGGTGCCCCTGTATCTGCCCTACGCGGCCCTGTGCTTCCCCGGCTCCCCGCTGCGCTCGGTTCACCACCCGCACCGGATGGTCATCTGGGCGATGTTGCTGCTGGGTCTTCTGGCGGCGATGGGCCTGGCGCGGCTGCTGCGCGAGCGCGGTCCGAGGGCGAGCTGGGCGCTGGCGGCCCTCGCGGCGGGGGCCATCGCAGTCGAGTCGCTGCTGCTCTCGCCGGCCCGCTGGCCGTTGCCCGTCACCCGCCTCGATCCCCCCGCCCGCCACGCCGAGCTGGCGATGGAGGCGACGGGGGCCGTCTTCGACTTCCCCCCCGGGGCGGTGCGCGAAGCACGAACCTACCTGTTGCTCGCCACGGTGCACCGCCGGCCGACGGCGTACTGGGTGACCTCGTTCCTGCCGGTCGAGCTGGCGGACAACGGGTTGATCCAGGGCATGCTCGCGCGGCTGGACGATCCGACATCACGCCGGACCACCCGCGAGGGCCGGGTACTGACCTGGCCGCTGACCCCGGACCTCCCCGCCGACCAGGCGGCGGTCGAGGACCTGTCCCGGCATGGCTTCTCGCATCTCCTGGTGCATCCGGCGACGATGGATCCCGGGGAGACGGCCGCGATCCGGGAGCTGCTCGACGCCCAGCTGGCACCCGCCGCCGAGTGGCCGGACGGCACCCTGGAATACGCCCTGCCACCCCCATCGGGAGAGGCCCCGTGACCGGGCGAGGGCCCACGGCCCGCGCCCTGGAGCTGGCACTGGCCCTGGGCCTTGGCCTGGCCCTGCTGGCTCTGGTCTTCCGCGGGGTCTCGTGGCCCGCATTCGCCAACGCGCTGGCAGGGGTCGACCCGGTCTGGTTGGTGGGCTCCATCGCCCTGTTCGTGACCACCCATGCCTGCCGCGGCTGGCGCTGGATGGTGGCGGTCAGGCCGGTGCGAGCCCTGCCGTTCCGCCGCGCCTATTCGATCCAGGCCGTCGGCCTGCTTGCGATCCAGGCGTTGCCCTTCCGGCTGGGCGAGCTGGCCCGTCCCTACCTGTTGTGGGAGCGGGAGGGGGTCCCGCTCGGGGGTGGAATGTTCGCCGTGGTGGTGGACCGCTCCCTGGACCTGGTGGCCGTGGCGCTCCTGCTGACCGTGGCGGTGGCGGCGGCCGACCTCCCCCTGCACACCGTCGAGGTCGCTGGCGTGCCGATCGCCCTGGTCGAGCAGGGGCGCATCGGCGTGGCGCTGGCGCTGGTGCCGTTGCTCGCGATCCTGGCCGTTGTGGCCATCGGCGGCGAAGGGGCCATCGAGAGGCTGCGCGGGCTGGCGACCCGCGTGCACCCTGGGCTGGGACGCCGGCTGGCCGCCGGGCTACAACCCTTCCACGAGGGCGTCCGCGGCCTGGGCAGCCTGCGCCACGCAGCGCCGATGGCCGGGGTGACCCTGGCCGCCTGGATCCTCAACGCGCTGGCGGTGTGGGCACTGTGCCGCGCCATGGGTTTTGACGACGTCGATCCCCTGGGCGGACTGGTGCTGCTGCTGGTGATGACCCTGGGGCTGATGCTTCCGTCGGCCCCGTTCTCCATCGGGATCGTCGAGGCCTTCCTCGTCGCCGGGCTGGTTCTGCTGGGGATCGGTAGCGATCCGGCGTTGGCCTACGCGGTGGTCTTCCGGGCGATCAACGTGCTGGTGGTCGGGGGGCTCGGGATCACGTTCCTGGCGGTGGACCGGATCTCGTTCCGCGCCATCGCGGCGTTCACCCGGGCGGAACGGGACCGCTGACCCGGCCGGCGGGGGTCAGCAGCGGGCCGCGCTGGGCGGTCACGGTTCGGCTCATCGTCCGCGGAACTCCGGCTGACGCCGGGCGCGCCGGGCGGCCAGCCCCTCGTTCACGTCCTCGCTGCGCAGGGCCCGCTCGACCAGGGCGTTCAGGGCGCGGAGGGTGGCCTCGTCCAGGGGGGGCAGGACCGCGCGCCGCAGGGTCTCGTGGATGCCGTCGACGGCCAGGGGGGCTCGGCGGGCCAGCTGGGCGAGCCGATGTTCCAGCTGTTCATCGAACGTATCGGGCGGCTCGACCCCGTTGTACAGACCCCAGGCAAGACCTGTCGACGCATCCAGCGGCTCGGCGAGCAACAACATCTCCATCGTCCGGCCCAGGCCCACCAGCGCCACCAGCCGGCGCAGGCCACGTTCGGGATAGACCACCCCCAGCCGGGCGGCGGGGATCGACCAGCGGATCCCCTCGGCCGCGAAGCGGAGGTCGCACACCGACGCCAGCAGGCAGCCTCCACCGATGGCGTGGCCATCCAGGGCGGCGACCGTGGGACCGGGGAAGCCCTCGAGGGCATCGAGGGCGAGCATCATCGGGTGCTGCCCCTCCGAATAGGCCGCGCCCTTGCCGCCCGTGGGCATCCGCGTCAGGTCGTAGCCACCGCAGAAGGCGTTGCCCCGGCCACGGATGACCAGCGCCCGCGCCCCCCCCTCGGCCAGGGCGGGGATGCCGCTGACCATGGACTCCAGCATCTCCTCGGTCAGCGCGTTGCCGCGTTCCGGGTGATCCAGCGTGACGCGGGCGATCGGCCCGTCGAGATCCAGCTGTACCGTGGCGGTCATGGGGGGTCCGGGCGCCGCGGCGGCGCTACCAGGTGAACACGTAGAGGTACTCTTCGGACTGGCCGTAGACCGCGTTCTGCAGGTCCAGATAGAACCAGCTGTCGTGGGCCGTGTCGCAGTAATAGATGAAGGGACAGGAGCCGGCAAACATCCCGATCCGCAGGCTGTGGCCGTCGACCTCCATGTCCTCCAGCAGGATCCGCCAGACGAAGGAGTAACGGGGCCCATCCTGCTCCTCGTACCACTCCATCGGGAGGGTCGGGGTCACCTCGTCACCGCTGAACCAGCCGTCGAACCAGTCGTCGTAGATCTTGAACTCGCTGTAGATGAACTCCACGCGCCACCACTTGGGCACGTCGTAGAACACGTAGGTCATCCACAGGGTCGAGGTGTCGAAGGGGGAATAGGAGTCGGTGCGCAGCCAGAGCACCTCGCCGTCGGTCTTGAACCACATCTGATCGATGTCGAACATGTACCCGTTGGAGTCGCCGACCGAGTCGGTGGCCCCCGGGATCGCCTGCCACGGCCGCTCCGAGACCTCCATCTCGAAGGTCTGCAGCCAGGTGTCCACCCCGTCGGTCAGGGTCACGTCCAGGATCACCAGGTCGCCGAGGTAGCCCGTATCGATGGACATTTCGAAGGCGTCCGGTGCCACCAGCGGCTCACCGGCCGGAATCGGCGCACCCAGCGCCTCGTCGCCGTCGATGACCGTGATCTCGGCCATCGAGCTGGCGGCCATCGCCAGGGTGGCGCTGACGTCGCCGGCCGTGTCGAAGTCACCGGTATTGCGGAAGGCGGCGGTGAGCGAAACGGTCTCGCCGCGGTCGATGATACCGTCGCCATTGCCGCTCGAGTCGTCCACGACCAGATCCTCCAGCTCCACGTGGGCGTGGGGGACCGGAATCGCCACCGCCACCTCGTAGCTGTCGACGCCGTCGGTCAGGGCCAGGGTGAACTCCAGTTCCGAGTCGTCGACGTGGCCTGCGTCCACGTCGAAGGAGAAGGGCGCGCCGTTGATGGCCGAGTCGCCGGGCCCGAGCGGATCCGCGCCAAAACTCAGGTCGACGCCCAGGATGTTCGACACGTCCGGGTCGGTGGAAGACAGGGTACCCAGCAGGGATCCGGCCGTCTCGACCACGCCGACGTTGGTGACCTCGACGGTCATCAGCACGCCGGCGTCTCCCGGTGAGATCGGGTCGGGATCGGCCACCACCGCGGTGGCCTCGAGCTCCGCCAGGGGGGGGAGATACAGCAGCGCCTCGCTCTGCGCCAGCACCTCGAAAGGCACCTGCTCGCTCTCGAAGGCGACGTCGCCCCAGTCGATGCGGAATCCGTTGATCGTGGCCGCGTACAGCCCGTCGTTGTTCACACGGATCCACCAGCGGTCGGCCGGACCCGGTGGCAGGAACCAGGCCTCCGAGGTGATGTCGACCTGCCACGAGCCTGCATCCCCGACCTCGGTGGTGACCTCGTAGCTCGGCGCGGCGGGGTCTCCGTGGCCGATGCTCAGGTAGACCTCCAGCGCGGTGGTGGCGTCGTACTCGATGGTGGCCGACGAGTCCGATCCCATCAGCAGCTCGAACTCCAGGTCCCAGCTGTGCTCGCCGTCGTCCAGGGTCAGGGTGAACGGCAGCGAGATGTTGTGGGGATGCTCGGCGTCCACGGTGACGGTGAACGGACCGTCGCCCGATGCGCTACCGCCCGACTCCACCACTCCGTACTCGACGCTGCCGACGGTCATCTCCAGCAGCGTGTCGGAGCTCTGGAGGGTCCCGGTCACCGGCAGCGAGTCGACCAGGGAGACGTTGTCGACGGTGATGGTCAGATCCACGGCCGCGCCGGGCTCGAAGTCCGCCGGATCGGCGGTGACGTCGCCCAGCTCGAACCGGGGAAGGGGCTCGCCCACGTACACGTCGTCGATGAACCAGCGATCCGCCGGGTACTCACCCTCGTAATAGAAGGCCACGTACCCCTCACCCTCGGACACCAGGTCGGTGATGTCGTACAGCAGCGAGTCGACCCACACGTCCGGGGCCGGGGCCGGCAGGTCGGACACCAGCTGGAAGTCTCCGGAGGAGGGATCCGGGCTGCCCATCGACAGGTAGAGCTGGTGGACCTGGGTGTCGGCGGTGAACATGCCGTACTCGCCCCAGTGGACGGCCACCTCGCTCTCGCCGTCGAACTCCAGCACCGGGGAGATCAGCCAGTCCTTGAGCCCGGCGATGTCGTTGATCCCCTCGCCGTGCATCACCGAGTTGTCGCTGGACAGGGCCTGCTGATCGGTGACCTCCCAGTCGTAGTCCGGGAAGCCATCGTTGACGACCTCCCAGCCCAGCTCGGCCAGGGTGCCCCCCTCCCAGTCCTCGACGAAGGGCAGGGACTCGCCGACCACCTCGACGCCGAAGTGGTGGAACCCGTCCGGCGCGTCCTCCGGCGAGGTGGCCTCACCGCGGGGCACGCCACCGTCCACCGCGCGCAGGTAGTAGTCCACCCCCTGCGCGGTGACCACCGACGACGAGATGACCCCCACGTACTGGCCGGACTGCTCGGTCTCGTACATGTACGAGAAGCTCCAGTTCTCGGCACCCGCGGGGCGGTAGTACAGGGTCACGGCAGAGACGCCGTCCGCATCGGTCACCGTCGCCTCGACGGCCACCTCCAGGAATGCCGGCTGCTCGTCGCCCACCGGTTCGTGGATGATCTCCGGCGGTGTGCCCTCTTCGTCGGTGGTGTCGTCGTCGTCGCCGCTGGTGTCGCAACCGACCGCCAGCGCGAGTAGCGCCCAGGCGCCGACGCCCAGCAGCGCCACGAGGGTGCGCGAGCTGTTCCCGCGAAATGTCATCGGACCTCCCCAGGCCTCAATCGTCCAGCGTCCAGCAGGTGGTGATGCAGACATAGCCACGGATGTTCCCGGAGGGGTCCTGGACCGCTCCGCAGTCGTACCCCCGCGGACACTCCTGCCCCAGCGAGCAGTCGACGCCGCAGTAGGGCTGGGGGTATCCGCCGATGGTCACGCACAGGTTGCCCGCCCCGCACTCTTCCTCGTCGTCGTACCCCTCGCACTCCCGGCAGTACGCACCGCTGGCGTCGAAGCACTCGCCGGTCAGCGTGTTGCAGAACTCGCCGAAGGCGCAATCCAGCACCGTGCTCCGGCAACCCGCGTTCACGCACTGGTTGTCCTGGTTGCACGAGTTGTAGGGGTAGCAGTCCCGGTCGGTCTGGCAGCCTGGCTCGCAGACGCCCGACTCCTGGGCGCAGAACGTCTCCATCGCGCACTGATCGCTGGTGACGCAGGTGGCGTCCTCGCACTGGCCCGCGCTGCAGACCTGCCCCAGCTCGCAATGGAGATTTTCCTCGCATTCGTCCGCGCACCCGGCCAGCGCCAAACCGACGAGGCCCAGCACCGTCAACGCGAGGGTCGTGATCCGACGCTGATGTGCAATCACACTCATCGTCAGCCCTCCGTGCCGCCGCAGCCGTCGCCGCCCGTGCGCGCCACCACGGCGTAGGCCACCTCGATGCGGTGCAGACCGGGGGGGATGTGCTCGTCGTCGAACACGATGCGGTTCTGTTCGCAGTCGTAGATCCAGCCCTCCTGGACCTCCTCGGCGGTGTCCCCCTCGGCGCCGACCCGGACCACCAGGGTCAGCTCGTCGGGGAACTTGCTGAGGTGGAACTCGGAGCGCAGGCCGCTGATGTTCAGGCCCAGCTCGTGGACCAGCGGCGAGAAGTCCTCGTTGCAAATCGAGTCGTAGACGCCGCCCGTGCGCTGGGCCAGGTCGACGTAGCGGTAGCCTGGAGCGGCCGGATAGACGTCCGCACCCGAGGCCTGCTCGCAGCCGTCGGGGATGTCGCCGACCACCGCCGAGATGTTCAAGATGGTGTCGTCCCGGTAGGCCTCCCAGCCATCCACTGGCGACTTCACCGCGTAGTAGAAGTCGAGGTAGTAGCTGACCGGATCCGGGCTCTGGTCCTCCTCGTCGGAGACGAACACCAGCGACAGGGCGGCCTCGTCCCGCAGGAAGTCGCCGTTCTCCTCGCTGACCAGCGGCTCGGACAGGGCGTGGAACGCACCCTGCAGCCCCTGCTCGAAGCCCGACCCCCGATCGCCCACGTGCACGTTCGCGGCGAAGTGGGCCGCCGGATTTTCGGTCGCGGTGGTGATCACCTGGACCCCGGTCATCGAGTAACCCTCGTCGATGCCGAGGGTGTCGTTGATCGTGCCGCCGCCGACCTCGATGTAGGCCTCGGCGCAGGGTAGCTCGGTGGTGATCCACACCGCCTCGTCGTCGCTGGCGACCGCGAAGGCGAAGTCCGCCATCGGCGACTGCCAGCTGATCCAGTCAGCCAGTTCGGTGGCGGTGTAATCGGCGGCCGGGATGGTGGCGCTGATCGGCCCGTCGCCGAAGTCGAGGATCAGCGTGTCGTTGGACAGCGTCTCGATGACGAACGGCCCGGGCTCTACGCCGACCACGTCCGCAGAGCACCGCAGCCGTCCCTGGTGGTGCTCCTGCTCCATGTCGGTGGTGGTCACGCCGATGTGATAGTCCACGTCGACGCCGGCGAAGGCGTCGATGAAGCTCTGGAAATTGTCGGCGAGCTTCTCCTGCTCGTCGATCATCGAGCAGGAATTGTCGACCACCAGCAGGATATCGACCACGTTGCGGGTCTCCTGCAGGAAGACGTCGGTCTGCTCGTTCGGACGCAGCGTGTACTCGGGGCAGCCCAGCAGCAGCGCCAGTGGCAGCGCCACCAGGCCAGCCCGCAACGCGGAGGCCCTAGGTGTCATGGGATCCTCCCTCCTAGCCCTCAGCCTGTTGGAACTGGAAGACCAGGAAGTTGATGATGTCTTGAACGTCGGTGGTGTACTGCGCCTGGGTGTGGAACGGCGTGTACACGACCTTGCCGCTGCCGTAGTCGAAGATCACCAGCAGCGGAGAATCGTCCAGCTCGGCGTCGTCGGCGCCGTCCTTGTAGACGATGTCGCCCTCGACCAGCACGCTGGTCCCGTTCCCCACGCCCTCGATCACCGACCAGGCGTCGAAGTCGAAGCGGACCTCGACCTCGTTGTTGCCCGAACTCATGCCCAGGTCTTCCTGGAGCGCGCTGTCGACCACCACGCCGTTGATGACCTGGGGTTCGCCGAGCTGGGCGGCATCCAGCTCTCCATCGTCGCCGAGGAAGTCGATCTGGTCGGGGAACGCGGCCTCGATCAGATCGTAGCTCCAGTCGGTGGCGTAGACGAAGCCGCCGTTGTCCACATACTCGCGGAGGTTGGTCACCGCGGTGTCGTCGTCCACTAGCTGGTCGTCCCGCTCGCTGGCGTCGTTGTAGACGAAGGCTCCGGCGCCCCGCATCCCGCAGGACAGGAAGGTGACGTCGTAGCCGCCGATCTCGAAGGGATCGGCGAAGAACACCTCGACCTCGTAGGTCACCTGTTCCCAGGCGTAGTCCTCCTCCACCTCGTAGTGCGGTCCGTCGGCGTGCCAGCCGTTGACCAGGGTGTAGGGGACCTCGAGGGCGTCGAGGGCCCCCTCGGGGGTGTCGAAGTCACCGGTGACCACCGCCACGTCGCCCAGATTCAGGGCGTAGATGCCGGTGTCGGTACAGCCGGCTGTGAGAGCCGCTGTCAGCAGCAGGCCCACGAGCCAGCCACCTGTCTTGTATTCGCGCATAATTGCCGTGTCCCTCATCGCTCCAACGTCCCTGGTGCCCCTGGGATGGATCCGCTGCCGCTCACTCCTCGGGTTCTTCCGCGCTGCTGTTGAGGATCATGAAGCCCATGGTGGTGATCCCGCTGCCGGCCATGGGTCCGCTGGGGAAGAGGTCGGAGAAGGGCAGCTGCCAGGTGGGCTGGGCAGCTCCGTCGCCGAACACCAGGTAGCCGTTGCCCTCGGGCAGCGACAGCAGCTGCTCGGGCTCCCAGATCCACTCGCCGTCGTCCCAGGGTAGGACGATGTTGTAGGCGCCGTTGTCGGGATCCTCGGCGTCCTGGGTCTGCAGCACGATGGACAGTCCGGCCACGTCGTAGGTCATGGCCATCGTCCACTCGACCAGCAGCTCCTCGTTGGGATCGTGGGTGAAGTTGTTGCACAGCTGGGGCTGGAGCAGGTCGTAGTCCAGCGGGATGGTGTGCATGATCACGCCGCCGGGGTCGGAGCCCGGGGTCTCGTCGTAGCGGGTGTCGAAGGGCGGGATCTGATCCTCGTCCTCCGAGCCGTCCGCCCGCAGCGAGTAGTGACGGTCGAAGTGATAGTCCGCCAGCGTCATCGTGTGGTCGAGGTAGTAGGCGGTGATGCCCGAGTAGGGATCCACGTAGCGGTCGAAGGTCAGGGCGTGGGTCCCGTCCGAAGAGTCCAGATAGATGTTGTCGCCCGCGTCGAAGGTGGCCGGGAAGGGGCAGTCCGTGTCGTCCCCCTGCCAGATCGGGTAGTTGTAGTTGATGTCGAAGGGGAAGACCATCGTCGGTGGCGGCGACTCACCGCAGGGGGGATCCAGCGGAGCGTAGAACACGACCGACGCCGAGTAGCTCGCCTCGACGACGCAGGAGTTGTTGTCCACCACCCGGGTGATCGACACCGAGATGCTGCACAGGGTGTTGTCCACGTCCGGGGGCGAGCCGAGCACCTCGAAGCCGTCGTGGACGATGAGGATCTCGTCGCCGGAGATGACCGTCACGTCCCGCAATCCCAGGTCGGCGGCGTTGCTGATGGTCATGGTCCCGAAGGCGTTGGTCGCGTCGATCACGTCGAAGTAGTCCACGACGATGTCGTCGCCCATCTCCAGGACGGTCTCGCTATCCTCGAACGAGGAGTTGGTGCCCACGATGGTGAAGTCGACGGTCTCTCCCTGGCTCCCCTGGGGCGGGTCGAAGGCGATGGTGACCGCGCTGCGATCCACCAGGAAGCCCTCGTACAGCGTCCAGGCCGTCGAGCCGTTGAACAGGGTGACGTTGCGGGCGCCGGGGGACGCGGTGGGATCGATGCTGATGCGGACGATGGCCGAGGCCTCGGAGAGCACCTCCACGTCGTCGATCCAGATTCCCTCACCGAAGCTGGCCTGGGTGTAGCCGTCCTGGAAGGAGGTGTTCACGCCGGTGACCTCGATGTCCAGCGATTCACCCAGCCGCGCCCGATCCGGCAGGATCGCGATGGCGCCGGTCTGCACCACGAAGCCGTCGGTGATCTTGAATTGCCGCTCGCCGAAGCTGACCAGCACGTCCCGCCAGCCGAGGGGGGCGTCGGGGGCGATGTCGGCGATGGCGAAGGCCAGCGTGCGGCCGTCCACGTCGACATCGCGGACGGTGATCCCTTCGCCCATGTCCACCGTAGGTGTGTTCTCGTCCCAGTCGGTGTTGGTGCCGCGGAACTCCAGGTCCACGGACATGCCGACGCCGCCTGCGCGGGGGGTGAGGCGGACGACGGGCTCACCGAACTCCTCGACGAGATCCTCCTGGCATCCGGACGACAGGGCCAGGATGGGCAGGGCGATGGCCGGCAACAGGGCAATTCGTCTCATGGTCCACATTTCCGGTGCCCCCATGAACAGATACAGCGAGCCACCCGAGCGCGGCGCGGGGCCGGGGCGCACCTCTCGCCTGCCTCTCGGGCGCGTTGATTATATCCGCACGCGTAGGCGCGCTGTCACGATCCAATAACGAGCAAGGCCTCAGACGCTATGATCGCCGCCATGCGATACCTGGGGTTCGACGAGGCTGGGCGAGGGAGTGTGCTGGGACCACTGGTGGTGGGTGGCTACCTGCTCGCGGAGGCCGACGTCGACGCCATCCGCGAGGCGGGTGGGCGCGACAGCAAGGGGATGACGGCCGCCCGCAGGGAGGCGGCCGCCGGGCGGCTGCGGGCGCTGGGAGAGGGCTGGCGCACGGTCAGCATCACGCCGGCCGAGATCGATCGGGGCAACCTCAACGCGCTGGAAGAAGACGCCTTCGTCCGGATCTGCTCCGAGCTCTCCCCCGACGCGGTCCAGATCGACGCCCCGGTCGCGCCCCGTGGGATCGAGGCGTTCCGAGCCCGGATGGCCGCGCGCTTCGATCTGCCCCTCGATCGCGTGACCGCCACCCCGCGGGCCGAGAACCGGTTTCCCGCCGTCGGCGCCGCCTCGGTGCTGGCCAAGGTGGAGCGCGACGCAGCGCTGGAGCACATCCGCGAGCAACACGGCGACCTGGGGTCCGGCTATCCGTCCGACCCGGTCACCCGGGCCTACCTGACCGGCTTGCTGCGCCGGGGTGACGACCTGCCCGAATTCGTCCGCACCCGCTGGGACACGCTGAAGCGGCTGAAGGAGGAGATCGAGTTCGGGACGCAGGGATCATTGTTCTAGAGACCGGGGCCGGGACCGAGGCGGAGTCCGAGACCGAGGCCGGGGTCGGGACCGACACCGAGTACCCTCTCCCGTGGCACGGTCCTTGCCATCTCCCCGGGCAACATCATCCCCCGGAGGTCCCATGAAGTATCGCGTCGCCGTCATCGCCGCTCCCATCCTG
>CAYTBN010000099.1:0-15910 GCA_964436045.1 uncultured Rickettsiales bacterium | reverse complement strand
GCTCGGCGGGGAAGGCGATCCAACCGAACGGCCCCAAAGCAATTTCCTACCGCAGACCGTCGTCCCCCCTTCCGGTCGCGGAACTGGAGAACGTCTCCGATCTCCATGCCCCACGGTACCGGCCACCGGCGGCGATGTCGACGTCCCCCGCCCGTGCCCGGATTGTCGGGTAGGCGTTGGGAGCCACCTCGAACGGTGGATGTGCTAGACAGGCCGTCGAGAGGTTGCTTCATGCCCAAGCTCGGCTGTCTCCTGGTCCTGCTCACGTCTCTCCTGATCCTGTCGGGTTGCCCGAACTGTCCGTACGGGTACGAGAAGAACGGGAACATGTGTTTCCCCCTGGATGACGACGACGACGACACCGGTGACGACGACGACACGGCCGACGACGACGACACGGCCGACGACGACGACACGGCCGACGACGACGACACCGCGGACGACGACGACGATGACGACGACACGGCCGACGACGACGATGACGCGGCGACCATCGTCGAGACCGACCCCGAGCAAGGGTCCAACGACGTCTACTACCGCGACGACATCGTCGTGGAGTTCAGCGCCCCGGTGAGCAACGCGTCCATCGCGCTGGTCGACGGCCAGGGCGGGGCCGTCACCGGCAGCGACACGATGAACGGCGACCAGACGATCCTGACCTTCGACCCCTTCCAGGGCACGGATCAGCACCTCCAGCCGTCCACCCCGTACACCGCGACCATCACCTGGGACGGCGGCACGCCCACGGACCTGGACTTCCAGACCTCGGCGGTGGGTGCCCCGCTCAACGACCCCGAGATGACCCTCACCGGCGGGGACTTCCGCCTGGATTTGGCCTCGGCCACTTTCACCGAACCTCCGGGTGTGGGGAGCCTGCTGGCCCAGTACATCTCGGACGTGCACATGGTCTTCCACATCGACGGGCTGGACGATGTCGCGGGCACCGTCGAGGTCTACAGCGGTCTCCTGGAAGAGGACGGCAACGACTACGTCCAGGACATGTGCGTCCCGACCACCGACTTCCCCACCGGGGACTGGAGCAACCCGTACCTGGAGATCGGTCCGGCGGATGTGGAGGTGGACATGGAGGGGTACGGCATGCCGCTCACGGGCCTGACCATCGGCGGCAGCTTCACCGTGGACGGTCTGTCCATCGCCGGCGGTACCTACGACGCGCAGATGGACACCCGGGCGCTCGACCCACTCATCGATCCCGACGCCGACCCGGGGGCCACCTGCGACCTGATGGCCACCCTGGGGATCAGCTGTGAGCCCTGCGCGGACGGCTCGGGCACCTTCTGCCTGACCATCAGCGCCCAGGACGTCGCCGCCGACAGCGTCAACGTGCTGGCGTTCCATCCGGTGTCCGGCAACGCCATCCCCACGCTGGTGGAGGTGACCGCGGCCGACGTGGCCAGCTGGCCGGCCTGCAACTGAATCCTCCACCCGGCGGGCCCCGCCCCGACCGCGTTACTCCACGTACCCCAGCTCCTTGAGCCGCTCGTATTCCTCGGGGCTGATCTCGCGGGAGCCGCCGCTGTCCCAGGGTCTGGAGCCGTCCTCGTAGGTCTCGACGGTGGTGACGGGGCGGCTTTCGAGGGTGGCGGCGTCGAGGGCGAAGGTGGCCGGGCTGCCCTTGATGTCCAGGGGGACGGGCAGACCCATCAGCCACAGGGCGGTCGGAGTTGCGTCGACCGAGGCCACGTGTTTGGGGAGCTCGCCAGAGATCACCCCCGGGCCGAGCAGGCCGAATACGCCCAGATCGTCGTAGCCGTGGGCGCCGCTGTTGACGAACACCGAGTAGCCATTTTCCTGCTTCAGTCCGACGGTCACGCGGGCGGCGTCGAGGAGCGCATCGGAGGGGCGCAGGATCCCGCCGGACGCCTGGGCCAGAAGCGGCTTGCCGTCAGCGGTGGTCAGGGCGAGCAGGCGCGCCCGGGCCAGCTCGGCTCCGGTACCGGTCAGGCGGACCTCCGGGTAGCGCAGCTTGAAGTTCATGGTCGGGACGGGGACGCCGCCGTCGATCTCCCGTTCGGTCAGCACGGCGGTGGCGTTACCCTCGCTGGTGCGGATGGTGTAACTGCCGCGCTCCACGGTGCCCTGGCCGCCGTCGAGGACGGTGCGGGACAGGGCGATCCGGCGTACCCGCGGCTTGGCCCGCTCGTGGCCGTGGTCGCTGACCAGCATCACGTAGCCGCTGTCCCCGACGTAATCCAGGGCCTCGCCCAGGAGCCGGTCGCCGATCATCGCGGTCTGGGCGACGATCTCGTAACCCTGCCGGGCCCGGGCCGCGGCGGTCGGTCCGGCCTTGGCCAGCTCCTCGTCGGACACGCCTGCGACCACGGTCTCGTACTCGGCCCACAGCTGGTGCATGGCCTGGTCGTGGGCGTAGATCGGCAGCACCAGCAGATCGAAGCGCGCCTTGCTCATCCACGACCGCATGTTGCCCGTGCGCGGCGCGGTCAGGCCCAGGCGCTGGATGGTGTCCAGGTCGACGGTCGGGTCCAGCGGAGTGCCCTGGTCGCGGCGGGCGTCGGTGGGGTAGGCGGAGTTCCCCTCGCGGGCGATCATGACACCGTTGACCGGGTACGCGGGTTCGGTGACCCAGTAGTCCACCACCAGCACCTGCTTGCCGTGCTCCCCGGCCATGTCCCAGATCCGCTTGACCTGTAGCTGGGAGGTCTGGGCGAAGAAGCCGATGCCCCCCGGGCTCGTCCCCTGGATGATCTTGTGAACGTCGGGGGGCTGGCCGGTGGCCAGCGAGGTCCAGCTCTCCGGGGAGAGGGGGCTCTCGATGTCCAGCCGCGACGTGGCGCCCTGGGCCCGCATCCGCTCCAGGTTGGACAATCGTCCCTGCTCGATCAGGTGATCGAACACGTCCCAGTCGCCGCCATCGATGCCCACAATCGCCACGGTGGCCCCGGGCAGCGGTGGATCCTTGCAGCCGCTGCAGAGGGTCAGCAGCAGCACGAGGATCGCGGGCAGACGGGCGCAGGATGAGTAGGCCATGTGCGCCCATGATTCCCCACGGAACCCGGGGCCGCAACTGGCGGCGGCCAGCCCGGTGGCGTGCATCCACCCGGGCTGCCGGGGTAGGCTGGGGCGGCCGGGACCGACCCCGGCACGAGGCAGAGCATGGGCGCCGGCGACCAGCGGTCACAGGCTGACGATCGCGAAGACGGGTCGAGAAAGCTCGTCGTGGCCGGTTGGTCGCTGCTCGCGGTGGCGGCGACGGTGGCGGTCACCTGCGCGCTGCACGGGCCCCTGCTGACGCAGGCGGGGGACACCCGGGCGCTGGCGTCGTTCCACGACAGTCACATCTGGACCTTCGACCACATCGCGCGGATGGTCTCGGGCGACAGGCCCCTGTCGACCCTCACCGACGCCATCGGCTACCCGGAGACGGTGCGAGCGCCGGCCATCGCCTGGGTGCCGGCGTTGCTGGCCGCGCCGCTGAATCCCGTGCTGGGGCCCTTCGGCGCCTACAACACGATCCTGCTGTTGAGCCCGGCGCTGGCGGTGCTGGCGATGATGGGGCTGGTGCGCTCCGCAACCCGCGCCGGACCGGCGCTGGCGGCCGCGGCGGCGGTGGCTTACGCCCTGTGCCCCTACGCCCTCGGCTGCCTGGCCAGCGGTCAGATGGCCAAGATCCAGCACTGGATGATTCCCCTGTACCTGTGGGCGCTGCTGATCGGGGTTCGCGGCCCGCGGGCGTGGCTCGGACTTCCGCTGGCGGCGGCGGTGACCCTCGTTGCCGGCTTCACCAGCCCGTCGACCGCGGTGCTGTTGCCCTTGCTGGCCCTCCCGTGGGCCGCGGCGCTGGTGTTGCAGGCGGGCGACCGGCGCTGGCCGACACTGGGCCGGGCCGCCGCCGTCTTGACGATCACCGCCCTGTGCCTGCTGCCCGCCCAGCGTTACTACGGCAACCTGCGGGACGGCAGCCACCCGTCGGCCTTCGAGCCGCGGGCGGCCAACTGGGAACGGTTGCCGACCCCCGCTCCGGTCGCCCAGCCCGAAGGCCTGTTCCTGGGCCGGGGTGGTCTGGCACGCGACGACCACCAGACCAGCCACGTGACCTACCTGGGCTGGCCGCTGCTGCTGGCGGCGATGGTGCTCGCGTTCCGCCGCTTTCGCGGCCGCGGGCTGGCGTGGATCGCCGTCGGAGTCGGGGTGGTGGTGGCCGTGGGACCGTGGCTGGTCAGCGGCGACGCCATCGTGGAGCTCGGCCCCCGTCGCATCGCGCTGCCCGCCTACCTGCTCGAGCTGGCGGGCTACCCGATGGCGGCAACCGGCACCTACTACCGGGCGGTGGTGCTGGCATCGCTCGGACTGTCGCTGGCGCTGGCCGGCGGCCTGGCCGGCAGGCGGCGGATCTGGGCGATACCGCTGGCCCTGGCCCTGGCGACGCTGCAAGTCGGCGATGCGCTGCGGGTGACCCGCCCGTTGTGGCCCCGCCCGGCGCTGGCGGTGGAGGGGCGGGAGATCCTGGAGGACATGCGCGACGATCCTGCCCCCGGGGCCGTGCTCGATCTGCCCGTCGAGTGCGGGACGTACGAGGGGGGGGTGGCCATGCTGGCGGCGGTGGTCCACGGGCGGTCGACCACCGCGTTACCCCGCCAGTCCAAGAGTTATCTGCCCCGCGTCGCCCGGCTGATGGCGATCCTGGACAGCGCCCTGGCCAAGGGGGCCGTCGACGGCCCGAGCCATCTGGCCGAGCAGGGGTTTCGCTACGTGGTCTGGCGCCCGTGGCTGGACGACCAGCGGGTCCGTAGCCGGCTCGTCGAAGGCCTGGGTCCCCCGGACCAAGACGGCGAGATCGTCGTGTGGATGGTCGAGTAGGGTCAGTCCGCGGGCAACAACCCTGCCTCCTCGATGGCATCGGCGAAGAGGTCCGCCAGCAGCGAGTGCCCCGCGACGCTGGGGTGCAGGCTGTCGATGAACAGCTCGGTGCCCCGCCCACCCCGATGCGCCGCCGCCTCGAAGGCCGGCCAGGGATCCACGTACAGCGCGCCCGCGTCTTCGGCTGCGGCTGCCACCACCGCCGCGTGTCGCGGTGGCGCCAGATCACAGCGGCTGGGCGGCACCAGGTCCAGGGCCGCGATCTGGTGCTGCCGGGCTTCGTCAGCGCGCCCCGTGCGGGCCAGACGCGCCGCGACCAGGGAACGCAGTGACGCGTAACTGTCGTCGATCGCCAGCGCCTCCTCCACCGCCTGCTGCCGCTCGCGCGGCGGGATCTGCGGTTCGCCGGGCCGCTCGTCCCGGGACCGTTGGTAGGCCTGCTCCCAGCGCCCCAACTCCTCGTCGGTCAGGTCCTTCCAGTGGATGCTGTCCAGCGGCCTCGAGTCGAGATCGCAGACCGGCGCCGCGACCACCAGCCCGGCGTCCATCTTGCGGGCCGTGGCGGCCAGCAGCCGGACGCTCTCGTGGTAGCGGGTGTCGATGAGGCGCCGCGCCTCCTCCTCCTCGGCCACCATCTCCAGCCGTCCGGACCGGCTCCCTGGAGTCTTGCGCGGGCCGTCTCCCACCACGGCCAGCCGGCTGGCCGCTCCCGGTACGCCGTGACCGCCCGGGTGCATCCCCGCGGGAACTCCCCGGGGTGGGCGGATACGGAACAGCAGCGAACGGGCGGCCCGCCAGAGGGCCAGCCGATCGCCGGCCGCCCGTAACTGCCGGACCCAACGCGGTGTCAGCTCGGCCGCGTTGGCGACGATGAAGAAGTTGTAGTCGTTGTGGCCGGCGTACAGCAGCAGCAGGTCGGGCTCGAGTTGACGCAGGTCCGGGATCATCGATCGGATCTGGATGGTGTTGTGCCCCGCGACCCCGGCGTTGATCACCTCGACCGGCACCGTCGTGCGTGCCGCCAGCCGCTCCTGCAGCTGGGCGGAGAAGTCCTGATCGGCGTCCACTCCCCACCCCCGGGTCGACGATCCACCCAGGGTCACGATCCGGAAATGCCCGTCGGTCTTGTCACACGGAAAACGCGCCCAGCGCATGCCGGAGCTGCCATCCGCTGGATCCCGGGCCAGGGATTCTCCCGGGCCGCAGATCCTGACCCCGTCCCCGCCTTCGACCTCCACGAAGTAGCGCTCGTGGACCGCGTAGTAGCGCTCGATGGAGATCAGGCCGTGGCGTCGATAGAACTCCTCCCGGGACGGCGCGCTCCAGGGCAGCACCCGGACCACGCCCTCGAGGGCCAGCACGGCGAGCAGGGCGATGGCGATGGCGGCGATCCGGCGCCACCGCCGGCGCTTCGCCCCCCCCGGATCCCCCGCGCTCGCCACCGGCTCAGCTCCCGTCCGGCGTGGCCGTCGCTGGCGTCCGGAGGGCCGGACCGATCCCCTTGCCCGGGGTGTCGAGATCCAGCTCCTTCGCCTCGTCCCTGGGGATCGCCACCACGTGCGCCAGATAATGCGATGTGTGGACCTCGGCCACGCTGCCCCAGCGGTCGCGGACCCACTCGTCCATACCCCGGTGGGGGTCATCGGCGGGGTAGCGGTTCGTGTCCGTGAGCACCACGTAGGGGATCGGACCCTCGCCGCCGCACTCCTCGAGCAGGATGCCGAGGCAGCGGCGGTAGGCGGCCTCGCTGGCGGCGTGTGGGCAGTTGGACTGGGGACAGAACGAGCGACCGGCGATGGCGGCGGCCTCCCGGTCCTGGCAGACCGCCCCACCCCGGGTCGAGAAGTTCTCCTGCAGCGCATGCCCGAGGCGCCGGGAGGCCATGCCCTGATCGACCGGCGGCAGGATCCGCCGCCGGGGCTCGGCCACCTGCCAGGCCGCGACCGCGACTGCGACGGCGATTGCGCCCGCGATCAGCCCCCGCGGCCAGGGGTGCCAGAGCCGCGAGATACCCATCTCCAGCAGTGCCAGCGGCGAGATCAGGCCCCGCATCAACAACAGGGCGGCGAAGGGCAGCAGGTTGGCGCCGTACCGCAGGGGGGCGTCGGCCGCCGCCAGCACGGGCAGCGGTGCCAGGCACAGCAACAGCGGGATCCCCAGCCCGAGGTCCTGGGCGCCGAGCACCCGGCGCCACCGGGGCAGGGGCACCGCGCCGTCCGGGCGTTTGCGGCGGGCGGTGAGCCCGGCGCCGATCACCCCGATCCAGGGCAGCGCCAGCGCCAGGTGCCAGGGGACCCAGACCGGTCGAATGGACAGCATCACGTTGTTCATCGCGTCGTTGACCGCGCCGGCGCGCCCCGCCTCGAGGATCTCCGTCGCCTTGTCCGACAGCACGAGATCCTTGGCGGAGCTGTCCACCGAGGTCGGCGCGATCCCCTCGGAGACCGCGTTGACCAGTACCCGCTTGGGCGGGAATGGGAAGAGCTGGAACAGGAGAAGCAGCGCCAGCGCGGTCACCCCGGCGTGGAGCGCCACCGCGGCGAAGCGTCGCCAGCCCGCCGGACCGCGCAGCAGGACGGCGATCAGCGGCGGCCCCACGAACGGCAGGGTGGTGAAGTGGGTCGCGGCGGCCAGGGCAGCCACCAACCCGGCAGGCGCCGCCAGCCACCAGCGCCAGCGTGTGGTCAGCGCGGCGAGCAGCGCCAGCGGGAGCAGGCAGGCCACCGCCGGATCGACGCCGTAGCCGCGGGACGACTCGATCAACGCGACGCAGCAAGCGCAGATCGCCCCCGCTCCCAGCCCGACGGCGCGGCCGCCGCCGACCCGGCCGAGGCCGTAGATCACCACCGGCATCATCAGCTGCAGGAGGTGGTTGACCAGGTGGCCTGCGAGGGCGGGATCGGGCTGTGCGAACAGCATCGTGCCCACCAGCAGCAGCCAGGTCGGCATCCGGTGGACGTCCAGCTGGTCGAAATCCCCCCAGCGGACCTTGAGCGCCCCGGACGCCCACTCGCCGGCATCGGGCCCCATCAGCATCAGGTCGTGGATGGTGGACCAGAACGGCGCGTCACCGAACATGCTGGAGCCGGGGAAGCCGGCGAAACGCGGCCAGAACAGCAGGCCGATGGTGAGCAGGGCGGAGATGGCGGCGACGTCAGCGGCGATGCCGAGCCAGCGACGCGACCTGCGGCTCAACCACAAAACCATCGGTCACACCCGGCCCGAGCGTTCAGGGACAGTCGAAGTCCTCGCAGTAGGCCTTGCGGATGTTCTCCTTGCCACCCTGAACCACGTAGATCCGGCCTTGCCGCTCGCGGGTCTCCCCGGGCGCCAGGCCGGTGATCGAGGGGTTGGAGTGGATGCAGTGGGGTCCGACGCTCTCGAGGAACAGCGCGTCATCCCAGGCGATGGCGACCGTCCATTCCTCGCTTCCGAGCTGGCGTGCGATGAAGCCCTCGTCCGGCTGGAACAGGTAGTCCTTGTGCTGGCCGGGTTGGCCCGGCTGGTCCGACTCGAAGGTCTGCCAGCTGCTGCCATCGTGCACCCAGTTGGTGGCTCCACGGTCCTGGTGGAAGTCCTCGGCCGGCATCTGCGGCGCCACGGCGTGGAGGCAGAACACGGCCTGGACCCACTTGAGCGCCACCGCGCCGGTATTCGTGGCCCGCAGCGTGTACTCCAGGCGGCCGTTGCGGGCGGTGGCGACCAGCGCCCAGTCGATGCCGACCTCGTCGCCACTGCCGTCGTCGAACGTGCCCTTGAACGACTGCTTGTACGAGACGCTGGTGCCGTCGACATCCAGCACCGGATCCGTCTGGCCGGTGGGCCAGATGAACTCGGTCGTGCGGCCGATGTAGTCGGTCAGCCACAGGTTCTCCGGGGAGAACAGCATGAACCGGTAGTCGGGGAACGCGTGGTGGCGGATGAACAGCGAGTACTCGCAGCTGGCCTCATAGGGCAGCCCCTCGGGCCCCCCGGACTCGATCCTCTCGACCGTGGCGCTGCCGTCGGCGGCGAACACGAACTCGTACTCGTCCACGGGCTTGCCCGGGTCCTTGGGCAGCGCGGAGAAGGGCCGCTGGGGACGTGGCGGCGGGCGGTCGGAGGGTCCGCTGGGCGCCATCGACTGGTGCCCCATGCTGGCGTGGTCCACCGACGAGTGCTGGACCGTGTTGTGCTGGGGGCCGGCGTCGGGCCGCACCGTGTACGCCAGCTCGTTGAGGTGCTCTTCGTGGGGCAGCGGCTCGAACTCGCCGTCGCTGGCCAGCGGATCGGCCGAGCCGCCGCACGCACCGATCAGCAACAGCAGCAGGAGCGGGATGGGACCTCGAAGGGAGGACTTCCTGATCATGGAACGAAGCATAGCAGAGGCGCGGTCCAGCGGCTGGTGCTGCGCCCGTACGGCGCGCCTGCACGCGCGCCGCGAGATCGCTATGATCGGGAATCCGTCATCCGGAGGACGACCACGATGACCGCGACCGTCGACCCGCTGGCCGATACCACGCTGGTGTTGCTGACACTCAACGAGGTGGAAGGGCTACGCGACTGTTTCGACGCCATCCCGATGGACCGCTGCGGCGAAGTGCTGGCCGTCGACGGTGGATCGACGGACGGCACCCGGGAGCTGTTGGCCGGGCGCGACGTGCCGATCCTGGACCAGGACGTGCCCGGGCGGGGAGAAGCGTTCCGCGTGGCTGCCCGCTCCGCGAAGTTCGACAAGCTGATCTACTACTCGCCGGACGGCAACGAGGATCCCGGGGACATCGTGAGGCTGGCCGAACGGCTGGCGGGCGGCGCCGATCTGGTGATCGCATCGCGCTTCCTCCCGGAGTCGCGAAACGAGGAGGACGACCACCTCCTGCGTCCGCGGGCCTGGGTCAACCAGACCTACACCGCGGTCGCCAACCTGCTGTTCAACCGCGAAGGTCCCTGGGTATCGGACTGCATCAACGGGTTCCGTGCCATCCGCAAGCCGCTGATGGACCGCCTGGAGCTGACCGAAGAGAAATTCCCCATCGAGTACCAGATGACCATTCGCTCGATGAAGGCCGGGTACCGGATCGAGGAGTTCGCCACCTACGAGGGCGATCGTGTCGGCGGGGAGAGCAAGGCCAAGAGCCTCTCGGTGGGAGCTGGCCACCTCAAGATCCTGGGTCACGAAGTGCTTCGCGCGGCCGCGCGCCGGGCGCTCCGCAGGGGACAGCAGGACGGCGCCTAGTCGGTGATTCGCCGGTACGCCGTCAACCTGGGGGTCGTGGCCGGGTACCTGGCCGCGGCGCTGGTGACCCTGCACCCCTTCGTCCGCTACGCGGGTAAGTACTGCATCGGCGGCGGCGAGCTCGGCGGCTGGCTGTGGCGCTACGACTGGCTCAAACAGCAGACGCGGATCATCCTGGACACGGACTGGTCGCTGACCGAAAAGCTGCTGACCATCCTCGCGCTGGGACAGTACCCCGAGACCGGCAACGTCACCGATATCCTGACCCTCAACCTGCCCCTCGAGGCCCTGTTCGGCTTCCCTGCCTACTACAACATCAAGTGCCTGCTGCTGATCGTGAGCAGCGGGCTGGCGGGTTACGCCCTGCTCACCCACCTCGTGCGGCGGCGCGGGGTGGCCTTCGTCGGCGGGCTTGTGCTGGCGCTGAATCCCTACATGCTGCGCGAGCTGTACAACTGCGGCCTGCGACAGTCGGTCCTGGCCTTCATCCCGCTGTACCTGCTGTTCCTGATCAAGGCGCTGGGGGTGCCGTCGGTGCGGGACGAGGACGCACGGTGGGACGCCGGCTGGTATCCGGGGGGCAAGCGGCTCGGGTGGGCCGCCGCCGCGGGTGTCTTCGCCGGACTGACCTCGGGCTTCTACTGGTTCTACGGCATCTTCTGCGTACTGCAGACGGTGGTCCTGGTGGGCTGGCGCCTCGTCCACCCCGGCCGGCGTTCGATCGTGTTGCCGCTGGCGGTCGTCGGTCTGGTGTCGGTGGTCGCGACCCTGCCGTTCGCGATGCCGTACATCAAGAGTTACCAGGAGCAGCAGTTCCTCACCGAGACCACCTTCATGGAGAGCTTCCCGACCTACGACGAGATCCAGTACTACGTGGCCGACGGCTACCGGCCGGTGACCCAGTACGAGTCCTACGTGGCCTCGCTCAACCGGCTCGTGTTGACCTCGAAGCCGGCGATCTATCTGTTCGACCCCCGCGAGGAGTATCCGGTTCCGTATGCCATCGGCATCCTCGCCCTGCTGATGCTGCCCTTCGGCAGCCGCCGGAACTGGCCGTGGGTCCTCGGCTTCACGCTGTTCTTCGTGCTGACCCTGGGCCCCTTCCTCAAGTGGGACCAGCCACATCGGGTGGTGGGCTTCGGTGACGTGGCCGCGGTGCGTCTGCCCTACACCTGGTTCTTCTACGCCGTCCCCGGTTTTTCGCGGCTGTTCGGGCCGTATCGGATCTGCTCGATGGTCTACGTCTGCCTGATGGCGCTGGCGGCCATCAACCTGGCCGGCATCCAGCGTCGGATCCAGGGCAGCGGAGAGCGAAGCTGGCGCCGCGTGGCGAGCTGGGCCCCCGGGGGAGTGTTCGTGGCGCTGCTGCTGGTCCAGCTGATCAGCGGCGGGTTCATGCCGCTGAGCTACTGCAACCTCGACCTGCCGCCGTTCTACAAGCGGCTGGCCGCCTCGCCGGGCGCCGTCGGGATCGTCGAGCTTCCGTTCAACCAGCCGGCGGGCACCGTCGACGACTACCAGGACGCGGTCTACTACTACCAGGCCTACCACTGGAAGCGGGTGCTGGGGGACTGGGCCAACCCGGGTTCGATACACCCCTCGCTGACCAATCTGGAGGCCACCCGCGACATGCGGGCCTACACCCGCAACGACCGCCTGGACCACGACGTGGAGACCCGGTTCCTGCACGGGTCGCTCGACAGGGGCGAGATCAGCGAAGCGGATATGGAGATATTGCGGGAGGCAGGTTATCTATACGTGGTGCTGCACGAGGCCGGGTATGACGGCGCGGGCGGAAGGAACGAGCGGCCCATCAAGTTCCGGGACGTCCTGGCAGCATACGAGGAGATCCTCGGTGAACCCCTCCTCGAGGAGGAGGAGTTTCCCCCCCTGGAGTCGGCCCACGAGGCCGAGAGCGGGGGTATGAACGCCTACCGGATGGTGGTGTTCTATCTCGGCCTGAACGAGGAGACATGAAGCAACCTGCCGCCAGGGAGTGGAGCGACCCGTTCAACTCCTTCAACAGCCTCAAGGGGCTGCTCTATCGCCAGTGGATGGAGGGGATCCTCGCCGGGGAGTTCCTCCCGCCGATCGAGGCATCCATCGACCCGGTCTACCGCTGCAACGTGGACTGCGTCTGGTGTAACTCCCGGCCGCCGATCCTGCACAAGGAGGGCAAGGCCGGGAAGAAGATGTCCCGGGACCACCTGCTGCGGCTCACCGAGTTCCTCGGAACCTGGGGGGTCCGTGGCGCCTGCTACGCGGGTGGCGGCGAGCCCTACGTCAACCGCGCCACGTCCGAATCGATCGTCATCGCGTCCCAGACCGGGATGGAATCGGCGGTGCTGACCAACGGCAGCGCCATGACCGACGGCGACATCGAGACCGCGGTCGAACACTGCCGCTGGATCGGTGTCAGCATCGACACCTCCAACCGGGAGAACTACGCCCAGATCAAGCAGTGCTCGCCCAAGCTGTTCGACCGCTCGGTGCGTGTCCTGCAGGACCTGGTGACACTGCGCAACGAGAGCAAGTCCCGTCTCGAGATCTCGTTCAAGTTCCTGATCCACCCCGAGAACGCACACACGGTGTTCGACTCGGCCCAGCTGGCCAAGGACATCGGCGTGGACTACATCCACATCCGGCCGGCGGCCTCCGAGAACATCCACGGCGGCTCCGAGGCCGCGTACGCCTTCCCGGTGGACGACGTCCAGTCCCAGGTGGCCAAGGCCTTCGATCTCGAGGACGAGAATTTCCGCGTCTTCGGCATTCGCCACAAGTTCAGCCCGACGATGAACCTGGCCCGCTCCTTCTCGCGCTGCCTGGCCTCGGCCCTGCTGATCCAGCTCGGCGCGGACGGCAACTGTTACGTCTGCGTGGACCACCGGGGCAAGAACCCGTACGTCATCGGTCGCCACGAGCCGGATCCGACGGCGATCCAGCGCTGGTGGGGCGGCGAGGAGCACCGCCGCTTCATCGCGGACGTCGATATCCATCGCTGTCCGCGCTGCACCTTCGGCCCCTACAACGAGATCATGGAGCGCGTCATCGAGTCCGACGCGATGTGCATGAACTTCCCGTAGGGTCTGCTGCGCTTGCCTCTTCCCCGCCGAAGGTGGGATAGTCGGGCCACTACTACTCAGGGGGTAGGAAATATGACCGTGCGGTTGGTCGCATCCCTCGCGATGCTCGTTCTGATGCTGGGTTGCATGGAGCGGACCCAGGACCCAACGGACCTGGAGGCCAAGGCCCAGGACATGCGGGCGGACACGCCCTCGGCCCAGGGCGACAGCCAGGCCGGATCCGGCAGCGGTGGTTCCGGCGGTGATGCCGGTGATCATGCAGACGGCGGTGCAGGGGGGGACGGTTCGGCCGAGGGCGGCGAGCCCACCGACGGCACCGCGGAGTCGGGCGGCGTCACGCCCCCGGATCCGGAAGCCGCAGGTGGCCAGGCCGCGACCGGCGCCCCGCCCGGGCACTCGACCCCGTTCGAGACCACCTACGTGGACAAGCCGATGGTGACCGTGTCCGGCACCCTGGTGGTGGACGAGGGTGTCACCGGCACGGTGGACATCGACTGCTTCGCCCCCGACCCGGACGACCCCAACAAGCGCGAGCTGGTCAACAAGGTCAAGATCCATCAGCCGGGTGCGTACGAGATGAAGATCCCCAAGGACTTCGGGGCACTGATCCTCGAGGCGTTCATCGACTCGGACGGCGACGGACCGGACGATGGCGACGCCCGCGGCGAGTTCGCCAACAACCCGCTGATGGTGGGGGGCGAGGACATTGCCGACGTCGACATCGAACTGATCGAACCCCCGAAGAGCGCTGGCGGCGGTGCCTGGCGCGGCGGCGGACGCCGCGAGATCGAGACCGACAAGAGCACGAACTAGGCGTCGGGCGTCGAGCCATCGACCGCCACCTCCATCCCGATCCCCGCGTGCTACTCTTCCGCCGTGCTTGAACTACTCACCATCCTGACACTCGCCGTGCCGATGGCAGCGCCCGGCTGGACCGAGATCGGCCCGGAGCGCGGCCACGTGATGGAGGCTGCGGTCGGGCCGGAGCAGGTCTCGGTTGTCACGCGGGTGGGGGTGGTGACCGCCGATGCCGACCTGTCCAGCTGGAGCCGCGACCCCCGCTTCCCCCCGGACTGCTTCGTGATCGAGTACGGACCCGACGGCGTCGGCTGGGCCGGAGCCGGCGGACGTGTGTGGCGGGTCGGCGACAGCACCGAGGCCGCACTGGCCCTCGACGGCGGCACCCACGCGGTGGAGCTGGCGGTGACCGGCAAGGGGAGCGCCATCGTCGCCGCCCGCGGGCAGGCCGGAGGTGTGTACCGGATCGGGGCCGACGGCGGCAAGCCAGGACGAGTGCTGGCGGAGGTCGATCCCTGGGCGCTGTTGACCCGGGGGACCGAGGTCTGGGTCGGCACCCTCGGCGAGGGCGTCTGGCACAGCGAGGACGACGGCAGGACCTTCGAGCAGGTTCTCGAAGGCGGCGAATACACAGGCCTCGGCCAGGTCCGCAAGCAGATCTGGGCCGGCGACCGGGATGGCAACCTGCGGACCCTGCCCGGCGGCGAGGTGGTGGCCACCCTCCCCTCGGGCTGGGTACTGGACATGGTGCCGGTGGGCGATCTGGTGCTGCTGATGGCCGAGCTGCCGGGGGGCCAGCAGGGATTGTTCACCTGGGACGGGGACGAGATCGCCGCCCTGGGCGAGCTGCAGGTGGACGAAGATCCCGGGCGGATCAACTACACCGGTGCCTGGGCACTGGCCGACGGCTCCTGCATGGTGGGCACCTTCCGCCGCGGCCCGCTGGTCTTCGACGGGGCATCCCTGACGCCGCGCCGGGATGGCTTTCGGGCCACCGTCGTCCGCGGGGCGGTGCAGTCCGGCGATCGCTTCACCCTGGCCCTGATGGGCACCGGGGTCTACACCAGCAGCGACGACTGGCAGACCATGGTCGCCGAGCACACCTTCCCCGGGCCGGTGACAGACACCGTCTCGCTGGGGGTCCACGCGGGCTCCGTGGTGGCCGTGGACTTCGACGGTGTGACCTCGTCCAGCACGATCGGCGCCTGGGATCGCTTCGGCGGTGTCGACGAGCCGGGCGCCGGCCGGCCCAACGCCCTGGCCGATGTGGGCGTGGACGCCAAGGGGCGCTGGTGGGGCGTGACCGAGAACGGCAACGTCTACCTGCGCGACGGCGATCGCTGGACCAGTTGCGCGATCGTGGGTGGCAAGCGCTTCGATGGCACGGGTGAGACCCTGCGGCTGGCCACGGGCACCGGCTTCGTGGTCCTCGAGGACTGTGCCTCGTCGGGGACGAGCGCGGTGTGGAACGACCTGGAGGGGTTGCGCCAGCCGATCCAGGCCCGGTCGGTGGATTCCTGGCTCGCGGGCCCCGGGGGCCTGTGGCGGGACGGAAAGTCCGTGGCCTCGCTACCCGATCGGCCGGTGGACGCCATCGCCGCCCGGGGCGGCGAGGTGCTGGTGGTCCAGGCCGGGGAGGTGCTGCGCTGCGAGGATGGATCCTGCACCGTCGCGGCCCTGTCCCTTCCCCAGACCGTCAACGCGGTCGGCTGGCTGAGCGATGGCCGCATCTGGGTCTCCGAGGCGCGGGGCACCCTGCTGGCCACCGGTGGTGAGCGGACCGTCGAGGGCTGGTCGGACATCCATCCACCGCCCGGTGGCAGTCCCCGCCCACCGTTCGAGTTGTTCCGTGTCCCGTGGTCCGACGAGGGGCGCTACACCGGCGGTCCGCCCAACGGTCCTGGCGACCAGGGTCCCGGCCCCGGCCCCGGCCCCGGCCCCGGCCCCGGCCCCGGCCCCGGCCCCGGCCCCGGTC
>CAYTBN010000098.1:0-16186 GCA_964436045.1 uncultured Rickettsiales bacterium | reverse complement strand
ACCTGCATCGCCTGGACAAGATGCTGGCGGCGTGATTCCTGTTCGGTGCTCTAGTGTCGCTCGCTCACTCTTCGGCCTTCGAATGGCTGGCCTTGAGCTGCTGGAGAAGTCCGCCGATGAAGGTCATCAGCTGGCCCGCGGAGACCTCGGCGTCGGCGCCGTCCGGGTCGGCCAGGTCCTGTATCACCATCCCGGCGTACGCTCCGAAGATCCCGGCGGCGACGCCGCGGACCTCGTCCTCCGACAGCATCGGTGTGACGTAGGGGCGCAGCATCTCGGCGATGGCACTGCGGGCCCGGGCGTAGAATCTGGCCAGGGCGTCGCGAATGTCTGGGTCCCGGCGGGCGTGCACCGTGAATTCCAGCCACAGCGGCACGATCACCCGGCCGCGATGGACCTCGCGCCGCAACGCGCGGGTCACCGCGGTGACATAGTCGGCGGCCGGCACCGCGGCTTCGAACTGCTCGAACACCTCGTGCATCACCTGCCGGCTCCAGTGCTCGAGGATGTCGACGAACGCCGCGTTCTTGGAAGGGTAGTACCAATAGAACGTGCCCTTGGAGACGTCGGCGGCGCGGCAGATCGTGTCGACGGAGGTCTCGTGATAACCCTGGTCGCGGAAGCAGGCGTACGCGGCTTGCCGGATCGCCTCCTGCTTCTCGCCCCCCCGCTGTCGGACTTTCCATCCGCCGGTCATCGCGGCTCCTCCGGCCCGGCACGAACCGCCCATGCGACGGCAGGGCGCTCGACCGGTTGCCGTGGACGAAGGATACCAGCTGGATGGTCCGCCGGGGCGATGACCCGGGGACGTCCGGGCTGCGAGCCCTTCCCCGCGGCCGCAGCGAGTCCGGGAGCGCCAATCCCGGCGGATCGGGTCATAATCGTCAGGTGCACCGCCGACTGCCGATCACCTTCGCGGTTCCGATCCTCGCCGTCGCGGCGCTGATCCGGTGCACCCCCGGCACCCTGGTCATCGGCGATCCCCCGGACTCCCTGGGTCCCGGCGACGCCGCCCTGTGGGTGGCCGCGGACGGGGGCGGGGCGGTGTACCTGGACGGGTCGTGGATCGGGGATGCGGATGGCTGGGCCGACGCCGCCCGGTTCGACCTGGCCCTCGATCCCGGGCGCCACACGATCGCCGTGCGGCTGGACGGGACGACCGCCGGGGACGCCGGGGCTGCGTTGGCTGCTTGGGTGACGCTGCCGGACGGGGGATTCCTGGCCACCGACGGGGACTGGGAGGCCGCCGCGGCCGACGTGGACCACTGCTGGATCGCCGGGGAATGCGACGCGGAGTCGTCGGCCGCCGTGGACCGCGGTGGGTACGGTGCGCCGCCGTGGCGCTGGCAGCCGGTCGAGATGGAGTGGTCGACGGCGCGCTGGATCCAGGCGGGCGAGGGCGGTGGCGAGGGCTGGCTCAGGGCCGGCTTCGAACTGAGCCGGTTGCACATCGGACACTGGGAGATCGAACCCGAGCAGGCCGTGGCCGGCGAGCCCACTCCCTTCGCGCTCACCTTCGTGGCGGGATCGGAGGGGGTGGCGGAGGGGGAGAGCCGCTCGCTCTTCCAGACACCCCTGGATGGTGTCCGCGGCCGGAACATGCCCTACCCGCGCTGGAGCCCCTGGCAGACCGACGATCCGGAGGGGGAGGGGTACGTGGCCATCGAGGCCGCACCCGCGGAGGTCGAGCTCGCGATCGGGGTGGTCGAGCAGCCGGAGCTGGGAGCGATGAGCCACGTTTCGGGGGGCCGGCTGGAGCTGATCATCCGGGTGATCGAGGGGGCGCTGGTGCCCGGCGACGAGGTCCGCATCGCGTGGGGTGCGGTGGACGGGGTCATCCCCCCGCAGCAGGCCCGCCGCCACGCCTTTCCCCACCCGGCGGTGGAGAACGGCCCCTCGCCGGACTATCCGGGCACGACCCTCTCCCGCAGCCCGGCCGTGCGGGTGGTCGGGGGGCCGGCGGAGTCGCTGGTGGTCGCGGTCCGCGGCGGGGCTTCGGTCGCCGTGGGCGATCCGGTGACCATCCACGTGGTGGCCGTGGACCGGATGGGCAACAGGTCATTCGAGGGGCTCGGTCCCCTGTCCGTGCTCGCCGACGATCCCCTGGCCGACGTACCGGAGATGGTCGAGCTGCAAGACGGCACGGCCACCTTCGAGGTGAGCTTCGGGACACCCGGCCTCCAGCGTGTCGTGATGAGCGGTGAGCTGGCCGCCGCCTCGGGGTGGGTCCAGGTCGGCGAATTCGCCCCGCTCGAGTCCGTCTTCTTCGGCGATCCCCACGGGCATACGCTGGCCTCGGATGGCATCTGGCCCTGGGAGGCCAGCTACCGCCACGCCGACGAGGTGGCCGCCCTGGACTTCTGTGCCCTGACCGACCACTCCGAGCGGCTGACCGATGCCGAGTGGGCCGGCGCGGTCGACCGCGCAACGTCCCTCGACCGGGACGACTTCCGGGTGCTGATGGCCTACGAGTGGACCAGCCGGGAGGTCAAGCACCGCTGCGTGTACGCCACCGACGACGACGCGCCGCCCGTGGTTCGCTCCGGCGCCTTCGAATACCAGGGCGACACCATCGAGGCGGCCGAGGAGTTCTGGGACACGGTCGGCGACGACACGTTCTCCATCCCGCACCACCCCGGTTCGGTGGTGGGTCCGGAGCACGACTGGCTGGACCACGACGGCGGCCGGGAGCCGGTGGTGGAGATCTACTCCAAACACGGCAGCTCCGAGTGCCTGGCCTGCCAGCCGGCGATCTTGCCGGACTGGGCCTGGGGTGAGGGGCAGTATGTCCAGGACGGGCTGGCCGCGGGGTTGCGCTTTGGCTTCGTGGCCGGCGGTGACAGCCACGAGACCTCCCTGGGTAGCCTGGCGCCGGACCACCGCGCCGTGTTCGATGTGGACGACCACGGCATGATGGTGTGGAGGGGGGGGCTGACCGCGGTCTGGGCTCCGGATACCGGTCGTGCGGCCCTGTTCGACGCCCTGCGTGCCCGCCGTTGTTATGCCACCACGGGCGCCCGCATCCTGCTGCACCTCACCGTCGACGGCGCGCCGATGGGCGCCGAGATCCCGCTGGTGGGATCGCCCACCTTCGACCTGGTCGTGGGGGGTACCGCCGAACTGGGGCAGGTCGAGCTGGTCCGCTACACCCCGTCCACCGGTTGGTCCACGCCGTTTTCGGTCGACCCCGAGGGCGAGCGGCTGGAGACCAGCTGGACCGACGAGGTCCTCACCGCCGAGGCAGGGCTCTACTATCTGCGTGTTATCCAGGAGGACGGCCACCACGCCTGGTCCAGCCCGGTCTGGCTGGATCCCTAGATCCGGCCGGCGGGCGTGCACCCGCCGGGGCGCCGCGGGACGAGCCGCTACTCGAAGAAGATGTCGCCGTCCGGGGTCTCGGCGACGCGGTAGGGCTGGTCGAGATCGGTCCCGCCCTCGTCGTCCTCGGTGCGCTCGTACGCGCGGGCGACCCAGGATGCGGTGCCGTCGAGGATGATCGAGGAATCGAAGCCGTCGGGCATCCGCGGGAAGCTGAACGAGGGCCCGTCGGCCAGGAACCACCAGGCGAGCGAGTCGCCGTCCAGCACGTAGATCGTGTAGTCGGTGGCGCCCTCGACCGGGTCCCAGGTCACGGTGGTTCCCGGAACGAAGTCGCCGCCGCCGTCCAGCAGCGGCGAGTCCATCATCTGCACGTCCAGCTCGGTTGCTCCCGGCTCGAAGGGCAATATCGCGTAGGAGAACGCGCCCCCCGCGGTCAGGTCCTCGGCCAGGTACAGGGTGATGTGGGCGTCCTCGTCGTCGATGGGCACGTAGGTGACGTCCAGGTCGAAGCCGGATGCGGTGGCCTCCCAGTCCATGGTCCAGCCCGTGAATCCTCCGGGGCCGTCGCCCGAGTAGACCATGCCCAGGCTCGAGGTGTAGGTCGGGTCCAGGGTGGTCAACGGCTCGCCATCCAGCAGCGGCTGGCTGGCCGAGATGGTCATCCAGGTGGTGTCGTGGTGGTCCAGCTCCACGTCCACGTCCACCTCGGCGGCCACGTCGACGGTGACGGCGGCGGCTGCCAGCGCCTCGCCCGTGCCGCCGTCGAAGGCCAGGGCGGTGAAGAAGTACTCATCGGCGTCCGTCGCGACCTGGGCCTCGAACTGGAACTCGGTGGTCGCGCTCTCCACGTAGAAATAGTCGTAGTTCAGCACCCCCTCCCCGCTGAAGATCACGTAGCTGCCCTGGGGGGCGCCGGTGAAGGTGCCGGAGACCACGATCATCGGAAGGTCGTAGTAGCTGGCTTCCCGGTACTCGCAGCCCAGCTCCAGGGGCAACTCCTCGTCGGCGAGGACGCGGTCGAGGTAGGTGGTGGCGCGGCGCTCCTCGCCGGCCACGGTCAGGGTGACCGGAGTGCCGGCGGGCACCTCGGGGATCAGGAAGCTGCCGTCCCCGTCCGAGCGGGCCGTGATCAGCTCGTCCCCGGTGTCCAGCAGGATCCAGGCGTCGGCCACAGGCGCGTCCCCCAGGTTGCGGTCGATGACCACCCCCTCCAGATCGATCCGGGCTCCGCCGCCGTCGTCGTCATCGGCGGTGGGGCAGCCAGTACTGGCGGTCAGCAGGGCGAGGGTCCCCAGCCACAGGGTGAGGTCGCGGATCATCGGCGGTCTCCTCGGGTGGTTGTCGTCCTTTGATGACGGCTGCGGCGCAGGCGTCGCGCGGCGAGGACCCGGTGGGCCGGCAGGCCCACGGCGAGGGCGGCGAGCAGGACGACGACGGTCAACTCGGCATGTCGGCCCATGGTTCCTCCCGGTGGCGGCGAAGGGCTCGGTCCATGTCCCGTTGCCCGTCGAGGCCCATTGCATCACCCGGAGGAGGGTGGGCCACGGCCATTTTTGTCACCGTCAGCGGTCGCTGCTGACCTCCCCCTCCAGGTAGGGGCGGGCCTCGTCCTCGCGTCCGAGGGCCATCAGACAGATCCCGAGGTTGCGGCGCACCTCCGCGTCGTCGGGAGTGAGCGCCAGCAGGGCCCGCAGGGCGAGCTCGGCGGTTGCCGGATCGCCGCCCTCGAAGGCGGTGTGGGCCAGGTTGTTGAGCAGCACCGGGTCATCGTCGCGGATGTCCATGGCGGCCCGGAAGCGGGCGATGGCCGTCGCGTGGTCGCCGGTTGTGCGGGCCTCCATTCCCTCGCGATTGAGCTGCGCCAGCCGCTGCTCGCGGACCGACTCGCCTTCGGGGCGGCAGGTCGCCACCTTCTCCAGATACGAGGCGGCGGTGTCGTTGCCCTCCAGCCGGCCGATGCGGATCTCGGCCCACGCCAGCGCGCAGGGCATGTCGGCGCCGACGATGTCGGCGAGCTTGAACGCGGCGATGCGGTCGAGGATCCGCGGCGTGACGCCCCCCGGCGGCGCGAAGACCTGCCACAGCAGCCGCAGGTCGCTGCGCGCCATGGACGTGTTTCCCGCTTCGATGTTCGCCTCCAGCGACAGCAGCCTGATGGCGGGGACGTAGGGATTGGCCACCGCCAGAGTGTCGAGGGTGCCGACCACCACGTCCGACAGCCGACCCTCCATCATCTCGGTCGCCATCGCGATCTCGGCATAGATCGGATCCTGGAGGTTACGGCTGCGCGCCGCGGTGCACGAGTCCTCGATGCGCATTCCCGCGCCTTCGAGCACGGCCATCGCACAGAGGCCGGCGAAGCCCGAGGGATCGTCGGAGTTCGCGGCGACGGCACGGGTGAACTCGGCGCGGGCGCCATCGGGATCTCCGGCCTGCAGCAGCACGGCCCCGCGGGCCGCGATCAGGGTGCCGTCGTCCGGACCGCGCTCGATCGCGGCATCCAGGATCGCCAGCGCGCCCTCCACGTCCCCCTCCTGCTCGGCCACAGTGGCCTCCGCGATGGCGGCGAAGTCGATGGTCAGCTTGACCGGATCGGGGATAGCGACGGTGGTCTCGAGCTGCTCCTGGGAGTAGGCCTGGGCCGACACCGAGCGCGGGAGGGCGAGGCTTGCGAGCAAGAGGAGGAAGGCAACGGCGAGTTCCACGGGATGTTCGGTCGTCATCGTGCCACTATACTCCGCGGAATTCGGCAGCTGCGGCGGACCATGGACGAACCGGCCCCGACGACCCATATCGACTCCGAGCTGATGGCGATGGCGGCCATCCGCGCGGCCTGGCAGTGGCCGTGGGCGGCAGCCCGGGCCCGCCAGCTCGTCGCGGCGCTGCCGGAGGCCGACCGCATCGCGCTGGCGCCGCTGCTCGAGGAGGCCGACTTCCAGCGCCGTCGCCGCTGGCTGGCGCCCCTGGCCTGGCTGCTCTACTTGGGCCTGGCCAGCGCCATCGTGCCGCCGCTGATCATGCTCGGCGCGCCGCACCTGCTCCGCCCGGAGACCGAGGAGAAGGTCCGCGAGCTGGAGCGGGAGCTGGAGCCGATCGCCGTCTATCTACCGCCACCGCCGGACGAGGAGCCTCCGCCGCCTGCGCCCCCCGAGGAGGTGACCGGGATCGTTCGCCCGACCCCCCCCGGCGCCAGCGGTGAGCCCCGGGAGGGTCTCGCCGATCCCATCGCGATCACCGGCCCCCAGGTCGTCGCCGCGCGGGTCGAATCGGCTGCGTCGCGTCCCAGCTGGATGCAGTCGATGGGCGGGGGCGGCGAGTCGGAGGACGGCGAGGGATCCGTGGGGATCCCCGCGGGAATGGTGCTGGTGCCGCCAGGCACGTTCTCGATGGGGTCGGCGCCCGGCGTCGGCGAGGCCCACGAGCACCCGTCACACCGAGTGGAGCTGTCGGCGTACGCCATCGACCGGGACGAGACCACGGTCAGCCACTTCCAGGACTGGTGCATCCGCGCTGGCGACCGCTGTGGCTGGCGCTTCGAGCACTCTGCGTCGATGATGGCCGACCACCCGGTGACCGGGGTGACGTGGCTGGAGGCCCGGGCCTATTGCAGCTCCCTGGGCAAGGAGCTGCCCACCGAGGCCCAGTGGGAGAAGGCGGCACGCTGGGATCCGGAGACCGGCGCCGTGTCGGCCTACCCCTGGGGGAGCGGCGGGCCGAGCTGCAGCCGGGCCAATTACCACGAGTGTGGGCGTAACCGGACGGTGGCCATCGCGTCCCTGTCCGGTCCCAGCCCCCTCGGTGTGCGGGACATGGCCGGTAACGCCCGCGAATGGTGCCAGGATCGTCTCGGCCGTTACCCGGCGGGCAAGCAGACCGATCCCCGCGGGCCCCCGTCTGGCGACCAGCGGGTGCTGCGGGGCGGATCCTGGGGCGGGTACGCCGACGACGTGCGCGCCACGGACAGGGACGGCGCCACGCCGGACACGCGCAACAAGTACAACGGGTTCCGGTGCGTGGTGGGGGTGGATGTGGCCGGGACCGAGTCCGAGACCGAGTCCGAGACCGAGTCCGAGACCGAGTCCGAGACCGAGACCGAGACCAAGACCGAGTCCTAGTCCCTCTCTGGATCAGCCAGGAACTCGAAGTACTCCAGCACGGGCTCGAATCCGAGGGTCTGGTAGCAGGCGACCGCCGCGGTGTTGGTGGCGTGGACGTTGAGCGCGATCTGGTCGACGGTGAGCAGCAGGTGGCGGCAGAGGGCGGCGGTGGCGTCGGCCGCCAGGCCCCGGCGGCGGTGGTCGGGGTGGGTGGTGACGTTGCCCAGGGCGGCGACCCGGGTGGCGGGGGAGTAGACGTGGATGCCGGCGACGGCGAGCAGCTCGTCGCCCTCACGGATGCCGAAGTACTCGCCCGTGGCCAGCATCCGCGGATCGAAGAAGTTGTCGGGGTAGGCCCGGGCGTAGAGGGCACGCAGGGCGTGCAGGTCGTTCGCCGTCAGCTGGACCACGTCGTGGGTGGGGGAGTGCTGGACGGCGGCCGGATCGGTCAGGCCCATGCGCAGGAAGCGGCCGCGCGGCGTCAGTGCCCAGCCCGGCGTAAGCGTTTCGTCGCAGCCCGCCGTCAGCTGAGCGTGGAAGGCGCGGGGCAGGGCCGGGACCGCGAGGCGCAGCAGTGTACGCATCCGCTCCAGCGGGCCGCTGGCGAAGCCGAGCAGCGTCGGGCGGTCGACGCTCAGGTAGAGCAGGCAGACCTCCCTGAGCTGGCCGCCCTCCCGGAGCCCATACCAGACCGTGCGCTCCCAGAAGAACGGGTCCAGGTCCCCCAGCGCATAGACGTGGCGAAGGGGATCGCGGCGCAGGAACGCCTCGATCTCGTCCCTGTCGTGGAGCGATAGCAGGGGCGGGGCGGTCATCGACGGTGGCGGCGGCGGATCGCGAGCAGGGCAGCGGCCAGGACCGCAAGGCCCGGGCCCGGGAAGCGGGCGCCGCCCTCCTGGCGGCAGCCGCAGGCGTTCGGCCGTTGCAGCTGGAACTCGTCGTCGTCGTCGGCCGGCTCCTCGTCACAGGCGAGCAGGTCGTCGATGGCGCCGCTGCAGTCGTCGTCGATCCCGTTCCCGCAGATCTCGGTGGCCTCAGGATGGACACCGTCGTCGGTGTCGTCGCAGTCGGCGACCCCGGTGGTCGAGCCGCAGGTGTCGTAGCCGTCCCCGTCCACGTCGGCGGGGTTCAGCGCCGCATCGCCGTCGTCGCAGTCACCCTCGCAGACGGCGCTGCCGTCGCCGTCCCCGTCCACCTCGTCGCCGGCCAGCTCGCCGTCGCAGTCGTCGTCGAGCCCGTTGCAGACCTCATCCGCGCCGTCGTAGCGGGTCGAATCGAAGTCGTCGCAGTCGCCATCGCAGGGTGACTGGCCGTCGCCGTCGCCGTCGGCGGGGTGCAGGGCGGCCTCGGTGTCGTCGCAGTCGAGGTCGCAGGTGGAGAAGCCGTCGCCGTCGCCGTCCAGGCCGTTGAGGGCCGGATCGGCGTCGTCACAATCGCCCATGCACGACGACGAGCCGTCGCCGTCGCCATCCAGCTCGACGATGGGGGTCCAGCCGTCACAATCGTTGTCCTGGGCGTCGCAGAGTTCGGCTGCGCCGGGATGGACGTCCGGGCTGCCGTCGTCGCAGTCGCCGGAACAGGTGCTGTAGCCGTCCGCGTCGCCGTCCAGGGGCGTGAGCGCCGAGTCCTCGTCGTTGCAGTCCGCGTCACAGACCGAGTAGCCGTCCCCGTCGAGGTCGTCGAGGTTCTGCGCCGGATCGTCGTCGTCGCAGTCCCCGTCGCAGGTGTTGTACCCGTCGTCGTCCGCGTCCGCCAGGTTCAGCGAGGGGTCCGCATCGTCGCAGTCCCCCTCGCACTCGGAGGCGCTGTCGTGGTCGTCGTCCAGCTCGTCCCCGGGGACGATACCGTCACAATCGTCATCCACACCGTTGCACAGCTCGGGGGCACCCGCGTAGCGGTCGGGATCGTCGTCGTCGCAGTCGCCACCACCGCAGAGTGCGTCGTCGTCGCCATCTCCGTCCACGTCGACACACCCGGCGGTCCAGGCGGCGGCCTCCTCCAGAAGCAGGTCCGCCTCGGCGTCGCGCAGCAAGTGCGAATACGAGCTGGTGGCGCCCATGTAGACCGGCGCCAGATAGACCACCCGCCCCGCGCCGTGGTCCCGGGCCGCCACCGCCCAGTCGCCGTCCGCCGAGGTGAGCAGGCCGACGCCGCTGTTGGCCAGGGTGGCGCTGGTGTCCAGGTAGATCTGGGGATCGAGGACGAAGTCGCTGATCTGGTCGGTGATGGGATGGGCCGCTTCCACCACCGTCAGGGACTCCCCGTTGCCCACCGACTCGTCGCAGCCCACCGGCAGCATCGACGCGATCAACGGCGCCAGCGAGCAGACCGTGGCGCGGGCGCCGTAGCCGGTGACGACGAGCCCGCCACCCCCGGTCACCCAGGCCTCCAGCTCCACCTCGAAGTCCGCCCAATCCGCGGTGCTGTAGCCGCTGTCACCCAGGATCACCAGATCCCAGCTGGCGAGCTCGGCGGCGGTGTCCAGGTCCTCGGCGAGGACGACCTCGGCGAAGAAGTCGAACCAGGTGTCGTCGTTGAGCTGCTCCGCAGTACCCTGCGGACCCGTTCGCCCTCAGAGATCGCAGTCGGCGGCGGGCTGTTCCACGGCCACCCGGATCTCGTTGGCGCCGGCGTGCGCGGAGGGGACCGCCAGCGCGGACAGCAGCAGGGGCAGGGTTGCGCGTCTCATCGTTCGCCTCCTCGTTCCGGGTGGGCCGCGGCGAGGATCACTTCGACCATCTGCGGCGCGGTCAGCATACCTGGCCAGCCCAGCTCCTCGGAGCCGAGGGGACCATCGATATCGAGCTCGTAGACGTCCTCGCCCCAGCGCAGGAGGATCGACAGGCGCACCCGTTCGGGGGTGCTGTTATCGCCGTAATAGGCCATTCGCAGCCAGCCCTCGTCGGCGTCCGTGCGGTGGTTGGCCGGGAGCAGGGGGTAGAGGCCGCCGACCCACACCGTCGAGTTTTGCTTGCGCAGGGGCGCGACCACGCCGCGCGATGCCGCCTCCTCCAGCGCCGTCGACCCCCTCGCCGCCTGGCGGGCAGAGAATGTCCAGGGCACGCCAGCGCGATCCTCGAAGCTGAAGGAGTCATCGTCGTTCGCTTCGCAGAGGTCCCCCAGCGCCAAGCCGTCGCTCACCGCGGGCTCGCGAACCCCGGGGCAGCTCAGCTCGCTGCGCAACAGCCCCGACCGCACGTCGTCGTCGAGCAGGCCCCAGGCGGCGAAGCGGGCCGTCAGCTCGGCGTCCAGGCTGTGGACGGTGTTGTCCATCACGATCTTCTCGTTCAGGCGGGGCTCGGCGTCCTGGGGAATTCGGGCGGCCAGGGCTTCGAGATCGGCGAGATCCAGGTCCGTGGGGTCGACCTCTCGCAGCCGCTCGATGGCTTCGGAGATACCGCGACGATCGCCTATGTACAGGTGGGTTCGGGCGGCCTCGCGGAGGATCGTGAGGGGCGGCTCCTCCAGGCCGCGGGCGGCGGCGTCGAGCACCACCGCGGCGCTGCCCCAGCGGCCGTCGTCCGATAGCTGGAGACCCAACGCGTGCAAGGGATTGGGCTCCTCGGGCAGCAGCCAGACCGAGTGGCTGAGGCCCTCATAAGCGTCCCGCTCGCGCCCGGCCTCGCGGGCGGCCAGGCCCAGTCGGTACCAGGCCGCGCCCGAACGGCAGGCCTCCCCGTATGCTGCCGGGAAGTCCACCCGTGCGCGCACGTCCCCCTCCTGGCCGTGCAGGTCCCCGAGGACGGCGCTGCGCAGCGCGAGTTCCCCGTCGAGCTCGGGTAGTCCCACCCGGAGGGCCGCGACGAGCACGACGCGTGCCCTCTCGAAGGCCTCGTCACGGGTGGGCGCGCGCCCGTTGGCGTGGATCGCGTCATCCCCTTGCCATACCGGGTCGCGGCGGTCCCACCAGTCGTCGGCCTGCGCCGGGTTGGGTGTCAGCGACAGCAGCAGTGCAGCCACGTTGGCGGCGCCGGTCTTCCGCAGCATCGTCATCGTCCTCGCCATTGCCCTGCTCATGGGGGCAGGATACCGCGGTCGGCCGCGGAGGGGGACGTGGACGTTGCCCGCGGGCCCGCGTACACGGGGGAAATCGGTTCGTGATCGGCATCTCGCTTGGGTATCCTCGATCCGACCCCAATTGCGCGGTCGGGCGGACGCGGCGCGCAGGACGGAGGCCCCCGATGAGACGCTCGGTAGCTGCCCTGGCGTGGCTGATCTTGCTCGGATCCCTGTCGTGCAACGAGCAGACGGTGGAGGACGTTCCGGTCCCGCCGAGTGTCACGATCCTCGAGCCGGACACCTCGGCCGGAGTGCCGGAGTACGTCCTGGGAGAGCCGGCCGTCTTCATCGCGTAAGTCACCGACAACCAGGATGCGCCGGAGACCATGGTCGCGAGCTGGTCGACCTCGTGGCTCGACGTCGACGCAGTCCCACAGAGCGAGGCCCTCGGCGAGACGGAGATCGACGAACAAGGCCGCACCTCGTTGACCACCACCGAGCTGGTGGTGGGGGCTCACACCGTGGAGATCGAGGTTACCGACAGCGACGGGCAGGCCGGCTACGCATCGGTGACCGTGCAGGTGGTCGAGGTCGACGATCCGCCCTCGGTGCAGATCTCGGCTCCGGCGGCGGGCGACGTCTTCGACGAGCACGATGCGGTCAACTTCGCCGGCATCGCCGCGGACGACCATGACGTGACCCTGCTGACGGTGGTCTGGGAGAGCGACCTGCACGTGTCTGCCCTCGATGGGACGCCCCCGGCCGACAACGGGGCGATCGGGTTCCAGACCGATGCGCTGGTGCCCGGCGACCACACCATCGTCGTCACGGTGACCGACGGGGGCGGCCACGAGGACAGCGACAGCGTCGAGATCACCGTCATCGCCGAAAATCTGGCGCCGTCGATGCCGTCGGTGACCATCAGCCCCCTCGGCCCGGACACGGAGGACGACCTGAGCTGCCAGGCGTCGGGCTCGGTGGACCCGGAGGGCGAGCTCGTGAGCTACGCCTATGCGTGGGATGTCGACGGTGTCGCCTACCCGTGGACGGGTCAGGTCATCGATGCCAGCGAGACCGATACCGGTGAGCAGTGGACCTGCTTCGCCACGCCATTCGATCCGTCCGGACTCGAAGGTGACCAGGGGTATGCCACCGTGATCGTCGGCAACACCCTGCCCAGCTATTCGTCGGTGGTGCTGACCCCGACCACGGCGTACGAGGACACCGTGCTGCAGTGCACGCCGTCCGGGTGGTTCGATCCGGACGGGGATCCCGAGGGCGCGCTCTACGAGTGGTGGGTGGGCGGTGCCCCGTCGGCCGCCGCGGGCGACCAGCTGACCGGATCGGACTTCGACCACTTCGACGATGTCTACTGCGTGGTGGTGCCGTTCGACGGCGTCGACCAGGGGCTGCCGCTGACGTCCAACACCGTGACGATCAGCAACACCCCGCCGGTCGATCCGGAGATCCAGCTGAGCCCCGATCCGCTTCACTACGACGAGGATCTGGAGTGCCTGGTCGTCACCGCGGACCCCGACCTGGACGGGGATGCGCTGACCTACACGTATCAATGGACCCGCAACGGGACCCCCGAGCCGTCCTACGTGGACCCGATCATCCCGGCGGCTGACACCGAGCTGGGCGATGAGTGGACCTGTGAGGTGCAGGCCAGCGACGGGCCGGAGCAGTCCGGCCCGAGCGCCGCGACCACCTGGGTCGTGCCCTACGAGGGTGATCTGGTGATCACCGAGGTGATGATCGACCCCCTGGCCGTGGACGACGGCGCCGGGGAGTACGTGGAGATCTACAACGCCGGCCTGGAGACCCTGCCCCTCGACGGGTTCGAGCTGTCGGACGGTGGCGCGGATCAGCACGTGATCACCAGCGGTAACCAGGCGGACGTGGTGCCCGGCGACTACTTCGTGCTCGGGATCAACGCCAACGACGCGACCAACGGCGGTGTCGAGGTCGACTACCAGTACACCGACTTCGCGCTGGACAACGCCCCGGACACGCTGACCCTCAGCTTCCTCGGGGTGGAGCTCGACAGCGTCAGCTACGACTGGGGCAACCTCTTCCCCGCGCCGAGTGGACAGGCGATGTCACTCGATCCGGCGTTGATCGACGCGACCGACAACGACGACGGAGCGGCCTGGTGTGCGTCCACCGTGCCCCTGTTCGAGTGGGGGGATTTCGGGACGCCCGGCGAGGCCAACGACACCTGCGACTGTTACTACAGCGACGGCGACGGAGACGGCTTCGGTGTCGACGGCAGCTGCCCGGCGGACTACCTGGACTGCGACGACGGCGACGCGGGGGTCAACCCGGCGGCCTACGACGTGTGCGAGGACGGCATCGACCAGGACTGCGTGGGCGGCGACCGCAGCTGCACCTGCGCCGAGACCGACGCCGACGGGGATGGCTACGGCACCGCGCCGGATTGCCCGGAGATCGACTGTGACGACGGCGACGCGGCGGTGAATCCCGGGGCCAGCGAGGTGTGCAACGGGATCGACGACGACTGCAGCGGCAGCGTCGACGACGGCTTGACCTTCGAGTACTGGTACCAGGACGCGGACGGGGACGGCCACGGGGATCCGGCCACCGAACAGTACGTGTGCAGTGGCCAGCCCGCCAGCGGCTGGGTCCAGCTGGGCGACGACTGCGACGATGGGGATGCCGGACGCTTTCCCGGCAACCAGGAGGCGTGCAACGGGACCGACGACGACTGCGACGGCGCCGCCGACGACGGCCTGACCTTCGTGGACTGGTGGTACGACGGCGACGGCGATGCCCACGGCGATCCCAACAACCACCAGAACATCTGCGATGGCCCGCCCGCGGCGGACTGGGTCCAGAACGACGACGACTGCGACGACTCGGATCCGGCCAACTACGAGGGCAACAACGAGTCCTGCGACGGCGGTGACAACAACTGCGACGGCAACGTGGACGAGGGCGAGGACAACCAGTACTGCACCACGTTCTACCTGGACAGTGACGGCGACGGGTACGGCGACGCCAGCTCGCACAAGTGCCTGTGCAACCCGGACTACGGCAGCAACTACGACACCACCGACGACGACGACTGCTACGACGGCAACGCCAACGCCAAGCCGTACCAGACCAACTACTACACCTCGAACCGGGGGACGGGTCGTAAGACTACAACTGCGACTCGTCCCAGTCCAAGCAGTACACTACCGTCTCCAGCTGCTCGATCACACTGCCGGAGGTCTGCGGCGGCAACGACGGCTGGTCGGGCTCGGCGCCCAGTTGTGGCTCGGGCGGCACGTGGAAGAGCGGTTGCCACTTCAGCATCGCCGGCTGGCCGTGGGAGTGGGGCTGCGCGTACTCGAGCTCGACGAGCTCGACACAGGGGTGCCGCTAGGTCTCGGCCTCGGACTCGGCCTCGGACTCGGCCTCGGTCTCGGCTACTCCACCCAGCCCCCCTCGTACCCCGCCGTCGGTGAGACCAGGGCTTCGTCCCCATCCGGATACGCCGCCCCGTTGAGGGTGTCGTAGTCCAGGCGGATGCGGCCGTCGCCGCCGTCGCCGCCGATGGCGGAGCCGTAGGGGATGCCCAGCTGGGAGGCCGACCATCCACCCTCGCCACCCACGGTCGAGACGGTCCCGGCCAGGTCCAGGGTGGGCGCCGCCAGCAGGATCTGGCCGCCGGAACCTGCTCCACCGCCGCCGTTCTCACCCCAGTAGCCGTCGGTGAAGGCGTCGTCGCCGTCGTCCCCGTCGGCGGCCACGCCGCCGGTCACGGTCAGCGTACCGCCCGCGAAGATGGCGATCAGGCCGCCGCCGTTGCCCCCGTCCCCGGAGTAGTTGTGCTCGTCGTCGCCGTCTCCCTCGGTGTCGGGGGAGCCGCCGCCGCCGCCGGAGCCGACGAACCAGTCGTCGAGGGGCGCGTCGCCGTAGGCCAGGCCGCCCTCGCACACCGCGCTGCCGCCGTACTCGTATCCCCAGTCGCCGTCGGTTCCGTACCCGCCGCCGCCGCCGGAGTCGCCGTGGTCGCCGCGCCGCGGGTATGCGCCTCCACCACCGCCGTTGGCCGTGGCCACCCCCTGGGTGCCGGAACCGCCGTGGGATTCGCCCTGGTAGGGGTCGTAGTCGTTGCCGTAGACGCCGTCGCCGCCGGGGAATCCGCCGGCCGAGATGTCGACATCGCCCTCGATCAGCACGTCGCCCGTGGCCCTGAACGCCAGGACGCCGCCCCCGGTGCCATCCCAGGCACCGTTGGAGAGCGTGGCGCCTGCCTCGACGACCACATCGACCAGGTGGGGCACCCACTGCACCAGCACCTGGCTGGCGGGGTCGTAGTCGTTGACCAGGGGAGGCTCGATGGTCAACTCGTTGCCCACTGCCTCGGCGACGAAGGCGAACTCGTGGGTGCCCGCGTCGGTGCCCTGCTGGGAGATGACGAGGATCTCATCGCCCTCGGTGAAGGAGGAACCGTCGACCACGGTCAGGCTCGTCGCGTCCGCCGCCGCGCCGCCATCGAGGGAGGTCCAGTCCGTCAAGGACTCGTCAACGGCCACGTACAGGTCGCCGTACGCGCCCAGTCCGGCCTGGGGTCCCCGGGCCACGGCGGCATCTTCGGGTGCCACGTCCCACTCGTTTCGCAGCCCGTCGCCGTCGATGTCCGGATCGACACAATCGGCCAGGCCATCGGCATCCAGGTCGAACCCCTCGTCGACGTCGCCGCCGCAGTCGTTGTCGGCGCCGTCGCAGGCCTCGGCGTTGCCCGGATAGTTGGCCGG
>CAYTBN010000097.1:0-17090 GCA_964436045.1 uncultured Rickettsiales bacterium | reverse complement strand
TGGCGCGCCGTGCAGGATTCGAACCTGCGACCTACGGATCCGAAGTCCGTTGCTCTATCCAGGCTGAGCCAACGGCGCGCGGGCGGGATGGTAGCACGCGCGGGAGGTCAAGGGCGGGAGCGGGAGAGGGCGGAGGGGGGGACTCCGTGGTAGGCCTTGAAGCGGCGGGAGAAGTGGTCGGGATTGTCGAAGCCGACGCGGTAGGCGACCTCGGAGACGCGGAGGGCGCCGGTCTCGAGGAGGCGGCGGGCTTCCTTCATCTTGACGGCGAGGATCAGCTCGCGGGGGGAGCGGTGGAGGGCGTCCTTGATGCCCCGCTGGAGGGTCCGGGGGGAGACGTGGACCACGCGGGCGAGGCTGGCGACGCTGACGCTCTCGTCCAGGTGGGTGCGCAGGTAGTCCAGGCAGCGGTGGGCCAGGCCCTCGGGGGTGTCCTCCTCGCCGGAGCGGCCATCGAGGGCCCAGACGATCTTGGTGGCCAGGCTGGTCTGGGAGAGGCTGGCGGCGGGCGCGATCCGCTGGACTGCGTCGGTGATGACCTGGGCGTCGGGGCGCGAGGTGGGCGGGGGTAAGGGATCGGCGGCGGCGGGTGCCTCCTGATCGGGCATCTGGGGCGGTGCGGGTGACGGCTCGAGTTGCTCCAGGGCCCGGAGGCTGGCCATCAGGGTGGAGACCCGGTCGCGATGCCGCCAGCGCAAGTAGAGCAGGAGGACCAGGGCCGCCAGGGCGGTGACGGCCATCAGCATCAGGGCCAGGTTCCAGCCGCCCACGCGGCGCAGCAGCCGCTCGGGGGCCGGTGCGTTGCCCGTCAGTTCCAGCTTCGTCCACTGTTCCGGGTAGCCGAAGTCCCCGCTGCCGGACCAGGCCCAGGGGCGATAGGAGCGCTCGATCCACTCCCCACGGGCCTTCCAGCCGATGCCGTCGGGATCCTCCACCGGGACGTCGTCCAACCGGTCCTGGTCGATCAGCACCATGATCCGCGGATCGTCCAGGTCGATCTCGGGCAGCACGGGGTGGTCGTCGAGCCAGTCGTTGAAGGCCAGGTCCAGCCCGAGGGGGTGGCCGGCCACGGGGGTGGCGACGCCGATGGTGGCCCAGGGGATGGCGATCTCAAGGACGTAGCCTCCGTCCCGCGGAACGGCCGCGACACGCATGGCCAGGGAGGGGCGTTCCCGCTTGGGCACGCCGAACTCGGGGATGCCCGCGCTCAGCTCGTCCCCCTGCAAGACGGCGTGGCGGCCGTCGCACGAGACGATGAACTGGAAGTCGCTGGTGTCCATCTCGGGGCCGGCGTTGCCCTGGCTGTCCACGTAGATCTCCACCGAGTCCCACTGGTACAGGCGGCGGTCGCCGACCCGGTCCGGGGGCGGGTGGACCTCGGCGTCGTCGACCTCGAAGGCCACCCACAGATAGCTCGGGTCCCAGACGACGCGCGCGGTGGCGGTGTTGGCGCCAGGAGCGGGTTCCCGGGGGTGGCTCCAGGTCGCGGTCAGGGCGGGTCCGCGCCAGTCGTCCAGGGATCCGTCGACCTGGAGCGCGCCGCGGCGGTGGGGGAGTGGTTCGGCCAGCGCCGCGGTCGTCCACAGGACGGCGGCCGCCGCCACCAACCCGGTGTTCACCTTTTCGACGCAACGGCTCCGCACCACCTGGACCTCGCCCCACGGATTCTACCGGGGACGCGCGTCGCGATGGCGGATGGGGTTGCCTCGCCCCGGGTCGTGCCTAGGTTGGGGGCCCCCGTCCCGTGGGTCGCCCCGGAGGCCAGGCCGATGACCGATGAACAGGTGGACCTGCGCGTCGCGAACAGCGAGGCGATCCACGAGGCGATCCGCAAGACCTGGGGACACCCCGAGCTGCTGCCGCTACAGGAAGACGCCATTCAGGCCCGGCTGGAGGGCCGGGACTCGCTGGTTGTGCTGCCCACGGGCGGGGGCAAGTCCCTGTGCTACCAGGTGCCGCCGTTGCTCACGGGCGGCACGGACGTGGTGGTCTCGCCGCTGATCGCGCTGATGAAGGACCAGGTGGATGGGTTGCGGGCGGCCGGGTATCCGGCGGCGGCGCTCCACAGCAACCTGACGAGCGAGGAGTCGGCGGCGGCCGAGAAGGAGCTGATGACGGGTCAGCTGCGGCTGATCTACCTGGCGCCCGAGCGGCTGATGATGCCGCGGACGATCGAGATGCTGGCGCGGCTCCCGATCCGGGCGGTGGCGGTGGACGAGGCCCACTGCATCAGCCACTGGGGCCACGACTTCCGGCCCGAGTACCGGATGCTGGCCGAGCTGCGGGAGCGGATCCCCGACCTGAGTGTCCACGGGTTCACGGCCACGGCCACGCCCCGGGTGCGCGAGGACATCGCGGCCCAGCTGCGGCTGCGGGATCCCCAGGTGCTGATCGGCACCTTCGACCGCCCCAACCTGACCTACCGGGTGGTCCCGCGGGTGGACACGGGCCGCCAGGTGGCCCAGGTGCTGGAACGCCACCGGGGCCAGGCGGCGATCGTGTACTGCATCACCCGCAAGGAGACCGAGCAGCTGGCCGACCGGCTGACGCGCCGCAAGTTCTCGGCGGCGGCCTACCACGCGGGCATGGACGCCGAGCAGCGGCGGGAGACCCAGGACCGGTTCTCGGGCGAGAAGCTGGACGTGATCGTGGCCACGGTGGCCTTCGGGATGGGGGTCGATCGCAGCGACGTGCGCTGCGTGATCCACGCGGGCATGCCCAAGTCCATCGAGCACTACCAGCAGGAGAGCGGGCGCGCGGGTCGCGACGGCCTGGAGGCCGAGTGTGTGCTGCTGTACTCGGGCCAGGACGCCCTGCGCTGGAGCCGGCTGATGGACCGGGCGGCGGCCGAGTTCGACGGCGAGCTGGACCCGGAGAGCCAGCAGGCCGCCCGGCGCTTGCTGTCGGAGATGGAACGCTACTGCCGTGGGCTGCGCTGCCGCCACCGAAACCTCAGCGAGTACTTCGGTCAGGCCTTCGAGAAGGAGGATTGCGGGGCCTGCGACGTCTGCCTGGGCGAGATGGAAGGGGTCGAGGACGGCACGGTGGTGGCCCAGAAGCTGCTGTCGAACATCTACCGCTCGGGCCAGCGCTTCGGCATGGCGGCGCTGGCCGAGATCCTGGCCGGCGCCGACACCGAGCGCACCCGGCGCTGGCGCCACGAGCACCTGTCGACCTTCGGGCTGCTCAAGGACACGCCTCAGCGGCAGATCGTCAACTGGTACTGGCAGCTGCTGGACCAGGACGTGGTGGCCCGGACCGACGACGAGTTCCCGGTCCTGGTGTTGAATCGCGAGTCCATGGATGTGCTCAAGGGCAAGCGGGCGGTGCAGCTGATCGCGCCGGCCAAGAAGGCGCCCAAGCGGACCAAGGTCGAGACCGAGGCCTGGGCCGGTGTGGACAGCGACCTGTACGAGAAGCTGCGGGAGCTGCGGCGGGAGCTGGCGTCGGCGCGCGGCGTGCCGGCCTACGTGATCTTCAACGACCGGACCCTGCGCGGGCTGGCCCAGATCCGGCCGTCCACCGAGGACGGGCTGCTGGCGGTACCGGGCATCGGTGCGGCCAAGCGCCGCAAGTTCGGCGAACAGCTACTCGAGGTCATCCGCGAGTACTGCGAGGAGAATGGTCTGGCGGTGGATGTGGGGCTGGAGTTCTGAGGATGGGTGCCACGGCACCCGGCCTTGGGAGGCAAAAGGCGTACAATCCCGCCATGCGATCGATCCACACTGCGTGGCTGGCAATGGCATTCATTGGGCTGCTGCCCCTGGTGGCGGGTTGCCCCCTGGACGACGACGACCTCGCCATCGACGACCTGTACCTGATCACGGTCGACGACGCGGGGACACTGGCGGTGCGGACGACGACCGACAAGGCGTGGCCGGAGCTGGTGAGCTCGTACGTGAGCCCGGGGACCGGGTACTTCGTGGACGTGGACGGACCGTGGATCTATCTGGGCTCCTGGGGCGGGGGGCTGATCATCCTCGATGGGACGGACCCCGGTTCGCTGTTGGAGGTGGGGAGCTTCCGGGCGACCGCTGCGTCCGAGTCCGGCAGCGTGGTCGTCCGGGACGGGCTGGCCTTCGTGGGCGAGTACGCGAACGGGTTGGCGATCGTGGACGTGTCGGTCCCCGAGTCCCCGGTGGAGGTGGGCCGCGCGGGTGACTTCGCGGCGGCGGTCGCGCTGATGGGCGATCTCGCGCTGGCGGCCGGTCCCGCGCCGGTCCGGATCTACGACATCTCCGATCCCGGCGTCCCCGCGTATGTCGATCTCATCTCGCTGTTCGACCCGGTCAACGACCTGCTGGTCGATGGCGAGCTGGTGTACATGGCCACCGACGATGGGTTGGAGATCGTCGACCTGTCCGACCCGACCGAACCGCTGTCGCTGGGCGGGATCGAGACCACCGACCGGGCGCTGGGCCTCGCACTGTACGACGAACACGTGTTCGTGGCCGCGGGGGAGGCGGGCGTCCGGGGAGTGGACGTGTCCGACCCTTCGAACCCGGTCGAGACCTGGACAGACGGCTGGTCGAGCCACGCCAACGACGTGGCGATCCACGGGGGCTGGCTGTGGGTGGCAGACGACGCGGGCGGTCCGGACCCCTACGACGTCGGCAACCCCGATTCGCCGCGCAAGGTGCTGCTGGAGTCCTACTCGTCCAGCGCGCTGAAATCGGTGACCCCCTGGCCGCGCGATGACAGCTAGGATCCGCGGATCCGGAGGATTCAGATGAGTGACGTCCCGCGCGAAGACGCCCAGTGGCTCGAAGCGGTCCGCATCGACGAGAAGTTGCAGATCCGCGTCCCGCTGCGGGTGATGCCCTGGATCTTCCTGCTCGGCGGCAAGCAGAACCTGCTGCTCGAGGTGGACGGCGATCCCAAGCAGCTGTTGATCCGGATTCCAGCAGGTACCTCCCCGGGCCAGGTGTTGCGTCTGCACGACATCGATCCCCTGGGCGAGGAGCGGGCCGACGTGTTCGTGGAGCTGTCCGGGATCAAGGTCGAGCCCCAGATGATCGCCGTCGCCGCGAGCGTCGTCGCCCTCATCGCGTTGGTCGTGTTCATCCTCGCCTCGTCAGGTAGCTCCTAGGAGCCTGTCGTGCAGGTGGAGAAAGTCGAGTCTGAGCCCCCTCAGCGGGGCAACTCCAGCGCACACACCGCCGGCCGGTGGTCGAAGTAGATGGCGTCGATCACCGGCTCGAGGCCCTCGGTGGTGCCCGCGTGCCAGCAGCTGCCGGTGGCCACGTCGCTGACCACGTGATCGATGTTGAGCAAGGTGGCGTAGGTCGGTGGCGCGTCGGGCCCGACGTCGGTGACGAAGTGGAACCCCTGGTCGCCGCTGCCGTCCACGTCGACGAAGTCGGCCCAGCGAGCGGCCGACGGATCGGTCTCGGTCAAGCGGCCCGGATCGGTGTTGAAGTCGCCCAGGATCAGGTTGCGCGCCCCGTTCGCAGCGGGCTCGCCGTCCCCCAGGTCGACGAACACCTGCTCCACCTGCTTGACCCGGCAGTCCATGTCGTCGGCAGCCATCCCCGAGGACGAGTGGACGCTGACCAGGGTCAGCTCGCCGCCGTCGACCAGCTCGATGAGGCCGCGGCCGACCCGGGAGCCGCTGCCGCAGTCGTCGACCTCGCCCCCCTCCAGCCCCTCGAGGCAGAACTCCTCGTCGCAGCCGGCAAAGGCACCGAAGTCCAGGCGGACGGCGGCACACTTGTCGGATTTCCCCGGGTGGCACATCACCTGGTAGCCCTCGCCGAGCACGACCTGGGCCACCGTCGGGTCCCCCGCTTGCCAGTCCGCGCAGACGAAGTCGGTCCAGGCCTCCTCCGGGACATCGGCGCACTCGTCGGAGAAGAAGATCTCCTGCAACGCGATCACGTCCGGCGCCACATCCGCCAGGAAGGCCGTCGCCGCCTCCACCGCCGGGACCCAGGCCAGCCCGTCGCCGTAGTGCTGGTCGGACATCGACGCGTGCCAGGACGAGTACCCGTCGTCGGGCTCACCGTCGTGGCCCATGTTCTCGGACGTCCCGGTGTTGAAGGTGACCGCGACCAGGGCCAGCGGATCCCCGTCGGGTCCCGCGCTGTCGTCGTCGTCCCCGGTCGGACATCCGCCGATCGCCGCGGCGGTCGCCGCTACGGCCGACAAGACCGTGGTGGCCTGGTGCGACGGTGGAGCCCGCTGGATCTGCCGGGACGCGTCGGGCTGGGGAGCCGTCGAGGCCGTGCCGGAGATGGGCGGAGTGGCCAAGGCGACGCGTCTGCAGGCGGACAGCCAGGGCCGGATCCACCTGGTGGCCACCTGGGGCGCAGGTACTGGCATCTACTACTCCGTGCTCGACGCGGCGACGGATTGCGCCTCCTCCAGCTGGTCGCCGGTCGAGGTGATCTCCGGTCCCGAAGGTGGCCGCTACGCCAACGTGGCCGTGGACACCGACGACGATCCCCATGTCCGCTGGCACGACACGGACTACACCAACGTCTACTACCGCAAGGCATCCGGCGGCAGCTGGAGCGCGCCGGTCACCGCGGTCACCACCACCGAGTGGGACTCGCGGTTCTGCGACATCTCGGTGGCCGGCCTGACGCCCCACGTGATCTACGAGCAGGACGACGCCAACTACCAGAACTGCCATCCGAGCCATACGTACTGGACCGGCGGCGGCTTCTCCGAGCCCTTCGATCTGGTGACCTCGTACCACTCGTGGCCCCAGATCGTCATGGACCCCGCCGGCGAGGGCCACGTGCTGTACACCGGCCGCCACGGCGACTGTGAGGTCAAGTTACCGCCGCACCAGCGGAGGAGCCTGGGAAGCTGAGCAGACGATCTCCACCGGATCGACCGACTGGACGTGGAGCACGCTGGCGGTCGACGACGCGGGCACCCTCCACGGAGCGTGGCATCAGCTCGTGGGCGACAAGGGGCAGGTGCACTACGCCACGGCCGACGGCGCCACGGGCAGCTGGACGCCCCCCCTCCAGGTCTCCACCGATGGAGCGCTGGACAACTGGCGGCAGGCCCTGGCGCTGGATCCGGCGGGGCATACCCACATCGTCTGGCTGCAGGTCGAGGGAGCGGAGACCGGGCGGGTCTTCTACCGCAAGGTCGCCTACCAGGACCTGTAGCGGGGAGGGTCTCGAGTTGTTCGACCTGCTGAAGACCTGGTTCTGGTGGCTCGACCTGGCCATCGCCACGTGGGTCACTCTGTGGGTGGTCGTGTTCTGCCGCGGCACGCCGCGGCGGCGCTGGATCCGCAGGCTGTTCTGGCTCGGCGCGGCCATCGGCCTGACCTGGGAGGTTCCGCTCTTCCTCTCGACCACCTTCGCCGGCAGTCCGGTGATCGTGATGCTCAGCTCCCCGCCGATCCACCCGCTGGGGCTGATCGTGGCCCACGCCCTGTGGGACGGCGGGCTGTTCCTGGCCGGGGTCGCCCTGATCGGTCTGACCTGCCCCCGCCCGATCCTGACCCGCTTCCGCTGGCGCGAGCTGGGCGTGCTGTTGCTGTGGGGCCAGCTCTCCGAGCTCACCGTCGAGCTCGGCGGGGTGACCAACGAGGCGTGGAGCTACGTGGCCGGATTCCCCTTCAACCCCACCCTGTTCCACGTGGCCGGCCACCCGATCACCCTGATGCCCCAGCTGATCTGGTTCGCGGCGCCCTTGGTCTTCTATCTGACCGCGCTGCGGATGGATCGCCCAGGGGACACTGGCGCAACGGCCTGACGCCCTCGCGGTTCTCCTCTATGCTCGACGAGAACCACGCGAAGGAGGTTCCCATGCCGTTCCAGCACCGCTGGTGGCTGCCGCTGGCCACCGCGGTCGCCTTGCTCGCCGGGTGCGAGGCGTCCGTCGACGTGGGCCCAGGGGACGACGACACCACCGATCCGCAAGACGACCCAACCGAGGTGCTGTTCGATCCCGATCGGGTGCTGAAGGTCGAGATCGAGATCGACCCCGGCGACTGGATCGAGCTGGGCAACCAGCGGCGCAACATCGTCGAGATCTGGGGCGGGGATTGCTTCTCCGAGCCGATCACCAGCCCCTACACCTACTTCCCGGCGACGGTGACCCTGGACGGGAACGAGCTGGGGGACATCGGCGTTCGAAAAAAGGGGCTGCTGGGCAGCGACAGCTCCACCAAACCCTCGCTCAAGCTGAACCTGGACTGGGCCGACAGCGACGTCTCGTACCTGGGCAAGGACATGCTGACGCTGAACAACGCCCGCCAGGACCCGAGCTACATGGACCAGTGCCTGGGGTACGGGCTGTTCACGGCCGCCGGGGTGCCCGCCCCGCGCTGCAACTTCGCCCACGTGACGGTCAACGGCGAGGACCTGGGCGCGTACGTGCAGGTCGAGGGCATCCGCCGCGACTTCCTCGAGGACCGGTTCGGCGACGGATCGGGCAACCACTACGAGGGCACGCTGAGCGACTTCCGGCCCGGGTGGGTCGACACCTTCGAGGACAAGGAGAACGAGGGGGGCCGGGAGGACCTGGACGCCGTGGTCGAGGCCCTGGCCGCAGACGACGACGAGGTGATGGCGGCCCTCGGCGAGGTCGTGGATCTGGACGAGTTCGTCAGCTTCTGGGCCGTCGAGGTGATCGTCGGCCACTGGGACGGCCACACAAACGCGACCAACAACTTCCACATCTATCGCGACCCCTCGACGGGCCGGTTCTTCTTCCTCCCCTGGGGTATCGACGCCCTGTTCGACGCGGACCACCCCTTTGGCCCCGACGCCCTCAACTCGGTGACCGCCAACGCGGCGCTACCCCAGCGGGTGTACCGGCATCCCGATGGTCAAGCGCTCTACGTGGCGCGTATGGACGAACTGCTGGACTCGGTCTGGGACGCCGACGAACTCTACGCCGAGATCGACCGCATGGACGGCCTGGTCCGTCCCCTGCTGCGCTCCGGGGAGGAGCAGTCCTTCGACGAGGGCAGCGAGATCATCCGGATGTTCATCGAGGATCGCGAGGCCAACATCCGCGCCGAGCTGGACTCGGGCCCCCCCAGCTGGCCCGAGGGGCTGATGGAGGTGACCTGCCTCAGCCCGGTCGGAGAGTTGAGCGCCACCTTCGACACCACCTGGAATTCCGTGTTCACCCACGACCCGTACGGCGCGGCCGAGATGGAGGTCCTGTGGTTCGACGAGCCGATCCCGGTGATCGAGGCCTACTCCTGGACCGGCTACGATCCCGTGGAGACCGACGGCCGCGTGTACGTGGGCCTGCCGGGGCTCATCGGCTACCCCGAGGAGTACATCTATCCCCAGCTGCTGTTCTCCCCCGCCCTGGTCGAGAGCAACACCCAGCTCGCCGTGGACTGGAACGAGGTCCAGGCCTACGTCTACTACCTGAGCCCAACCGGGGAGGCGTCGCAGATGGCCTACGGCTCCGACGGTATCCTGACCCTCGACGAGGCCGAACCCGTGGACGGCGCACCCTTCAGCGGATCCGTCACCTTCACGCTCCTGGGGTGGGGCGGCTGAACCGGCGAGCGGATCAGCTGGACTCGACCGGCGATGCGGCCGCGCCCCGGAGCTCTGCGCGGGCGCTCTCGGCGAGGTTGGTGGCTGCCCGATCCAGGATCTCGATCACGCTGTCGCGCTGGCCGGCCTCGTAGCGGGTGACGATGGTCTTGGGTTGCAGGCTGTCGCCGAACAGCTTGACGCGCCACTGCCAGCGCGCGAACAGGGCGATGACCGCGACCCGCATCGCCTTCTCCTTGAGCGAGAGTCCGCCGAAGGTGGTCTTGACCAGCGACTCGAGCTCCTCGGCGCGGCTGCGCTCCAGATCGTTGACCGCGTTGATGGCGATCGCCGGGAGCATGGGCGCGTATCCCCGCGCCTGCGTCTCGAACTGCTCCAGCCGTGCCTGGTGGTTGGCGTCCCTGTCCTCCATCGCCGCCAGGTGCAGGTAGCCGCGCAGCGAGGTCTCCGCCACCCGGTACATGGTCGACGAGTTGGCCAGGTGATCCTGCTCGAACGCTCCGTCGAGCCAGCGCGCCGCCGAATCGCCGGGGAAGGCCGGATGCTTGTAGGTCAGCAACTTCTGGCCGTGCCACTCCTCCAGCGGGATCTCGGTCTTGAGCCAGCCCTTCTTGCGGTGGCGCTCGTACAGCGCGGTGACCGGCATCGGGGTCAGCAGCATGAACTGCACCATGTCGGTCTCGAGCCCCACCAGGAAGTCGATGTCGTCCTGCATGTTCTCGGGAGTGTGGTGCTCCATGCACAGGATCCCCGATCCCAGCACCGAGATGCCCCGGTCCCGCAGCTCGCGAACCAGCTTCCTGGCGTCCACTCCCTCGTTCTTGACGTACTCGCTCTGCCGGCTCTGGGACTCGAAGCCGATCCAGCACATGGTCACGCCCAGCCGGACCAGGTTGTCGACGCCAAACGCCGTGATCGCCTCGCAGGACGAGAAGATGTGGAAACGGAAGAACCGCTCGTGACGCTCCATCTCCTCGATGAGTTCCATCGACCGCTCGCGGTCCTTGAGGAAGTTCTCGTCCATGACGAAGAACGAGTCGATGCCCCGCCGGTCGGCGATGCTGCGGGCGGTCTCGAACAGCGCGCGGCCCGAGCCGATGTACGACGTGTAGCACTTGCCGAAGAAGTGGGAGGTACAGCAGAAGTTGCAGCCGTTGACGCAGCCGACCCCCGGGACCAGCAGGCTGGAGGTGGGTTTCGGCACCGGCACGCCCCAGATGTTCTGCAGCTCGGTGCTGGGCAGGGCCGGGTGCACGATCGGGGCGTCGGGATCCTGGCCCAGGTGCTCTCGCAGCCAGCGCACCCCCTCGCCCTTGACCACATGGTCGCAGTCGATGAGTTCCTCCACCCCCTCGATGGCGGCTCCGTGTCCGCCGAGGATGATCTCGGTGCCGGGGGAGTGCAGGCGGATCAGCCGGGCCATCTCCCTGGCCTTGACCATGTTGGGGGCGATGAACGAGATGCCCACGATGTCGTAGTCGTTGCGCAGTTCACGGATGAAGCGCTTGCGGCTGGGGAAGTCCAGCACGGTGACGTCAGCGTCGATGTTCTCGGCCAGGAAGTACAGCCCGAATGACCGGTGGTGGAAGCGGAACGAGGCCAACCCCTGCCCGCGGGTCACCTGGTTGTGGAACAGCTCCATGATGTTCTCTTTGCGGCCGAACTCGTCGTCCACACCAAAGGGGCCGAAAACACCGGCGAGTAGTACGCGCGCGGGCTGCTGCTGCGGGGGGATCGTCTGCATGTCTGCTCCAGGAGAGGATCGACTCCAGCCTGGATCGCGGTTTTCATGGCACTGTTACGGACCCTGAAATTCTTGAAGAACGGGGCGTCTACTTGTGGGTCCAGTAGTGGATCTCGACCGTCGAACCGCGCGGGGGTGTGTGGGAGCCCCAGAGGTAGACCGTGTTCTCGTCGGCGCGGTAGCTCCAGCCATCGAGCTCGGCGGGATCTTCCGGCACGTCAACGCCATCGATCCGGACCTCGATGGTCTCTGGATCGGGTGTCCACTGCAGCACGAAGAAGCTCTGCACTCCGGTGGCCAGCAGCCCCAGGTCGGCCATGACCGTCTCGTAGTCGTCCTCGCAGATGTCGGCCTGTAGCCCCTCGAACTCGGACACCAGCGAGAGGTATCGGTGGCCCGGCGTGGCGCTCTCGCACTCCTCGGCGTTGGGGGGACCGACGATGGCGCTGAAGGTCAGCGCTGCGCTCTCGTCCTTGAGCCCGTCCAGCGCGTGGACAAACTCGGCCGTGGGGACCAGCAATTCGTTCATCTGGTAACACTCGAGCTGGTCCTCGTGGGGCAAAGCGCCGCCGTCGGAGCAGTCGTTCTCGTCGCTGACGACCACGATCGCCAGGTCGGCGTCGGGCCGCAGGAACCCGGCGTTGGCGGAATCCGCGAGCCCTATCGGCGAGTCGAGCAGGGCCCGGCGGGTGGCCTGCAGGCCCTGCTCCCAGCCCGAGCCCTGGGTGCCGACCGTGTCGATCTTCGTCAGGAACACACCGGGATAGTTCTCGGTCTCGGGCGTGATGAACAGGGGGCCGGGGCCGAGCAGGACGCCGCCCTCGTTCCCCTCCATGTCGGTGGTGGTGACCCCGATCTGCCAGTCCGTGTCCCCCGCGTTCACCTCGTAGATGAACTCCTCGAACGCGTCCTTGACCTTGTCGTGCTCCTGCTTCATCGAGGGCGAATCGTCGACCACGAACAGGATGTCCACCTCGGACGAGGGGTCGAGGATGAACATCTCGGTGTGCTCGGTGCCGCTCAGCTCGTAGTCGTTGCAGCCGGACAGCAGCGCGGCGGAGAAGACGAGCAGCGCGAGGGAGACGTGGGGTCTCATGGTGCTCCGATCGGTCTCACAGTTCGACCTGGACGGTGGAGACGGCGACATAGGTCACGTCCTCTCGGTTGCAGCTCCGCAGCGTCGGCTCCGAGAGGGTGGCCGCGCGGGCGTCGATGTAGGGCTTGATGTCCAGGGTCTCGTCCACCGTCAGCTTGATGGTGGTGGCGTACTCGGGGATGTCTTCGGCCCAGCCCAGCTCCACGGTCTCGAGATCGGTGCCGCCGGGGTCGGCGAGGAAGATCCGAAGCCCCTTCTGGAATCCCAGCGAGTTGGCGTAGGTGGGATCGTCGGGGGGGTTCCGCTGCTCCAGGCGCATGGCGCGGGGGTAGATCGTCTGGGCCGGCCCGGTCTCCTCCTCGTCCATCCGGTCCTCGACCGAGCCCATCAGCTCCTCGAAGGCGATCTGGATGCCGATGGACATGCCCAGCTCGACGTAGTCCACCGCCTCGGCGGGCAGCAGGTCCATGAACGCGGGATCCGGGCAGATGGGGTTACCCACCACGGTGGTGGGCTCGCTCTCCGAGGTCATCTCGAACGTGCAACCGCCGAGCAGCAGCGCAAGCACGAGCAACGGAGCGAGCCACCGGGACATCGCCAACCTCCCGCAGCCACCATAGAGCCATCCCTCGGCAGACGATGACCGTCATGGTGACATCGCCGTCGTCGGGATCGGACGCACGGCCTGGGAAGCGAGCGCCAGCCTGGACTACCCTGTTGGCGTGTCCAACTCATGCGAAGAGGTCCTGAGCATCTGCCAACGCCACATCGGCTCGTGGCGGGGTCTGACGGTGGCCGACTTCGACTTCGCGGGACCGAAGGGATTCTCCTCCTTCACGATGGCGCTGCGCTGCCGCAGGGACGGGGTGGACCCGGAGGGAGTGTTCTTCCGGCGCCTGGCGGGCAAGGAGAACGCCATCCTCGACTTCGAGGCGGAGCGGGGCGTGTTCCTGGCGCTGGGCGACGCGGACATCGCCGCGCGCTGCCTGCACTACTCGCGAGGTTATCGCCTCGAGACCCTCTACGACGGTCGCAGCCTCACCCGCGAGGACCTGCGCGATCCTGCCAACCTGCGCGGAATCGCAGCCGAGCTGCACCGGTTCCACCGACTGAGCCCGGGCGGCCTTCCCCGGGATACGTTCTTCGAGCGGTTGCACGAAAGGTGGGGGAGGCTGGCGCGGCGCGTGCTGGAGGGAGATCCAGGGGCCTTTCCCGAGCACGAGCGAGGGCTTTGCGGACCGCTGCGTTCGATCTTCAGCGACGAGACCCACCGTCTGGTGCAACGCTGCCTGCCCGACGGGCCGCCGGTCTTCAGTCACAACGACACCTACCACGGCAACGTGATGAAGCTCGCGTCCGGTGAGATCAAGCTGCTGGACTTCGAGTTCTCCTGTCTGGGCCAGCGGGCGTTCGACTTCGCCAACCTCTTCGCGGAGACCACGATGCGGCACGGCCTCGCGGAACCGCCGCACTTCGCCCTCGCCGAGCCCGACTTCGGCGAGGCGGAGATCGATACGTTGATCGGTTACTACCTCGCCCACGAGCCAGACCTCGGCGTGGCCGAGCGGAAGCGAGAGCACGCGCGCCTCGTCCGCGAGACGCGGAACCTGATCCCACTGTCCGACTACATGTACGCGCTCGCGGCGATCCCCCTCGCCGTGGAGCCGATCCAGAAGATCCGCTTCATCCCCTACGCGAGCCAGCGTTTCGCGCGGTTCCGCCGCGCCTGCGAGGAGCGCTTCGATGGCTGAGCAAGACGGCGGCGAGGCGTTTGCGGGGATCTCAGGGGGTGCGAGTCCGTCCGAGGAACACGAACACCTGCCCCTCCTGTGTGCCGACGGGGTGGTAGTACGACGAGAACAACAGGTCGTCCATACCGTCCCCGTTGATGTCGGCCAGACCCATGTAGTTCTGGTACCCCATATTCTGCCACTGGACATCACCGACGAATGACGCCTCGGCGTCCGCCGTCTCGAGTTCGGCTGGCCAGCAGGGGCGGCCGGCAAACACCATCGTGATCCCCGGCCCGGTCACTCCGTTGTAGACCAGGTCGTCGTCCCAGTTGACGAGGATCAGGTCGTTGATCCCGTCGCCGTCGATGTCACCGCGGTACTTGGGATCGACGGCGCCCGACGGATAGCCGCTGCCGCCGTGGGGCCAGACCGCCGCGAGCGGCGCGGACGGACGGATGTGGACGTCGGCCTCCGAGGGCTGCAGCTGGGCCGGCCATGCCCCTGCGTGTCCGAACAGGATGTACACGTCGGTGTCTTCGTCCGGGACCGCGCCCGGGGCCCGGAACACCATGTCGTCGACGCCGTCGGCGTTGATGTCACCGATGGGCTCGGCCGTGTGGGTCTCCATGGCCGGCGCGATGTGGACGTCGGCGTTGTTCATGTCCAGCACCGCGGGCCACCCCGGACCGCCGAAGTACAGATGGATGCCGGCGCAGGGGTGTCCAGGGTCGGAACGGACGTTGACCGCGAAGTCATCGTACCCGTCGGCGTTGATATCGCCGACGAGGTTGTAGCCGCCGAGTCCGCAGCCGGGATCGACCTGGTAGCGGTGATCCGCGACCGGGGTGAGCTGCACATCGTGGGGATAGCCGGCGGTGCGGCCGAGCAGAATGTCGATGTGGTCATACAACGAGGGACCGCCAAGCGGGTAGGAGGCGAGGTCGGCCAGGCCGTCGCCGTTCACATCCCCCAACGACGTGAGCTGGATGTTCCCGTTCGTGTCCCCGTAGACCCAGCCCAGGGCGTCGGCGGGCAGCTGCAGGTGGCCCGAGGCCGCGGCGCCGGAGATGACCAGGCCCTGACCCTGCTGGTTCAACGTCCAGTGGCTCGCCAGCAGCCAGTCGTCCAGGCCGTCACCGTCGACGTCGCCCGGCGCCCGGCTGGTGCCAAGGCCGGAGGCGCTCGGGACCTGGTTAGTGTCGGTGGTCATCGCGTCGGCCGAGGTGAGGGGCATGGACGGGGCCCAGCCGGAGGTGCGGCCGAGCAGGAGGAACTGGTGATCGAGGTCGTCGGCGCTCTCGTGCTGGGGTTTCAGGAACAGATCGGCGAGGCCGTCCCCGTTCACGTCTCCCGCACGGTAACTGTGGCCGAGCTCCAGGTTGTCGAAATCACCGACCACCGACGGCAGCGACGAGAAGGGCATGTCGCGCTGCCAACCGTCCACGTGCCCCAGCAGCAGGTAGAGCTTGCCCGCGTTCACGCCGCCTTCGTCGTTCTCGCGGGCGCCGATGGCCACGTCGTCGATCCCGTCGCCGTTGAGGTCGCCGGGCATCTCGAGGTGGCAGCCGGCCCAGTCGTGCGGCGCTTCGCCCACGAACGAGGCGTCCGCATCCTCGACCGAGGCCTCCTGCCACTCGGGCCAGCTGGCCACGGTGTCGTCGTCGCCACAGGTGTCGTCGTCGCCAGTGTCGTCGTCACCGGTGTCGTCGTCGCCAGTGTCGTCGTCCGGGGCGTTGGTCGTGTCGTCGTCATCCAGTGCGGTGTCGTCGTCGGTCACGCCGCCGGGTGGGCACGCCGACACCAGAGTGATTGCGACCGCGAAGGCCAGAGGTAGTTCGAGTTTCTGTCGCATGGAGCCTCCCCCGATCGCAGTATACCCCCGTTCCTTCACGCGGAGCCGCGGTGACCCGGGCGTCTCCGAGATCGAGACACCCGAGGCGCGCCAAGCCGGAGTCACGGCGATCCAGCGAGGAATCGACGCAGTCCACTGACGATCGGTTACCCTCTGGCCCGAATCGCGGGCGGTCCAGCCACCCATACCCCGTGGAGTCAGCATGGAGAACGGCTACATGCCCTGGCTGTCCCTGGCGACGGCGGCCTTCGAGATCGGCGCGGCGATCTGGGTGATCTCCGGACCGGGGCGGCCGGGTATCGTCCGCCGGACGGCTGTGCTGCTGGTGGTCCTGGCAGGGTACCAGCTGGCCGAGGTCTGGGTCTGCGCCAACCCCGACCACGTCCTGCGGTCGCAGCTGGCGTTCTGCGACATCATCTGGCTGCCGACGCTGTCGGCCAGCCTGCTGTGCCAGTACAACGGCGGCGCCCCCCGCTGGATCCGCGTCCTGGTGGGCCTGTGTTACGTCTACTGTGCGGGCGTCTGTGTGTGGGTCCTGACCCACCCCGACCCGTTCATCGGCACGATCTGCAGCACGGTCCTCGCCACCTTCCAGCGCGGCTCGATGGGCTTCCAGGTGGCCTTCGGCGGCTTCTACGAGGCGGGCATGTTCGCGATGTTGCTGGGGGCAGCCGGCGTGATGAAGCGCAGCGAGGATCCGGTCACCCGCGCCCACGCCGCCGATCTGCAGATGGGCTCCATCGGCTTCATCGTGCCGGCCTTCCTCACCCAGGTCGCCATGCAGTCCCTCGACCCCTCGCTCCCCTCGCTGATGTGCCATTACGCCCTGATCCTGGCGATCTTCCTGGTGAGGGCGTCAGCGCGTGAACGCCGACGAGCACGGACGGCCGCCACCTGAGATCGAAAGGTGGCACGCCAGGCAGGAATCGAACCTGCGACCCGTGGCTTAGAAGGCCACTGCTCTATCCCCTGAGCTACTGGCGCGCAGCAGGACCGGTATAGCGCGAGAGCCTGGAAGACGGAAGGCAGGAATCGAACGCGAAGGCCGAAGGCCGTAGCGTCGTGAGCCGCGAAGCGGCGAGCCCGCAGGGCGCCGAAGGCGTCCAAGGGGGCGGTCCGCGAGGCGTTGGTGCAAGGATCGATCGGCGATGGGCATCGTCCTCCCTGGTATGCGAAG
>CAYTBN010000096.1:0-17276 GCA_964436045.1 uncultured Rickettsiales bacterium | reverse complement strand
AGAACAGCGCTGGCGTGGCGCGGCTCGCGCAGGAAGTACCGGACCCGCTTGGGGAAGGTCAACACCCATTGCCGGTGGGACACCCTTGGCAGGACGTCGTCGACGAGGTGGGCCGCCGTCTCCACCATGTAGCGGGCCGAGCATGCGGGACAAAGCCCCCTTCCACGGCAGGAGAACGCCACCATGAAGTCGAGCCCACATGCCCTGCACCGCGCGCGACCAAAGCCATGAGCAGGGTCGCCGCAGGTGATGTACCGCCGGAAAGCCTCTTCTACGTAGCCAGGGATTGGATCGTCGTCCGGATCGGCCTCGCGGAGCATCGCCATCCAGGTCTCGTGTTCGTGGACAACGGGCCCACGTTCGAGGAAGCCATCGCCCGTCAGGGGTACGACCGGCTGTTCATCGACCGCTTCGCCCGCGAGTTCGGCCACTGCACGCCAGAGGGCAACCGGCTGATCGCCGCCAACGTCGCCGCTGCGATCGCGGATCAGCTGCTGGCGGGGGAGTAGGTGAGACCGGCCACCCTGGCCAGCGCCCGCCCGCCGCGTGACAATGGGGGCACCATGACCAAGCCGTGGCGGATCCTCCCGGAGTTCCTGCGCCTGCTGGCGCGCCACAAGCTGTACTTCCTGACGCCGATCGTGCTGGTCCTCGTGCTGTTGCTGATCCTGCTGTTCGTGATGGGCCCCTCGGCCGCGGTCGCCTTCCTGTACGCCGGGATCTGAGTGCGCAGATACCGTCCGCTGGCGACCGCCCTGCTGGGCCTGGCCACGCTGGTCGTGGTCCTGGCATCCACCGACATGGGGGCCGTGGGTCGCGCCCTGGGCCAGACGCGCCCCTGGCACATCGCCGCCGGCCTGGCCCTGATGCTGCTGCGGGACCCGGTCGCCGACGTCTCCTTGTGGCGGGCGGCGCTCGCCTGGTTCGGCCACCGCGTCCGCTACGGGCAGCTGCTGCGGGTCTATCTGGAGTTCGTCCCGCTCAAGTTCCTGTTGCCGTTCAAGCTGGGCGACGCCGCCCGGGTGGCCGCGCTCCGGGCGGCCTGTGGGGTCCCCGTGGTCGCGGGTGGAGGGTCGAGGCTGGCGACGATGGGCGTCCAGGCCGGGGCCCTGCTGATCCTGGGTTCGGTGTTCGCCTCGCTGGCGAGCGGCGCCTGGTGGCCGGTGGCAGCGGGGGGCGCCGGGATCGCGCTGCTCGCGTGGCTGACGGCCCGGGAGTTCAGGTGGCGGGAGCGGACGGCTGCCGCGGACGAGGAGCGGCGGACCGACCGCCCCACCCGGCTCCTGGCGCGCTGGCCCCACGCGGCGATCGCGCTGATGTCCGGCCTGGGTTCGGCGGCGGCGTCGCTGGCCCTGTACAGCCTCTTCGTCGGCCAGGCGCTGGGAGAGCCCCCCGACGCCGCCACCCTGGCGGTCGTCGCGGCCACGGTGCTGGCCTGCCACCTGCCCATCTCGATCCGCGGCGTGGGGGTCCGCGAGTTGCTGCTGACCACGGCGGTGGCCCGGACAGCGGGGGCCGAGTCCCCGGCGCTCCTGGGCGCCGGGCTCGCCATCTCGGCGCTGGAGCTCCTGTTCGTGCTGCTCCTGGGCGGTGGCTTCGCCGGGGCGCGCGTGGCCGGTCTGATCCGGCCCCGGGACTAGGCGCTGTCGCCGCGGCGGCTACACTGGGAGCCCGATGATGGATCTCGAATGAGAGCAGGAGCCCCCGACCGTCCCCCCGCACGCGGCCGTCCCGCCGGCGCCCGCTCGCTCCTGCGTCGGGCGCGCCTGGGCCCCGCGCTGGCCGCGGCAGCCCTCGCCGGCCGCCGCCGCCCCCTGTTCGTCGGCTGGTCCCTGACGGACCGCTGCACCGAGGCCTGTGCCTACTGCGGGCGCCACGACCGGGGATCGCCGGAACTACCGCGGGCGCGCGCCCTGGGCCTGGTCGACGAGTTCCGTGCGGCCGGCGTCGCCCGGGTGTCGCTCACCGGCGGCGAGCCCTTGCTCCACCGGCCCTGTCTGGACCTGATCGAGGCCCTGCGGAGGGCGGGCATCGCCGTGTCGCTCAACAGCAACGGCGCCCTGGTCCCCCGCCACCTGGAGCGGTTGACCGGCTCCCTGTCCGGACTGGTGCTGAGCGTGGACGGCGGCGAGGCCGCCCACGACGCGGTGCGCGGGACCGGCAGCTGGCGGAGGGCGGTCGCCGGGGCCCGGGTCGCCCGGCGGGTGGGGATCCCCCTGTCGCTGCACATGGTGATCACCGCCGCGAACCTGGATCAGATTTCGCCGGTGCTGGGGCTGGCTGGCGAGCTCGACGCCCGGGTGGGGTTCACACCCATCGAGGACGTCCCGGCGATGGGGCGGCGCGACCTGTCGGACCTGCGCCCGGACCCCGCTCGCTGGCGCGCCCTGGTGGACGAGCTGCTGAGCCGCCTGCGCGAGGGCGACCGGCGGATCCAGAACTCCGCGGCCGGGCTGCGTTACCTGCGCCACTGGCCGGTCCACGCCCCCACCCGCTGCAGCGCGGGGCGGGTCTACGCGCGAATCGAGCCCGATGGCTCCCTGTACGGCTGCGGCAACCTGGTCCTGGAGGGCGACGCACCGACGGTCGCGGATCGGCCCTTCGCGGCCGCCTTCGCCGCCCTCCCCCGCCAGGACTGCCGCGCCTGCTGGTGCGACACCCGGGTCGAGATGAACCTGATCCTCGGCGGATCTCCCTCGGCGATCCGCGCCGCGTGGGCGAGATGAGCGGACGCCGATCCCCCGGCAGGCGGCTGGCCACCCTGCGCGCTGGCGTCGGCCTGGCCCGGGCCCGCTGGACGGGCAGGCGGCGGCCGGTAGTGGTCAGCTGGGCGGTGACCCACCGCTGCAACCTGCGCTGCGCCTACTGCGACGTGCCCGACCGCCCGCTGGCCGATCTGCCCACCCCCCGCGCCCTCGATCTCATCGACCAGATGGCGGTGGCCGGGACCCGGGCCGTCTCGTTCAACGGGGGCGAGCCGCTGATGAGGGAGGACATCGGAGCGCTGGTGGATCGCTGCGGTCGGCGCGGGATGGCGGTCTCCCTGTCCACCAACGGTGTCCTGCTGGACCGACACCTTCCCCTCCTGGATCGGCTGAGCTCGCTCCAGCTGAGCGTCGACGGCCCCCGGGAGGTCCACGAGGCGCTCCGCGGCCCCGGGAGCTGGCAACCCCTGCCACGGGCCGCCGCCGCCGCCCGGGAGCGGGGGGTGCCCCTGGTCCTCAGCGCGGTCCTGGCCCGCCACAACGTCGACGCCGTCGACGACCTGGTGGACCTGGCCAGCGCCTGGGGCGCCCGGCTGAGCGTCCTGCCGGTGGGTCCGGTCCACGCCCACAGCGTGGATCTGGAGGAGCTGTACCCCCCGGTGGACCGGATGCGAGCCGCCCTGGCGCGGCTGGCGGACCGGGCCCGCGAGGGTGCCCCCGTGCTCGGCTCACCCTCCTCGTTCGCCTACCTGGCCGCGTGGCCCGACGCGCCCCCGATCCCCTGCCTGGCGGGCCGCGGCCTGGCCAAGCTGTCCGCCGACGGGCGCCTGTTCCCCTGCGCGATCCTCGAGCACCGCACCGCCGGTTCGAACGCCCTCGATCGCGGCTTCGCCGCCGCCTTTGACGCGCTGGCGGGCGATCCCCTGCGCTGCGGCGGGTGCCACTGCACCAAGACCCTGCAGCTCAACCGCCTGCTGTTCGACCCGGTGGCGGCGCTGCCCTACCGGGTGCGCGCCCGCATCCCGGGGGGGAGGGCGCGATGAGCACGATCCTGTTCGGGGTCGCGGCGATCCTCGCCACCGCCGCGCTGGCGCTGCCGGGCGTGCTCTCGGTCCGCGTTGCCCTCCCCGCGGAGCGGGACGGGGATCCGGCCGATGGGGACCGGGCCGTCGGCCGGGTGCTGATGGCCATCGGCTGGGCGGCTGGCCTGGTCCCCGCCCTGGCGTTCACCTTCTGCCTGCTGACCGGCGTGCGGGTCTCGTGGTGGGTCGTGGGGATGGCGGCCGCGCTCAACAGCGGCGCGGCCCTGGTGTGGCTCCGACGGCGGGGGGGCGCGCGGCTGCTCGACCTGCGCCCGGCGCTGCCGCCGCTGCGCGCCGCCGCGCCGGTGCTGCTCGCGGCGGCCCTGGTCGGGCTGCTCTACCTGCTGACCTACGACAACCGCTCGCATGCCTCGGAGTCCTGTATCTACCGCACGGCGTACGCCGCCATCGGACAGGTGGCGCCGGCATCGGACCTGGATCCCGGCGTGGATCTGCTCCGGGAGAACGTGGAGGACGCGCGGCTGGGCAACACCGCGGTGCTGGCGGCGTTCCTGGTGCTCTACCAGGGCCTGGGGTTCCGCTTCCTCTTCGCCCTGTGCGGCGTGATGCTGGCGCTGGGGGGGTACCTGATCGGCGGGTGGGTCGGGGGCCGGCGGGGGTGGGGCTGGCTGGGGCTGGCGCTGCTGCCGCTCAACCCGATGGTCCTGTCCATGCCCCAGCTGGACGAGAACCTGCTGGCCCTGTCGTTCTCGATGGCCCTGATGCCCGTGGTGGTGGCCGGCGGCCGCGGTGGCTGGGGCGCGGCTGGCGCCCTGTTCGCGCTGGTGCTGGCCATGCGCCACGTGATGCTGCCGGCGACGCCGGCCTTGCTGCTGGCGGCCTGGCAGTCCCGGGGGCGCGGCCGGGCGCTGGCGTGGCTGGTCGCCACGCTCGGGGTGACCACCCTGCCGGTCACCCTCCACCACTCGCTGGCGCTGGGTTCCCCCCTGCGCTTCGAGAGCAACGCCCAGTTCCCCGTGTTCGGCTACCAGCTCGCCGGCATCGACTTCGGCTACCAGGGGCTGATGAACTGGCCGTTCGCCGACCAGCTGGTGAGGACCCCGCACAACCCCTTCCCGATGCTGGTCCTGTGGCCGCTGACCGTCGCGGACCACCTGGGCCTGATCCTGTTCGCGGCGCTGGTGGTCGGCGCGGGCGCCCTGTGGTGGCTGTCCCCCCGGAAGGGGGCGTTCTGGCTGCTGTGGTCGTGGGCCGTGGTCGGTGGCTTGCTGTTCCAGGAGGGGTGGGACTGCAAGAACAAGATGTGGGTGCTGATCATCGTCTTCGGGGCGTTCGTGGCCTGGATCGTGGCGGCCGGCGAGGCGGTCAGGAGACAGCCCGCCTGGGTCCTGCCGCCGATGCTTGCGATCGCCCTGGCCGGATGGGGGGCGGCGCGCGGCCTGGGGGACTGGGAGGTGCCCGCCGACGCCCGCTACGTCTGCGTGGAGCCCGCGACCTGCGCGGAGAACCCCGCGCAGCTGGCCGAAGATCGGCGGCTGGCCACGCGGCTGGGCGCCCTGCCCGACCTGCGCCGGCTGGGGCACAACGGGCCCTTCCTGGCCGTCGCCAAGATCCGGGACCTGTTCCGCTCCCTGGCCGATCCGGGGGTGGTCCGCGATCCCCTCCCCTGGGGCTGGTTCCCCGGGGAGACCCCCCCGCCGGGCACTCCGGTGACCGTCCGGATCGATCTGAGCGACGCGCCCCACGGTCGGGTGGCCTTCCTCGGCCTGACCGACGAGCCCGCAGACGTGGATCTGACCGACGGCGGCGGCCCGCTCGCCCTGCGCGGGGTACGGGTCCCCTGGGACGAGCGGAAGTTGACCCTCTACCTGGACGCCAACCGTGAGCTCGCCGTCGCGGTGGCGTTCTACGACGGCGACCTCCCCTACCCCGCCTGTGGAGCGGAGACCGAATCCCGGGCCGAGCGGATCCGCAGCCAGCGCGCGTGGGCGCTTGCGGTGCTGCTCGGCGAAGAGGAAGATCCGGAACTGCAGCCGCGGGCCCGGACCTTCGACGAGCCCGTGGTGCGCGTGCAGGTCCCCGGCGGCGCGCTGAGCTTCGCCATGGAGAAACACCTGGGCCCCGACCGGTTGCTGCTGTGGAAGGCCGTCTCGCACGGGGGGGGGATCGACGTCGAGGCCCCGTTCGAGCCCTGGGACAACTGAGGCGAACCCGTGACGTCGTTCCGCGATCGATGGCGACTGATCCCCGCAGCCGGGCGTGCCCTGGCCGTGCGCGTCGCCGGTGCCCGCGCCCCGCTGGCGGCACGCATCCAGGTCACCCAGCGCTGTGCGGCGCGCTGCCTGTACTGCAAGCTGCCGGCCGAGGGTGACGACCCCCTCTCCACCGGGGAGCTCGAGCGGATCCTGGCCGAGCTGGCGGAGCTGGGCTGCCTGCGGATCTCCTTCAGCGGCGGGGAGCCCATGCTGCGGCAGGACATCGGCGCGCTGGTGGACCGCTGCGCAGACCTGGGGATGGCCCCCGAGATGAACGCCAGCGGCGCCGGGTTCGTGGAGCGCTCGACCGAGGTCTCCCGACTGCGGTTGCTCAAGCTCAGCCTGGATGGCCCCCCCGCGGTCCACGACCGGCAGCGGGGCCGGGAGGGATCCCACGCCGAGGTGCTGGCGTCGGCGCGCAGGGCCAGGGAGATGGGCATCCGCGTGGTCCTGGTGACCACCATCACCCGCCACAACGTGGACCGGCTGGACCACGTCCTCGAGGTGGCGCGACGGGAGGGTGTGCTGGCCGCGTTCCAGCCGCTCAAGCCCTACTACAAGGGGCTGCGGGACGTGGAGGAGTTGCTGCCCGAGCCCACCGAGATGACGCGAGCGGTGCAGGGGCTGATCGAGGCCCGGCGGGGCGCCTACCGGGGCACCCTGCGCAACTCCCTGCCGGGCCTGCGCCACCTGTCCCGCTGGCCCGACTACGGCGAGCTCCGCTGCTGGGCGGGACGGATCTTCTGCATCGTCGGCGCCGACGGCACCCTCTACCCCTGCGATCGGACCCGGCTGACCGCCCCGTTGCCCAACGTGCAGGAGCAGGGTGTCGCGCGCGCCATGGCCCGGCTGCCCGAGCCCGACTGCGACGGGTGCGGCTTCTGCGGCGCCCTGGAGCTCAACCTGGCCCTGGACCTGGACTGGCGGATCGCGGGGACCATCCTGAGGCTGGTGCGATGAGCCGCGGACGCACCGACGACCTCGAACGGAGGGTGGAATCCGGCGGCTACGGCTGGGTGTACCCCCTGCTGGGTGTGGGCCTGCTCGTCCTGCTGGCGCTCCAGCACCTGCGGGCCTACCTGGGTGACGCGGTCTACGAACACCTGCCCCAGATGGTCAGCCAGTTCACCCGGCAGGCCGCGGGCCAGGGCACGGGGGAGGCGGCGCTCACCGGCGGCGGCTCCCTGGTGCTCGCGCTGCACGGGGCCATCAACCAGGCCGGCTACTCCTACGTGATGGCCCACTGGCTCCACCTGATCGCCGAGGCGGTGGCCATCGGCACCTGGCTGTGGTGGGCGCCCCGGCGGCTGCCGCGCCCCTGGGTCTGGGCGACAGCGTTGTGGCTGGTGCTCTACCCGGTCCCCAAGCTCCACCTGTACGAGAACAGCGCCTTCGTCGGGTTCGCCGCCATCCCGCTGCTGGCCGCCCTGCTCGCCGCCCAGCGGCGCGCCCACCTGGGGTGGCTGGCGATCGCGGCGACGGCGTACGCGGTCTGTGCCTACTTCAGCCTGATCGCCCTGTTCCTGCTCCCTGCCCTGTGGCTCGCCGTCGCCCTCACCCTGCCCCGACGGCGACTGCTGGCCGCCGGGATGTTGACCTTCGTGGCCGCGGCCGTGGTGCTGCCCCAGCTGCTGACCACATCCCCCGGCGGCGACGGGTACGAGCACCTGCTGTTCCGCTTCCGACCGGACATGCTCGGCGGCACCGCCCTGGCCGCGCTGGGGTCCTCGGCGGGCTACCTCCTGCTGGACCCCCCCCTGGTCCTTGGACTGGGGATCACCCTGCTGGTCCTGAGGCGCACGCCCCTGGCCCCCGCGCTGCTGCCCGCCGTGCCCTGGCTGCTGGCGGCGGCCCTGCCCGTGCCCTGGCTGGACCCCTTCGACGCGCCCTACCACTACCTCGCGGCGAGCCCGGCGCGGGCACTGCTGGCAGGCGCGGCCCTGGTCTGGCTGCTGGAGGCGCTCCCCCGCGCGGCCGGACGGCCGATCCGCCCGGAACCGGCCCTGGCCGCCGCGGTGGTCGTGGCGCTGGGGGTCGTGGGCACCCTGGCCGCCCTGGACGCCCGCGTCCCGCCGGCCGAGCGCGGGATGCGGCAGCGCCAGGCCCACTGCACCGTGTGGGAGGACGACTGCCACCACTGGAGGATCCACCTGCTGTTCGAGGAGCTGCTGGCCCGGGAGCTGATCGAGGAGGGGCACCCGACGACCTTCCACGGCGTCTACGCCGAGTGCCTGAACGGTGCGTGGAACTGGCGGCTGCAGACCCGCGGCACCGCGCCACCCCCCTGGCACTTCAGCAACCTGTTGCTGCTGCCGCAGCTGGACGACGGCGCGCTGGTGGAGCGGCTGCACGGCGTCCCGCTGGCCGACACCACCGCCGTACCCCACGTGGAGATCGTCAGCCGGAACCTGGAATGGGCCGAGGCCGAGAACGGGTCCGGCCGCGAGCTGCGGATCGGCTTGGACCTGCTCGAGGGGGCGGACATGTTCGTGGGGCTCAGCTCTCGACTCCACTTCTGCCCCGGCGAGGTGGTCGCCGGGCGGGCCGGGGCCGAGGCGATGCCCGAGCTCACCCGCTGCGACCACCACCACGACGAGTTCTCTCGCCGCTGGTACGACGGCTACCTGCTGCTGGACGGCCGCGTGGGGAACCGGACCACGATCCGGATCCAGATCGAGGACCGGATCGGCGACGCCTGGGCGCCCGAGTCCGTCGACATCCTCGCGATCCCGGCGGAGAGGCCGGCCGAGCGGTGAGGATCCGCAAGCTCCCGCGGCGGGGGGTCCACCGGGCGCCGGCCACCCTGCGGGGGCTGGTCCGCGGGGCGCTGTCCGGGGAGGCGGCCCTGGCAACCTTCCAGCGGGAGGCTGCCGCGGTCTTCCGCGTTCCCCACGCGGTCGCGACCGGCTCGGGCCGCCGCGCACTGACCGCGATCCTGGGGGCGCTCCCCCTGTCGCCGGGCGACACGGTGCTGTTGCCGGCCCTGACGTTCCATGCGGTGCCCACCGCCGTGGCCGCGGCGGGGCTCCGGCCCCGGTTCGGCGACGTGGATCCGGAGACTTGCCTGCTCACGGCCTCCGCGGTGGACGACGCACCCGACGCCCGGCTGGTGCTCGCCACCCACCTGTTCGGGCTGGTCTGTGATCTGGACGGGCTGCGCGATCGGTGCGCCGCCCGGGAAGCCTGGCTGGTGGAGGACTTTGCCCAGGCCGCGGGCGCCCGCTGGCGGGGTCGGCCGGTGGGGAGCTGGGGCGACGCGGGGTTCACCAGCCTGGAGACGGTCAAGCCGCTGGCGGCCTTCGGAGGCGGCCTGGTGACGACCCGGGACGCAGGCCTCGCGCGCCGGGTCGAGGCGTCCGAGCGGGCGCTCCCGTCCCCGGTCCGGCGCAAGCTGGTCTCCAAGGTCGCCCTGGGTCAGCTGGAGGCGGCGCTGGCCGATCCCCGGGTGTTCTCCCTCGCCTGGCCGCTGTTCTCGGGTGGCGCCGACGACCAGCGCTCCGAGGGGTGGATCCAGCGTTACAAGTCCCGCAAGCAGGGCGTGGGCAATCACGGCGCACGTCTGCACCCCTCCCAGGCGGAGGTCGGCCGCCGCGGGCTGGTCCATCTGCCCGAACACCTGGCAGCCCGGAGGGCGCGAGCCGACGAGCTGCGCGGACTGCTCGGCGGCCACGCCACGCCCCGGGTCCACCCGCGCAGCGAACCGGCCTGGTACCAGTTCGTGGTCCGGGTCCGCGACCCTCGGGGCTGTGCGCGGGAGGCCCGGCGGGCCGGGATCGACCTGGGGATCGACGTGGCCACCGACCTGTCGGGCGGGCGCTGTCCCGACGCGGCGCGGCTGGCCCGGCAGCTGGTGCAGCTGCCCTGTCACCCCAACCTGACCCGCCGTGACCTGACGCGGGTGGCCGAGGTGGTGGGTCCATGGCTGGCCTGAAACCCCTGCTGCCCGCCCTGCGATGGTTGCGCAGACGCCGGGGCCCCTGGCTGGTGAGCTGGATGCTCACCGATCGCTGTGACTACCGCTGCGCCCACTGCGGCTGCTGGTCGGCCCCCCGACCCGAGCTGTCCGCGGCCGCGGCGGAGCGACACGCCCGGGAGATGATCCGCGGCGGCGTGCTGGCCGTCAGCTTCTGTGGCGGGGAGGTGTTGCTCCGGGACGATCTGGGTTCGCTGCTGCGTCGCTTCCGGCGGGCGGGGGTCATCACCCGCGTGACCAGCAACGGGAGCCAGGTGCCGGCGCGGATCGACGCGTTGCGCCACGCAACCGGGCTCAAGATCAGCCTCGACGGACCTCCCGACCTGCAGGACCGCGTCCGCGGCGACGGCGCGCACCGGGCCGTGGTCGAGGCGCTCCGGGCGGCCGCGGGCGCCGGCATTCCGACCCAGCTGAACACGGTCCTCTCCCGGGAGCTGGTGTCGCGCCTGGACGAGCACCTGGAGGGCGTGGGGCGGCTCGGCGCCAGCGTGACCTTCCAGCCCCCCGAGCGGCGGGAGGGGGCGGACCCGGAGGCGGTCGCGGCGGCGCGGCCGGCGCCCCGGGAGCTGGCGCGGGCGGTGGCGCGACTCGAGTCGCTGAGGCGGTCCGGCGATCCGCGGATCGGCAACTCCGCGGGGACGCTGGCGTGGCTCGCCCGCTGGCCGGTCCAACCGCCGCTGGACTGCCACGCAGGGGCCCGGTTCTGCCGTGTGCTGGCCGATGGACGAGTCGTCGCCTGTGACCGCCCGCAGGCGCCGGGCGCCGGTGTGCAGGCGCAACCGACGGACGGGTTCGCGGCGGGGGTCGCCCACCTGGAGCGCGCGGGCCGCTGCGTGGGCTGCTGGCGGAACAACACCATGGAGATCAACCGCCTGCTGTCGGGGTCGGCCGACGCCTGGTCCGCCGTGCGGCGTTGGCTCTGAGCGCGGGCGTTCAGCCCTCGGCGTCCCGGGTCACCATCTCGACGGCCACCTTCAGGTAGCGACGGATCTCCCAGGCCGATCGGGCACGGCTCAGGGTACCCAGCGCGATCCGTGGGCGCGTGTAGAAGCGCAGGTAGGCCTCCCGCACCAGCCCGTCGACGGTGTCGGGCGCCAGGTCGTGCCAGGGGGTGGGCAGCCGCTGGTCCCCCCGCGTGCCGCGCACGTACTCCCGCCAGGGATCGGTCCCGGTGGCCTCGATCAGGGTTTGTTCCAGCTCCGAGCCGGGCTTGGCGATGGTGCGCATGAACTGGGCGTAATCCAGCGGAAGGTCGAGGGCGAAGCGGATGGTCCGGCGGGCGCTCTCCAGGGTCTCGCCCGGGTGACCGATCTGGAAGAACCCCAGCGGCTGGATGCCCGCGTCGGAGGTCAACCGCAGGGCGCGTTCCACCGATCCCACGTCGATGTGCTTGTGGATCCGGTGGAGGATCGCCGGATCCCCGGACTCGATCCCGTAGTAGATCCGCCGGCAGCCCGCGTCGGCCAGCGCCCGCAGCAGCTCCGCGTCCACCAGGTCGATGCGCGACCGGCAGGCCCACTCCATGTCCAGGCGGCGTCGGCTGATCTCCCCGCAGAGGTCCATCACGCGGTCCCGCTGGTGCAGCAGCAGGGGGTCGAACAGATCGAACTCGTGGATACCGAGATCGTCGATGCAGTGCTCCATCTCGCCCAGGACGTCGTCCACCGGCCGGGGGTGGTAGCCGCTGCCGGCCATGGCGCAGAACGCGCAGCGATAGGGGCACCCCCGCGCCGTCACCAGGACCGTGTAGTGGCGGCGCTGCGTCAGGTAGGACTGGTAGCGGTCCAGGGGCAGCAGATCCCGCGCCGGCCAGGGGTCGTCGAGGGTCGAGACCGCCGGGGCCGCGCCGTTGTCCACCACCTTCCCGCCGGCCCGCCAGACCAGCCCCGGTACGTCGGTCGGCGCCCGGCCCTCGTCCAGGGCCCGGAGCAGGGGAGGCAGCGTCTGGCTGGCGGCCCCCTGCAGCAGGTAGTCCACCGGAGCGGTGGCCATCACGTCCCCGGCGTAGCGCAGGGTCTCGTGCCCTCCGAGGAGCAAGGGGGCGTCCAGATCCCGGCGCAGGGTCGCCCCCCAGCGCAGGACCTCGCGCACCGTGGGAACCGAGTGGAAGGCCGCGGCCAGCAGATCGGGCCGCCAGCGCCGCATCTCCCGGCGGGTCTCACCGAGATCCGCGCCGATGGCATACGCGTCCCAGATGCGGACCTGGGCGCCCGCCCCGCGGGCGACGGCTGCCGCCGTGGCCAGGCCCACGTCCGGGAACACACCGAAGCGGCGATCCACGACGGCGAAGTTCTCGTTGAACCGCTTGTGGCTGAGCCCGGGCTGGAAAAAGGCGATCCGCATCCACGTACCTATGACGGGACATTGTTATCGCTGTTGGCGAGTTTGGCCACTCCCGGAGCCGCGAAGGTCGGTCCCGTCGATCAACACCTCCCCGAGCACGAGGGCATCCAGGCCCGCGGCGGACGCCGTGCGCAGCGCGTCCTCCGCGCTGCGCACGATGGGCTCCCGGTGGCGGTTGAGGCTGGTGTTGATCACCGCGGGGATTCCGGTGCGCTTACCAAAGGCGCGGATCACACCGTGGAGGAAGGGCGTCGTGCCCCGATCGACGGCCTGCACACGTGCAGTGCCGTCCACGTGGACCGCAGCGGGGCAGAGGTCACGCAGCCGCCGGGTGGCCGGCACCGCGAGCGTCATGAACCCGGCGTTGCGCCGTTCCTCCGGGCGCAGATCCACGCAGGACGACAGCTGCTCGTCCGCGATGGCCGGCGCGAAGGGCATCACCGCGCTGCGGCCGAGGCTGGCGTTGAGGCGCGCGGTCAGCTGTGGATCGCCAGGATGGCACAGGATCGATCGGTGCCCGAGCGCGCGCGGTCCGTACTCCATGCGCCCCCGGCAGACCCCGACCGTGGCCCCCGCGGCCAGCAGCCGTCCGACCCGCTCGGCGAGCGCCGCGGGGCGGCGGAAGGGGATCTGGCGGCGCGAGAGCAGGTCGGCCACAGCGGCGTCCTCGATGCCCGTGCCGAGGAAGACATCGCGCAGCGGGAGGGCCGGGATCACCCCGGTGAGCCGCTGATGGGCGCCCACGCACGCGCCCACGGCCAGACCCGAGTCGCCCATCGCAGGGTGGACGAACAGCCGCCGGACAGCGGGGTGTCGAGAGAGCACTCGATTGAGACTGACGTTGGCGAACACCCCGCCGGCCACCGCCAGATCGACCGGCCCCTGGTCGGCCACCGCGTCGTCCAGCAGGCCGACGACCACCGTCTCCAGCCGGCGCTGGGCGGCGGCGGCGATCTCCCCGCGATCCGCGCCCCCCTCCCGCCCGAGGGCCGCCGCCAGATCCGCGGCCACCGCGTCGGTGGGCAGCTTGACCAGCGCTGCGCGGGCCGCACGCCCCCGCAGGGTATGGAAGCGAAGATCGCCGCCCGTCCACGACAGCTCCCGGGCCAGGAGCGCGTCGATCCGCGGGGATCCGCCGCCGCCGGCCGCCAGCGCGGTGGTCTTGCCCTCGTCCTCGTCGGCGCGAAAGCCCAGCAGCCGGGTGATCGCCGAGTAGAAGATGCCGGGGCTGTCGAGCAGGGAGATCTCCCGGCGGATCCGCAGCGGGGGGCCCACCTGGGCGACCATGCCCGCCAGCAGGTCCCCCTTGCCGTCCATCGAGATGGCCCAGCCCGACTCGAATCCAGAGGTGGCCACCGCCGACAGCAGGTGGGCCCGATGGTGGTGGATCCGCGACATCGGGGCGCGCACCCCCAGCCGGCGCAGCTGGACTCGCAGCTTGGCCGCGCGGTACCGCTTGCTGGCGGCGAACAGCTGGAACGCGTCCTCCGGGAGCCGTCCGGTCCCGCGGAGCCGCTGGACGCGAGCGCGATCCTCGGCCGGGCCAGAGAAGGACACCGCCACCTGGTCCACCCGCGACGGGTCGACCCCGGCGAGCTCCAGCACCGCGCGGGCCGAGCGCCCCGGGAAGGACCAGGGCCAGGCGCGAGCATCGTAGTTCTTGGTGCGGCAAAACCGCTCCTCGGCGGCCGCTGCCCGCAGCTGGCCGTCCACGAGCACCGCACAGCCGGCGTCGTGGCCGTCGTGGATCCCCAGGATCACCACGGCGCGCCCTCCGGCGCGCCCCACCGGACAGCCCGCACCGCGGGCACCGAGCACGCCGCGCCGTCCGGGAGCCCCAGGTCGAGCTCGATCCGACCCGCGTCCGCCCCCTGGACCACCAGGAACGAGCCGAAGCGCAGCGTGCGGGGCACCCGGCGGTCGTGCACGTCGGCGCAGCGGACCGCCGCCAGGATCCGCGCCTCGCCCGCGATCACCCGGACCTCTCCGGGGTCCACGCAGGACATACCCTCGATCTCCACGTACGCCAGCCCGCGCCCCAGGGAGGAGAGGGCGACCCGAACCGCACCGGCGGCGTCGACGTCCACCTCGACCTCCGCCGGCTCCACGCCCCGGACCAGCAGGAACTCGTCCACGGGCACGGCCCCGGGGATGGCCACGCCCTCCAGCGCGTCGGCCGGCCCCAGCAACAACAGCTCGTCCGCCGGCCCCCCGACGGACGCGCTCGCGGGGGGTCCGTCCCAGATCCGCGCCGCCCCCAGGTTGCTGGCATGCGCGCCGTGGAAGACCGGCAGGGCCGTCGACGGGCTCAGGTGTCCCCCGGCCTCGAGGGCGACCACGACCCCCCGCAGCTCCCGGGGGCTGACCGCGCCGGCGTCCGTGGCCGCGCAGCGGTGGCCGACCCGCTCGCCCCGCCAGCGCTCCGCTGGACCCAATCCGCGCACGAACGGGCCCAGCGCGGTGAGGACGGCGATGCCGACCGCGATCCCGATCAGCGCCCACACCGGGCTGACACCCAGGCGACGCCGCGCCCAGGTCAGCGCCCCGTCGAGGGCCATCCCCGCCAGCAGCACGCGGGCCGGCGCGGTGGCCGCCAGGTGGAAGGGTTCCACCTGGTCGCACAGGTTCGTCAGCGGAACGATGCCCGCACCGAGCACCACCCAGGCCACCGCCAGCTTCCCCACCCGCCGGACGTCCGCGTCCCGGTAGCCCGGCCGGAAGGCGAGCACGGCGCCCGCGAGCGCCGCGACGTTCCACAGGGCGGACCAGCGCAGCCCGGCGACCAGCGCGGCCGGATCGAGACAGATCAAGGAGTCGACCGCGTCGGCGGTAGGGGATCCCTGGTGGTGGAGGGTCAACAGGAACGGCAGCAGGGCGGCCAGCGGGGTGAGCGCCAGCACCCCGATCAATGGCCACCGCGGCCGATCGTGGGCGACAGCGCCATACACAAGCAACGCCGGCAGAACCGGCAGCGGGATCAAGCTCAGGTGCAGGGCGACGCCCATCAACACCGCCGCTCCAATGGCCGGGCGGAGCCCGCCGTCCCGGACCGCCGCCAGGACCAGGGGCAGCATGGGCGCGAGCGCCAGCGAGACCAGCGCGCTGTTCTCCATCAGGAAGAGCTTGGGCACCGGATAGACCGCCAGCCAGAGGGCCGCGCTCCACACCAGCGTCCGCGGCAGGACCCGTGGTGCCAGCCAGAGCCAGCCCACCAGCGCCGCCGCCTCGAGCCCCGCGTGCAGCAGCTGGCTGGCCTCGAAGGGCAAACCCACCCAGCGCAGCAGCTGGTGCAGCAAGAAGTACAGCTGGGCGCCGCCGGTCACCTCGCCGCCCCGCTCTGGGCCCATGTCCCACAGCCCCCGGTCGAACCGCTGCAGCTGGGCGACGAGCTCCTCGAAGTGCTCGAGCCCCGCGTCGCCCAGGTAAGCGCGCAGGTGGGCGGCGGCGAGCACCAGCAACAACGTCCCCACCCAGAGCCCCGCGGGTGGCGGGGACCGTGGGGCGACTCCAGCGGGCATCCGGTTCGTCATGTCCCGACCGGCAGGCCGTCCTCCTCTCGAACATCGCGATGGTAAGGGATCCGACGGCCGGATGGTCAAGGCCCGGCGCGCGCGTTGACTCATCGGACCCGGGGCTGCCACGCTGGTCGGGGCCCCGCCGGGGTGGACATGGAGGAATGGACAGCGTGCCAGCAACCAACGTTCGAGGACGGGCGGGGACGGCCCGATGGAACCGGGCAGGACCGCTCCTGCGGGCGCCCTGGCTCCTGTTGCTGGGGCTGGCGGCGATCCACTGCGGCGGTGAACGGGGCTCCGCCCCCCCGGATCCGGCTCCGCCGGCAGGGGTCGCCGAGCAGGCTCCGGCCCCGACGTCCACCACCTCGACGCCCGAGGAACTGGGGACCTTCGTGCGGATCCCGGCCGGGACCTTCACGATGGGATCGCCGGCCGGGGAGGCCTGCCGGGAGGCGGGGGAGACCCAACACGCCGTCACCCTCGGCCACGGGTTCGAGATCCAGGCCACCGAGGTGACCCAGGGACAGTTCCAGGCGCGGATGGGCTACAACCCCTCCCACTTCCAGGCCTGCGGGCGGGAGTGTCCCGTCGAGCAGGTGATGTGGCAGGAGGCCGCGGCCTACTGCAACGCCCTGTCCGTGCAGGCGAAGCTCGATCGGTGCTACGAGTGCCTGGACGAGGGTCAGGAGGTGGTCTGCAAGGACGCGCCCGCCTTCGAGGGAGCTCGGATCCTGGCGTGCCCCGGCTATCGCCTGCCCACCGACGCCGAGTGGGAGTACGCCTACCGCTCCGGGTCGTCGACCGCGCTGCACAGCGGCGATGTCGAGACCTGCCGCGACCAGGCCGCGGACGCCGCCGACAAGATCGGCTGGTACGAGTGCAACTCGACGGTGACCTACGACGGTTGCTTCGACGGCTCGGAGTTCGCCTGCGGCTCGCCCTGCATGGGCACCCATCCGGTGGCGAAGAAGGAGCCCAACGCCTGGGGCCTGTACGACATGAGCGGCAACGTCTGGGAGTGGTGCCACGACCGCTACCGCGAGGACCTGGGGACCGAGGCCGTGGTCGACCCGATCGGCGCGGAGAGCGGAGAGGACCGGATGCTGCGGGGTGGGGCCTTCGACTCGACCACCACCCGCATCCGCGCGGCGGTCCGGGACCCGGGGCATCCGAGCGAAGCGCTGGACTTCTGCAAGGGATTCCGCTGCGTTCGAACGCTCTAGGTGTGGGCGGGCGCCCACCCGCGGAGCCCGCGGCTCACGCGCCAGATTCCTTGACCTGACAGGGGGGTGAGGTAGGATGCAAGCGGCGGCAACGCGTGTGCCACCGGACACGGCCGAGGGAACCGCACGGGAGCGGGGAACGGCTCGGGCCCCCCGATGACGGGATGGATAGGCACTTCAAAGCACCTCCGAGAAGTAGCCCCCCGACGACACAGGCCA
>CAYTBN010000095.1:0-17277 GCA_964436045.1 uncultured Rickettsiales bacterium | reverse complement strand
TCTGGTTCACCGAGGCGCGGCGGCTTCTGCGACGAATCACGGCGGGGCCGGCGGTGGCGTAGTTTATGGGAACGCCTTCTCAGGAACGCGGATTCTAGCAACAACCGACGCCGGCCCCTAAGATGCGGCCGAGGTTGGTGTGACTCGACAGCAGATCATCGCCGCGATCCTGCGCTGGGCGGCCGCCACGCTGATCCCCTTCGTGCTGTGCGTGGTGGTCGCCCGTCCGGTGGGCCTGCCGCCGGGAACGAAGCTGATCGCCCACGTGGACGCCATCGGCCACGTCTGGCACTACTGGCACGCGTCGGACGCGGTCGAGCACGGCGAACCCCTCTTTCACACCACCCAGATCTACTTCCCCGTGGGCGGCAACCACCTGCTCCACCGCGGGGGCCACCTGCTGGTGCTGCTGTCGATCCCCATCGTGGGCGCGACAGACAACCCGGTGCTGGCCCACAACCTGCTGGCGCTGCTGGCGCTGCTGCTGGCCTGTCTGGCCGGGGTCGCCCTGGCCGCCCGCTTCAGTGGGGCGCTACCGGTCCTGCTGCTGGGCGGCTGCGGCCTGGGCCTGAGCCAGCCGGTGCTGTCGTCCATGTTCGAGGGCCAGATCGAGGAGGCCCTCGTCGGGCTGCTGGTGCTGGCGATGCTGGCCATCGAGTCGGCCGTCCGCCGCGGGGGCGTCTGGCGTATCGCCGGGGCCGGGGCGGCCATCGGGCTGGCGTTCCTCGCCAACATGGAGTTCGCGTTGTTCGGCGCGCTGTTCGTGGGCTTTGCCGCGCTCGCCGTGGTGCTGATCGAGCGCCCGTTGTTGACCGATCCGTCCGTTTGGAAGCGCCTGGCGATCACCGGGGTCGTCGGCGCGTTGTTGATGAGCCCACTGCTGCTGGGCTTTACGTCGGCATACCGTCGGGACGTGGGCGATCTGGCCGGGTACGGCGAAGAGGTCGAGGACCCGGGGCAGCGGCGGATCTTCCTGCGGCTGCAACAGACCTACTCCGTGTCGGTCAACGATCTGCTGGGCATCGACGACGGCAAGAGCAAGCGGGCGCCGCTGGCGTTGCTGGCGCTGGCGGCGCTGGGGGTCGCCGCGGTCCGGCCCCGCCGCCGAGCCCTGTTCTGGGGATTGTCCCTGTCCGGCTTCACCCTGCTGGCGATGGGCCCCGAACTCAAGCTGGACAACTCCGGCCCCCTGGGTGACGGCAGCGGGGTGGTCCACCTTCCGCTGTACTACCTGGGCGAGACCGTGCCGTTCTTCTCGCGGCTGCACTTCCCCTACCGCTACCTCATCGCCGGCTACCTGCCGCTGGTCGCGCTGGCCTGCCGGGGAGCGGCGTGGATGCTGGCGGCCGAGCGCGTGGCCGGCCCGGTACGGTTCGGCTGCGTGGGCGCGCTGGCCGCGGTGACCGCCTGGGGTGCGCTGGCGGGTTGGGCGCCGCCGATGCTGCTGGATGCGCCGGGATCGGACCGCGCGGTGACCCGCTTCCTGGCCGAGGACGATGGCGAGTTCGCCGTCCTCAACCTGCCGTCGTTCGAGATCAGGATGGGACCGGATGGGGACCTGTTCTATCTGCAACAGTGCGCCCATCGACGGCCGACCTTCGATGGGATGGGCGCTCCCTTCCTGGTGCCGGGCGCCCTGCGCGAGCTGGGCGGGGTCAACCCGCTGCTGCGGTATCTGCTCGATCCCCGGAGCGCCGCGGGCGGATCCCGGTCCGTGATCGACACCGTCTCGGCGGAGGACGCGGCGGTTCTGGGCGACATGGGGTTTCGCTACGCCATCTTCTATCCCGGTCTGGGTCTTCCGGAGGACGGAGCCGGGATGCGGGCGGTGCTGCGAGCCGTGCTCGGGGCACCGGAGGTTTTTGGCGTCGACGAACTCTACCGGCTGCCCACCACCGACGGCGCCGAGCCTCGGATCGACTCGGCCGCGGCGTCCCGGACCGTGCTCCGGCAATACGTGGAGGCGCGGGTGGGCGACGGACCACGGCAGCCGGTGCGGTCCGTCAAGGTTCCTGGCGGCGAGGGGGGGGACGACTGGCGCTGATCCGCAGCGGCCACGCCAGCAGCAGCTCGTACCCCATTCCGTCCGGGGTCGCCACGTAGCGGGATCCGGGAATCCGGTCGCCCAGGCATGGACGCGCGGGGCCAGGCGAGCTAGACAAGGGGAGGGGCCTGGCTCGGCGGGCCCACGGGAGTGACGACATGGGCGGAGCACGGTCGACGGACGAAGGCGAAGGGTGCGAGTGCGCGGGGCGGGACCGGGGCTTGCGCGGCCGCGGCCGGCGCGCGGCGCGGCGGGTCGAGGGGCTGGCCTACCGCATCCTGCGGGAGCCGGTGTTCGTGGCGCTGATCCTGTTCAAGCGGCTGGCGACCCGGCGGGAGCGCCCGTGAGCGGGGCCGCCGGCCGCCCCCTGGGCGACGTCGCCGTCAGCTTCTCCGGCGGGCTCGACACGACCCTGGCCGTGGTCCAGCTGCTCGACGTCTTCGAGCGTGTCCACCTGCTCACCTACTGCAACGGGTACTGCTTCCGGATCCACGCTCACCACGACCGGGTACGGGCGCTACGGGAGGCCTTTGGCGCCGAGCGAATCGTGTCGCGTACCGAGATGGTGCGCTCCCAGATCGACGAACTGCTCGAGGACTACTGGAAGGACCTGCACCGAACGGGATCGCCGCTGATCTTCGACCTGGCGTGCCGATTCTCGATGGAGGTCGCCACGATCCAGTACTGCCTGGAGAACGACATCTCCCACGCCGCCGACGGGCTGAACTCGGCCCAGCCGGTGATCTTCATCCTCGAGCCGGACTACATCCGGATGGCGGACGCCTTCATGGCCGAGTTCGGCATCCAGTTCCTGCATCCGGTCTACCACTTCGGCGACCGTGGGAAGCGGCGGGAGTTGCTGGATCGACACGGGCTGAACGTGGAGGTCAAGCTGATCTCCTTCGTGCAGCGGGCCGGTATCCTGCCCCAGATCTCCGAGCAGATCCTGACCCAGCCGTTCTGCTACGCCCAGGTTCCGATCTTCTTCCTGACCTCCCCCCTGCGGCACGCGCCCCTGTTACGCCGGTTCGGCCTGGCAACGGACGACGCGCGGGCCTATCGCGGAGAGCGCCAGCGGGTCGCTCGCGAGCTGCTCGCTCGTTTTGTTTCGGAACTGGGTGGCGATCTCCGGGAACTCCTGGACCGGCGCGGTGCCCCCGACGACGCCCGCGACCACTTCCCGGACGCCCTGTGAACCGCTAGATAGGTGTGCGGACGCCGCTACACCTTGCCCGCGTCCTCTTCGTCCTTGCGGCGCGTGAGCCGGCGCCAGTACCAGGCGATCAGACCGGCGCCCAGTCCACCGACCAGGCAGATGAGCAGGGTCGCCAGCCGGGGATTTGCCCCGCCCGCCGCGCCACCTGGCGTGTCCTGGGGGGGCTTCCCACCCGGGGGACCGCCGCCCGGGGGACCGCCGTCCGGTGGCCCACCCTCCGGTGGGGGGCCGCCCTTCGGCCCGCCGCCCCGGGGGCCCTCGCCGAGCGGCCCATCGCGTCCGCCCTCCGGCGGTCCGCCGTGTAGCGGCTGCTCGCAGCGCCAGCCTGGCATCGAGGGCACCAGATCGTGGCGGTTGCAGTCCTGGTCGATCCCGTCCTCGGGGATCTCGGCGGCCAGCGGGTGGATCGCCGGATTCCCGTCCTCGCAGTCGGTCCCGCCGTACATCCGTCCGCAGAACCCGTCGCCGTCCTCGTCGTGCTTCTCGCTGCACTCCTCTGCAAGTGTGGACAGGAAGCGCAGCAGCAATCCGCTGACTGCGGGATCGGTCAGCCCCCCGGCGTTCGCCAGCGCGGGCATCTGGACGTTCGACGCACCGTCGAGCATCCACCCGCCGTGTTCGGGCGACCGGTCCTGCAGCGCGACCGCGGGCGTCGACCCCAGGGCCAGATAGTCGAGGTGACCCATGGCGCCCCGATCCGGGTCGGCCAAGTGGGCCTTGGGTGTCTCGTGGGGCTGCAGGGCGCGTTCCAGGAAGCCGGAGCCGGGCCGCAGGGCGCAGCAGCGGACCTCGCCGGAGAGGCAGCGGTCTCCGTCGCAGCCCTCGATCCCGGCGAACGGCCCATCCAGGTAGGCGACGGCGTGGACCTGGTCGTGGAGGTGGTACTTGACCAGCGTGGCGTGGATCAGCACCGCTCCGCTGCCATGGCCGACCAGCTGGACCCGCTGGGCGCCTGTGTGGCGCAGCACGTCCTGTACGAAGGACTTCACGTCGTCGGTGAGCTCCTCCAGGCTCCGCAAGGGGACGCCGTCCTCGCCGATGCGCAGCGCCCAGACCTCGCAGGCCGCCAGTCCCCCCGCCCGCAGAGCCCCCGCCAGGCCTCCTGCCGGTCCCTCGAACCAGACCTCGGGCCCGTCGCCGTCGCCGTGGACCAGCACCACCGGGTAGTGGGCCAGCGACTCGCAGGCGCCCTGCTCGGGCCCACCGATGCCGCCCCACACCGCCGCCGATCTCGAGAATCCAGCCGGCAGCCTGTCTTCGGCCCACGCCGCCGATCCCCCCAGGCACAGCGCGGCCGCCAGGGTCAGCAGCACCCGGGTCCGGCCTACCCGCGGTCGCCGGTCAGTCACCATCGCTCACGCAGCGGAACCCCACGTCCGACGAGCGCCGGTCCCACTCCTGCACCCGCACGTCGGCGGGAATCATGTCGTCGTAGGCGTTGCGGAATCCGCCGCCCTTGACCCAGGCCTTGCCGTCCTCCGTCAGGGTGGCGGTCCACTCCCGGGCGTTACCTGCCAGGTCGAGCACTCCCTCCGGGGTCGCCCCCGCGGGGTAGCTGCCCACGGGCGCCTCCCCGGCGTTTCCGTCATCGTGATCGGGGGTGGCCCAACCCTGATCACAGCGGCTGTCGCAGAAGTTGCCCCGGGTGCCGTCCGGCAACTCGTCCCCCCAAGGGAAGCGCCGTCCCTCGACTCCGCGGGCGGTGAATTCCCACTCCCCGGCGGTGGGCACTCGCCCGCCGGCCGCGGCGCAGAAGGCGATGGCGTCGGCCAGCGTCACTCCAGTGGCGGGCAGCGAGTCATCGGTGGGCAGCTGCGCTTCGTGGCGGTATCCGGTCAGCTCGGCGAAGGCGCGAAAAACACCCGCGCTGACCTCGGTCCGGTCGACGGCGAAGGGCTCCACCCGCACCGGATGGAGTAGTTCGTCCTCGTAGCGGCGGCGCTCCGCCGGGCCGACGGTGGCGGCCACGTACCGTTCGTAGAGTTCGACCCGCTGGTCGATCTCGGCCTCGGTCGAGCCCATCCAGAATACGCCACCTGCCAGCGCGATCCGGTCCGGTTCCGCGGAGGCTGGGATCGCAGCCAGATCGAGTCCGGCGCTGGCGATGGCCGCCGGGATCGTCACGTCCCGCAGCTCGTGGACCGAGGCACGGCGGCGCTCGTGCTCGCGGGTGGAGGCGATCTCCCCTTCCGACAGGGTTCGCGGCCCGTAGTACACCATCTTGCGCACGATGGCTGGCCCCGCGGGGGTCTCGAGTACGGCACAGTCCTCGCTGGCCTGGGCCAGTGCGCCCAGCGTGGCCGCGTGGGTCGGACCCAGCTCGCTGAACGCCAGGAATCCCAGGTCCCGGTAGTGGGCGCCCTCCGGGGGGCGGTGGGCGAAGCTGTCAGGCAACGGTTCGGAATGGAAATCCCCGGCCAGACACCGATCCAGCGCCGCTCGGACCCGCGCCGAATCGGCGCCGGGCAGAGGCAGCAGCGCGACACGCATCTGCTCCGGCTCCTCGGCCTTGCCCGTCGTGCCCTCCGGTGGCGGCGAGCCTTCGCGCTCGGGTTCCCGTCCGGGGTCCGCGGCGCTGGCGAAGGCGATGGCCAGCAGACCTGCGGCGACCATCGGCGGTAGGGTGGGTCGGATTGACATCGTCGCGACAGCGCCCTTATATCATCGACATCGCGGCCACGGGGCCTGCGCAACTGCCCTACGCGCCGCGCGCCCACGTGCCCGGACCCACGACCCCGCGACGAGGAGCCGATGCGCGTCTGGCTGATCACCCCCCCCCTGGCGCCACCGCGGGGCGGGAGGATCGCCGCGATCAGCCGCAACCTGTTCTTCAACTCTCCGCCGCTGGGGTTGGCCTACATCGCCGCGGTTCTGGAGCGGGCGGGGCACGACGTGACCCTGACCGACGCGGCGGTCGAGGGGTTGGATCTGGACGCCCTCGCCTCGCGGGCGGCGGACATCCAGCCCGGACTGGTGGGGCTGACCGCCACCAGCTTGCACTTCGACGAGGCGACCCGCGCTGCCCAGGCCCTGCGGCACACCCTGGCCGGTGTACCCGTGGTCCTCGGTGGCCCCCACATCAACGCCCAGCCGGAGTTGCTGCTCGACCACCCGGAGTTCGATCTGGGCGTGCTGGGCGAGGGCGAGATCACCACCCGGGAGCTCGTGGAGGCCCTCGAGGGCGGCGATGGGTGGGAGGACCTGCCGGGCACGGTCCACGCCCGGGATGGCGAGCTGTACCGGGCGCCGCCGCGGGCGCCGCTGGCGGACCTGGATCAGCTCCCCTTGCCGGCCAGGCATCTGCTGCCGATCTCCGAATACCGGCCGCTTCCCAACGACCAGCGGTTGCTCCCCAAGACCAGCGCGATCTCGAGCCGGGGCTGCCCATTCCAGTGCATCTTCTGCGACAAGGCGGTCTTCGGCCACGGGTACCGCTCGTTCAGCCCCACGCGGGTGGTCGAGGAGATCCACCACCTCGAGGAGCGGTTCGGCGTCCGCGATATCGCGTTCGTCGACTCCACCTTCACCCCGAGCCGCGAGCGGCTGGCGGGGGTGCTCGACGCCATGGAGGCCGACCCCCCCCGGGCCAGCTGGACCGCCTCGTGCCGCGCCAATCTGCTCGACGAGGGGCTGTTGCGGCGGATGCGCGCCATGGGTTGCTGGCGGATCCGGATCGCCATCGAGAGCGGCGACGACGACATCCTGGCCCGCATCCGCAAGGGCATCACCCGCGAACAGTTCGCCGACACCGTCCAGACCGCCGCCCGGCTCGGCTTCCTGGTCAAGGCGTTCTTCATGGTGGGGCACATCGGCGAGACCGCGGGTAGCGTCGAGCGGACGATCCGCTTCGCCGAGTCGCTACCGCTGGCCGACGTGACCGTCCAGATCAACACGCCGATGCGGGGCACGCCCCAGTACGACATCTGCCGCCAGCACGGCACGCTGTTGGAGGGAGGCCCCACGCGAGCGTCGTTCTTCGAGCCGTTGTTCGTGCCGAGGGGGATGACGCCCGAGCAGCTGGTGGCGGCCCAGAAGAGCTTCTATCGCCGCTTCTATTTGCGACCCGCGGTGTTGTGGCGCCAGCTGCGCACGGTGCGCCGCCCCACGGACCTGGCCAAGTTTCTCCGGGCCGCGCCCCTGGCCGCCAGCGTGATGCTGCCCTCCTGATCCCGACTCAGTCGCCTCGTACCGCGGGGTCCGGCACTGCGTAGGCGTGGACCTCGTCATCGATGAACTGGCGGGGCGGCCCACAGAGCTGGGACAGCCAGTGCTCCACGTCGCGGCCAGTGAGGCCCGACGGCCCCAACGAGGGTTCTCCCCGCCCCCCGCGGCGCGCGATCTCGCCGTAGTAGCGCGGGTGGACGACCACGTGGGAGACCCCCGCCCGCGCCAGATCGTCCAGGAAGCCGCGGCGGGTGGCCTCGGGGTCGTCGGGGAGTGGGATGCGCAGCGGAGGCGGCGCGCCGAGGCTGGAGTTGACCGTCGGCCGATCGCACAGCACGCAGTGGAACTCGTACACGTGGGGGCCGGGGGCGTAATAGGGCAGGTGCAGCACCGCCGCGTCCTCGGGCACGATCTCGCAGTACTCCGGGACCGCCACGGGCTCGATGTGCAGGCGCCGGTAGCCGGGGAAGAGCAGGGGCGCCTCGAGGGCCAGGGCCAGGGCCAGGATGATCGGGACGCCGGCCGCCGCGTTCGGTATCCGCGCAGTCGCCCTGTCGCGCAGCCAGCCGGCTCCGTCCACGGCGCCGAACAGGAGGGCCGCCACCACCCAGGGTGCCATCCGCACCGGGTAGTTGAACACCAGCGCCAGCGGCGTGTCCCGGACCAGCGCCAGGGGCAGCGGAATCTGCCGTCCGCCCAGGGTTACCGCCTCGCCCCCGCTGGCCAGGATCGGCCCGGCCATCAGGACCGCGAACGCAGCGGCAGCCAGCAACAGCGGCAGCGCGCGGCCCCGCCGCATCACGGCACCCAGCGCGCACAGCACGAGCGCCAGCGGAGACAGGCCCATCACCAGGGAGCGGACGTACTCGACCGGCGCTCCGGGCGGCACCAGGTGGTACGGCTGCCAGCGGAAGAGGTGGAAGGGATCCAGGGTTCCGTCCGGTACGCCGATCCCGCCGGCCGCGGCCGGGGACCGGAACCCCATCGCCGCCGGATCGCCGCCACCCGGGGGCAGCAATAGCAGGGTCAGCGCAGTCACGGCGGCCATGGCTCCGACCAGCGCGAGGGCCAGCCGCCCGCGGCCGCGCTGGGCCAGCACCAGCGGCGCCAGCGCCGCGGCGAACAGCAGGTGGTAGACGGCGTATGGCGGGTAGATCGTCGCCGCCACCACGACCATCGCGCCCGCGCCCAGCGCGTGGCGCCAGCGGAAGGTCTCCAGCCACGCCAGCGCGAAGGCGACGAAGGGCGGGACCGTGAAGATCATCGACTTCTGGACGAACCCCTGGTCGAGCTTGAGGAACACGTAGGGGCCGATGGCGTAGGCCAACGCGGCACCCAGGGAGAGGAGGGCGGGACCGCGGCGGGTGCGCAGGGCGGCGAACATCGCGACGCCGTTGAGGAGCAGGATCAGCAGCACCGCCAGGTTGTGGGCCGTGAGCAGGTCGAAGGGCACCATCAGCAGGGCGAACAGCGCCAGGTTGAGGGAGAAGCCGACCTTGGTCTCGAACTCCTGGCCCTCGGGAACCCGCAGATAGTCGGTGCCCATGTGGTCGGGGAAGGTGCCCGACTCCATCTGCCGCCACAGGTTCCACTGGAAGAAGATGTCACCCTGCAGGCCGGGATGGTCGAGGGGGCCGGGGAGGGCGCGACCGAGGCTGGCGGGTAGGGGCCAGGCCGTGGCCAGGACCGCGGCGACCAGGACCGCCAGAGCCGCGGCCCAGATCCAGGGGCGACGGCGCGCTGCCGGCGTCGATCCTGTCATGCCGGCACTATAGGGGCGACGTCCGTGGCGGCACAAGAAAGCCCCCCGATGGCGGTCTCGGCACTGTCCATCGGTTCGCTTGACAGCGTCCCGGACGGCACATAGATTCAGGCCCGTTGACGGACCCCGCATCCGGAGAAAGCCCTCGGAATCCTTGACGAAATCGGCCGCGAATGGGGCGCTCACCGGATTCTGGACCTGCCTGGCCCAGATCGGCAATCCGCTCGTCTACAAGAACTTCATGATCCACCTGTTCGTGATGATCCCGGCGGCGGTGGTGATGTCCCTGTTCGGCAAGGAGATCGACCGGGTCGTGGGGCTGGAGCCGTTCCTGTCGGCCCCCTGGACCTGGATCGCGGCGATCTGTCTGTTCGGTCTCGGCGGCCTGATCGTGGTCTACACCTACGGCTACCTGACGATCCTGGGGCGGGGCAGCCCGGGCACCCACGTGGACGGCGGTCCGCGGGATCTGGTGGTGACCGGTCCGTACACCGCAGTGCGTCACCCCTCGGTGCTCGGCAAACTCTCCGGGGTCATCGGGCTGGGTTTCCTGACCGGATCGACGGTCTTCACCTTCATCATCATCCCGCTGCTGCTGGTGTACTCGTTGATCACCAACCGCTACCTCCAGGAGCGGGGCTGCGAGGAGAAGTTCGGTGAGGATTACGCCCGCTACCGGGCGGCCGTGCCGATGCTGGTCCCACGTCCCGCTGGCATCCGCCGCTTCCTGAGCGGCGCGCCCGCCATCGAGTTGCGAGGGGAGCGATGAAGGAGTTCCGCACCTACATCGCGATGCTCATCGCGATCATCCTGATCCTGGGCGCCATCACCCTCGCCCTGCGCTGGCTGGTGCCTTCGGGCTGAGTCGGCGGTTCGAGACCGAGTCCGAGTCCGAGTCCGAGTCCGAGTCCGAGTCCGAGACAGAGGGCAGAGGATCAGCGGCCCGGGGGGCCCAGGCTCTGTTCGGCGAACATCCACAGGCCACCCTTGCCGTCGTCGACGACGGTGACCGCGCTGACGGCTGGGCCGTCGACGACCGTGGCCTCGCCCAGGGTCCATTGGCCGTCTCCGCCGCGGGTGGCCTGGGCCACCGGGAAGCCGGCGTGTTCGCTGTCGAAGTACACTCGCAGCCGTCCGTCGGCCAGCTCGACGGCGGCGGGGCCGAAGCCGCGGGCCTCCCAGTGGCCGTCCCGCACGAAGCTGTCCCCGCCATCGGCTGACGTCCAGCGTTCGATGCCGGAGGTGAGCAGGGTGCAGTCGCCGTCGTCGAAGAACACCGAGGCGCCGGGGGCCGTCAGTTCCGCGACGGTGCCGCGCTGCCGCCAGTGGATCAGGTCGTCCGACTCGGCCACGTGCAGGGGGATCGGGGTGCTGCCGTGGGGGCTCTTGGGCGCCAGGTACTCGGCTACCGAGAAGCCCGCGTAGTACAGCCGCCAGCTGCCGTCCGGCGCCCGCACCACCGCCGGATCCATGACCGCCATGCCGGTCAGTCCCTCGATCCCGAACCCGGGCACCGGCTGCCAGCTGCGGCCGTCCCTGGATACCTCGAGCCGAAGTGCCCCGGGTCCGGGCACACCGTGGCGGGCGAACCAGCCGGGATCCTCCTCGGCGAGGGACAGCAGGGAGGAGAGGTCGCCGTCGACCGTGAACAGGTAGAGCTGGCCGTCGTCCCCCCGCGCGGCGGAAGGCGAAGCAACCGACGGCATCGGCGGGACACCGGTCAGGGGTTCGAACCGCTCCCCGTCGGCCGAGTGAAGTGTCACCACTTGCCGTCGCCAGATGCCCCCCAATCCCTCGATCCGCTCGACGAAGTCCGCGAGCGTCTGCCGGTCGCCGGGCTCCGGCGCGCCCGCCTGCAGCCGCTCCAGCGCGGCCCCGAGGACGGCCCGGTCGGCGTCCTCCGGACCTGCCGCGCCCCACGGTACCCGGATCGGCGATAGCGGCGTCGGCGGTAGATCGGTGGGATCCTCCTTGGCCATCCGCTCGTCGGGCAGGTTCTCGGGTGCCGCCACCTGACCGCCCGGAGCGAGCCAGGCGAACTGGCAGCCCTCGCCCACGTCCGCGCCCCACACCGGCCGCAGGTCGTGGGCCTTCACCAGCTGGTTCAGGACCTCGATGCTGCCCGGGTAGCGCTCTCGCCACTGCTGGTCCATCTCGGGGCACTCGTAGTGGGCCAGCGCACGGACCGGTAGGCTCCCAGGCGGGGCGGTGAGGCCGGCGACGGGGGCGATCTCCACCGCATCGTGGCCGGCCAGGAACAGCTCGAGGGCTCCCGGATCCTCCGCAAACGGCTGGAACAGGCCCTGGTCGACGGCGATCACGCAGCGTCGTCCGCTGTCGGGGCAGGTCGCCGCCAGCAGCTGCAGCACGGCGGCTCCGTGACCTGCGGTGTGGGGCACGTAGGGATTGCGGAAGCTCGGCTTGAGCGCCAACCCGAGCCGCCCGGCGGCGTGCTGAGCCCAGGTTCCGGGGGCTGGCGCGGGGAGCCACTGGGGCAGCTGGGCCAGGGTGAAGACCGCGACGGCCAGTGGAATACCCAGGACAGGACGCCGGCTCAGTCCGGCCGCTCCGAGGGTTGCCAGGGCGACCGCGGCGACCGTGAAGTTGTCGATTCCGGCGCGGAACAGGGCAAACAGCGGCACCGGGATCAGGCTCCACAGCCACAGGAGAGCCGTGCCCCGGCGGCGTGGTGGCCACAGGGTCAGCAGCGCCCCCAGCCCCATCACCCCGACGGCCACCGGACCGACGGTCACGAAGAGCTGTTCGGACAGGTCGGGGACCGCGGCCGCATACCGTCCCCGGGCCTCGAGCTTGGCCTGCAGGTAGTTGTCCAGCGACAGCAGCGCGGGCAGTGTGGCCAGTGCCCAGGTGGCAATCAGGGCGCCCGCGTGGCCGCGGTGGGGGGGGGCACCGCCCCGCCGGCCGCGCCACCCGGCAACCGCCACCAGCAAGCCGAGCCAGATCAGGGCCGAGGGCCGCAGCAGCAGGGCGGCCGCGCCGAGCGGACCCGCCAGCGCGACGGTCCGCCGCCGCCGCAGCCCCGGATCGGCCTGCCAGGCCATCACCACGCCGATCAACAATGCCGCCTCGGGGACGTGGATCCAGGCCGTCCGGGCGTACACGAACACGGCCGGCGTCGCGCCAGCGAGTAACACCGCGGCCAACCCGGCCCAGGGCCCCCAACTCCGCCGGGCCAGCGTTCGGGTCACCCACAGCAGCGCCACCAGCCAGCCCAGGTCCACCAGCTGGAACGCGGTCGGGCCCCGTCCGGCGATCCGCAGGTAGATCGCCAGCAGCACCTGGTAGCCCCCGCCCACGTCGGTCACGGCGGCAGCGGCGGCCCGCAACCCACCGTCGAGGCGGCCCATCGCTTCGTAGAGAACGGGGATCCGCGAGTAGTACAACCCCAGATCCTGCGGCAGCCGCGGATCCAGGACCATGAATCCCACGTGTCCGGCGATCACCACCGCCACCGCGGCGACGGTCAGGACCAGGGCCAGTCGTGTGCCATTCCCCTCGGACATCACCCCGGACGGTAGGCAGGGGGACCTGGCCTGTCAACGCGAGGGGGCTGGTGCCCCGGATTGGAAGTCCCTTCACACTCTCAGCGGTCCTGACACCCTCTGGCGGCTCTACTCATCGGTCGCCTACCTCCGAGTGGGCTCCCTCTTCGCGCCTTGCCAGCAGGCGTCATTCGTGACTACGACGTTTGGTTCAGGCTCGCCAGCGTCTGGCGCAGGGCTGCGCAGAGGGGAGCCAGGGCTGGCGTCCGGTCACCCGTGAGTTCGCTCGCCGGGCCGTCGAATTGGATGGTCCCCCGCTCCAGCAGGACGACCCGTGAGGCCGTGCGCAGGGCGTCGAGCGGATCGTGGGTGACGTGGAGCAGCGTAAAACCCCCGTCACGTTGCCGCTGCCGCAGCAGCTCCGTCATCTCGAGCTTGAGCGGCAGGTCCAGCGATCCGAAGGGTTCGTCGAGCAGCAACAACCCCGGGCGTGGCGCCAGCGCGCGAGCCAGGGCCAGACGTTGACGCTCCCCACCGCTGAGTTCGGCCGGTCGCGAACCGGCGCGGTCACCGAGCCCGACGTCGTCGAGGGCGGCATGCGCCTGGGCATCAGTTTGCGCGCGAGACCGGGTTCGCCCGCCGAGGACGAACCGCAGATGTTGCACCGCTGTCATGTGCGGCCACAGTGCCAGGTCCTGGAAGACGAGCGAGATCCCGCGCCGCGAGGGCGTCACCAGGCTCCGGCCGCCATCGCTGACCTTCCGTTCCCCCAGGGTGACCGTACCGGCGATGGCCTGCTGCAGGCCGGCGATGGCGCGAACCAGCGTCGTCTTGCCGCTGCCCGAAGTGCCCATCAACGCCACGCGCTCCCCGACGGCGATGGTCAGATCGACGCCGCCCAGGACGATGCGACGGCCCAGTTCGACCCGCAGTTCGTCGACCTGGAGGGCCACCTTCATCGCAACCGCCTTCGCGCGACCCGCGCCAACACGGCTACCCCGAGCACGGCGGACAGGGCTACCTGCAGCAACGCCAACGTCGCGGTCTGAGCCGGTGGCGCGTTGGCCTCCAGCGTCAGGATACGTACGGCCAGTGTCTCACCACCGGGTGGGTAGATCGCGAGGATCGTGTCCAGGTCGCGCAAGCAGAGCAGCGCCACCGCCGCCAACACCATCCATGTCGCTCTCCCCACCCGCGGGACCATCACCCACCTCCAGCGTGACAGTATCCCGGGCCGCGCGATCCAGGCGGCCTCCTCTTCGGCCGCGGGGATGGCGTCGAAGACCACCTTGAATGCTCGCTGTGCCACGTACAGGTAGCGTCCTCCGAGCCCGAGCAAGACGACCGCAGCTCCGCCATAGATCCAGGTCGTCGCGGGGCGATTCCACAGGGCGATCAGGCCGATCCCCAGCACCACCGCGGGCAGGGCCAGCCCCAGCAGCGCCGCGCCGGCGGAGAGGGTCTGCCTGCCCGGATCGCGGGCCCATGCGTGTCCCCCGAGCAAGCCCAGTCCGACCAACGGGACCGCGGCGCCCGTCACGTACAGAACGGTCCAGCCGGCTGACCCCAGCGCGGGCCCCAGCGCCGAGAACGGATCGGGGCCCGACGCCGCCATCCACACCAGGCCCAGCAACGGCGTCATCGCCGCCAGCCCCGCCGTGACCAGGCCGGTCGTCCGGACGGTCCCACGGCCCAGGGACTCCGCCGCGGGCCCTCGGCCAGACTGGGCCGTGGGCAGCACCGCGCCACCTCGGTCCAGGCGCAGCAGAACCGCCGTCCCAGCCAGCGCCAGCAGCACCAGCGGCAGCGATCGGGACAGCGCCTCGCCGGGCAGGAACGACAGGTCGGCGAGCCGCGCGAAAACGGTCCCAGCGTAGGTCTGTACGCCGAGCAGCGTGGGCACCGCGACCTCCCCCAGTGTCAGCAGGAATACCAGCGTCGCTCCGGCCCCCGCAGCCGGCAGGGCGTGCCGCGCCACCACCCGTGTCAGCGCAGCGAACGGGCCCCGGGCGAGCGCGGCGGCCTCCACCGGGGAAGGGTCCATACCGCGCACCGCGGTGAGCACCAGCAGCGTCACCAGCGGAGTCAGCGCCAGTACCTGGATCGCGACGAAGCCCCACGGCCCGTGGAGCGCGCTGTCGGCAGAGGACCTCAGAGACGCGCCGACCGCGGTGTCCAGGGGCCCGCCTCGCGCCAGACCGTGCACCACTCCCAGCGCCAACAGGTAGGGCGGAAGGCAAAGCGGTAACAAGTGCAGCACTGCGCCGGCTCGAGCCCAGCTCGAACGGACCGTCGCCAGGGCCACGCCGAGCCCCAGGCCGCAGCCGCCGGCGATCGCGGCGGCGAGGGCTGCCCGCGCGGCGCTTGCCAGCAGGATTTGCCGCAACACCGGGTTGGTGAGCGCAATCCACGGCGACGACGGCGTGACCCCCACAGCGGGCGACCGCAGGGACGCCAGGGCCACCAGCGGGGCAACGATGCACACCGCCGCTGCGAACCCGGACAGGACGTGGCCGCCACGCACGTCCGAAGCCCGGGCCAGCGAGTTGCTCAAGGTCCGCCGGTTCCTTCGGCCCAGGCCACGAAACCGGGATGAAGCCGCTCCACGGTGTCGCCCAGTGTCGGGTAGTCCACCGCCATGGCTTCGATCTCCGAAACGGACCGCACGCCCGGGGGGGTGGGGACGCCAGCGCGCAGCGGCATCTGGCGGCAGGCGGCATCGGCCAGCATCCGCTCCACCTCCGCTGAGACCAGGTAGTCCACCAGCGCCTTGCTGGGCTCGGGGTTGGGGCCTCCCGCGATACGGACCACGGCTGTGGGGATCACCAGTGTGCCGAGGTCCCCGGCGTCGGGGAAGATCACGGCGACCGGGGCTCCGCTCTCGACGGCCACCGCGGCGTCGTCCGTATCGACCACACCCCACGCCACCTCTCCGGCGGCGACGAGCCGCTTGACCTCGCCGTTGGACGCGGCCACGCGGACACCGTTTTCGCGCAGGCCTGCCAGGAACGCCCGCCCCTCTTCGTCTCCCCAGGCCTCGAACAGCGCCGCGATGTGGGTCGTCGTCGTGCCAAAAGCCGGGTTGGCGAGGGCGGTGCTGTCCTTCCACCTGGGATCCAGGTAGTCGCGGATCGAGTCGGGACGTTCGCCGTCGGGAACCCTTTCGGTGTTGATCAGGATCACGCGCGCCCGGGCGGAGAATCCGGTCCACGCACCGTCAGCCGCCCGGAACGCGGCCGGGATGTCCTCCGCCGAGGCCGAGACATGGGGTGCAACCAGCCCGCGGGTGATCAAGATCTGGGGTCGGATCGGGTCACCTGACCAGAACACATCGGCCCGCGGGGTTTCCGACTCCGCCAGCAGCCGATTGAGGACCCCGGTCGACTTGGTCTCCTCGGTATCGTAGACGGTCCGGACCTCGACCCCGGACTGCTGCTTGTAGGCCAGCAGCACCGGCTCGGCGAACACCTGGTCCACCGAGGTGTAGACCACCACCTGCTCGGACTCCGGTCGCGAGGCTCTCTTGCAGCCCGGCGATACCGCCGTCGACATGAGGCCGGCGGCCACACCGGCGAGGACGACTGCAACCCGGTTCATCGACCTGCCGACTCGACGTGCAGGTCGTCGAACAGCGCCACGGCGTCGGCCTTGGTCCACAGCCCGACCATTCCTGCTTCGGCGAAGGTCTCGTCGTCCACGCTGAGCAGTTTCTCGCCATCGAAGTAGCAGTCGATGTGGGCCCCGACGGCGACCACCCGGATGGTGTGCCAGCTCGAGATGTCAGCGGTCGCTTGCGCGCTGGCCAGCTGCTTGCGTCGCCCGGCCTTGACGAAGTAGACGCGGAAGTTCTTCTCCAGCGGGTTCCAGCGCGTGATGTAGTAGTTCGAGGCGTCGGCGGCCCGCCACACCGGCCCGCCCCCCTGGTCCTCCTCACCCGACACGGCCCGTACCGCCACGGTCAGGTCCAGATTCTGGCAGCGGGCGCAGTCGGTCAACGCCACGTTGAAGGTGTGCCCGTAGTTCGCCGACGCGGTCACTCCGAATGCGCCCGGTGGTGACGGTGCGTCGTCTCGGGCGACCGTAGCCCAGGTCGCCGGTGTCCCCGCGCCGTTGCTCTCACCGACGGTCCAGCCAGCGGGGAGGCCGCTCTCCTCACCAGCGTCGAAGGACCAGCTCCGGGCCGTCGCCTTCTCCTCGACCAGGACCGTCGCCGGCGGTGGGGTTGGCGGATCCTGGGCTGGTTTGGTGGCGGCGGCGTCCTCGACGGCGTCATTCTCGGGAGCTACCCGTGCCGCATCCGAGCCGCAGGCGACCACGGCGGTCGCCAGGAAGCCGCCGAGGAGGATGGCTGGAGTCCACGGTCTGCTCGCGTTCATGGGTCACCTCGCATTGTCGACGATGGTACAGATTCCCCGGTCCGGGATCACTCCTGGCGTGTTCCGCGCGCTGGCCGATCCGGATGCGCTGACGCGCCTTCCCGGAGTGGACTGGGCCCACGTCGGGCACTGGGCCTCGGCCTGGCGAGTCTTCGCTACTAGAGCACCGAACAGGAATCACGCCGCCAGCATCTTGTCCAGGCGATGCAGGT
>CAYTBN010000094.1:0-17839 GCA_964436045.1 uncultured Rickettsiales bacterium | reverse complement strand
CCCGGCCACCGCCGCGTCCGCCGCCGCCGCCGAAGCGACCGCCACCGCGACGGGGTTGGCGCTGCTGATCGTTCTCGTCGTACTCCTCGCCCCGGGCTTCTGCCGCCCGGCGCCGGGCGTCCACCCGGGCGAAGATGTAGAAACCACGCAGCGCGGCGGCGATGAGCCGGTCGCCGTCCTCCCGCTTCATCAGCTCGCGGGCCATCGGCAGGTAGGCCTCCCAGGCCATCCGCTGCATGCCGTCCTCGAGTTCGCCCACGTGGCGCTCGACCCACAGGGCCTTGGCGTCTTCGAGGGAGGGCAGTTCCTTGATCTCGAACTCGATGCCCCAGGTGCGCTCCAGGATGCCGCGGCAGTTCAGCTCGCGGCCGGACATCAGGCTGATGGCGGTGCCGGTCTTGCCGATGCGCGCCGTCCGCCCCACCCGATGCAGGTAGATCGCCGGATCCTCGGGCAGCGAGTAATTGATCACGTGGGTCAGGTCGCTCACGTCGATCCCGCGGGCGGCGATGTCGGTGGCGATCAGGAACCGGATCTCCCCGCGCTTGATGCGCCCCATCACCCGTTCCCGGGCCTTCTGGCTCAGATCGGAGCTGATGAACTCGGCGTCCAGGCCCTGGCGCGACAGGTACGCGCCGAGCATCGCCGCGTCGTCGCGGGTATTGGTGAAGATGATCCCGGCGCCGGGGGTCTCCATCTCCAGGATCGACATCAACTGCCGCGGCTTGGGGTAGTCCCCGACGGTCTCGTACAGCACGTGATCCACGCCCTCGACCGTGCGGGTGTCGGTGGACAGGAAGATCTGCTCGGGCTCGCCGGCATAGGTCTTGATCAGGTTCTGCAGATCCGCCTCGACCGTGGCCGAGAACAGCAACATCTGCATGCCGTCGGGCACCCGCTCGAGCACGGTGCGAACGTCCTCGAGGAAGCCCATCGACAGCATCTCGTCGGCCTCGTCGAGGCAGACCATCTTGCACTTGGACAGGTCCATGTTGCCGCGGCGGATGTGGTCCAGCACGCGGCCCGGGGTCCCGACCACGATCTCGGCGCCGTCCCGCAGGGCGTCCGCCTGGGGCCCCAGACCGACGCCGCCGTACACCGACACGACGCTCAGGTCCCGGTGGGCGGCGAGCCGCTCGGTCTCGGCGGCGACCTGCAACGCCAGCTCGCGCGTCGGCGCCAGCACGATCGCCCGCAGCTCGCGGGCCTTGTCCTCGATGCGCTCGAGGATCGGGATGGCGAAGGCCGAGGTCTTGCCCGTGCCGGTCTTGCTGCGCACCAGCAGGTGGCGGCCGGTCAACAGCTTGGGCACGCTCTGCGCCTGGACGCCGGTTGGGCTGGTGTACTCCATGTCCGCCAGTGCGCGGAGCATCGGCTCGCTCAGGCCCAGGTCAGCCCAGCTGGCCGCCTCGTCGAAGACCTCGGCGTGGGCCTCGGCCTCGCCGTTCTGCGCCTCGCCCTCGCCGTCGTCGGTGGGAATCTGCTCTTCTTCGTCGCTCACGTTGGTCGCTCCTGCGTCCGATATCAGGGGTGGGGGTAGGGGTGGACTCAGCCGCCCGAACCGGTGATCAGGTGGAACTCGACGCGACGGTTGATCACGCGACCGTCGGGTGTATCTTCTTCCAGTGGGCGGGTCTCGCCGTAGCCGATGGCGACCAGGCGGCGCTCCGAGATGCCCTTCGAGATCAGGTACCGCATCACAGACTCGGCCCGTCGCTGGCTCAGGTCCAGGTTGTAGTCGTCGTCGCCCTCGGCGCTGGCATGGCCCTGGATCTCCAGGGCGATGTCGTCGTACTTGGACAGGGTCGCGGCTGCCTGGTCGAGCACGGTGTAGCTCGACGGCTTGAGCTCGTCGCTGTCGACCTTGAAGTTGATGCCGCGGATCACGCCCACGATCTTGGTCAGATTACGCGGGACCTCGTCAGGGCAGCCGTCCTCGTCCTCGTAGCCGTTGGCGTTCTCCGGGTCGTTGGGGCACACGTCGTCCGTGTCGAGCACGCCGTCGTAGTCGTTGTCCGTCTCGGGGCAACCATCCGCGTCCTCGAAGCCGTCCTCGTCCTCGGGGTGGTTGGGACAGTCGTCCTCCTCGTCGGGGAACCCGTCCCGGTCGTTGTCGAACTCGGGGCAGCCGTCCTCGTCCTCGTAATCGTCCAGGTCCTCGGGCGTGTCCGGACAGCGGTCGTACTGGTCCGGCACGCCATCCCGGTCGTTGTCCTCCTCGGGACAGCCGTCGTCGTCGTGGTAGTAGTCGAAGTCCTCGGGGAGATTGGGACAGTCGTCCTCCCAGTCCAGGAAGGTGTCGTTGTCGTTGTCCTCCTCCGGGCAACCGTCCCAGTCCTGGAAGTCGTCGAAGTCCTCGGGCACGTCCGGACAGTCGTCGACCTTGGACGGGATGCCGTCCCCGTCCGGATCGTCGGGGGGCCCGCCGATCAGGGCGAAGATCCCCGCGGTGATCGACAGGTTGTCCCAGGTGTCGCGCAGCATGTCGCCGACGACCACGGCCTCGTCCTCGGTGGCTGGGCCGATGATCATCGTGTAGCGGGCGTCGATCCGCATCCCGAGGCGGCTGATGAACAGGATCTTGACGCCCCCGCCCGCGTCCCAGGCGAAGTCGGTGTCCGGGTTCTTGGGCTGGAAGTCGGCCTCGGTCCCCGACCCCTCGGCCGTGCGCTTGATCTGAAGGTAGCGCATGCCGATACCCGCCGACAGGTAGGGCACCGCCGGCCACTTGCCCATGTGGAAGATCAGGTCCATCTTGGGCAGCAACACGTGGGCCGCGCGCTCGCGCTGGTGGGTCAAGGTCGGCACGTACCGCACCGCGGCCTCGAGGCCGATGAACTCGTTGAAGTTGAACCCCACGGAGCCGCCGAAGATGGCGTTGTTGCGGAAGTTCTCCTCCTCCTGGAAGAAGACGTGGTAGCCGCCGAACAGGTCGACTGACACGCTGCGGGGCTTGATGCCGGGGATCGCCCAGTAGCGGGCGTCGGCCGCCGATGGGATCAGGGCCACGAGGGCCAGCGCCGCGGCGAGGGTCAGCATCGGCGTCCGCGGTTTCATCCGTTCCTTCCTTCCCGTCGAAGTCGTGGAGGTATAGCCAGTCCCCGCAGAGATGGCAATCCTGGGCTACGATCTACCCGTGCGCAAGTGTTCTATTTTACGGGTGATCGGAGGTGTCGCGCTGGCGAGCAGCTCCCTGGTGACGGGGTGCCAGGGTCCGGTGCAACCAGGCTTCGAGCACACCATCGACGGCCGCTTCGCCCACTGGCCGGAGGGCGACGCCATCGAGGGCGACGCGTGGCGCCTGGACGGCGACGCAGAACTGTCCGTGCCGGCCGCCAGCGGGCACCTGGTGGCCCGTGCGGGCGGCGACCAGCCCGCAGGAGCGTTCACCCATATCCCGGTCCCCCCCCGCGAGCCCCTCCAGCTCGCGCTGCGCCACCGGGGTGGCGCCGGGCGCCTGGAGCTGTGGCTCACCGACGGCGACGAGCCCCTGAGCGTCGACCTGCCCCCCACCGACCGCTGGATCGATCTGGCCGCCGACGTGATGGCCTCCCGCGACGGCGTTCGGCTCCGGCTGCTGGACGAGCCCGGGGACGACCGCCCGCTGCGGATCGACGATGTCCGCCTGGTGGAACCGTCGACGGGCGACGCGATCCACGAACCCCCGATCCGTGTCCTGACGGTGATCCACGCCGAGAACGACGTGGGCACCTCGGACCGCTACTGGGAGCGACGGGGGGTGCTGGCCGACACCGCGACGCTGGTCGAATCCTTCGGGCTGCGCCTGACCGTCCAGCTCTCCGGAGGTTACGCCGAGTGGGCGATCTGGGAGGAGGACCAGGCGTTCTACGCCGACCTCCAGGCCCGGGGGCACGAGCTGGGGACCTACGTGTTCCCCGTCTACCACGAGGCCCATCTGGACTGGGAGCCGGGCAACATCTTCGATGAGGGCATGGCCGATCGGGAGTGGGCGGACCACACGGGCTGGGTCGACGAGCTGATCGGCGCGGACGCCAACCGGGCGGTCACCGCGTACGCACCCATGGCCGAGATGGGGCGGTTGATGGCCGACCACGGGTTCGAGCTGGACCTGGCGTCCGTGGCCGTGACCCACGAAGGAGGCAGCTCCCGCGAATCGGTGGCATGGAGCTACCTGGGCCACCACCCCCACCACCCGTTCCGGCCGGCGGACACGGCGGTCGAGGGTGAGGAATACGCCGGGGACGCGGAGGCGGGCTACGTCTCCATCGGCCACGCCGCCCAGGTGGGCCGCGGCGAAGCCCACGGGGCGCCCTGCACGGTCGAGGACTACCAGCGGATCTTCGGATTGTTGCTGGACCGCTGGACTGCGCACCAGCTGGCCGGCGGCGGCGAGCTGGACGACCGGGTCTGGGTCTTCGGGCTGCTGCACAACCTCAAGCAGGGCGACGCCTACGGTGACGAGCTCGCGGAGTTGCTGGACCACCTGGACCAGGTCGCCCTGTCGGCCACCGCGGAAAACGGAGAGCCGGTGGCCGTCGGCGCCACCGCCAGCGAGGTGCTCGAGGAGTTCCGCGGCTGGGAGGCGGACCATCCCGGCGACCCCGGGTTCTCGTTCACCTTGCCCCCCTGATCCCGATCGGAGGACAATGGGGCAGAGGCCGCTCCTCCAAGCTCTCGAGCGGGGATGGCAAAGGGAGGTGCAGGATGACCGACCAGCTCCTGGTCAAGGACGTGATGAGCACCGATCTCATCACCCTGGAAGATGAGGAGACCCTGGACCTGGCGGATCAGGTGATGCGCCTGGGCCGCATTCGCCACCTGCCGGTCACCGACGGTCAGACCCTGGTCGGTCTGGTCACCCACCGGGACCTACTGAAGGCCTCCATCAGCGCCATGGCCGACATCGGCGAGGACGAGCGACAGGAACTGATGTCCCGGGTCAAGGTCAGGGAGATCATGAACCGGGACATCCGGACGGTCCCCGAGAGCCTGCCCCTGATCCGCGCTGCGCGCATCCTGTTGAAGAACCGGTTCGGCTGCCTGCCGGTGGTGCGGGACGACGCCAAGCTGGTCGGCATCCTGACCGAGGCCGACTTCCTGCGGTTTTCGATGACGCTGATCAAGCGGCTCGAAGAGCTCGAATCGACCCGCTGAGTCCGACGCCGATCAGCGGCGCCAACCCTGCTTGCGGCCGCCGCCCTTGCGCCCCCGTCGCTCCCGCATCGCCCTCACCTCGTCGATGGCCAGCCTGTGCAGGTCCGACAGCGTGAGGACCGTGGTCGGCACGTCCGGCGCCTTGGGGGAGCCCTTGTTGAGGATCTTGCGCGATTGGTGGAGGAACCAGCCTCCGTGCATACCCACCTCGCGCAGGGCACGGGGGGTGACCTCCCCGCGGGCGGCCAGCTCGGCGCGCCGCACCCGATCCGCCAGACCGTCGAGGGTCATCGCGCCCACCGGGCCGTCCCGGCGGATGGTGAAGGCCACGTGGCCCTGGGGAAGGTAGCGGACCACCAGCACGTCGGCGCCGCAATAGCGCCCCGCCCGGGCCGCCGCCGAGCTGGCGCTCTCCATGGCCAGCACCTGAACACCGCCGACCTCCTCGCGCAGCCCGCGCTCGGCGTCGGCCACCGCGTCGACCCAGGCCCGCTCGGTGGTGACGATGGCGTCCAACACCGGCTCGATGGCGCGGTAGACGGCGCCTCCGTCGTCCGGGAACATCCGGTTCAGGCCGTCGATGATGGCCGGGATCGCCATCGCATGGTCGACCGGGTCCCGGGAAAGCAGGGATTGGCCCTTGAGATCCTGGCGCGCGCAGAAGCTCAGCAACTTGTCCAGCTCGGGCTGCTGGCGGACCCCGAGGTGCTCGGCCACCAGCTCGGCCGCCGACGCGTCCAGGTCCCCGCTCCCCTCGCGATCGGGACGCGGGTGGTTGTCGAAGCGTCCGCCCCCCAGATCCACCACCAGTTCGCCAGCGGCCTCCAGCGCCTCCGGGCCGCCGGCGCCTTCGACCTCCAGGGGCGACGCGAAGCGGAGGGGGCAACTGTCGGTCCCGACGAAGTGGTCACCGCCAAGACGGCGAAGCAGGTAGACCGAGACCAGGGCGTCCAGGTCCGGAGCGGGGTGGGTGACGATGGCGCGGACCGGGGAGTCGTCGCTCAATCGGTCTGCCTCTCGAAGGTGGCCGTCCCCAGCTCGTCGCGGATCTCATCGTCGATGAAGGACAGGAAGGCGTCGACCTGTATCGGATCCCAGCGCCCGTGTTTGCCCTCGCGCAGGATATCCAGCACCTCCTCCAGCCCCATCGGCTGTCGGTAGTGGCGCTCCTGGGTCAGGGCATCGAACACATCGGCGATCCCGATCAACTGACCCGCTTCGGGGAAGTCGTCCCCGCTCAGGCCGAAGGGGTACCCCTCGCCGTCCATCCGTTCGTGGTGGGTCGCAGCGATGAAGGGCAGATCCTCCAGCCCCTCTGGGAAATGGATCTTGCACAGGATGTCGTGGGTCAGCTTGGGGTGGGTGCGAATGTTGCGGAACTCGGCGGTGGTCAGCCGGCCCGGCTTACGCAGCACCTCGTCGTCGATGCCGATCTTGCCGTAGTCGTGGAGCAGGCCAGCCCAGTAGATCCGCTTGCACTCCTCGGGGGGCCAGGCCAGCCGCTCGGCGACCCTGCGGGCGTAGCCCGCGACCCGGGAGGAGTGACCGGCCGTCAGCCCGTCGCGGGCGTCGATGCTGGCGGCGAGCACCTCCATCAGGCTCTCGAGCATCCGCTCCTGCTCGGTGATCAGGTACAGGGACTCGAGGATCAACCCCAGCTGGCGGCCCACCGCCAGCAAGAACTCCAGCGACTCCTGGTCGTAGGGCGTCTGGATGGTCAGTGTGTCCAGGTACAGGGCGCCCCACGTGCGCTCGGTGGAGGTCACCGGCGCCACGATCACCGACCGCACCGCCTGGAAGGCCAGCGTCTGGGACTCGGGCAGGCTCTCGTCACTGGAGGCATCGCGGCTGACCAGGCCCACCTGATCCCGCATCACCAGCCCGCTGAGCACCCGCGAGGGCTGGAACGTACTGCTGGGATCGCGGACTACGCGGGTGGCCTGGGCCGCGGGATCGCGGGTGCCTGGCTCGCGGATGATCACTGCCGCCCGCTCGGCCGGGAGCTGATCCAGCACGGCGTCGAGGACCAGCTCGAAGACCTCGTGGCGGTCCCGCGAGGCGGTGAGCATCGCGCCCAGCTCGTAGAGGCTGGCCAGCCGACCGGCGGGCGCCGCGTCCACCACCCGGGTCGCAGTCTCGGCCAACACGTAGCGGGACTGTTCCAGGTCCAGCCGGCGCAGGATCTCCGTGCCAGCGGTGGGCTTGAGCTCCAGCGAGTCGTCCGTCGGATCGGCGCGCTCGATCTTGAGCGCGTGGCCGGTGGGCGTGCCCAGGTGGATCCAGGTGCCCGTCGGCAGGGGCGTCTTGCTGACGCTCGATCCGTCCAGGAAGGACCCGGTGGTGCTTTCCTGGTCTTCGTAGACCCAGCCGCCGACGATGCGCCGGATGCGGCCGTGGCGGCGGGACACGAACTGGTTGCCGATGCAGACGTCGCTGGTGCTGGCGCGGCCGATGTCGATCACGTCGCCGTTCACGGGGTAGACGGTCTCCCGTCCTTGCCGATCCCGGTGCACGATCACGTACTTGCTGGTTTGCTGCTGGGCCATGGGCGCTCCGGGGATGGTAGCCCCGCGCCCGCAGCGGGTCTACTCCCGGCGAGCGCTAGTCGCGACGCCGCACGCCCCGGGCACGAAGCAGCGCCAATCCGGCCGAGGGAGCGACCCGCGCACCCAGGTGAGTGAAGCTGCGCGCCGGTCTCCGGTATCCGCGGTTGGGCTCCAGCATCAGCGCCCCCTGCGGACAGGAGTCGACGCAATTCCCGCAGCCGATGCACAGCTCCGGATGGAAGGTGTGGACCTTACGCTTCACCTCGTGGGCGTGGGTGCCGCAGGCGGGCCGGCACAGCCCGCAGTGGTCGCAGCGGGATTCGTCCATCGCCAGCTGGAAGCGGGGCGGCGCCAGCCAGTGCTGGCCGCCCCACTCGTTGACCAGCTGCAGCGCGTGGCAGCAGCACTCGCAACAGGTGCAGAGCACGTTGGGGCTCTCGGGCGCCACGTTGCCCGCCAGGAACACCAGCCGCTGCCCCCGTCGTCGCTCGATGATGTCGCAGATCTCGTCCCGCGAGACGGCACGGCCCTTGCCCTTCTCGACCGACGAGGCCGCGAAGGCGCCAAAGATCAGGCAGCCGTCGGCGGGCGCCGCCTGGCGGCAGCGGTGGCCGGTCAGGTGGCGGGCCTGTCTGCACTGGCAGACGTTGAGCATGCCAAACTGATCGTGGGCCCGGAGCATGGCCAACAGGGCGTCGTCGTCCGCGACCTTGCCGCGGGCATCCACGGGTTGCTCGATGGTGATCTCCCGCGACGAGGCCCCCGAAGCTGGCACCCCCGTGGCCGCGACGGTGCGGACCACGGGCACATGGGCGCGGGTGTAGGCGCTGGCATAGCCGCTGCCGAACACCTCCTCGAACAGCTCGGCATAGGTCCGATACCAGTCGTCACCCCCGCCCCCCATCAACAGGTACTCGAACTGGCCCGGGACCAGGGGCAGCAGGGCGTAACCCTTGCGGCCGTCGAAGATGGTCGACCGCTCCGCCATTCGCGAGAGTCCGGCCTCCACCTCGGCCGGATCGCGGCCCAGCCGCCGCGCCACCACCGCCGCCGAACGCTGGCGGTACATGGGCAGCTCCAGCGCCAGCTCGGCATCCTCGGCCGGGAACAGGTGGGCCACCAGCCGCTCCACGGCCGGCCCCGGGGGCGGGCCGAGCAACCACACCGAGCAGAACTTCTGCGCCAGCGCTACCTGGACGGGGTGGCGATTGGATCCGTTGGCGTCCATCGGTCGTTCAGGGTAGCCGTCGCCGTGGGGCGACGCGACGTGATTCGTCCGCTGGTTCCCTTGACAGGGGGGCGCGCGCCTGAAATCAAGGGCGCCGCGGCCCCCGCCTCCCCGGGGTCGCCGAGGGAGCCCAAGATGAGACGACGATGGTGCGCGGTGCTGGTGCTGGGATCGCTGCTGGCGGTGGCTGCCTGCGACGGGGACGACGACGACAGCGCGACCGATCCCGAAGAGTGGACCACCCTCGAGCTGGACGCGGGCGGATCGCAGCTCGTCTATCACCGCGACGGCTACCTGGACATCGTCGACGAGTCGGGGAATGTCATCCTGGCCCACGGCATCGGCGCGCTGAGGCTGGACGAATGGGGCGAGGAGGCGCTGCGGCTGACCACGGACGCCGACCGGGAGCGGCTCGTGGATTTCACGTCGGGCACGACGGCACTGGGTGACGCCCAGCGCATCGAGGTCACCGTGACCGGCGCGGACGGCGAGCCGGACCTGTTGTGGTCCATCGCCGCCTACCGGGCGGGCGGCTTCTACACCTTCCGGCTCGCGATCGACAACAGCACCGAGGACACCCTCGCCCTGGCCAAGGCCACGCCGCTGGAGACCCGCTGGGACGAGGACGGTGGGCTCTTCCTCGGACAAGCGCCTGCCGAGCACCGGATCCTGGAGAACGGCTCCTACGCCGCCCTGGACTTCATCGCGATGGTCAACCCGGGCGACATGGAGCGGGACGAGGCCTACGCCAACATCGCGCCCGGGGAGTTCGAGGGGCACTCGGTCTCCACCAACAACCACGCGATCATCGATCTGGGCTGCGCGGGCTCCGGCGCCCCCGGCAGCTGCGGCTGGGTGGCTGGCGCCCTGTCGTTCCAGACCTCAGCGCCCGTGGTCGAGGTCTCCCACAACCCGCTGCTCGCACCGACGTCGGCCGACGGACGCCTGGGCTTCCACTACTTCGCTGCCGAGGCTGCCTGGCTGCCCGACCCCAGACCACTGGCCCCGGGCGAGGATCTTGATTCGGAGTGGTTCTACGTGCGGCCGGTGGCCGGCGACGTCGGCGGTGCGCTCGAGGAATATGCAGACGCAGTCGCCGCCGCTGTCGGGACCGTGCCCTGGCACCGCCGGGAAGAGGGGCGGCGGGTGCCCAACGGCTGGAACTCGTGGAGCGGCTCCGGGAGTACCGGCGGCTACGGCACCGGCCTGGGTGAGGCCGAGGTACTCGAGAACCTGGACGTGATGGCCACCGAGCTGCGGGACTGGGGCATCGACTGGTTCCAGGTGGACGACGGCTACGAGCCCCACTACGGCGACTGGTACGACTGGGTCGAGGAGAAGTACCCGAGCGGGCCCGCGGGCCTGAGCCAGGCGATCCGCGACCGCGGCCTCAAACCCGGGCTGTGGATGGCCCCGTTCACCGCCAGCCTGGAGTCGGACCTGTACGCCGACCACCCCGACTGGTTCGCCGAGCCCGTGCCCCTGGGCATTCCGGTCATCGGCGACGAGGCGATCCTCGACCTGAGTCACCCCGAGGTCCACGAGTACCTGCGCGAGCTGTTCACCACCTTCGTCGACGAGTGGGGCTTCGAGTGGCTCAAGCTCGACTTCGGCTATTACGCGATGTTCGGCCACGACTTCTACGAGGCGGACTACACCCGCGAAGAGGCCTGGCGTTCGTCGATGCAGGTCATCCGGGACGCCCTCGGCGAGGACACGTTCTTCCTGATCATCGGTCAGATGGGGCTCAACTACGGGCTGGCCGACGGCGGCCGGCTGACCCTGGACACGATGCCGGTCTGGGACCACGAGCCCGGCCAGACGATGCTGATGGAGGAGGCGGGCCTCAAGCCGTCGCTGCGAACGTTCACGCGCCGCTGGTACGTCCAGGACCGGATCTGGGTCAACCACCCGGACCTGTTCTTCTTCCGCTCCAACACCCTCGACGAGACCTGGCCGCGGGTGACCTTCACCGAGGCGCGGACCTTCGCCACGGCGATCTCGTTGACCGGCGGAATCGTCAAGCTCGGCGACCGGCTGGTGGACCTGGACGGCGACGCGATCAACGTGATCCGAACCATGATCCCGGTCTACCCGACGCCGGCCCGGCCCCTGGACGTGTTCGAACGTGAGTTCCCCGAGGTCTACCTGCAGACCATCGACGCGCCCCTGGACGGTTTCGCCGAGCCCTACCACGTGCTGGGGCTGTTCCACTGGGGGGAGAACACCGATCTGACGGTCAATCCCTACGAAGAGATCGCTGACAGCGAAGACGACCGCGTCCACGCCGTCGACCTGGAGGCCGAGGGGCTGGGGGGCAAGTACCTGGCCTACGAGTTCTGGACCGGCGAGTTCCTTGGCAACGTCAGCGGCGAGCTGGCCGTGGCGGTGCCCTCCCACGACTGCCGGGTGATCTCCCTGCGCACCCCCCTGGAGCACCCCCAGTTCCTGGGCTGGAACCGCCAGCTGAGCATGGGCGGCACCGTGCTGGGCGCGGTCACCTGGGACGGGGACGAGCGGCAACTGACCCTCGAGATAGACGCCGCCCTGCCGAGCGAGAAGGCGCCGTTCACCTACGAGGTCGCGATCCACGTCCCCGACGGTTACACCCACACCTCCACCGGCTCCAGCGGCGCGCCGCTGACCGACGTGGAGCCGGTCGTGGACGGCGAGGTCCTGCGGATCCGATTCATACCGGAGGCGACCGGTCCGCTGACGTTGGTGGTCGGGTTCTGATCTCGGACTCGGACTCGGTGGTCCGGCACACCGGCTCGGTCTCGGCCTCGCCCCCCTCTCGTTCCCCCCGGGTCGGCTTTCCAGTAGACTTTCACGGGGCAAGACCACGGGAGGAATCATGGTTCGCGTTCTTCGGCGCTCGAGGCGCCCGTTCGGATTCCTCCTGGCCGCAGCAGCCCTGGTCGCCCTGCTGTCCTTCGGCGGGAGCCGCGACGCGCGGTCGGACGACGACGAGTAAGACGTCATCGTGCTGAACGACGGGTCCGCGGTCGAGGGCACCATCGTGGAGACGAAGGACGGGGCGTTCTGGATCGTGCTGGTGGACGATCGGATGACGTCGATCCCCCTCGAGGACGTGTTGCGGGTGGACTTCGCCGACAAGGACGATGATGACGACGACGACGATGACGACGACGACCGGCGGGGGAAGGACCCCTACGACCGGACGGGCACGGGTGGAGGATTCGAGTTCGGCTCCTTCATGGGCGGGCGGATTCGCTTCTACATCCCCGGCTCGGCCATGGCCAACATCGACATCCGCACCGGGGTCGGCCTCGGCCTGGTGGGCACCAGCTTCTCGCCCTACCCGATCCTGGTCACCGGTCCCGAGTTCGCCTTCTTCGATGCGCCGGTCCACCTGGTGCTGTCCATGGCCGGCGGCATCGTTCTGTACAGCTCTCCCGGCCCGGTGATCCTGGGGGGGGTGGGCGGGCGGCTCGACGCCCCCGACAGCGCCTTCGAGTTCCAGTGGGGGATCCGGGCCGGTCTATTCGGCTCCAGCTTCGGAATCCAGCCCGACCTCACGGTCGGCTTCGTGTGGTGAACCCGCGGCTCTGGCCGGGGCTGGTCGCCGCCGCCGGACTGCTGCTGCTGGGCTGCCGCGCCGCCCCGGTCCCACCCGACATCCTGCTGATCACCCTGGACACCACCCGCGCCGACGCCCTGGGGCTGTACGGCGCGTCCCCCAGCCCCTCGCCGACCCTGGACGCGCTGGCGGCGGAGGCCCGGGTCTACGACGAGGCGCTCACGGTCACGCCGCTGACGCTGCCGGCCCACGCCTCGCTGATGACCGGGCAGTATCCGGTCCAGCACGGGATCCGTAGCAACGGGCCCCACCGCCTGTCCCAGGACGCGGTGACCGTGGCCGAGCAGCTGGCCGGGCAGGGTTACCAGACCGCCGCCTTCGTCTCCGCGGTGGTACTCGACCGCAGCTTCGGCCTGGACCAGGGTTTTGACCTCTACGTGGACGACGTGGGATCGGTGGACGCGCGGTCGTCCGCGGTCACCTCGGTGGATTCGGCCACCACCACCGACCAGTTCGCCAGCTGGCTGGTGCAGGAGGTGCGGGACAGCGAGGTCCCGTTCTTCGCCTGGGTCCATTATTACGATGCCCACGCGCCCTACCGTGACCACACCAACGGATTCGACGATCCCTACGCCAGCGAGATCGCCCACATGGACCGGCAGCTGGGGCTGGCGCTGGCGGCGGCCGGGGCGCTGGACCGCGAGCGGCCGCTGGCCGTGGTGGTGGCCGGTGACCACGGCGAATCCCTCGGCGAACACGGCGAGCTGACCCACGGGTTCTTCGTCTACCGCTCGACCATGCGGGTACCGCTGCTGATCCGCGCCCCCGGTGTCACGGCCGGCCGGGTGGCCGCTCCGGTATCGCTGGTGGACCTGGCCCCGACGATCCTCGGCCTGGCCGGGGCGCCGGACGAGGACCTGGTCCTCGATGGTGTCGATCTGCGGACGGACGGCGGCGTGGGGAAGGAGCGAAACCTGTACGGGGAGAGCTTCGTTCCCCGGGACACGCTGGGCTTCTCGGAGTTGCGGGTGGTCCAGGGGGCAACACAACGTTACATCCGGGCGCCGCGGCCGGAGCTGTACGGCTGGACGACCGATCCCGCCGAGGCCCGCGACCTGCTGGCGGATGCCCCGTCCGGGACCGCGGCCGGTTGGCCCGAGCGGCTCGGCGCGTTCGTCGGCCTCGAAGGCAAGGCCGACTCCGAGTTCACCGCCGTGCGCGGCGGGCTGGAACAACGGCTCCAGGCGCTGGGGTACGTGCTGCCGAGCACCGGGATTTCCAGCGATACGCCCTACGATCAGCTGCCGGATCCCAAGGACCACCCCGCGGCGCTTCAGGAGGTCCACGAGGCCATCACCAGGGCCCGCACCCAGTCCCCGGAGGGCGGGATCCCGGTGCTGGAGGAGACCCTGCAGCGTTTTCCGCGGGCCGCGCCACTGCGGGCGACCCTGAGCCGCGGCTACGAGCTCACCGGCCGCACGGACGACGCCATCGCCGTCCTGTCCGCCGACGGTGAGCCAGCGGCCGACGCCTACCAGGCGCTCCGGGTCGCCGAGATCCAGCTCGCCGCCGGCCAGGCCGCCCAGGCCCTGGCCACCGTGAACGGCGCCCTGGCGAAGAACCCCGAGCTGCCCGACGGCCACCTGCTCGCCGCCGAGGCCCACCGCAGGTTGGGGGAGACGGCCGCCGCGGCCAGCGCCGCCGATCACGGCCTGGCGCTGACCCCCGATTCGGCCCAGCTGCTGATGGTGCGCGGCGCCTGCCACCAGGACACGGGCCAGTTCGACGCCTCGATCCCGCCCCTGCGCCAGGCCCTCGAGCGGGACCCGAACCTGCCCGACGTCCGCTACCTGCTCTCCCTGTCCCTGGCCGAGGCGGGCCGGTACCCAGAGGCGACCACCCTGCTCATCGATCAGCGCCTGATCTGGGGCACGGACCTGCGCACCGACGTCGCCCTGGCCAAGCTCCGGCTGGTCCAGGGCCAGCGCGCCGCCGCCCTCGACCTGCTCCAGCCCCACGCCACCGACCCGGATCTGCCCGCCGACGCCCGCGCGATGCTTGGCGAATTGCAGGCCACTCCCGGCGGGGCAAAGGCCGACCAGGCAGCCGGCGCCGCGGCTCTTCCCCGCCGGTGGTGAAGGACGGATTTGCGTCAGGCCTTGCGGCGATTCCATCCGAACATCGTGGTCGCGGCCGCGACACGCGTGCTGCTCCCGACGGTCCCGCGTTGGGGGGGATGAGCGACCACCAACCTCAAGCGGCCTGGCTGTCGACGTGGTACTCGTCGCCTACTGTGCGGCTGCTCACCCGCGACCATCCGGTGAACAGTCCGACCACGAACCACCCCTTCGAGAAGGCGCCGACGATGAAGATCGAGTCGCCGATCAGGCGCATGATCGCGTCGTCAACGATGACTGGGCGCTGCCGGTCAGGTTCGTTCCTTCCACTGTCTCGAATCACGACTAGCATGGAAGATGGCAATGACAGTCACGGCCGGCGGTTCGAAGATGAAGAAGACGCCGTAGGGGAACCGGCGGGTCAATACCCGACGGACGCTTCGGTGCACTGGAACGTACATTTCTGGGTTCCGCGCGGCAGAAGCGATTGCCGCTTCGACGCACATCAGGAACTCATCACCCAGACCGTCGCGCTGGCTTTCATACCAACGCCAGGCCTCGGATAGTTCCTCTTCTGCTGCGGGAAGGACGCGAACCGAGTGGCTCATCCTTTGGTCCGCACCCGCTCTCGGACCTCATCCCAAGGCGATGCTGCGCCAGGGTCCTCTGCGTGAGCGGCCAATCGGCGGTCCAATTCATCACGGGCCGCAGCACTCACGGGCACTCGATCAGGACTCGACGAGATACGCTCCCACAAATCCTGCACATGCAGAATCTGCTCGGATGGCGTCATTTTCTCGAAATCGAGGCTGTGTTGCGGCTCAGTCATCTCTTCGTTCCTCGACTCCGTCCACCATCGGGATTATAGCCCATGCCCAACGGCAGACCAGAGTAGACCATCTCCTCCGGTGCCCGGGTTCACCTCGAAAAAGCCCCCCGATCCCGAGAGAAGAGCGCCCGGATGGCCGAACCTCCACAGATGAGACCCGATTGAGCCCCTTCGTCGCCCCCGGGCCGACCCGTTGTCAACCACCGAAGTCCGTGGACGTCGAACCTGTTGCCGATGCTGGCCGCCGGGCACCCCGGGAGGTAGTTGCCTCCCCGGGTTGTGGGGTTACTCTATCTTCACCCGCGAATGGATGAGAGGCGCAACCAGGCCCCCCCTTTCTTCCCGGAGGATATGCGCTTCTGCCGCAGCACGCAGATGGCGATATTGCTTCCATGACCCATACGCCTGGGCCTACGCACCCATGTCACAACCGCGCAACTGCCCGTGTTCGCTGGATTCCCCGGTTACCACCCCCCATACGCCCCGCCGTAGGCCCCCATGTCCGCCGGAGTCCCGTCCCAGTCCTGCTGGCCGGGGATGCCGGCGTCGACGCAGGGGCTGGATGGATCGAGGTGGTAGTCGAGGGCGCCGGGGTCGTCGTAGGCCGGGTCGGCGGCGATGTTGCCCTGGCTGCCGGTGGGGTCGGTCATGCCCGAGAAACCGCCGCCCGCGTTGCCGTACACGTCGTTGTGGAGCCAGCTGGCCGGGGTGGCGTCGGTGGATACCCCGACGCCGGAGAGGCCATTGCTGATGATGGACTGGGTCACACCGAGGGCGGACGGGTCGACCATGGTGATGCCGGCCCCGGAGCCGGCGCCGTTGCCGTCCAGGGTCAGATGGGTGGCGGTGCCGGAGACCGTGTCCAGGTAGAGGCCGCCGCCGGTCGCGGCGGTGTTGCCGACCAGCAGCAGGTTGGTCAGGTCGACCGTCGCGTTCTGCGCACAGATCGCGCCGCCGCTGCCGGCCTGGTTGTCCAGGAAGGTCGAGCAGGAGACGGTCGCCGTATAGGGGTCGTCCTCCAGCTGGATGGCTCCGCCGCAGCCCGAGGCGTCGTTGCCCTCGAACCACGAGTCCTCGATGGTCATCGTGGTCTCGTTGTTGGCCGAGTGCAGCGCGGCCCCGCGAGCGGCGTGGTTGTTCTCGAAGGTGCAGCCCGCGACGTAGGAGGTGTCGTTGTCCAGCTCCAGGCCCCCGCCCGCATCGCCCGTCGAGTTGCCGATCAGGACGTTGTCGACGAAGTCGCTGTGGTAGTGCGAGAACTTGACCGCGCCGCCGTCGTCGTTGGCCGTGTTGCCGATGAACTCGTTGCCCTGGATCCAGGCGGCGCTGATGAAGATCCGCAGGCCGCCGGCATCGTCCCACGAGTCGTTGTCCTCGAAGGTGTTGCCGACCACCGACGCCTGACTCATGTACAGGAACATGCCGGCCCCGTCGTCGGCGCAGACGTTCCCCTCGACGGTGTTGCCCTCGATGTCGGGCGCGCCGTTGAGCACGTAGACCCCGCCACCGCAGGCGTTGGTCATGTTGTCGAGGATCTCGTTGTCCAGCAGGGGTGAGCTGCCGGCCAGGTACACGCCGCCGCCGCCGCCGTACTCGATGTACTCCTCGGCCGTGTTATCCGAGATCTCGTTGCCCTCGACGGTCAGCGAGTTGCCTGACACGGCCAGGCCGGCGCCCTGGCCGGCCACGTTGTCCGAGAACTCGTTGTCGTGCACGTCGCCGGTACAACCGCTGAACAGGGCGCCGCCGCCGAACTCGACGGCGGTGTTGTCGCTGAAACGGGAGTCGCCTACATCCAGGTCACAATTGCTGGCCAACATGCCGCCGCCGGAGCTACCTTCGTTGCCGCGCACGGTGCAGTTGTCCAGCGCCAGGGTCGACCCGTCGCAGATCACGCCGCCCCCGCCGGACACGTCGGCCCGCCCCCCGCGGATCGTGAAGCCCTCGATCCGCACTCCGTCCCCGGACGTGTTGCTCACCGTCCAGGTGGTGTCCGCGTCGTCGCCGTCGACGATGGTCACCTCGGGGCCGTCGACCGCGCGGACGGTCAGCCGCTTGTTCTGGATCCTCAGGTTCTCGGTGTAGGTCCCGGGGCAGACGTCGATCACCGCGTCCTGGGGCGCGTCGTCGATGGCGTCCTGGATCTCCTCGAACTCCTGGGTCCCGTCGGCGCAGACCCCGATCTCGTCGATGGCGCCGTCGCAGTCGTCGTCGATGCCGTTCTCGACCTCTTCCGCCCCCGGGTGGACGTCCGGATCGGTGTCGTCGCAGTCCACGTCCGAGTCGTAGCCGTCGCCGTCGGCATCCTCCGGGGTCGTGTCGTCGTCATCGTCGTCGTCGTCATCGTCGTCGTCGTCATCGTCGTCGTCGTCGTCGTCGTCGTCATCGTCGTCGTCGTCGTCGTCGTCGTAGTAGTAGTAGTAGTCGTCGTCGTAGTAGTAG
>CAYTBN010000093.1:0-18403 GCA_964436045.1 uncultured Rickettsiales bacterium | reverse complement strand
CCCGGCCCCGGCCCCGGCCCCGGCCCCGGCCCCGGCCCCGGCCCCGGCCCCGGTCCCGGTGATCCCGGACCCGGTGACCCCGGCCCCGGCGATTCAGGCGCCCAGGCCGAGCCCGGTGGCGAGTCCGATAGCGGAGGCGGTCGACGCGTGATCACGGTCGTGGTCGTCGGTGCCGCGCTGATGATCGCGCTGCTCGTGTTCCGGCCGAAGCGGAAGTAGGTCCGGGTTTCCGAGCCCGAGACCGAGCCCGAGTCCGAGACCGAGGTCCTACCTCCCCAGCTCCCTCGCCATCGCATCGCCCAGCGCCACAGTCACCAGCGCCCGGCCCTCGCCCGTCAGGTGGACGTCATCCTCGAAATGGGAGGGGGCCAGACCGGGGATCGACGCCAGGTCCAGGTAACGACCGCCCCCGCCTTCGATGGTCTCGATCAGCACCCGGCGGTACTCGGGGTTGTCCATCCCTCCGTGCCCCGACACCTTGGCGCGGGTGGGCAAGGGGGTGAAGAAGGCCGGGATGCCCATCTCGGCGGACAGTGCCAGCAACTCCTCCAGGTAGACGAACCGGGTGGGATCGGTGGGTTCGACGGGCTTGGGTCCGGCGCCCCACGCCAGCTGGGGCCCGCCGTCGACCATACGATCGGACGGATCGACATCGCCCGGCGACAACATCGATCCGGGGATCGGCGCACGGGTGCCCATCGCCGCCCAGAACCAGTTGGCGAAGTACCCCCGGTGGCGGTAGGTGCGGTAGCCCTTGCGCAGGGTCAGCTCGGCGCCGCAGGCCAGATCGTCGCAGGCCCAGTCGACCATGTCCGGCACGTCCCCCCAGGTGGCGAGTTCCATGGCCTGGCTCTCCCAGGGCGCCATCAGCTTGGTCAGGTCCATGGCGCCGAAGGGGATCAGCAGCGCCTCGATCTGGGCTTCGGCAGGCACGTGGTGGCGCAGGAACAGGACCCAGAGGCGCGCGGTGCCAGCGGGGGTGGCCAGGTTGTAGATCCGGGTGTTGCCCCCGAGCCGGTCGCCCAGGATCTCGGGTTGGATGATCGCCTCGGGCAGGCAGGTGCCGAGGATCACCAGCTCCGGTCCGCCTCCGTGCGGCGAGGCCTCGTACTCGATGGCCTTGTCGCGCATCGGCGCCGGGGGCGAGTAGAGAACGCGCACCGCCAGCTCGAAGCCGAGCAGGGCCACCAGGCAGGCCAGGGCCAGCCAGCGGAACGCCAGCGCGGGCGATCGGTGGTCAGAACTGGAAGTAGATGAACTTCTGGCCATGGGTCGAACCCAGCACGACGATCGCGAGGATCAGGGCGGTGGACAGGGCTGCCTGCGCGGGGGCGGGCAGGCGGATCAACAGGTTGAGGTCCTCTCCTCTCAGGTACTGGACGATCTCGACGAACAGCGGGACGGCGACGAGCGCGCACAGCTGGATCAGCGCGGCGCCGTCCCCGGCCCGTGGAGCGAACGAGGTGAGCAACGTGGTCAGCAGGCTCACCACGTGGGCCAGGTCGTGGGCCCGGAAGATCAGGAAGCCGAACACGGTCACGTGGAACATGGCAACGATGGCCAGGACCCGTGTGGCCGGCCCCGAGCGCCACGCGGGCGCCAACCGCTGGGCCAGCAGGGCGAGCCCGTGGTACAGGCCCCAGATCGCGAAGGTCCAGCTGGCGCCGTGCCACAGACCGCCGAGGACCATGGTGACCATCATCGCGACGTGGGAGCGGAGTCGGCCCCGGCGGTTGCCGCCCAGGGGGATGTACAGATAGTCGCGCAGCCAGCCCGACAGGCTGACGTGCCAGCGCCGCCACAGGTCCCGGGGGCCGCTGGCGAAGAACGGCAGCCGGAAGTTGATCGTGAGCTCCACACCCATCATCCGGGCCAGGCCGCGGGCGATGTCGGTGTAGCCGGAGAAGTCGCAGTACAGCTGCCAGCTGAAGGCGTAGGCGGCCAGCAGGACCAGCCAGCCGCTGGTGGCGCCGGGCTCGCCTTCGAAGACCCGCTGGACCAGGCCGGCGAGGTTGTCGGCCACGAACAGCTTCTTGAAGTAACCCCAGAGCACCAGCTGGGCACCCTCGGCCATGTCCGAGCGTGTGATCTGCCTGGGCCGCTGGAGCTGGGGCAGCAGCCGCCCGGCCCGCTCGATGGGGCCCGCCACCAGCTGGGGGAAGAACGCCACGAAGAGGGCGAAATCCAGGGGGTTGCGGCAGGCCTTCAGTTTTCCGCGGTGGACGTCGATGGTGTAGCCCATCGACTGGAAGGTGTAGAACGACAGCCCCACGGGCAGCACCAGCTTCAACACGGGCAGCGAAGCGGGCAACCCCAGCTGCCCGAGCAGGGCGGCGAACTCGCCGACGAAGAAGCCCAGGTACTTGAAGGTCCCCAGGATCGACAGGTTGACCAGCACGCTCGCCACGACCCAGCGGCGGCGCCCGCCGTCGGATCGCTCCAGCATCCGGCCGCACAGGTAGTCCACCGCCGTGGACAGCAAGATCAGCGAGAGGAAACGCCAGTCCCAGTACGCGTAGAAGGCGTAGGAGGCGGCCAGCAGCAGGGGCTTCCGGCCGCGGCCGGGCAGCAGACGCAGGAGCAGATAGACGACGGCGAAGAACAACGGGAAGACGAGGGAGTTGAACAGCATTCGGTGGCCGCGCCGCCTGTGCCGCCGAGTATAGCTCCCCGGACGGCGCGCGGGCGACTCAGGGCACCCGGTAGATGCGCGCCTCCCAGCCGGGCTGGACTCCCGAGCGTTCCAGGGGGATCAGCCCGGATCCCTCGAGCCAGCGCTCCCGGCGGGTGTCGCCCTCGCGCACATAGGCCAGCAGCACCGTGAAGCGGTCGGCGGTGGTGGCCCGCTCCTCGAACGGCCCGACGATCACCGCGACCTGGACCTGCCCGCCAGCCGCCGCACCGCCCTCGACGGGCCGCACCGTGGCCAGCTTCCAGCGGTAGCCGAGGGCGCAGGTCCGCATCAGGATCAGCCCGAAGCCAGGGCCCGGATTCCGATCATCGAGCAACAAGCCGACGGTGCCGTCGGCCGAGCCGTGGACCTCCCGCAGCGCCCGCAGGGCTCCGTCCACCCCCCAGTCGGCCGGATCGAGGGTCGCCGGCCGGTAGGCCTCGTGGGGCCATGGCCAGCTGGTGCCGGGGTGGCTCCAGCTGTGCTCGAAGCGGCGCGAGACCGGTACTTCGCCGCTGTCCAGGAAAACGGTCCCGGTACAGAACAGGCCGATGGCCGCGACCGGGGCCAGCACCCAGCGCAACCGCGAGCTGCCCGCCAGCGCGGCCAGCAACGGGAGGGCGGGGAGCAGGTAACGATCCTGGCGGGGGAGGGGACCGGACAGGATGATCCAGCCGCCAGCGATTGCCAGCACCGCCAGCGCCCAGCCCCCACGCGGCGTGCCCTCCCGCCGCCGCCAGTAGACGACCCCCACGGCCAGGGCCAACACACCGGCCCAGCCGTGGGCGTCCAGCAGCGCCAGCGGGTACCAGCCCAGCCGCTCGGCGCTCAGCCACGACCCCGACGCCACCGGGGTGTTCTGGAACAGTGGATCGTCGCTGATCTGCTTGGCCGAGGTGGTGTAGTCCAGCACGTCGCCCCAGTGGCCCAGGTACCAGATCCCGGCGACGGCGGCGAAGGCGGCGATGGCGATCCCGAGCTGGGCGAACCGCCGGCCTCGAAGAACCCACCAGGCGGCCAGCAGGCAGGGTGCGACCAGGAACATCGGCGCCGAGTACTTTGCCAGGAACCCCGCGCCCATCCAGGCTCCCCAGCCGGCGGCGTGGCGGCGCCGGGCCAGGCCGTCGCTGGCCGCCAGGTGGCTGGTGGCCTGGACCACGCAGGCGGCGGTCAATACATCGATTCCGTAGGATTCGGCCTGGGCCCACAGCAGCGCCGACGCCGCCAGGAAGAGGCCTCCGATCCAGCCGCCGCCGAGGCGCCGGACACCATCCCAGCACAGCCAGAGCGCGACCCCGGAAGCCAGCAGGTGGGCCCACCGGACCGCGGGCCCCAGCAGGGTGTACGCGGCGGTCGACAGCACGTAGGCCCCGGGCGGATGGGGCGAGACCAGGGTCCAGGCGCTGGCGAACAGCTCCCCCACGGAGAGGGAGCGCGCCAGCTGGGCCAGTCGCTCCGACACCCCCAGAACGTGGGGCCCGTCCCCGGACGGCCAGCGGCCGGTGTGGGCGATGGCGACGATCCACAGCAGGATCAGCAGCGGGGGCGCCAGGCGCGCGACCCAGCGGCCCGCAGGGCTGCCGCTCCAGCGGTCGCCCAGCTCGCCGAGGCGCCTGATCGTGTGGGGGAGGGCGACCATGCGGGCTAGCATACAGGCCCGCCGTCGCCCGCGGATCCGGCGGGGGCAGGACCGCGGCGGAGGTTGATCCGCCGATCCCAAGGGATTAGGATCCTAACCGTCCGAAATAACGAGTTTTTTTGAGGTGATCCGCTGCTCTCGGTCGTCCGCAGGAGCAACAAGCTCCAGTTCACGATCTGGCCCGGTGGTCCGGTCTTCCGGGCACTGGCGTATACCGTCCAGTCGATCCTGCTGACGATCCTCCTCACCTGGCCCACCATCCGACGCCTGGACGACGCGGTGCTCGGCTGCATCGAGTCGGACACGATGAAGCACCTGTGGACCCTGTGGTGGTTCCGCCACACCGTGCTCGTGGACGGCACGCTGCCGTTCCAGACCGACTACGTGAACTTCCCGACCGGGATGGACATCTGGCCCATCGAGCCCCTCCACGGGCTGGTGAGCCTGGCGCTGGCGTCGATGTCGGTGGTGGCGATGTCCAACGTGTTCGCCCTGATCAACCTGACGCTCAACGGCGTCTGCGGGGCGCTGTTCGGCCGCGAGATCAGCGGAGACGCGCTGGGTGGGCTCGTGGCCGGCCTGCTGATCCAGACCTCGACCTTCGCGCTGTTCAGCCTGCACGTGGGGGTGGGCGAACTGCAGCACTTCTGGATCCTCCCCCTCGGGTTCATGGCCATGCGGCGGATCGTCCATACCCGGCGCTGGACGTGGGTGGTGGTCACCGGGGTGGTGCTGGGTCTGGGCACCCTGGCGTGCTTCTACCACGGCTTCTTCCTGGGGACCGGTCTGCTGGTTCTGGGCGTGGCTGCCCTGATCCGGCGCCGCGGCCACCTGGAGGTGTTGGCCCGCCTCGCCGTCGCCGCGCTGATCGGCGTGGCGTTCGTGGTACCCATGTCGCGGTCCTTCCCCTCGACGGCGTCGGTGGACCAGGCCACCGTCCAGCCCTTCATGACCTACGTGTTCGAGGAGGGGCACGGCCAGCCCCTGTCCGATCCGATCAAGGCTCGACTCCAGCCCGAGGACCTGCTGTTCGGACGCGCGGACCAGTGGGACGACAAGCGCCAGGACCTGACGGCCTACGCGGGCGGACGGCTGCTGGGCTTCCCGATCCTGATCCTCGCCGCCATCGCCCTGTGGCGCTGGCCGCGCCGGTCTCTACCCTGGCTCGCCGTCGCCGGGGTGGGCGCGGTGCTGGCGTTGGGCTCCCATCTGAGCTCCGGCGGCAACAACGTGCTGATGGGCGAGGACCCGATCCGGTTACCCTTCCTCTTCCTCAATCGATCGCTGTGGTTCGTGGTCGAACCGGTGCACTTCCCGGTCCGCTTCCTGGCGCTGACCCAGGTGGCCCTGGCCGGGCTGGCCGCAATGGCCGTGATGGCCACCCGCGGTCGCTGGCGCTGGGCGCTGGTGGTCCTGGCGCTGGGCAACGCGGCGGACATCCAGATCCGCCACCTGCTGCCCTTCCCGCTGGTCTCCTTCGAGCTGGAGGATCAGACCTATTTGACGGCCGCCGAGGGCGAGGCCGACGGCGCGATGCTCGATCTGACCGGCATCTGGGGCCAGGACGCGGAGAGCCGGCGACTGGTGATGACGGCCCAGATGGTCCATGGCCGGCCCGTGCAGTCCGTGCCGGTCGACCGGCTGCAGTTCTACGCCCGCGACGGCCGGCTGTTCGCCGAATCCCTCAAGTTCGTCGAGGACCTGGCGCCCGGCTACCGGGGAGAGAACTTCGGCGAGCTGGATGACTACCGGGGGGACCTGTTCACGCTGCGGGAGGCGGGCTTCCGGATGGTGATGGTCAACTCGCAGGGGCTCAAGATGGGGCTGGAACCCTCGCTGGTGGCGGTCATGAGCAGCTTCCTCGGGCCACCGCGGGCCACCGCCCGTGCCTCGGCGCTGTTCCTGATCCCAGACGTGGTCGCGAGCGACGAGCAGATGGCCGCCTGGCGGGAGGAGTACGCCGAACGGCTGGCGGACACCCAGGCCGCCGATCCGATGCCGGGTCCCCGCCTCGATCAGCCGACCCAGGTGGACACGGTGGGCGAGCCCGACCGCGCGCCGATCATGGCGCCGGGCCCAGGTTTCCCCACGGACGGCGCGGGGGATCCATCCCAGGAGCTCCCCTCGGGCCCGCCCTAGACCGCCCGGACCTCGCGCCCGCGACTGCTTCCCGCTGCCCGGGCGACCCGCTACCATGGCGTGTTGTGTCCCACCTCTGGATCAGGACGGTGCTGGCCGCCGCGTTCGCCCTGCTGGTCGCCGGTTGTGGCGGTCAGGGAGACGTGCCCCTCGCCGCACCCGACCCGGGTCCCCCTGCGGACGCACCCCGGACAGGTCCGCCCCCCGGCGGCGAGGGTTGTCCCACGGGTTTCTCCTCGCCGGTCGACAAGGTCCTGCTGCGTGCCCGGTCGGCGGACGGAGTCTCGTGGGAGCGGATCCCGGACGTGCTCACCCGGGGCGCGTCATCCCCCCAGCTGGTGTCCTTCGGTGGCGAGCGCTGGGTGATCTACGTCGAGGATGGCGAGCAACTGGCTCGCATCCCGTTCGGTGGGGGCGATTCCGAGCGGATCGAGGTCGAGGGCGCCTCGCGCGGCTGGCAGGTCGACCCCCACGTCGTCCAGCTGCCGGATGGCGGCTACCGGCTCTACTACATCCATCCGCCCGAGAAGGTCGACCCCGGTGTGTTGCCGGAGAACCGGGTGCACTCGGCGCGCTCCGCCGACGGCGTCCTCTGGGAGCGCGAACCGGGCGTCCGGATCGTCGACGAGCTGGTGGATCCGGACGTGGTGGCCCTTCCCGATGGGCGCTGGCGGATGTACGTCACCCGCCGGACGACCTTCGTGTACAGCGCCGTGTCCGCCGACGGCCTGACCTTCGTGAAGGAGGATGGCCTGTGCCTGCAGGGGGGAGGTGTGACCTCGACGATGGCGGACGGGGAGGGCTGGCGGATGTTCTTGCACCAGCCGACCCAGCCCCCGACCAAGCTGTTGACGGCCACGTCGACTGACGGCCGGACCTTTACCCTGGGCGCGGAGCCGGTCCTGGTACCGGAGCCGGATGGGCCGGACCGTTGCGGGCTGGAATCCCCGTCCGTGTTGCGGGACGACGAGGGCTGGTGGCTGGTCTATGCCACCGTCCCGACCACCAGCGGGGCCGCGGAATGAGCGCTCCGGACCCCACCCGGCGGGGTTGGCGGCTGGCAGCACACGGGCTGGCGCTGGCGGCCTCCCTGACGGCAGCGGTGGCCTTCTGGGGTACGGCGGCCTCCACCTCGTGGGCGCGAATCTCGGTGTTGCGTACCGTCGAACCCTACGCCCTGGCGGTCCACGAGCAGCTGGTGCGCAACTACGCCGAGGACGGGCGATTCCACCAGACCATCCACCGGGGCTACGACGACGCCTGGACCTGGTCCGGCCACCGGGCGATCACGCTGGTCACCTCCTCGTGGCTCTACCCCTTCCACCCCTCGGCCCACTGGCTGTCGCGGATCATGATCCTGGCCGTGATGCTGGGCGCGATCCCGGCGGGTCTGATCGGGCGACGGGCGCTGGGCTCGGGCTGGGGGATCGCCGTCGGCTCCCTGCTCTACCTGGGCAGCCCGACGGCGATGGCGCTGGCGTTGCAGGACTACCAGGACCTGGTGTTCGCCCTGCCCTGCCTGACCTTCGCGCTGTGGGCCTTCGGCTCCCGTCGCTGGGCGTGGGCGCCACTGGGGGCGTTCGTCGGGCTGATGCCCCGGGAGGAGTGCGTGCCCCTGGTGGTCATCGCGGCGCTGGTGGTGATCCCCCCGGCGCTGGGGGGGCGCCGCTGGAAACGCTGGTTGCTCAACGTGGGGATCGCGGCAGGGATCGCGGCCGCGTACACGGCCTTCATCACCTTCTGGCACCCGGTGGGCTTCCAGGGCGAGGCCGACGGCGGCCATGACATGCCCGCGGTCAACGCGACGATCACCGCTGTCCAGGCCCTGTTCACGGGCGAGCTGCCGGGGCTCCAGACCGGCGACGGGTTCTACCTGCTGATGTTCGCCCCGCTGGGGCTGCTGGCCCTGTTCGCGCCGTTGACCGCGCTGCCCGGTCTGGCGCTGGTGTTCTTCCACCTGTCGGTGCCCGAGGGCCACGGCGTCGACCGGCTGTGGGGCGGTCACTCCCACCACATGGCCCCGGCGCTGGCCTTCCTGATCGTGGCGAGCATCCAGGGCGCGGGCCGTTTGCTGCGGCTGGCGATCCGCGGCGCCTGGCGGGAGCGCTGGTCCGCCCGGACGGGGGCTCGCCGGGCCGCGGCGCGGGTCGCCCCGTCCACGGCGGTCTGCGCCGCCCTGATCGCGCTGGTCTACGGACTGTGGTGGTACGCGGGCTGGGCCCAGTGGTTCAACCTGGAGACCGCCTGGTGGCCACGCCGGCCGGAGCACGAACACCCCGCCTGGGCGCTTTCGCGGATGTTGCCCGACGACGCGGTGCCAGCCGTGTTCCTGGACGCCTCGATCTGCGTGTCCAACAGGCAGCGTGCCTTCACCTACGAGGAGAGCCTGCTGGACAAGGAGCCCCTGCGCGGCCTGGGCGCCGCGACCCACATGCTCGTGGACAAGGGCAACAAGTCGGCGATGACCTGGGCGTACTCGATGCCCGGCTTGATGGTGCTGGCCGACGAGGAGGGCTACGCCCTGCTCACCTGGACGGCGGGCGCCGCCGATCCCACCATGCCACGGGAGCCCGAGACCGGCGGTCCCGGCCCCCGCGGCCAGCCGATCAACGAGGGCACCGGATCGCGTTGGATCCCGGAGGGGGTGGGCCTGCTCCCGGGCTGTCCGGCCCGCGGCCGCTGAGCGGGGGCGAGGCGCGCCTCAGGGGCGCAGCTCGAGCACGAGCACGCCACCGCCATCTGCGAATCGGTGCTCGTCCTCGACGTGGTCACCGAGCTGGGAGCGCAGGATCGCCTGCCCCTCGTCGTTGTACGCCGTCAGGTCCACCGCCAGGTAGCGCAGCCCCGCCTCCAGCAGGAACTCCAGCCCTTCGGCTCGCATGGTGTCGAATTCCGGATTGGTGGCGCTGGGGGCGATGGGCCGGTCCTGGAGCAGGGGCAGGGTCAGGTCGTTCCAGTCGCGGATCAACCGCACTACGCGCTCGTCCCGCGGATAGGTCCGCACGGTCTTGAGCTGGGGATAGCCGAGGGCCGGCCGGCCGTGGAGTACCTGGATGTACAGGGTGTCGGCCGACTTGATCGGGCCCTCGATGGCCGCGTAGGTCGGCTGGTTTTCCCGGGTGGTTCCGGGGACGTGGGGCCGCCAGTGGGGCAGCAAGATCACGCCGCCATCGCCGTCCTGCCCACGGATCCAGCTGGCGAACTCCACCGGGGGCGGCTCGATCAGCGGGAATCCCCGGTGGAATCGGCAGGCGTGGACGTTGGCCACCACCACCAGCAGCGCCAGGGCGGCGGCGACCGCCGGGTACGCCTGCCCCAGCCGGGGGCGGAAGCGTGTCATGCCCCAGCCCGCTGCCACGCACAGGGCCATCGCGCCGGGGACCAGCAGGCGGCGCGGAAAGCGGATGATCGACAGGCCCGGCAGCTCCAGCAGGGCGCCGTTGAGCGACACCAGCGCCCGGCCCAGGGCTCGGCCCGGGGTGCCCAGCAACGCCCCGCCCGCGTCGGGCCAGCCGGCGTGGGTACCGCAGGACAGGACGATGAGCGCAACACCGGCCAGCAGCCACGGCAGCGCCCGTCGGCCGCCGGCCACACCCAGCCCCAGGGTCACCAGCAGGAAGGCCAGCGGGAGGAAGGTGGGCACGCGGGTGGGGTCGCGGGCGTCGACACCCAGCAGGTAGGCCCGCCAGAGGTTGGGATCGGTCGCGTTGGTGCCGCGCAGCACCGAGGCGTCCAGGCCGGTGGTGTCCGCGGTCGGTAAGAAACGGTAGACGTGGAGGATCAGGCCGCCGGCGATGCCGGCGACGACGGCGGCGGCGGCGGCGGCCAGCAGGACCCGGCGCCAGCGCTCCCGGACCACCCCCTCGGCGGCGACCCAGGGCAGACAGAACCCCGCCAGCAGGGCGGCGTAGATCGCGTGGTAGGGGCTGTCGAGCATCACGACGGCGGCCAGCACGCCTGCGGCCAGGCCCCAGCGTAAGCGCCCGGTGCGCAGGGCCAGTACCGCCGCGGCCAGGAAGGCGGCGATGCCCCAGACCGCCACGTGTTCGGCGGTGCCGTCACCGACGGCGTGCAGCAGCATCGGCTGGGTCAGCAGGCCGGCACCGGCCGCGCCCCCCGCTGCCCAGCTGCCCGACAGGGTCCGCACCAGCCAGGCGACGGCCATCCCGGCGCCCCACAGCATCAGCGCCACGCTCAGGTTCCAGCCCGCCAGGGGACCGAACAGCGCCACGAGCGGCGCGGCCAGCAATCCGCTGGCCCAGGGCAACACGAAGGAGACGACGCCGAAGGGGAAATTGACGTGGTCCGATCGCACGGGGGTATCCGGTGGGATTAGGGAGTGGCGGAGGAAGTCGAACCCCCACATCCCGCGGATGGCGTCGGCGTTGGCGTCCCCCAGCAGGTGGTCGCCCAGCTCTCCCCACAGGGGGAGCAGCACCCAGACCACCGCCAGCCCGAGGCCGGCGGCGGCCAGGCCCGGACCGGCCCAGCGGCGGACGGCGGGGGACAGCGGGGACCCGGCGGCGCGGGTCGGGGGGGCTTGGTCGGAGGCCATCGGGCTCGCCAGGATTCCCCTCGTGAGGTGGTTACCGCCTCCGGGACTCCGGCCGGCGGCGTGCCCGGGAGAGGCCGCCGAAGTATATCACGGGGGCGCTGGCTGACCCCGGGTGGGTGAGCCCCGCGTCCGCCTGCACTACACTGTCCAGGTGCCCGCCGATTCCCCCGCTCACGCTTCCCCGTCCCGCGCCCTCTTGCTCGCCGCGCTGCGAGTGGCCGGCGAGGGTGTGCTCAGCCTGGGGGTGAGCGTCCTGTCTCTGATGGTGGCCTATCCCCACATCTACTGGCTGATCCGCTCGCGCACCCTGGTGCGGGTCACCGACATGTACCGGCCCGGCGACTACGGCGGCACCCTGTTCCTGATCGCTCGCGCCCTGGAAGGGGAGACCGGCCACAGCTCGATCTACCTGGCCTACCCGGAGGGATTTCCCTTCGGCGGAGACTTCAGCAACCAGTGGGTCACAGACGCGATGGCGCTGGCGGTCCGGCTGGTGGATATGCCGCTGGGGTACAACCTTTCGATCGTCGCGATGCTGGTGAGCAACGGCGTGGCGATCTATCTGGCCGCCCGGCTGCTCAAGATCCCCCTGGTCCCGGCCCTGGTGGGGGCGGCCGTCGCCACCATGGCGCCGCTGGTGGTCGAGGAGATCCTGTCGGGGCGCCCCGTGTCCGCCTGGTGGGGACCCGCCATCGCCGCCACCGCCCTGTGCGCCGCCGCGATGCGCTCGTGGGGCCGGCTGTGGCTGGCGATCCCCGGCGCCGTCTGTCTGCTGGTGTCGATGAAGGTCTACGCCTACGCGCCGCTGCTGTTGCTGCCATGGACCCTGCTGGCCGGCGCGGCCGCGCTCTGGCCGTTGCGCTGGGAGCGTCCGGCGCGGGGGCTGGCGGTGCTGGCGCTCGCCGCGGGCGCGGCCTGGTGGGGGGTGCAAGAGGCCCTCAGCCAGGGGCCGGGCGGCTACCTCGGGGCCCCGCCCAACATGCACCAGGCATCGCTGGCGCTCAAGGACGTGGTGGACCTGGGCCGGGGGGGGGAGAACTTCATCCGGTTGCCGGCGATCCCACTGCTAGGCGCGCTGGCCGCGTCCCTCTTCGGCTGGCGCCGTGCCCGCTCCTGGGTCCCCGCGGCCATCGCCTGTCTGATCCTGGTCGCGGTCTCGCTGGGTCCGTCGGCACACGGGCGAGGCGAGCTGGCCGCCGTCGATCCGCGGATGCCCTACAGCTGGCTGATGGAGAACGTGACCCTGGTGCGCGGCTGCCCACGACCGACCCGCTACGGCATGGCTGCGGGCTTGCTGAACGCCCTGTGGCTGGCCGTCGCGCTGGCTGGCCTGTGGCGGCTGCGGCACCCGGCCTGGCGCTGGATTGGCCGCGTCGCCGCGCTGGGGCTGGTCGCCGGCATGTTGTGGCAGGTCAAGCACACCGACCGCTTCGAGTACTACCCCCACTGGCCCCCGCTGCCCCAGCTGGCCGCGGTGGCGGGCGACCGGGTGCTGCTGGACGTGCCACCCACCTTCAAGGGCGACAAGGCGATCTTCGCCCAGATCTCCTATGCCCGCGTGCCCCGCCTGAACCCACCGAGCGTCAAGTACCGGGAGTGGCTGAAGGACAGCCTGGACCCGGCTGACAAACCCCTGACCTACGCGGTCTGCCTGCTGTTCGACGGCGAGGAGATCCCGGAGTCGACCCTGGCGGCGATTCGCCAGGGACCGGCAGAGGTGACCGAACTCGGGCTGCGCCACGTGGTCGTCCATCGGACCCAGCTCGGTGCGGACCAGCTGACTCGCTACGAGGCGTTCTTCGACGATCTGGGTGCGACCGCGATGACCCGTGACGATCTGCTGATCATCTACACACTGCCCACCGATTGGGGCGGCTAGCCGCCGCCCCGCGCCGCCAGCGGCCAGATCAGCAGCTTCCCGCGGCGCATCGGGGGGCCGAAGATGGCCTCCAGCCGGGCGGAGGAGCCACCCAGGTCGCGAACATCGGTGCGGTAGACCACGTGGGAGTAGCCCTTGGCGCGCAGGGATGTGCGGGCGTGCTGGGGGGATCCGGCGGCGGCGGCCACGATCAGCTGGAAATCCACGGAGGACAGCGCCGGGTCCGACTCCAGGTTGGTGATCTTGAGCAGGGCCGTGGTCGGCCGTCCGTGGAAGACCGCGGCCAGCATGTGGAGCCCGTTGCCGTAGCTGCCCGTCTCCATCGGGAAGTCCAGGACCGCCCCGGGGGTCGGGTCGGCAGCGATCTCGGTCAGAGCCTCCCTGTCCGAGTAGGGCTGGCTGGGACAGGGCCACAGCTCGCCGGTGGCGCGCACGCCGTCGGCGATTCCCACGGCGGCCAGCACCCACGCCAGCGGGATCGCCCAGCGCGGCGCCAACCGGCCGAGGCCGGCCCCGAGAACCAGACAAAGCCCGAGGGACGCCACCACGATCGAGCGGTAGTACATCCCGCTGACGGCCAGGGGGTAGCCCGCCCGGTCCAGCAGCGCGGCGGGCATCGCCAGGTGCCGGCCGCCGAGGGTCACGTACGCCTCTCCCTCCGCCAGTCGCGGTCCCAGCGCGACGACGACCCCCACCGCGACCAATGCCCACGCCAGCGAGCGGCCGCGGAAGCGGCGAAACGAAAGCGGGAGCGTGGCCAGCAACAGAGGCAGGCCCAGGTAGGTCACGTGGCTCGACAGCTCGGGATTGACCTGGCGCGGGGTGGTGCCCAACAGGATGTCGGCGGGACGAGCCATCGGCGGAGCCGCCAGCGGCACGTGCCCATCCTCCAGATGGGCGCCCGGGGCGAACGAGTCGTCCCCTATCCCGCCGGCGTAGTAGCGCCAGGCGGGCAGCATCGAGAGGGCGGTCAGGGCCAGCGCCGCGCCCGCGAGCAGCGCGGTCCGCGGGCGGGCACCGCGGCGGTCGAGGATCGCCCAAACCCCCCACAGCCCGGTGGCGAAGGGGACGAACAGGGTCATCGAGGGGCTGGTGAACGAGCACGCCACCGTGGCCAGCACCAGCCCGGTGCCCCCCAGCACCTTGCGCCGTCCATGCACCAGCTCCGCGAAGGCCAGCAGCACCAGCGGCAGGACCCAATGGCTGAACTTCGCGATCTGTCCGTTGGACACCGAGCCGAGGGCGTAGGGACACAGGCCATAGGTGAGCGCGGCGGCGGCCGCGATCCAGCTGGGAACCGACAGCGCTCGCCGGGCCAGAGCCCAGGCGGCCAGCGCGGCGGCGACGGGGCTGAGCAGGACGACCGCGTTCAGGGATCCCAGGGGACCCAGCAGCGGGCGCAGGGCGGCGGCGGCCAGGCCCGGGATCCAGCCGATGAACCGGATCTCGGTGGGATCCGGGAAGCCCATCCGGTCGGTGGTCAACGACCATGGAGCCTGGCCGATCAGCATCCGGTAGATGTGATCGAAGCACCAGACGTGGCCGTCGAAGAACGCTCCGTCCAGCCGGCGGGAGCGCAGTTCGAGGGGGATCGGCCACAGCAGCGCGGCCATCACCAACGCCGCGACGACGGCCATCACCAGGGGGGGCAGCGTCCGACGAAGGTGGGGGGGGAGATTCACTGGGGCGATTCTACCGTCCCCCGCGGTTGGCCGGGCGGACCGCGCTATACTCGGCACGGTGATCCGCGCGCTCCCCCCCCTGCTCGCCCGCCACGGGCCGCTCGTACTCGCCGTGCTCGTCGCCCTGCTCGCCTGGGCCCTGCAGATCACCTGGATCGGCTGGGATCACGGCCCGCCGGAGTCCGACGAGTGGCATCACCTGACCAAGGCCGACGTGGTCCTGCAGGGCTGGCACAGGGACGGGCTGGGCGGCATGTTCGCCCAGCTCCGATACTTGCGCTCCGCCTTTCCGCCGCTGGTCCACATGGCCGCAGTGCCCTTCCACCTGGCCCGCGGAGGTGAGTTCAGCGGCGACGGCGCGGTGCTATCGCTGGGCCCCTGGCTGGTGTTGCTCGTCTTGTCGAGCTACGGCATCGGCCGCAAGGTGGGCGGTCCCTGGCTGGGGCTGACCGTGGCCGTGATGGTGGCCGGCGCACCGCTGGTGATCTCCCTGTCGCGCAAGTTCCTGCTGGACCTGACCCTGGCCTCACTGGTGGCGGCCACCCTGTGGGCCTTGCTGCGCTCGGACGCCCTGCGCAAACCGGTGTGGGCCTGGCTGTCGGGCCTGCTGTTCGCCCTGGCGCTGCTGGCCAAGTTCATCGCCGGGATCTATCTGCTGGGGGCCTACCTCGTGCTGGCGACACCGGCCTTCGTGTCGGCCCTGAGGCGCTGGCCCGTGCGGGTCTCGGTCGTCACCTTGTCGGCGGGCGTGCTGCTCGGCCTGTCCCTGCGCTCGACGGCCGGATGGGTGCATGCGCAGACCTTCCGCATGCCGGGTGTGCGCCACCTGCCGATGGACTGGCTGGTGGACGGTCAACCTCCGGCGCTCAACCTGGCGTGGCACCTGCTGCTGCCGGCGTCAGTGGCCCTCGCGGTGCTCGCCTGGCGGGCGGAACACGACGGCCTCAAGCGGCTGCTGGCGGTGTCCGGCGCGGCGCTGGTGGCCTGCTGGTTGGCGGGGGCGTGGTACCTGCCCCACCTCGCCGAGGTCGTGTATCGGGTCGGCGGGTTCTCCAGCGAGGGTGGGCTGGGCGAGGGGGATCCGGGCCCCGGGACCCTGGCGGGCTGGCTCTACTATCCCTGGGCGCTGGGGCGGTGTATGCCCCGCAGCTGGTTCCACCTGCTGTGGATCGGACTGGCGGCGGGTCTGTTCCACCCGCGCCTGAGAAAAAAGCTGGCGCCGATCCTGGGCAGCTTCGTGCTGGCGATGGTGATCATCAACCTCTCCCACAACAAGGAGGTCCGCTACACCATCGCGCTGGCGCCGGTGATCGCGGTGATCGCGGTGGCCTGGGCGTCCCTGCTGCCTCCCCTGTTCCGCGGACTGTTGTGGGGGACGGCGGCGTCCGTGGCGCTGTTTCTGATGACCAGCTGGGTGGCGGTCTACCTGGGCTGGTGGGAGCCGCCCCACGCGGTGGTCTGGCAACAGGACCGGATCAACTCCTCGGGAACCACCATCCTCACCGACTACCAGTTCCCGGCCGAGGTCGGCGCCCGGGACGTGCTGCAAACTCCCGATTTTTATGCGGTCACGCCGCTGCCCCGGGACATGCCCTGGGACGACCGGGAGCTGCCCTTCGGCTACATCGGTCCCTGACCCTCAGCGCAGGTGTTTGGGCGGCTCGGGGATCATCGAGGTGAACTGCCAGCCGCCGTCCTCGACCCGGCCGTCCTCGGTGCAGGACAGGGCGCGGACCCGCTCCTCGGCAGAGCACAGCGCCCAGTCCGCCTCGCAGTTGAGCAGCTGGAGGGCGTGGGTCGGGCAGAGCTCGATCAGCTCCCGATTGGCGGCGGCGGCCCGGTTGGGAGGCCGGATCGCAGGCAGCTCGTTGTGCTCCTCCAGATAGGTGGTCAACCAGCCGGCGCCGTAGGCCGCCTCGACCCGGTCTCTCTCCCGTATCCGCAGGTTGGAGGCGACACCGTCGTCCCGGGATCCGCGCCATTCCGGGAGCACGGCGAAGGCGACCCAGCCGGCCCATATCAGGAGGCCGCCGACGATCCAGGCGATTCGGGAGGGGGGAGCATAGCCGCGCATCTCGCGGCCATCGTAGCACCGCGGTGGACTACATGCGGTGGAGCGAATAGGCGTGGTTGGCGAGGTACTTCACCCAGTCGTATGACCGCTCGATGATGCGCTCGGAGTAGCGCTCCTCGAAGCCGTACTGCTCGCTGTATTGGTACAGCGGCTCCTCTTCGGTGCCGTCGTAGATCGAATCGCGGACGTAGAAGATGCCCCGCTCGCGGCAGCCGCCCTGCTCGTCCATGTGGGCCTCGATCTGGTTGGCGTAGGACGACGCGCCGTTGTTGTTGAAGTACTGGATCGAGGAGTTGACCATCGGGCAGCCGTACTCGACCGTGTCGTCGTAGCCCACGATGATGTCGGCGTGCCAGTACAGGTAGTGGTTGTAGACGACCATCACCGGCGAGGACCGCCGGCAGCGCCCTGTGCTTGCGCGCCCGCTTGACGAGCCGTTGCAGGGGACCGATCGGTCGCGCCTCGATGGGATCGCCGTCCAGGTAACGCCGGATGTCCCGCGCCAGCGCTCGGGCCGAGTCGTAGCGGTCCTGGGGCCGCTTCTCCAGGCACTTGAGGACGATGGTCTCCACGTCCATGGGGATCGACGGGTCCAGCCGCCGGGGTGGGATTGGCTCCTGTTGGACCACGGTCACCGCGTGGGCGACGGCGTTGGAGATCTCGAACACGGGGCGCCCGAGCAGCAGCCGGTAGAGCATCGCGCCCAGGCTGTAGACGTCGGTGCGGCGATCGATGCGATCCACGTACCCCATCGCCTGCTCGGGAGCCATGTAGGCCGGCGTGCCGAGCAACGCACCGTCGACCGTGGACCCGGGATCCCGCTCGTCGCGGACCAGCCCGAAGTCCATCACGTAGGGCTTGAGGACCCCCTCGTCGGAGGTCTCGACGAGGATGTTCCCCGGCTTCAGGTCCCGGTGGATCAGGCCCAGTCTGTGGGCGGCGTGGACCGCGCGGGCCACGTCCCTGAGCAGTGCCAGCCGGGATTCGAGGCCCTCCTGGGCGGTGGCCGACGCCAGATCCCGGCCCTCGATGTACTGCATGGCGATGTAGGGCTCGCCGTTGAGCTCGCCGGCTTCGTATACGTTGCACACGTTGGGGTGCTGGACCCGCGCCTGGGCCCGGGCCTCGCGGAAGAAACGCTGGGCCAGGTCGGGGCTCTCGTCTGGCGGATGAACTTCAGAGCGACCGAGCGGTCCAGGGTGCGGTCGAGGGCCCGGTAGACCACCCCCATGCCCCCCTCTCCCAGGCACTCGGCCACCTCGTAGCGCCCCCACTCGGACCCGGTCGCGAGGGCCGGCGTGTGCACCGCGGTGGTGGCCCGCGTGGCCACCGGATGGGCGAGGCGGTTTCCTTCGAGCTCCAGATCCTCGTCGCCGATGATCTGGGTCTCCTGCAGATCCGGATCGATGGACGAGTTCTCCGGCGGAGGGAGTGTCGGCGCCCGGGTGTCGGCGCCGGTGGGCAGCTCCGGAACGCCCAGGGACGGAACCGGCTCGGAGAGGTTTCGGCCCCGCCTCTTGTCGCTGTCATCGGGCACGGTGAGTCGACGTTAACACGGCGAACGCCGCGGAATCTGCGGCGGATCCCAGCCCTCGCGTGATATAAAACGCCTGACCCGGAGCCCCTGGACGCGAGACAGACGAGGAGGTTCGAGCGTGCAAGACGCCCGCCGCTGGTTATGGCTGGGACTCGTCGTTCCGCTGCTGATGTGGGGCTGCCCGCCCCAGTACATCGGCGACGACGACGACAACGACGACAACGACG
>CAYTBN010000092.1:0-18914 GCA_964436045.1 uncultured Rickettsiales bacterium | reverse complement strand
CTGGGATCGTCGGCCGGGCCGAACGAGTGTTCGAGTTTCGGGAGGGATCAGTCGGCGACGGAGTCGTCGATCCAGCTGGCCAGGTACGTGGTCTTGGCGGGTGTCGGGCAGGGGGACGCGCCGAGGACTCGCCACTCGCCGCCGAGCCCGTAACGGCGGGCGACGAGTTCGAAGTGGGACATGCCGATGCCCAGGTCGATGTCGTGCAGCCGCTGCTTCTGGTAGCTCTCCTTGACCTCCACCATGAAGAAGTGGAAGACGGCCGCATCCGGGTCCTTGACCACACGCCAGGGCTGGGTGTTTCCCGACGAAGGCGCCGCGCGCACTCCGATCAGCGGACCCTCGTAGGGCCCGGCATCGGTCGGTGACAGGGGCTGATCCAGTGCGCCGGAAAAGAACATCCGCTCCCATGGTTTCCGCTTCTTGGCGGCGATGGCGGTCCGGATCAGCCGCTCGGCGAGGCGGCGCCGGCTGGCCACGTAACCCACCGCGCTCACCGCCGGGAAAAGCTCGCCTGCGCCCGGCTTCAGGTCGGGGAACAGGGCCCGGTCGAAGTACCCCAGCCAGCAGGTCCCCAGACCCAGGTCGGTGGCGCGCAGCACCAGCTGCTCCATCCGGTATCCGTAGCTCGCGTACGCCAGCGGCCCCTCCTCGATGACCCCTCCGAGGAAGTAACGCACCTTCCTCAGCGTGCCGTAGTCGCCCAGCTTCGCTCCCACTGGCGCGGTCTCGGTCAGGTCCACGATCCGCATCGAGAGTTTCTCGCCGAACAGGCCTCGATCGAGCTCCGCACAGGCCATACGCAGCTCCGACATCACCCCCGTCTCGAGGGGCAACTCGTCGTAGGTACGCCACGAGCTGCGCATCCGGATCAGCTCGGTCACCTTGTGGTCGTAGTTCATCCGCACTCCCTCTTCACCGCAGGTAGAGCCCATCGGCCACGGATCGTTCGCCGTGGTGATCGGCCGCGCCGTTGTCCGACGGCGAGTTGACCACGTCACCGATCCAGCAGTCCTCGACCACCAGTGTCGTCGATCCGCCGCCGTCCAGGTTGGCCGCATCGACGGCGCCCAGGTCGAGCAGCAGGTCGGCGAGCTGGTCCGTGGTCATCCCATCGCCCGCCGCGGTCCGCCCGTCCACGGTCAGCAGCAGCAGCGTACCGTCGCCGGTAAGCGCCATGGCCGAACGCGGATGACGGGATGTGTAGAAGCTGTCGCCGCTGGAGGGCTCGACCGCCCGCTGCCCGGCAGTCACCAGGCTGGGGTGCGCGCCCACCGCATCGCTGACCTCGGGCCAATCGGCGCCGGCGTCGATCCAGTCGAACACCGGGGGCGTTCCGGGAGTCCAGCCCAGGCTCCGCTGCGCGCTGCCGGTCACCGCGTTGGTCGCCAGCAACTCGCCATCGGCCTTGAGCATGTCCAGAGCGCCACATCCGCCGCTGAAAAAACCGGCGTTGATGCCCGCGTACGCCCCCAGGTCAGTGGCCACATCGGGCACCGAGCGACAGCCGCCGTGGAGGGCGGGCTGGAGGTCGACTCCTCCGAGCGGCTCGACGGCGAGCATGTTGACCGTCTGGTCCCCCCCCTGGAGGTCCGGATCCCGCAGGCGCGACCAGGTGACGCCCGGCGCCAGGGTCACGTCGGTCCACACCTCCTCGCTGATCCACTCGAACGCCAACTCGTAGGCGCCGTCGTACTCGTTGCCGTCGTCGTCGCTCCACGAGTCGGCGACGAGCCAGTACTCACCCGCCGGCAGATCGTCGACCTCCAGCGCGATGTGGGCACGGGCGATGCAGCCGCTGGCCACGCCGTCGTTCACCTGCGGGTCAGCCAGCAGGTGCAGGTCCACGTCGACGGGATCGTCGCAGGCCACCTCGGCGCGCAGGTCCCCGTCTGTCTCGGTCACGAAGCGGTAGACGATTTCCGGTCCGGACTCGCCCACATCGAGCGCACAGTCGTAAGAATCGATGGCGTCCTCGGGGCCCACGGACGTGTCGTTGCGGTCGAAGAACGGGAGGTAGGGCGCTTCGATGGGCTCGATCCAGCTGCCCGCCGCGCGCTGGCCGTCCCGGTTCTGTCCGCAGCCGTTGTAGGGAGGCGGGGACGTGTCGTCGTCGTCACCGACGGTGTCGTCGTCGGCGGTATCGTCATCAGCGCTGTCGTCGTCGGCGGTATCGTCATCGGCGCTGTCGTCGTCGGCCGGATCGTCGTCGTCGTGGGGCTGCGCGCAGCCGCCGTCGACGCCGAGCAGCACCGTCAACGCGAACGCGATGGCGCCGACGTCGCCCCTGCTCACGACTTCTCGCCAGGGGCGGCGCCCCCGTCGCCCCACCCCGGGCAGACCGCCCGGAAGACGCACCACCGACAACCGCGACGGTCCTCGATCAGCTCGAAGCACTCCTCGCTGGCCACGTTGCGGACCCGATCGTCGAGCAGACCGCGCATCGCCTCCACACTCTCGGACACCGCCTGGGTCGCCCGCCCCAGTTGCAGCTCGTCCAGGCGCGCGCCGAAGCGCTGTCCATCGGGCAGGTAGACCTCGGCCACCTCGAAGTCGTGGATCCCCGGCAGCTCGGGGTTCCGCGCCTTGAGGAAGCGGGCGTAGAGCACCAGCTGCAGGGTGGACTCGTTCTTGGGCCGGTTCGTGGGTGCCCTGCCGGTCTTCCAGTCCAGGATCTCGACGGTCCCGTCGGCCCGCTGGTAGGCCATGTCCGGGATTGCGTAGATGGGGAAATCGCCTATCTCGTCCCAGCGGAAGCGCTTGGCGTCGAAGTCCCGCTCGTCCGGGTCCTCCACGTGCGCGAATCCGCCCGCTGCCCGCGCTGCCCCGTAGGCCGCCTGATGGGGCAGATCGGGGAAGGTCTCCAGGCACGTCTTGACGTTGTCCCACATGCGGGTGAAGCGCTCCTTCGGCACCTCGAGGCCGTACTCGTGGACGTCGAGCCCGAAGGACTTGGCGCGGCGCGGTTTGCGGAACTCGCGGCGTACGGAGTTGAGGTACTCGTTGCGCATCCGCCGATGGATCTCGTCGACCACGTCGGCCACCTGCCGGTCGCTGGCCAGCAGGTTGGCGACGCCACGGTGAACCGAGCTGCCAGCCCAGGTGGCCAGGCTCTGGAGCTGCTTCAATCGATAGATCGTGCGCGTGCGCTCGGGCGCCCCGTCCTCCCAGCCGTTCCAGTGCCCGTAGTACTGGAACCAGTACTGGCGACGGCAATAACGGAAGGTACGCGCGCGCGACGCGGACCACGAGAACTCCGGGTGGGGACCTAACGCCATGATCCTGGATTGTACACCGCCGGCCGACGCCGCCCTTTCACCTGGCGATGGAGTTGCTATGCTGTGTCCGGAACGAACCGCAGGAGAAGGCCAATGTCCCGACGCGCCGCCGCCTGGTTCGTCCCGCTGACCCTGGCCCCCGGATGTCCGGGGGCGAACCAGGATCCCGCGGACGCTGGCGACGAGGGCACCATCATCCATCCCTGCGATGGGGAGCCCTGCGTGTTCGACTCCGAGGTGGCGCCTTGAACAGGAGACGGTGGCTGAGTGCCCTCTTGGCGACGGCGTGGCTGGCCGGGACAGCCGTCGTGATGCCGGCCAGCGCGTCGGATGCCAGCCAGGCCGCGGCGGCCGGACACAAGGCCTACAAGGCCAAGCAGTACCGGGTGGCGGCCAGCCATTTCTCGATGGCGATCACCTTCGACGCCACCCACGCCGAGTACTACTATTGGGCGTCCATGAGCCACAGCGCGGCCATGGAGGATTCCGAGGCCTACGAGTGGATCCGCGGAGCCCTGTCCCTGGAGGACGGCGAGGCCCACTACCACGCCCAGCACGGGCGTGCCTGCCTGTTCATGGGCATGCCGGGCGAGGCGGTCATGGCCTACGAGAAGGCCCTGGCGCGGGACGCGACCAGCGGCCGGATCTGGGCCGACTACGCCACCGTACTCAAGCAGTCGGGCCACCCGTACCAGGCCATGGAGGCACTGCAGAAGGCGACCCAGCTCGACCCGTCGATCCCGGGCCTGGCCTTCGACCTCGGCATGGTCGTGATGGAGATGGGCGATCCCGAGGGCGCCGTCGCCCCTCTGCGGCGCGCCACGGCCGAGGACCCCCGCTGCGCCGAGTGCCACCTGAGCCTCGCCGATGCCCTGCTCGCCAGCCGCGACCCCCGCGGGGCGCTGGCCTCCTACGCCGAGGTGCTGAGGTTGGTGCCCGACGACTACCGAGCCCGCACCAAGAGCATCGAGGCCTGCTTCGCGGTGGCGGATCAGGCGTCCGCGGCGGCGCATCGGCGTGCCCTGCAAGCCCTGTACGACGACGACAAGGTCTACGCGATAGGCGATCGGGAGGGATATGTCGTCGATCGCTTCGGGGTGGGGGAGCTGTCCGTGCAGGTCTACGAGTACTTCGACGGCAAGGCGCCCGACAGCGTGACGTGGTCGTTCCTGGCCTACGACCCCAGCGGCTGGCGCGAGCGAGAGGTGGGCGCCCGCGTACCCCCCGGCCACGAGGGACACAAGAAGAAGGACCGGGCCGCATTCGAGCTGATCGACGTCCCCGATGGCGGGGTGCCGACGACCATCACCAGCTGGCAGCAGATGCCGACCTATCCCTCGGTCAAGACCGCGGTTCAGGCACTCCTGGAGGGGACGCGTCGCTAGCCGGGGGGGCGGGCGGCGCCGTCAGGATCTCGGCCAGCGCGGCGGCCAGCGCCTCGGCCAGCAAATCTTGGCCCCGACGATCCGGGTGCAACCGGTCCTCCCGGTCGCCCGGAGGGAAGAACGGTCCGCCACCAGCGCCCCGCCATGCCGCCAGCCCATCCACCGCCGGGACGCCGTCGGCGCCGGCCCGTGCCAACATCTCACCCACCCGCCGCTCCTCGATCGCGCAGAAGTCGTCGCCCACCCGGCCCTCGCATTCCGATGGAGCCACCGCCGCGACGTGGGCCGGGATGGCCAGCACGACCAGGGGCACGCCGCGGGCGCTGGCCCCCTCCCGCAGCGCGGTCCAGGCCCCGTCGAAGCGTGCGGCGATCTCCTCGGCCCGCGCCTCGTGCAGCCTGGCCTCGGTGTCCGGTGGCTGGCCGATGAGCCGCGCGCCCTCGAGCTTTCGATACAGAGCCGAGTGGTGGCGCAACATCCCACCGCCCAGCCAGCGCGGCAGCAGCGCGGGGGAGATGCCGAATTCGCCGACGGGGACGGCGCACGGCGGCTGGCCCACGTTGAGCAGGGCGGTCGAGATGTGATCGTTGGTGAAGTACGCGTAGACCAGCAGATCGGGCCCGAGCGCCCAGACCCGGGCCTCGACCAGCGTCTGGATCTGGACCAGGTCGTAGCCCAGGACCCCCAGGTTGAGCACCTCGACGGGGATCCCGTCGCTCCGCAGCCGGGCTTCGGTCCGCGCCGGGAACGCCTGATCCACGGGAAGCGGACCGCCGTAGGTCACGCTGTCGCCGACCACGGCCACACGCGGCGTCTCGTCGGCGGGCCGATCGGGCCAGTCGCCGCCGCGAAAACCGTGGCGGTTGTGGCCGGCGGTCGACGGCGTCAGCTCCCAGCGCAGACCCGGCGGATCATCCACCAGGCGAGCAACTCCGCCCAGCTCCCGGCCGCGCTGACGGATCTCGAACCCGGTCAGGATGGCCAGCGCCGTGACCGCGCAGATCCCCACCGCCAGCCAGCGGGCGCGGCGGGATCGAGGGGCGGGATCGCCGCCGGGGGTGCGGGTCATCGGAGGATTTTTCTCCGTCGTCAGGCGAACAGGCGGTCGCCCTCGTCACGCATGCGACGGGCGAGCTTGAGCGCCACGGCCATGATCGTCTCCTGGGAGTTTACCCCCAGGTGGGTTGGGACGATGCTGCCGTCGACCACGTAGACGTTGTCATGGCCCCAGATGCGCCCGGCGGGATCCACCACCGAGGCCGCGGGATCGGTACCCATCCGGACCGTCCCCAGGGGGTGGTAGGAGCCACACTCCAGGTGCTTCCACTGGACGTTGTCGACGCTTATCCGCGCCGCCTCCTCGCGCGAGCGGATGCGCTCGAAGGGGGGCATGGTCATCAACACCTCGGTGGCGCCGGCCTCGAAGTAGATGTCGCACATCACCTGGGCGGCGCGTACGAACAGGGCCTTCGCCTCGGGCCCGAGGGTGTAGTACATCAGCGGCTCGCGACCGGGGATGTCCACCACCCTGCCCTCGTCCCGGTCGTGGATCATCGCTCCGAACGCCATGATGTGCTTGCGCTTCTCCATGTACTCGCGGGCCTTGGGTCCGAACCCCGGCACGTTGGAGCCCATCACCCCGGGTGGGGTCATGATGGCGATCAGGTGAATCCCCTCGTCGCCCAGGGTCGGGCTGTAGATCCCCTGCATCGCACCGCGCCCCGCACGCACCTCGTCGGGGAACACGCCGTAAGAGCGCATGGCGGGGTGGATCGTCATCCCCCTGCCCACCAGGCCCGAGCCGGTGCCCAGGTCGTTGCGCAGCAGGAACTGGGCCGTGTGGACCGCGCCCATCGCCAGGATCACCACCTTGCCTCGCACCGCGAAGCGCCCCTTCGGCTTGCCACCCGCCGCCAGCAGCCGCCCCTTGACCCCCACCACCTGGCCGCCCTCGACGATCAGCTTCTGGGCCAGGCCGTCGCAGACCAGGGTCATGCCGCCCTCGAGGGCTGCGGGCAGGTAGTTGCGGTCTACCGAGTGTTTGGCGTCGACGGGACAGACGAAATTGCAGCGCGATGCACCCCGGCACCCGCTCATGTTGCGGGGTGTGTTGAGCATCTCGAGGCCCAGTGCCTCGGCGCCACCGCGAAAGCGCTTGAGTGCATCACTCAGGGCCGCTTCCGGGGTGGGGGCCACGTGCAGATCGCGCTCGATCTCGTCGAAATACGGCGCCATGCCGTCGGGGCCGAATCCCTCCAGCCCGACCCCGGTCTCCCAGGTGCTCAGGATCGGCTCCGGCGTCCGGAAGCAGACCCCGCCCGTGAGCACCGAAGATCCGCCCGCGCCCCATCCCAGCGGATTGGAGATCACCGGCGTGTCCCCCACCCCGGTGGCCACGGTGGCGCCCCCGGCGCGGAACAGCTTCTGCATGGCCTCGGGGACGGTGAAGCGCTGTTTCTGTTCCGGCGTGTACCAGGGCCCCTCTTCGACGAGGATCACCGAGCGGCCATCGGCGATCAGCTCCTTGGCCAGGACGGCGCCGGAGGCACCGGACCCCACGATCACGACATCGGCCGAGTCCTCCAGCGGGGACCCGGCCTCGCGGCCGGCGACGACGCTCATATGGCCAGCGCGTCCTCCGCGTCGACGGGCAGCAGATCCAGGCCGTCATGGCCGATCTCGGCCAGCACTTGCGGGTGCTCCCAGTAGTAGACCGACGCCATCAGGAACAGGGCGGTCATCGCCAGGCGCACGGGCCGCATGGGGTAGTGAAGCACCTTGTCGACGAAGCGCGTCTGGTGATCGACGGACAGGCGGATGAAACGCTGGAAGCGGCCCAGGAACAGCACGGGCGCCCAGTTGAGCACCGTCAACAGCAGGCTCAGGCCCACGCGGGTCATGCCCGGGGTCTCGCTCATGCCGCGGCTCATCATGTCTGCCAGGCCGATCTCGCCCGGCGAGGTGCGGTCGTCGCGCCCGGGGTCGAACAGTCGATCGCACAGGGCTTGCAAGATCCGACGGACACGGGGGCTGAATGCGTGTTCGTGGCCCATGGCGGACTCCAGCCCAGAGGTTAAGTTGTTAAACCAATTCTAGCGCTACCTGCCGCCGCTGCCAAGGGGGGCCACGGGCGATTTGCCCGGCAACGGCCCCGTCTCCTGTCCTGGATATCGGATAATGCCCGCCGACCTGTACCGAGGTGGCTCCGATGAGCGCTGATCCGCGTCCCGAGATCCTGTTGATCATCAACCACGGCTACGCCGGCGCCGAGATCCCCATCGGGGGGGCGCCGGACACGGGCGGGCAGGTGGTGTACGTCAACGCACTGGCCCGGGCGCTGGCGGAGATCGGCTACGAGGTGACCGTCTTGTCGCTGGGCGGCTTCCCGGACCACGGGGGTGGTCCGCTGCGGGAGGGTAGCGAGTCGTTGGGGGACCACGCGCGCTACGTTTTTGTCCCCGGCGGGGGCAGCCGTTTCCTCCCCAAGGAGGAGATCGCGGGCGCCCTGGACGAGGAGGTGGCCTGGATCCAGCAGCACGTGCGCGCACAGGCGGCCCGCCGCGGCGTGCGTCCCTGGGAGGTCTACGAGCTGATCAACAGCCATTACTGGGACGCCGCCGTGATCGGGGAGCAGCTCGTGGCGGGGTGGCGTTCGGAAGCCGGCGATGAAGCCGATCGCCATGTCTGGACCCCCCACTCGCTGGGCGCGATCAAGGAGCGCAACTACCGTGACAAGCCCCTGGACGTCCGCCGCGCGTTGCGATTCTGTGAACGCCGCAGTCACGAGCGGATGATCTGCGCGCGCACCCGCGCCTTCGCCTCGACCTCACCGGAGATCACCCGCTCGCTGACCGCCGACTTCGGTGTGGAGCCGGACCTCGTCGTCGACTTCCCCCCCTGCGTGGACACGAGCTGTTTCCGCACCTACCCGGACGACGACCTGGACGTGGCCTACGACTACCTGGCCGCCAACTCGGACCTGAGACCGGCGCTGCTGCGGGCCGGGCGGCTGGTGTTCGAGGCGAGTCGAAACGACGAGACCAAGCGCAAGGACCTGCTGGTGGACGCCTTCGTCCGCGGCTGCGGGGACCTGGACGACAGCTTCCTGGTGATCGGAGGAGGGCCGGACAACGGGGTGCAGCGTGAGCTGGAGCGGCGGCGTGAGTCGGAACCGGCACTGCGGGAGCGGCTCGTGCTGCTGCGCGGGCGCATCCCCGATCCGGTACTCCATCGGCTGTTCTCGCTGGCAGACGTCTACGTCACCCCCTCGGAGATGGAGGGGTTCGGCATGTCCGCAGCGCAGGCGGCGGCGGCGGGTACGGCCGTGATCGCGAGTGACCTGGTGCCCTTTGCCACCGGCTTCGTCCCGGAACACGCGGTGGTGGTACCGGCCGGCGACACCGCGGGCTTCGCGGCGGCCCTGCGCCGGCTGCTGGAGGATGGGGAGGAGCGGAGGAAACGAGGGACTGCGCTGGCGGAGGCCACCTCCGGGCTCGCGTGGGTACCCGTGGCCCGCCGGTTCCTGGAACAGCTCAGGGTGCGGGGGATGCAGATCGCCGCTCCACGTTCCCGCGTTTGACCCCGACCCCGACCCCGACCCCGACCCCGGTGGTTGTGACACGATAGGCGCGTCCAAGAGAGGGAGAGCCATTCCATGGGTGGAGATCCGAGCCTTGCGACCGTCGACATCCTGATCATCGTCGGCTTCCTGGTGCTGGTGACCGTCATCGGCTACGTGATGTCCAGCATCGCGTCCAAGGGGCTGGACGACTACTTCCTGGGGGGTAGGCGGATCCCCTGGTACGTGCTGGGGATCTCCACGGCCACGTCCAACTTCGACATGGCCGGGACGATGATCATCGTCGCGGCGGTGTTCGCCCTGGGCTACAAGGGCTTCCTGGTCGAGCTGCGGGGCGGGGTCGGCATGTCGCTGGCCTTCCTGATGATCTTCTTGGGCAAGTGGTTGCGTCGCAGCCGGGTGATGACCTCGGCGGAGTGGATGAAGCTCCGCTTCGGGACCGACACGCCGGGCAAGTGGGCCCACATCATGTCGGCGGCGGCCAACATCATCCTGTCGCTGGGGATGATCATCTACTTCAGCAAGGGGGCCGGGAAGTTCCTGACCCACTTCATCCCGCTGTCCGAGCTGACCTGCATCTCGATCATGGTCGGGATCGGGCTGTTCTACACGCTGATGTCCGGTCTGTACGGCGTGGTGTTCACCGACGTCGTGCAGATGGTCCTGCTGACGTTCACCGCGATCTTCGTGACGGTGCACGCCTTCTCGCTGGCCCCCACGGTGGCGCTGCCGCCGGGCCTGCTGGAGTTCAACCTGGAGGTACCCGTCGGGCTTGGTGATTCGCTCCTTGCGAAGGACCCGTCCTCGTGGGAACCGATCCTGTCGGCGTTCGGAATCTGCGTGTTCCTGTGGTTCATCCGCAGCGCGATGGAAGGCATGGGTGGAGTCGGCGGCTACACGGATCAGCGATTCTTCGCGGCCAAGACCGAGCGTGAGGCCGGCCTGCTGACCCTCGAATCGATCGTGCTGTCGGTGATGCGCTGGACGATGGTCGCCGGCCTGGTGGTGATGGGCTACTCGATCCTGGAGAAGGGCGGCGCCGGCGCCGATCTGATCGCCCAGGACGCGGAGCAGGTGCTGCCGGTGGTCCTCGGCCAGATGTTACCCGCCGGGATCAAGGGGCTGGTGATCGCCGGGCTGATCGCGGCGGCGATGTCCACCTTCGACTCGACGCTGAACGCGGGCGCGTCCTACATCGTCAAGGATATCTACCAGTCGTACATCAAGCCCGACGCGGACGGGAAGCAGCTGATGTGGGCCTCGCGCTGGGCCACCATCGCCCTGTGCGTGGTGGGCGTCGCGCTGGCGGCGATCGTACCGTCGATCAACAAGATCTGGGGGCTGATCACGATGGGCATCGGCGCGGGCATGTTCGTGCCGCTGTTCATGCGTTGGTACTGGCCGCGGTTCAACGGCTACGGGTTCGCCGCCGGGACGATGGGGGGCATCGGCGGGGCGCTGGTCTTCAACGCCGCCCTCAGCCTGCCGCTGTACTACTCGTTCCCCCTGGTGATCTCGTGTGCCTTCGTGGCCGCGGTCGTCGTCACACTGGTCACCGCCCCCGTGCCCGAACAGACGCTGGTGGAGTTCTGGGTCCAGATCAACCCCTGGGGCCCCTGGGGCAAGTTCGCCAAGAAGGCCGCCGAGCAGGGGCTGGTGGAGGAGCAGAGTCTGCTCGAGCGGATCATCGAGAACCTCAACGACATGGTCTCGCTGTGCATGGCCGTGCCCTTCCAGCTCTGCATGCTGCTGGCGGGCATGAGCCTGGTGTTCCACGAGTGGAGCAAGTTCGCATTCTTCGCGATCATATCGGTCATCTGCGGCATCGGGCTCTACTTCTTCTGGTACCGCAACCTCAAGAGTGAGGAGCAGTGCCTGAAGGAGGACGAGTTCTACGAGAACCGAGCCAAGGAACGGTCTGGCAGCCAGGCGGCCTAACTCCGTTCCCCCCCTCCCCCGCGCGGCGCCCGTCTCTGGTACGATCCGTTCCCTGGCGGGCCCGTTCGGTTGCCCGGCCCGCCGTGGGGAACGATCCCCCCTGTTGTTTTCGTGGAGGATACAGATGAACGGTCGATGGACGATGGGGGCCGGCCTGCTCGTGCTGCCGGCGATGCTCGGACTGCTGGCGGTTGCCTGCCCACCCAGCGAGGATTCCCCGGACGTGGAGCCGGCGCCCGCCACGGTCAAGGCCCCGCCTCCCGAGTCGCGGACCGATCTGGCCGACGTGGCGATCAACACCTCGCTGGTGGCGTCGCCGACCGAGCTGCAAGAAGCGATGCTGCACGCGGGCGTCGACATCAAGTTCGGTACGATCCTCGAGCGCCGGAACCTCAAGCTCGATGGTGAGGACAAGGAGCAGGTCGCCGTGCGCACCGGCATCGTGCTGGCTGACATGGTGCTGACGCTCAACGAGTCGGAGAAGGACGACCTGATCCAGGATCTGACCAACCTCCGCGCGGGGCTGACCACCATCGGCGCGGGCGCCGACATCGACACCACACTGGGGCAGATCATCGACCACGTGAAAGCCGACGCGGTCTCGCGTCAGGAGCTGTGGCTGCAGGTCGAGGAGATGCGCGAGGCGGCCTACGGCGAGCTGAGCATGGAGGCGGGCGCCCAGGTGGTGCCGCTGGTCCAGGCGGGTAGCTGGCTGGAGGGGACCCACCTGCTGGCGGCAGCCGTCCTCAAGGCAGAGGAGAAGGGCAACGCGCCGAACCTGCTGCGCCAGCCGGACGTGGTCAACTACTTCCTCAAGCAGCTCAAGGTGGGCGAGGGCGACGTGTCGGACATCAACACGTTGGCCCGCGGCACGCTGGAGCAGATCCACGACATCACGATGAAGGAGAGCCTGGCCGTCGAGGACGTCGAGGCGGTCCACAAGCTCACCGAAGACCTGCTGGGCAAGCTGTGAGCCGGGGACGGGAGAAAGCCATGAAGCGTATCGTTGCCTCACTGCTCATCGCGCTGCCGCTGCTGGCGGTCACCTCCCCTGCCGTCGCGGATGACGAGGCGGAGGTGGGTGCCTGCCTGCGGCTGATCGCCACAGAGAGGATGCCCGAGGGGTTGCGGCAGGTATCGTCGGATCTCAAGACCCTGCTGCTGATGAAGGAGTCCGTGTACAGCTTCACGCTGTTCGCGGGCAACAGCTACCAGATCCACACCTGTGCCGGTCCCAACGTCACCGACCTGGACACCTACCTCTACGACCAGGCAGGCAAGCTGTTGCAGGCCCAGGCCGACGTCGACCGGAGTCCGTCGCTGACCATCAAGCCCGAGACCACCGGCACCTATTACCTGGTGATCAAGCTGCTGGATACCGGCGATGCCAAGCCGGGATCCGTGGGCTACGTGCAGCTGTACGAATAGACCCCTCGCCCCCGGGGCCCGATGAACCCCACCTCGCTCGTCGACGAGCTGCTGGAGCAGACCGCAGAGCGCGGCATGAAGCTGGACGTACGCGCCGCCGAGTTTGCGGTGCGTTTCACCAGCCTGATGCTGGACATCGCCCTCGCCGATCGGGATCTGCTGGCCTCGGAGCGCTCGGCGATGGTCGACGCCCTGGACACCTGGACCGGTCTGGGCGAGGAGGCCATCGACCTGGCCATCGACGTGTGTCTCGATCAGCGCACTCGACGGGTCACCTCGGAGGAGTCGGCCGAGGCCGCCTCCGAGTTCGCCCGCCGCTACGACTTGGGCTCGGCGCTGCTGGTCCTCGACGGTCTGTTCGGCGTGGCGACCGCCGAAGGCACCATCTCCGACGAGGAACTGTCCCATCTCGAGAACATCGCCCGGGCGCTGCAGGTCGACCCGACCCTCTTCACCCGCTTCCGTCAGCGCTGGACGCCGGCCGCCGCCCGCGGCGACATGGTGGTCCCGCTGGCCGGGCGGCGGCTCCGCATCGGTCGCGACCGCAGCTGCGAGATCCGGCTGGACGACGCCCAGCTGGCCTCCCACCACGCGACCTTGGTCCGCCGCGGCGACGACTGGTGGATCGAGTCGGCAGCGCGCGCGTGCCGCATCTATCTCGAGGATCGTCAGATCGACCGTGAGAAGCTGGGCGCGGCCGACCGGGTTCGCATCGGCCGATTCTGGCTTCGCCTGGTCTTCGATCGCGGCGAAGTGCACGTCTTCTCGTCCACGACGGCGTCGGCCCTGACCGTCCGCGATCTCGTGGTCTCGATCCCCACGTCTGCCGGCCACAAGACCATCGTCGAGGGGATCTCGTTCACGGTGTTCGCCGGCGAGCTCGTGGCCCTGATCGGACCGTCGGGGAGCGGCAAGACCACCCTGCTGTCGGCCATCTCCGGGGTGCGGCCCTTCGACAGCGGCGACGTGTTGCTGGACGGGGACCCCTTCCTGCCCCTGTTGCAGGCCAACCGCCACCTGGTGGGCGAGGTGCCCCAGGAGGACATCGTCCATCCGCTGCTGACCGTCCGCGAGTCCCTGTGGTACTCGGCGCGGCTGCGGCTGGCCCCCGACCTCAAGAACCTGGAGATCGCCCGCCAGGTGAACCGGGTCCTGCGCGAACTCGACATCCGGCACATCCGCGACAGCGTGATCGGGGATACCACCCGCCGGGGGATCTCCGGTGGGCAGCGGAAGCGGGTGAACCTGGGCCAGGAGTTGCTGACCCAATCGACCCACATCCTGTTCCTCGACGAACCCACGTCCGGGCTGGACCCCCACAGCTCGCGGGAGATCGTCTCGCTGGTCCGCAAGCTGTCGGATCGCGGACGGATCATCTTCCTGGTGACCCACGACCTGAGCCCGCAGGTGGTCGAGATGGTCGACCAGGTGATGGTGCTGACCGAGGACGGCCGCCAGGCCTTCTTCGGCCCCCCCCAAGACGCCTGCAAGCACTTCAACGTCGAGCGGCTGGACGAGATCTTCGACGCGATCCACCACAGCGACCAGACGGAGATCTCCGAGAACTATCTGAGCTCGGAGTACTTCCGCCAGTACGTCCGGACCCGCGAGAAGGTGCTCGGCGTCGGACCGGTGAGTCAGGGCAGCCCGCGTGGAGCGGCGCGGCGATCCGGGAGCACGCACTGGTTGAGGCAGCTGCGCTTCCTGGCGGCGCGTTACATCCGTGCCAAGGTCCGCGACCGGGGAGGGATGGCGATCCTGTTGCTGCAGGCGCCCATCCTGGCGGTGATCATGGCCGTCGTCTTCCCCCAGGTGGATCCGTCGGCCCTGTTCATCATCTCCCTGGCCACCCTGTGGTTCGGCTGCTCGGCCGCGGTCCGCGAGGTCATCGCCGAGCTGCCGATCATCCGCCGGGAACGGCGGGCGGGGCTTCGGTTCACGCCGTACGTGGGGTCCAAGTACCTGTCCCTGCTGGCGATCTGCGCCCTGCAGTGCCTGCTCCTGGTAGGGATCCTCTACCCGTCGCTGAAGCTCTACGACTACGGCTTCAATCCGCTGCTGCTGTTCGTGGTGGCGCTGCTCACCGCGTCGGTGGGAATCGCGCTGGGTCTACAGGTCTCGTCGCTGTTCTCGTCGTCGGAGGCGGCGGTGGGGACGTTGCCGCTGATCCTGATCCCGCAGATCGTGTTCGGTGGCCTGATCGTCTACGTGAAGGAGATGCCGACGCTGGCGCGGTGGCTGTCGTACGGCACGGCCACGCGCTGGTCGTTCAACGCGCTGCTCGCGACCGGTGACGAGCTGTTCAAGCCCGGGGCGGCGAGCTACGAGAAGGTGGCGATCCCGATGTCGGGGATCCTCTACCTGCTGGGGTTCAAGACCACCACCGACGTGCTGGACAGGGGCTTGCCGCTGGCGCTGCTGTGCTCGGTGCTGGCGGGGATGACCGTGATCCTGTTGATCAGCACCCTGATCACCCTGGCGGTCCGAAGCCGTCGGTTGGGGCTGTAAGGGTCCGTCAGGACCCTAAGGGGACACGCGCCGCGGGGACCGCCCACCGCAGATCAGCCGGGGACCCTCGCTTCCAACTTGCCGATCGCGCGCAGGATCTCGTCCCGGTGGGCCCCGCGTTTGATCCAGGCAGGCAGGCGACTGGCCAGACTCGTGTTGCGGTCGGGGAGGCGCTCCCGCAGGTCGGCCGCGACCAGCTCGCGGAGGAAGGTCAGGTGGCGCCCGTTGTAGGCCCACAGCACCTTGCGACAGGCGGAAGTCTGCAACAGCAGGTTGAATCCGAAGTAGGGATCGTAGGGACCGTCGAAGCGCAGGGGATTCCAGCTCACCTCGGCCGACCCGGGATCGCCGCATCCAGCGCACTTCATCGGGACTGTCCTGGGCGCCATTCCGGTCTGGGCAAACTCCTCGCGCATGTGCCGTCCGCAGATCCCGCAACGACGGCTGGCAACTCCCCAGGCCGGGCCGATCCAATGCGTCTCCCGCCCGCGAACGGTGTATGCACACCCGCTACAGGCGAAGCTGGCTTCGTTCTTCCAGTACGGCGCCTCGCACCGCACGACCCCAGGAGCGCTGCAGCGCGGACAGGTCACGTGCACCCGATCGCACAGCTGCCACAGGCCCTCGCCCTGGTCACGGAATCGCGTCGAATCCATCAGTACACGTCGCCTTAGAAGTTCTTCTCACCCTCGTCGCCGTCGTCGCCCGGGTCGCCGTCGGTGCCGCCCGGGCCGAAGCCGCCGTCGCCGCCGTTGCCACCGCCGAGGGTGGAATAGGAGGAGTCGTCGCCGTAGTCCGCCGCAGCGATGGCGCCGCTCACGTAGAGGCCGTAGGACGGTCCGCCGCAGCCGCCGCCGCCGCCGCCGCCATGGCCACCGTCGCCGCCGCGGCCGCCGTCACCCCCCGCGCGACCGCAGAAGGTGGCGCCGTAGGTCGGATCGCCGCCGAAGCCGAGGGTGCCGCCGTCGCCACCCACACCGCCGTCGCCGCCCAGACCACCGTCGCCGCCGATATCGGCGGTGACCGCGTTGCCGGTCAGCTCCGGGAAGGTCGTGGGCGCCAGGTCGAAGTGGACGAAGACGCCGAATGAGCCGCCGCCACCCACCGCGGCGTCGCCCCCGGTGGCTGCGCAGCCGCCGGAGCCGCCGCCGCCGCCGGTACCGCCGGTCACGTTGTCGCTATAACACTCGTGCTCGGCGCCGGAGCCCGAGCCGCCGCCGCCGCCGCCGGAGCCGTTGGTCCCGGTGGCGCCGTCGAAGGCCGACGACGGCACGAACAGTCCGCCGATGACGCTTCCCTCGGTATCGCTGCACCCAGAGCCGCCGGCACCAGCACCGCCTCCATCGCCATCGACGCCGGTGTCACCCGCGCCCCAGTTGGCGTTGATGTAGCAGGTGCCGCAGGCCCAGCTGTAGTGGATCCCGTTGGTGTGGCCGTCGCCGCCGACACCCGGGCTGTCGCCCCCGCCGTCTGCACCGTCCCCCATGTAGCTGCCGTTGCTGATCGGGCAGAGGGTGGCACCGCCGTCGCCACCGGAGATGTCCTCGGCGCCGCAGGTGAAGAAGCCGCCGTCGCCACCGGTGGGTGCGGTGCCGCAGTCGGTCCACTGCACGTCCTGGCCGTTCTCGCCGTCGACCCCGTCGGAGCCGTTGTCGCCGGCCGAGCCACCGTCGCCGTCCGCGCCCGGGCGGGGCTCGATGGTGTTGCCGGTGACCAGCGTGCCGTCGTCGCAGTCGTCCAGGTAGATCCCGTAGCTCGAGTCACCGTCCGCCGAAGCCGTCGTCCCGTAGATGATGAACGCCTGGAGCCGCTGCTCGCTGCCGCCACTGCAGCGCAGGGTGAAGGTACCCGGCAGCGAGGCGGTGGCCGTGCGACCGTCCACTGTGGTCGGATAGTTGGCGTCGTCCAGCTCGTTGAAGAAGTAGTCCCAGCCACCGACGATGGTGATGCCCTCGGTCCAGTCCACGGACTCGTAGAACACGCCCGCGGTCACCAGCACGTACGCCAGCCCCTGCAGGGACGCCTCGTCGACACCATCCTGGATGCTGTTGAGGGGATCGTCGATGCTGCCGATACCCGCCGGGTTGCCCAGGATCGAGACGTGGATCGCGTCGTCGTGGTCGCCGTCCTCGCCGTCACAGTTGGCGTCCACCCCGTCGAAGGGCTCGTCGTCGGCAGAGATGAACTCGCACTCGCAGCCGTCGCTGATGTCGTCGTTGGCGTCGTAGTAGCCGGACAGGCAGTCGGGCAGGCACTCGGGCACGTCCAGCGAGTCGTCGCAGACCGTGTCGGCGTTGTCGTAGGCGTAGTCGTCGCAGTCGTTGCCGCAGGTGCCGCAGTCGTCGAAGGTATCGTACTTGTTGGTGGCCGGGTTCAGGAAGCCGTCGGCGGCGGCGTAGTCGTAGTCCACGTAGCCGTCGCAATCCTCGTCCTGGAAGTCGCAGGTCTCGGTGGCGCCGGGGTAGACGGTGGCATCGCCGTCGTCGCAGTCGTCGTCACAGGGCGTGAACCCGTCGCCGTCCACGTCGTCACCGACGTTCTCGTCGATGCTCCCGTCGCAGTCGTTGTCCTCCCCGTCGCACTGCTCCGGGGCGCCGGGGTAGGTGTCGTCCTCGGCGTCGTCGCAATCACCCTCGCACTCGGCGTAGGTGTCGCCATCGGCGTCGGTCTCGTCCACCGGCAGCGCGCCGTCGCAGTCGTTGTCCTCCCCGTCGCAGATCTCCGCCGCGCCCGGGTTGCTGTCGGCGTTGGCGTCGTCGCAGTCGTCGTCGCACGCCAGGTAACCGTCGCCGTCGTCGTCGCCCTCGTCGGCGAGCAGCGCGCCGTCGCAGTCGTTGTCCTCCCCGTCGCAGATCTCGGTGGCGCCGGGGTTGCTGGCCGCGTTGTCGTCGTCGCAGTCGACGCAGGCCAGGTAGCCGTCCGCGTCGTCGTCCACCTCGTCGGCGGGGGTGACGCCGTCGCAATCGTTGTCCAGCCCGTCGCACAGCTCGCTGGCACCGGGGTAGACGGTGGCGTAGGTGTCGTCGCAGTCGCCCTCGCAGATCCGGTAGCCGTCGCCGTCGTCGTCGCTCTCGTCGCAGTCGGCGCACAACACGTAGCCGTCGCCGTCGTCGTCGGTGGTCTCGTTGGACGGGATCAGCCCGTCGCAGTCGTTGTCCTCGCCGTCACACTGCTCGGCCGCGTCGGGGTAGGTCTGGACGTTGGCGTCGTCGCAGTCCTCGCACAGCACGTAGCCGTCGCCGTCGTCGTCGGTGGTCTCGTTGGCGGGGATGGTCAGGTCACAGTCGTTGTCCGCGCCGTCACACAGCTCGGTCGCGCCCGGATAGCTGTTGGGGTCGGTGTCGTCGCAGTCGGCGCAGTACACCGAGCCGTCGCCGTCGATGTCCAGGGTCTCCAGCTGCGGGATGGCGCCGTCGCAGTCGTTGTCCTCGCCGTCACACTCCTCGGTCGCACCCGGGTAGCTGTCGGCGTTGGCGTCGTCGCAGTCCTCGCAGGCCAGGTAGCCGTCCGCGTCGTCGTCGACCTCGTCGGCCGGGGTCACCCCGTCGCAGTCGTTGTCCTCGCCGTCGCAGAGTTCGGTGGCGCCGGGATAGACGGTGTCGTCCGTGTCGTCACAGTCTCCGTCACAGACCGCCACGCCGTCCCCGTCCTGGTCGCCCTCGTCCCCTGCGTCACCGTCGCAGTCGTTGTCGATCCCGTCGCACAGCTCGAGGGCGCCCAGGTAGACGGTCGCGTCGCCGTCGTCGCAGTCGCCCGCGCAGGCCATCTCGCCGTCGCCGTCCGCGTCCGCCTCGTCGG
>CAYTBN010000091.1:0-19443 GCA_964436045.1 uncultured Rickettsiales bacterium | reverse complement strand
GGTAACATGGAGATCCACCTGGATCGCCGCCTGACCGAGCGCCGCATCTACCCCTCGCTGGACATCAACAAGAGCGGCACCCGCCGCGAGGACCTGCTGCTGCCGGCGGACACCCTGGGCAAGCTGTTCATCCTGCGAAAGGTGCTCAGCCCGCTCAACTCCATCGACTGCATGGAGTTCCTGCTCGACAAGTTCCAGAAGACCGAGAGCAACGACGTGTTCCTGGCGGCGATGAACTCCTAGGGAAGCGTCCAAGACGCCATCGGCCGGCGGTTCCCCCTTGCGCCTTCGCGGCGCAAGTGCTAGATACCGCCCGCCCCAAGGGCGAGGTAGAGCCATGAGAGAAGGCATTCATCCGAAGTACGACACTGCGACCGTCACCTGCGTGTGCGGGCACAGCTTCGAGACCCGTTCGACCGTCGGCGACATGAAGATCGAGATCTGCTCGGCGTGCCACCCGTTCTTCACGGGCACCCAGAAGATCGTCGACACCGCCGGACGCATCGAGCGGTTCCAGCGCAAGTACGCGAAGGTCGAGCTGGCCGATTTCAAGCAGAAAGAGAAAGGCCGCAAGTAGCCCTGACCTGCACACCCTCCCCCTCCCCCTCCCTCTCCTACCGGTAGCGCCGCGTTCCACGCGGACAGCGGACAACTGCGCTCCATGTCAGCCACCAAGAACGTAGGCGGTCAGGCCATCCTCGAAGGCGTGATGATGCGCGGCCCCGAGGCGATGGTGATGGCCGTGCGACGGCCCGACGGCCGCATCGTGGTCAAGGACTCCACCTGGATTCCGCTGGTCAAGCGGATCCCCGTGCTGCGCTGGCCCTTCCTGCGCGGCGCGGCGGTGATGGTCGAGGCCATGATCAACGGGATGCAAGCCTTGTCCTACTCGGCGGACGTGGCGGCTGCCGGGGAAGAGGAGGCGAAGAGGAAGGCGGAGGCCGAGCGGACGACCGCCGAGACCGAGGCCGAGACCGAGACCGAGACCGAGTCCGAGAACGAGAACGAGACCGAGGCCGAGTCCGAGACCGAGACCAAGGGAGGTCTCTCCAACGCCTCCATCGCCCTGACCATGCTGATCGCCTTCGGGATGGGAATCGGCCTGTTCATCTATCTGCCCCACTTCGGCTCGGGCGTCCTGCTGAACCTGGTGTCGGGCGATCCGCTGATGGCGGACCCGGACCTCGGCCGGCCCCTGTTCCACCTGTTCACGGGCCTGATCAAGGTCAGCGTGTTCGTGGGCTACATCCTGTTGATCACGTCGATGCGGGACATCCGGCGGGTGTTCCAGTACCACGGCGCCGAGCACAAGAGCATCTATGTCTGGGAGGCGGGCGAGGAGCTGACCGTGGACAACGCGCGGCGCCACTCTCGACTGCATCCGCGCTGCGGGACCGCGTTTCTGGCCTTCGTGATCCTGGTGGCGATCGCCCTGTTCGCCGGGGTGTTCCCGCTGCTGCCGTTCCTCGACGACCTGCAGGGCTGGCAGCGGTTCGCTGCGGGCGCGAGCATCAAGATCCCGCTGATGTTTCCCATCGCGGGCATCAGCTACGAGTTCATCCGCTGGGCCGGCAAATTCCGCAAGAACCCTGTGCTGCGGGTGCTCTCCTGGCCAGGACTACTGATGCAGCGGCTGACCACGAGGGAGCCGGACGACGATCAGCTCGAGGTGGCGTTGGTGTCCCTGATCCGCGCCCTGCAGCGCGAGGGGGATCTGGAGGCGCCGGCCTATCCAGGCGATCCCCTGCTCCCGGTGCCCCAGCTTCAGGGGTAGAGGAGACACCCGTGTTCGAGACGCTCGCCGAGGTGGAGGACCACTACGAGGCGCTGGAGGCCCGGCTGGGTGATCCCGAGATCGCCGCCGATCCGCGCCGCTACGCCGAGGTGGCCAAGGAGCACGCCGACCTCCGGGATCTGGTCGCCGTGTACCGCGAGTACCGGGAGCTGGGCCGCTCCATCGCGTCGAACCGCGAGTTGCTCGACGACGAGGATCCCGAGATGCGGGAGATGGCCCGCGCGGAGCTGGCCGAGCAGGAGACCGCATCGGAGGCGCTGGAGCACAGGCTCAAGCTGCTGCTACTCCCCAAGGACCAGTTCGAGGGGCGCGACGTGCTGCTGGAGATCCGAGCGGGCGCTGGCGGCGACGAGGCCGGCCTGTTCGCGGGCAACCTGTTCCGCATGTACACCAAGTACGTGGAGCAGAACCGCTGGAAGATGGAGCTGCTCAGCGGCAACCCCACCGGGATCGGCGGCTTCAAGGAGGTCATCGTCTCCATCTCCGGCGCCACGGCTTACTCGCGACTCAAGTACGAATCGGGCGTGCACCGGGTCCAGCGCGTCCCGGCCACCGAAAGCCAGGGCAGGATCCACACCTCGACCTGCACCGTGGCGATCATGCCCGAGGCCGAGGAGGTCGACGTCCAGATCGAGCCGGGGGATCTGAAGTTCGACATCTACCGCTCGAGCGGGCCGGGCGGCCAGAGCGTGAACACCACCGACTCGGCCGTGCGGGTGACCTACCTGCCCTCGAACATCGTGGTCACCTGCCAGGACGAGAAGAGCCAGCACAAGAACAAGGCCAAGGCGCTCAAGATCCTCCGATCGCGCGTGCTCGAAGAGGAGCAACGCAAGGTCCAGGCCGAGCAGCGCGATCAGCGGCTGGCCCAGGTGGGCACGGGGGATCGCAGCGAGCGGATCCGCACCTACAACTTCCCCCAGAACCGGGTCTCGGACCACCGCATCGGCCTGACCCTGTACGCCCTCGAGAAGCTGATGGAGGGCGACATGGACGAGTTGATCCAGGCGGTGTCCACACACTTCGAGGCGGAGGCCCTCAAGGCCGCCGAGCGAGGCGGCGGGGCCGATGGCTGACGGGACCGGCGGTCAGCCCCGGACTGTCCTCGAGATCCTCCGCGCCGCGGCCGACTACCTGGGTGGGCGGGGCGTCGACACCCCCAGACTGGATGCCGAGTTGCTGGCAGCCGAGGTGCTCGGGCTGTCCCGGCTGGATCTGTACGTGCAGTTCGACCGGCCCATGGAGCTGGCGGAGCGAGACCGGCTGCGGGAACTGATCCGGCGGCGCGGGGCCCGCGAGCCGGTCGCGCTGATCCTGGGCAACAAGGAGTTCCGCTCCCGGGAGTTCCAGGTCCAGCCCGGCGTGCTGATCCCGCGGCCGGATACCGAGCTGCTCGCCGAACGAGCCATCGCCGTGGTGGCGGACCGCGGGAGCGACGCACCGCTGGTGGTCGATCTGGGCACGGGTACGGGGATCCTGGCGATCACCGTGGCGCTGGAGACGGACGCCCGGGTCCTGGCCGTGGACGCAGCGCCCGCGGCCGTAGCCTGCGCCCGCGCCAACTTGGCCGCCCTCGGTCCCGCCGACCGGGTGGGTGTCGTGCGCGGCGACTGGTGGGGCGCGCTGCCCGAACGGTTTTCGGGCCAGGTCCAGGTGGTCGTGAGCAATCCGCCCTACGTGGCCGACGCGGACTACACGGCCCTGGCGCCGGAGATCCGCGACTACGAGCCGAGGCTGGCACTGACCCCCGACGGCGATCCCCTCGCCTACTACCGCCGCACCGCCGCCGGCCTCCCCCGCTGGCTGGCTCCCGGCGGCCACATCCTCGTCGAGGTCGGCGCCGGACAGGCCGCCGACGTCGAGACGATCCTGGCCGACGCCGGCGTCACCGACATCGTGCGACACCGCGACCTCGCCGACATCGAACGGGTCGTCGAGGGTGTGTTCTCCCCCTGATCCGAGTCCGAGACCGAAGCCCGCCAATCAGGCGCTGGCAACCCGCTTGGGCGGGGGGGTCGGGAGGGTCTCCGACGAGGAGTCGGTCAGGGCGCGCCCGCGCATGCGGTCGAGTTCGGTGGCGATGGTGTCGTGGGTCAGGTGGGCCAGGGCGCGGGGATCGTTCCCGCAGGCGTCCCAGGGGATGGGGGGCAGCACGTGAACCCGGATCCGCTTGAACGGCGAGCCGACGTAGGTCTTCGCACCCTTGGGCAGGGCCTCGTGGGTGCCGTCGATGGCCACCGGCAGGATCGAGACCTTCGCCCCGTGAGCCAGCCGGAAGCCCCCCGCCTTGAACGGCTGGATCTCGCCGTCGCCGGAGCGGGTGCCCTCCGGGTACAGGCAGACGCTCTCACCCAGGGCCCACCAGTCGTTGATCTCCCGGGCCACCCGGGGCGCGGGGAAGGGATTGCCGGGCTCGACACCGATGTAGCCGCAGATCCGCATCGAGGAGCCCAGCAGGGGGGCGGTGAAGACCTTGATGTGGCTGATGAACTTGATCCGGTGGCCGATCATCAGCATCGCCAGCGAGTCCACCAGGGACTGGTGGTTGCAGATCACGAGGTAGGGTCCCGGCCCGGCGTTCTCCACGCCCTCGACCTTCACGCGCCAGAAGGGGTGTGTGCCGAAGAATGCCCGCCCCCAGAAAAAGGACGCGACGGCGTGGGGGACCCGACGACCGGGATCCCAGGGGAAGGTGAACGGCCGGGTGAGCATGTGGCCCACAAAGACCAGTAACCCCCAGAACAGCATCTGGTGGTACAGCACGATCGTGACCAGCGCTTTGGCTACCCGCCTCACCCGAGCATTCTGGCACAGGGTCCGGCGTTCGTCTCCCCGGTTCGATTACCAGGCGATTACGAAGATCCGGAGCAGCGCCGAAGCCCCCCGGTCTTGACGCCCCCCCGCTCCCCTCCGATGATCCAGCCCCAGATGTCCGACCCGGCCCCACCCACTCCCGAGATCCGAGGCCGCAGCTGGGGCGAGCAGGGGCGCGGCAGCCTGCTCGCGTTCCGCTTCTACTTCCACTTCTCCCGGGTCGTAGGCCGCGTGCTGAGCTACTTCTGCACCGGCCCCACGCTGCTGTACTACATGCTGTTCGCCGGCCGTGCGCGGCGCGCCTCGTTCACCTATCTCCGCCGGGTCAAGGGTGCGGCGATCTGGCCGGTCCGGGTGGCCCGGGGCTTCCGTCACATCTTCAACTTCGCCGCCTCGTTGATCGACCGCTCCCTGCTGCTCAGCCGTGGACCCGGGGTCTTCCGGCTGGTGGAGGACGGCGTCGAGCACGTGCGGGAGGCACTGACCGGCGGCCGCGGCGCGATCCTGCTGGGCGCCCATCTGGGCAACATGGAGTTCGCCGCCGGGGTGCTCGACGGGGTCGACGCAACCCTCCACCAGGTGATGGCCGAGCCGATGAATCTGGACCTGCAGAAGTTCATCGAGGCCAAGGGCGGGGGTCGTTTCCCACCGGTGATTCGCCTCGACGGCGCGCCCCTGGCATCGCTGGAGCTGCTCAAGGTCTTGCGCCACGGTGACATCGTGGCGATGAAGTCGGACCGGATCTTCGACGACAACTGGATCACCCTGGAGTTCCTCGGCCACCCGGCGCGCTTCCCCACGGGCCCGTTCACCGTCGCTGGGCTCACCGGGGCTCCCATCCTGCTGACCCTCTGTCTCAAGGAGGGCGGCAAGACCTATCGCATCATCGTCGAGCCACCTCGCACCGTCCATTTCGACCGCAGACGCCCCCGCGAGGACCAGGTCCGGGAGTGGCTGGAGTGGTACGTCGAGCGCCTGGAGATGTACGCCCGGCGGTATCCCTACCAGTGGTACAACTTCTACGAGTTCTGGGAGCCGGACTCGGCTTGACTTCCCGCTTCCGCCTCCGTACAACTAAACATACGTTCAGGTTGACCCCGGGCGCCCCGAACCCCAGGTAAGGCACTCATGGAACTCGACCACATCCAGATCCGGGGCGCGCGCGAGCACAACCTGCGGCGGGTCGACCTGGATATCCCGAAGAAATCGCTGGTGGTGTTCACCGGGGTGTCGGGATCGGGGAAATCGTCGCTGGCGTTCGACACCCTGTACGCCGAGGGGCAGCGCCGGTACGTGGAGTCCCTGTCGGCGTACGCGCGGCAGTTCCTGGGGCAGATGGAGAAGCCGCGCTACGACACCATCCGCGGGCTGACCCCGACGATCTCCATCGAGCAGAAAGCGGCGAGCAAGAACCCGCGGTCGACGGTGGGGACGATCACCGAGATCTACGACTACCTGCGCGTGCTGTTCGCCCGGGTGGGGATCCAGCATTGCCACTCCTGCGGCAAGCCGGTGGGGCGGCAGTCGGCGGCGGAGATCGTCACGGCCGTGCTGGAGCTGCCGGAGGGGACCCGTTTCGAGCTGCTGGCACCGCTGGTGGCGGCTCGCAAGGGGGAGCACCGCGAGGTGTTCGAGCAGATCCAGCGCGCGGGCTACACCCGGGTGCGGGTAGACGGCGAGGTACTGGCGCCGGAGGACGCGCCAGCGCTGGACAAGAAGCGCAAGCACAGCGTCGAGGTGGTGCTGGATCGGCTGGTGATCAAGGACGGCATCCGCGGCCGCTTGACCGACTCGGTGGAGTCTGCGCTGCGGCTGGGCGATGGGGTACTGATCCTATCGATCCCCGGCGGCGAGGAGCGGATCTACAGCGAGAAGCTGGCCTGCCACGACTGCGGCTTGAGCTTCCCCGAACTGAGCCCCCAGCTGTTCTCGTTCAACAACCCGCTGGGCATGTGCCCCGACTGCAACGGGCTGGGCAACCGCAACGAGATGGACCCGCGGCTGGTGGTCACCGACACCACCAAGACCCTCCACGAGGGAGCGGTCGTGCCCTGGCAGGGGCCGCTGACCCGCCGCGAGGGCTGGAACTACCAGATCATCACCCAGGTGGCCGAGGCATGTGGCTTCGACCTGGACACACCGTGGAAGGACCTACCCCCCGAGGCCAGGCAGGTGTTGTTCTTTGGCTCGGGAGACCGCGAGTTCGCCGTCCAGTGGAAAGCCCGGCGGGGGTCCGGCCAGTTCATGATGCACTTCGAGGGCATCATCCCGGCGATGACCCGGCGGCTGCACCAGACCCAGTCCGAGGAGATGCGCAAGCTCTACCTGAGCTACATGTCCAACAGCCGCTGCCGCACCTGTGACGGGACCCGGCTGCGGCCCGAGGCGGCGTCGGTCCGGGTCGGTCCGACCACCGTGGTCGAGTTCACCGGCGCCACGGTCGGCGACGCCCACGCCAAGCTGACGGACCTGGGTCTGACCGGCGCCCGCGCCACCATCGCCGAGGAGCTGGTCAAGGAGATCGGCAACAGGCTGCGCTTCCTGATGGACGTGGGCCTGGAGTACCTGACCCTGGATCGTACGGGTCCGACCCTCTCGGGGGGCGAGAGCCAGCGGATCCGGCTGGCGAGCCAGGTGGGTTCCGAGCTGACCGGCGTGACCTACGTGCTCGACGAGCCCTCCATCGGCCTGCACCAGCGCGACAACAAGCGCCTGCTGGCGACGCTCCAGCGGCTGCGGGACATCGGCAACTCGGTGGTGGTCGTCGAGCACGACCGGGAGACCATCGAGCAGTCCGACTGGGTGGTGGATTTCGGGCCCGGCGCCGGCATCCAGGGCGGCGAGATCGTGTTCGTCGGGACCGCGGACGCGATGGGTCGAGACGAGGCCTCGCTGACCGGGCAGTACCTCAGCGGCCGCATGGCGATCCCCCTGCCCGAGCAGCGACGAGCGCACAACGGCCGCGCCCTCGAGGTCATCGGCGCCCGCGAGAACAACCTCAAGGACATCGACGTGGTCGTGCCGCTGGGCCTGCTGGTCGCGGTGACCGGCGTCTCGGGGGCGGGCAAGTCGTCCCTGATCAACCGCATCCTCTCCCCGTCCCTGCACAACCACTACCACCGCGCCGGGCGCCGCGTCGGGGACTTCGACCGCCTCGACGGGCTGCAGCACCTCGACAAGATCATCGACATCGACCAACGCCCCATCGGTCGTACCCCGCGCAGCAATCCCGCCACCTACACCAAGGTCTTCGACAAGATCCGCGCGGTGTTTGCCCAGACCAAGGAGTCCCGGATCCGGGGCTACAAGCCGGGCCGGTTCAGCTTCAACGTGCGCGGCGGCCGTTGTGAGGCCTGCTCGGGGGACGGCTACCGCAAGATCGAGATGCACTTCCTGGCCGACGTGTTCGTGCCCTGCGAGGTGTGCCGGGGCAAGCGCTTCAACGACGCCACCCTGCAGGTGCGCTACCGCGGGCTCAACATCGCCGAGATCCTGGGGTCGTCGATCAACCAGGCCCTGGAGCTGTTCGCCAACCACCGCGGCATCCACCGCATCCTGCAGACGTTGGCCGACGTGGGGCTCGGGTACCTCAAGCTCGGCCAGCCGTCCAACACCCTCTCCGGAGGCGAGGCGCAACGGATCAAGCTCAGCCGCGAGCTGGCCAAGGTGGCCACCGGCGACACGCTCTATCTGCTGGACGAACCCACGACCGGCCTGCACTTCGACGACATCCGCAAGCTGCTGACCGTCCTCAACCGGCTGGTGGACGCGGGTAACACCGTGGTGGTCATCGAGCACAACCTGGACGTGATCAAGTGTGCCGACCACGTCATCGACCTGGGCCCCGAGGGCGGCGACCGCGGCGGCCGCCTGGTCGCCGAGGGCACCCCGGAAGAGGTCGCCCGGATGCGCGGCACCCACACCGGCCGCTTCCTGCGGGAGGAGCTGGGGCTGGGTTGAAGGGAGGCCGAGGCCGAGGCCGAGACCGAGGCCGAGACCGAGTCCGAGTCCGAGGCCGAGACCGAGGCCGAGACCGAGTCCGAGGCCGAGGCCGAGACCAATCTCCTCCGTGACCTTCCTCGATCCCTGAACTACACTGCCCGCCGGAAGGGAATGATCGTGCGCTGGACGCTGTTCGCAGGCCTGCTCGCCGCCCTGGTCGCCGCCCCCCCCGCGGGCGCAGCGACCGGTGGCCCCGATGCGTTCGGCTACACCTACATCGACAACGACGAGCCAGGCGGTCCCCTGTTTCAGTTCCTCGATCTGCAGGGTGTGGGCACCTCGGTGAACCTGACGGACGACGACTCCCAGCAGGTGAACATCGGCTTCGCCTTCGACTTCTACGGTCAGAGCTTCACCCAGGCCCGGATCCAGTCCAACGGCGCCCTGTCGCTGGACGGATCGACCCTGGCGTTCACCAATGCCTGCCTGCCCTACGGGGGGTCGCCGTCGCTGCTGGTGGCCGTGTTCTGGGACGACATGAATCCCTCGGGCGGCGGCAACGTGTACTCCGACACCGCCGGGAGCAGCCCCCACCGGGTGTTCACGGTGCAGTGGCGCAACGTGCCCCACTACAACGTGTCCGGGAACTACGATTTCGAGATCTCCCTGTTCGAGGGCAGCAACGAGATCCTGCTGCAGTACGACGACGTGACCACCTCGCCGTCCTACGATTACGGCGGCTCGGCCACCGTCGGCATCCAGGGCCCCTCGACCGAGCTCCAGTACAGCTGCAACCAGCTGGCGCTGGACGACGGGCTGGCCATCCGGTTCCAGGCCTGCGCGAGCACCGATGCCGATGGGGACGGGTTCTCGGACTGCGACGCGGATTGTGACGACGGCGACGCCACGGTCTACCCGGGCGCGCCCGAGCTCTGTGACGGCCTCGACAACGACTGCGACGGGGTGGCCAACGACGCCCAGGACGGCGACGGCGACGGTTACACGGCCTGCGACGGCGATTGTGACGACACGGCGGTCCACGTCTATCCCGGCGCGGCGGAGATCTGCGACGGGCTGGACAACGACTGTGACGGCCAGGTGGACGACGTGGGCGGCGACGGGGACGGTGACGGCTACTCCACCTGCGAGGGCGACTGTGACGACAGCGACCCGGACAGCTACCCGGGCGCGCCGGAGATCTGCGACGGCATCGACACCGACTGCGGCGACGACCTCTGGACCGAGTTCGACGACGACAACGACGGCTGGGCCGAATGCGACGGCGACTGCGACGACTCCACCTCGCTGGTGCATCCGGACGCGGCGGAGATCTGCGACGGACTGGACAACGACTGTGATGCCGCCACCCACGAGCAGTTCGACATCGACGGCGACGGCCAGAGCGCCTGCGCCGGGGACTGCGACGAGACCGAACCGGCGAGCTTCGACGGGAACCCCGAGGTCTGCGACGGGCTGGACAACGACTGCAACGGCCAGATCGACGAGGGCTTCGATCAGGACGGCGACGGGTACTCGGCCTGCGGCGAGGGCGATCAGTTGGACTGCGACGACACGGACGCGTCGATCAGTCCGACGGGTATCGAGGTTCCCTACGACGGCGTGGATCAGGACTGCGACGGTGGCGACCTCGACGACCTGGACGAGGACGGATTCGCCGGCGGCGCGGCGGGCGACGACTGTGACGACGCGGATCCCGCGGTCAACCCGGACGCGGTCGAGAACTGCGACGACGGCCTGGACAACGACTGCGACGCCCACTTCGACGGTGACGACGCCGATTGCTGGGCAGACGACGACGACAACGGCGACGACGATGCCGCGGACGACGACGACGAGTTCGAGGATCTCGGACATCTGGGCTGTCTGTGCGACGAGAGCCGGGGGGCGGATCACCGCTCTTCGCTGAGTTGGGCGCTGCTGGCCCTGTTGTTGGCGGTCCGCCGGCGACTCCGCGTACCACGGCGGGCCTGCTAGACTGCCCCCATGCCCCGCTGGCTCCTCTGGCTGGTACCCGCGCTGGTGATCGCCACGGTGATCGGGCTCGTCGCGTGGCGGTCGACGCGCGTTGCGGACGACGACGCCGAGGCGGAGATCGCCGCCGCCCCCTCCGAGGACGAGGCCACTCCCAGTCGCGCGGAGACCGAAGAGCAGATGCGGGCCATCGGTTACGTGCAGTGATCCCCGCGACCAGCGCGGGGTGACCGGGAGAGTCCAGGTGTCGAGTCGCTCGTTCACGCTGCTCTACCTGCTGTGCCTCGGCGTCTGCCTGGGCACGGTGCACGTGATCCGCGCTGCCCACGCCGCCCGGCCGCCCGAAGCGGCGGCGGTGCCCATCGCCGGGGTGGCGATGGAGCTCCCGCCCAAGCCGGACGTGAGCCCGCCGGAGCTTCCGGGCGCGGGCGAGGGCACCCGCTACGACGAGGCCACCTGCGAAACCTACGAGGGCGACTTCCGCGACGCCTGCTACGAGGCGCTGGCCCGGCAGCGAGCGCTCCGGGACCTGCCGGGCGCCCGGCTGGCCTGTGCCGAGATCCAGCGGCAGCGGCTGCGGTCCGAGTGCGTGGCCGACGTGGCCGGCGTCCACGCGGCCAGCGATCTGGCGGCGGCACGGGCGGTCTGCCAGACCCTCGACAGCGCCACGTGGCGGGACCAGTGTTACTTCGGAATCGCGATGACCCTCGTCGACGGCGACCCTGCGCTGGCACTGGGAACCTGCGACGACGCCGGGCGCTGGCGGGATTTCTGCCGCCACGACGTCCTGGGCGAGGTGGCGGTCGTGGACCTGGCCTTCGTGCTCGCCGAGTGCGCGCGGGAGAGCGGGGACCTGCTGACCCGCAAGACCTGCTGGCACGGCATCGGCAAGTACATCGGCCGCCAGGACCTGGACGCGGCCCTGGCCGCCTGCCAGCGGGTGCCGCTGGGCCCCGACTCCCTCTACCGGGAGAACTGTGTGCATGGTCTCGGCTGGGCCGCCGGCGAACGCCTGGGAACGGCGGGCGCCGACCGCTGCGCCGGGGCAGGGGAACAGCGGGACAGCTGCCTGCTGGGGGTCGCCTACCAGCAACGCCGGCTGCAGCCCGACGGTGCGGTGGCGCTTTGCAACGAGGCGCGGCGCGACGACCTGCGCGACAAGTGCATCGCGTTCGTCGCCCGCTGACCGGTCAGAGACCCGCGCGGCTGCGCGCCACCAGGGTCAGCTGGTCGGCCCCGGCCTGCTGGCATGTGAACAGGACCTTGCGGGTGATCCCGTAGGGCACATCCCGGTCCACCCGGACGTTGACCGCCCGGGCGGCGCTGGCCTGCACGGCCACGTACAACTCCTCCACCAGGTCCTCGTCCCTCGACGCGTAGTAGCCGGTGTCGGCGGTGCGCCGCCCTTCGACGGCGATCAGCTCACCGGTGACGTCCACCTCCAGCGCCCGGACGACGGGGGTCTCGGCGGCGCTGAGCGGGAGCTGGAAGCCCGGATCGTCGGGGCGGACCGGCGGGTCGACGCTGTAGGAGCGCAGCAGGAAGACCAGCAAGATGGTGACCACGTCCACCAGCGACGTCAGCCCGGCGTGGCCCACGGGGGACGGGCCCGCACGCCGGGTGGCCGCCAGCCGTCTCAAGGGGTCTCGCCGCGGGCGCCCAGGATGACCTGATCGAAGAGCGCTCCGTCCGCGTCCCCGCGCACCGCGTCCACCAGCGCGACGACCCGGGCGGTGGGGGTGTCGTCGGTGGGCAGCACGCTGGCGCGGCGCTGGTGGGGATCCAGCCGCCGCAGGTCCCGCAGACGCCCCTGCAGCGCCTGCAGGTCGGGCAGGCCGTCCAGGGGCGCCAGCCGGGTCTCGGCGACGATGGCATCACCCGCGTCGGCGGTGACGTCGGTGGCGCGGATGGAGGTCCGCAACACGATCTCGTCGCCGTCCAGGATCACCTCCACGCGCTCGACCACCCCGGGATTGGGGGTCGCCGCCCCCTCACCGGACAGCGCCAGCCCAAGGCCTGCGAGCTTGTCCGACGACGTGGTCATCAGCACGAAGGGCAGCAACAGGAACATGAGCGCGACGATGGACAGCAGCGCGGGCCGCAGGTCCGGGCGCGCGGCCGGGAGCGAGGCCCGCAGCCGCCTCATCCGCGGAGCCGGGACGCCAACCGCCCGGCGGTGGCCTCGATGGCAGCCAGGAGGCGCCGCGCCCGGGCGTCGAGCCACGCATGGGCCGCCAGCGACGGGATCCCGACCAGCAGCCCGTAGGCGGTGGTCGCCATCGCCGTCGAGATCCCCTCGGAGAGCCTCACGGCTCGCTCCCCCGCGCCCGTGTCACCCAGGGCCGAGAACGCGATGATCAGTCCGTAGACGGTCCCCAGCAGCCCCAGCATGGTGGCGATGTTGCCGATGGCCGCGAGGTAGGGCACCCGCGCGCCGACGCGCTCTTCGGCCTCGGCCATGGCCGCGCCCATGGCGTCCCAGGCGGCCTCCGGTCCCGGCGCTTCCAGGCCCGCGCGCAGCACGTCCGCCAGCGGTCCCCGCCCCGCCGCGCGCACCGCCCCATCGTCGTCGCCGCCGGATAACGCGGCCTTCACCGCCGGGACATCCCAGCGCCACGCCGCGAACAGGGTCCAGCAGCGCTCGACCAGCACGGCCACCGCCAGCGCCAGCACCGCCGTCAGGATCCACATGAAGGGGCCGCCGGGGCCGGTGAACGCATCCAGGAGGTAGTCGATCATGTCCACGGGCGGATCCTACTCGGTTCCGCCGCTCGGGTGTATCGGGAGGGGCCCCGGCCCCAACGCCTCTGCTATGCTCGGCCCCGGAGCCTGCCGCCCGATGATTCAGCTGATCACCCTCCCCGTCGCCGTGCTGGCGGCGATCGTGCCGATGGCGCTGTTCCTGCTCACCGCCTGGTGGCTGGACCGCTACGAGCGGGAGCCCCTGTGGATGGTCCTGGCCACGTTCTTCTGGGGGGCGGTGGGGGGTGTCCTGCTGGCCATCCTCGGTTCACTGCTGCTGGAGATCCCCCTGGCGATGATCCTGGCTGCCGACGCCCAGGAGGCGGCCGGCGCCGTCCTGGTGGCCCCGTTCGTCGAGGAGATCACCAAGGGTTGCATCCTGCTGCTGTTGCTCCGGCACCGCCTGTTCGACAACGCGACCGATGGTTTTGTCTACGGCGCGGCCGCCGGCCTCGGCTTCGGGATGACCGAGAACTTCCTGTACTTCTCGATGGTCGGCCTGTCCGGCGACGCGGGCGGGTTCTTCGCGACCATTTTCCTGCGGACCGCATTCTCGGCGCCCCTGCACGCCATGGCCTCGGGGACCTTCGGCGCCGCCCTGGGACTGGCCAAGTTCCAGCGCGCCTGGCCCCTGCGCCGGGGTCTGCCACCGCTGGGGTTGCTGCTGGCCATGGGCCTGCACTTCTTCTGGAACGCGATGGCGGTCTATCTCGGCAGCCAGGCCGGGGGGCTGTTCGGCGGCTCGCTGGCGGTGTTCGTGCAGTTCGGTGGGTTGATCCTGTACTTCGTGGCGTTCTTCGCCTTGTTCCAGGTGAGCATGCTCCACGAGCGCTGGATCATCGGCCACGAGCTGGGCGAGGAGGCGAGACGCGGCATCTTGCCGCGGTCCTACATTCCCATCCTGCAGAGCTACCTGCGCCGGATGCGGCGGGATTGGCTGCCTCCGACCATCCCCCACCACCACTTCGTGGCGCTGTGCACCCGCCTGGCGTTCCGCAAGTACCAGGCGGCGCGCTGCCGCCCGGCCCAACGGTTCGACTACAACGAAGATGTGCGGGTCCTGCGCCAGGAGTTGCAGGCGCTGATCGAACGCGCTGGCTCGTGAGCCCGACCGGGCTCTACTGCATGGCCGTCTCGGCACCCTGGGTTCGGTAGACGCCCACCGTCGTCGAGCCCATCAGATCGTCGTTGTCGCGGGCGAACACCTCGATGGTGTTGTCACCCTCCTCGAGCCCCACGGCGCACTCGAACTCCACCGAGCCATCCGTGGTGGTCCCGCCGGCGCCGTCCACGCTGCGATAGAATACCTTGGTGCCGTTGACGAAGATGAACAGATCCTTGACCGCCTGATCGTCCCGGACGACTCCGCTCAGCTGAACGGTCTCAGCGTCCACCGCGGTCCCGCCGATGCGGGAGGCGAGCAGGACCACCGGCGGCGATCGGGAGATCCAGGGCAAGAAGACATCCTCCGACGGTGTCGCGCCGCCGCCGCCCTTGAGATCGCCGTTGTCGATCCAGCCGTGGCCGCCCCAGGGCAGCGCCACCCGCACCCAGCTGGCGAGCTTGCCGTCCGTCTGGACCGCCCCGTCGGCGGTCGCGATCCGCGGAGCGTCGGCGGCCGCGCCGCTGCGGACGGCGATCACGCCGCGGGTCCGCATGACCTTGGACAGGGGGGGCACGGACGCAGCCGGCGGCTCCCCTCCCACCGTGTAGGCCAACGGCAACTCCAGATCGTCCTCGAAGAACTCCCAGAACTCGTCGTCGCCGATGACCACGGTCATCTCGAGCGCGTCCCCCAGCAGCTCGTCGGAGACGTCGAAGTGGAGCCGCGCCCGGGTCATCTCCCCCGGCGCCAGCGAGAACTCGGCGCTGCCCTCGGTCAGGAACACGTCCTTGCCCGACTCGTTGTTGACCCGGATGAAGCCGCTGGAGCGGGGCTCGTCGTCCTGGTCCTCTTCGACCGCCACGGCAGTTTCGCCTTCCGGTCTCACGGGGGGTGGATCTCCGATGGCCGACTCGGCCTCGACACCGCTCTCGACCCTGGGGATGCCGAGGGTCTCCGCGAGGGTCTCCCCCGGTCTCACCAGGTCCCCGGTGGGTCCATCGCCGATGTTCTGCACCGTGACCAGCAGGTCGATGGCCTCACCGGGCTGCACCAGGCCGTCCCCGTTTCCCTTCGATTCGCCGCTACCGTCGTCGATCACCTGGTAGTTGTAGGCGAACCGCGGCCGCGGCTTCTCCTCGATCATCAGCTTGCCCGCGAAGTCGCCCGGCGCCCGGGATCCGTCGGCGTAGAACTCGAAGGTCACCTCGTCGGTGCGCGAGCTCATCCGCAGGCCGGGCTCCAGGTGGACCGTCCAGGTCCGGGTCTCGCCCGGGTCCACCCGCCCGAAGATGAACTCCTTGCCGCTGATCAGCTCGCTCTCCGCCATCGCCCGCAGCCGGTGGAACGGCGCGTCGCCGGCGTTGGTCACCATCAGGGTCAGGGGCGTCTTCTCTCCCACCGGCAGCACCCCGGTGGAGCTCCCGATCTGCATGTCGATGACGGCCCGGGGCGTGCCCTCGCCCGCCCCTTCGGCCGGCGCTGGTGCCCAGTCGATGCCCACCTCGGCGAAACGCGCGACGAGGTCTGCGTTGTGCCCCCGCATCGCCTCCTGGATCGCGGGGTAGGACTCGGTCAGCATCCGCTTGCGATCGGGCCGGGTGCTCTCGGTGACGATGGTCTTGGCGAACTGGACCTGGAACCCCTCGCCCCAGCGGGCCAGGTCGTCCGGTTCGTCGCGGAAGTCTTCGCTGGACCACATCGGAAAATCCGGGGCCAGGTACTGGTATGCGTAGCCGGTGCCCTCGCCAATCTCCCCGCCATCGAAGTGTTCGTCGAGGTCCTTCTCGCGGGTCATCGCGTCCTGCCAGTAGTAGAAGGCGTCGCCGTCGTCGTCGATCCACACCGGCCGCAGCTCGATGTCCGGGTCGATGCCCACCGACTGGATCGAGTGATCCCCCGGCGTGAGGTAGTGGTCGATGGTCAACTTCAACGCGGAACCGTCGTGGTGGAAGGGATACAGGTTCTGCACCGATCCCTTGCCGAAGGTGGTGACGCCGACGACCACACCGCGATCCAGATTCCGGACGGCGCCGGCGAAGATCTCGGACGCCGAGGCGCTGCCGTAGTCCACCAGCATCACCAGCCGCATGTCGCTCTCGGTCTGGTGCTTGCTGGCCTCGTGGTACTCTCCCTGCTGGCGGGCGTTGCCGCGGGTCGAGACGATGACCCCGGACTCGAGGAACTTGTCGCTGACCTGGATCGCCTGGTTCAGGTAGCCACCGGGGTTGTCCCGCAGATCGATGACCAGCCCCTCCAGCCCGTCCCGCCCCTCCTCGACCGCCTCCCGATCCATCTCGGTGATGAGTCGGTCCATCTCCGAGAAGGTGTCCTGGGAGAAGTGGATGATCTGAAGCCCGCCCACTCCGTCGCCGAGATAGCGGCCCTTGACGCTGGGCACCCGGATCAGCTGGCGAATGAGGGTGACCTCGGACGTTCGCTGCTCCCCGTCGGACTCCCGCTCGATGGTGATGGTGATCGGCGTCCCCGGTTCGCCCCGGAGCCGTTCGACCGCCTCCTCGAGGGTCATGTTGACCGTGGACTCTCCGCCGATGCGCACGATCTTGTCCTGCTTGAGCAGGCCGGCCTCCGCGGCCGGGGTGTCGGGCAGCGGGTAGAGGATCGTCAGCTGCTGCTTGCGGATGCCGATGGTGATGCCGAGGCCGCCGAAGGCGCCCTCGTTGCTGATGGTCATCTCCGTGTAGGCCTCGGGGTTGATGAACACGGAGTGCGGATCGAGGGTCGACAGCAGGCCGTTGATCATCGCGTACTCGACCTGGGGCAGCTCGGTATCCTCCGGTACCTCGGCGGCCAGGAACTCGGCCACCTCCTCGAGAACCCGCGTCAGATCGCGGATGTTCGCCAGCTTGCCGACGGTGATCTCGCGGCCGACGCTGCCCACCGTGCCGTGGATCACCGGGTCGCCCGGGGCGTAGTCGAACATCACCTCGGGTACCCGTCGGCCCACGAAGTCCAGGGAGGTGTCCAGCATCTCCGGGAGCTCGATCCGCGAGTCGTCCACGTAGTCGTTCGAGATCTTCTCCACGACCCGCTTGAGGAGATCCAGCCGCTCGAATCGATAGCTCGACTTGAAGAACGACATGTCGCTCCACGCGTCGCGCAGGCGCGCAGCGGAGTCTCCCTGGGCGACGATCTGGGCCGGCTGCAGGGCAACCCCCGAGATGATCACCAGTCCCAGGACGAGCAAGACGGCGAAGATGATGTGCTTCATGCGTACTCTCGATCGGCGGCGGGTCTCGGCGCGCGGTGAGGACGGACGAGAAATGGCGGCCACTCCATCTGTTTTTAGTATCGGACCCGTCCCGGAGGGTGTCAATCGAGGCCGGTACGGGTCGCGGCTCCTGTCGTTGTCGGCACAACCCCGGGCGCCCGCGGGCGATTCCCGCCTCGTGCGAGCGATCGCCCGCTCGTCGCCCACGCCCGGAAGGTCGCGCGCGCCTGCGGTGTTCAGGCGGGGAACTGCTTGACTTTGAACCCTGTTCCCTTAATCCTCGGTGGATCTCGGCCGCGACTGCAAAACGCGCGACCGAAGCTCGATCCCCGTTCGCAGCACGAGACGTGATCCGGCAGCACCATGGTCGTCAAACTCGGTTGCCCCCATTGCAGCAAGGTCTACCGGCTCAAGAAGCCGTTTCCCCCCGAGGGCAAGAAGTACCGCTGCACCTGCGGCACGGTGCTGGTGGTCACCTACCCTCCCCAGGTCAAGAAGATCCTCGCCAAGCGCGGTGTCAAGCTGGGGCGCATCCGCGAGTCGGTGCCCGAGGAGGTGGGGGACCGCTTCGAGACCCAGGAGGAGCGGGACCGCAAGAGAGCCGAGGCGAAGGCCAGGGCCGAGGAAGCGGCGGAGGCCGAAGCCGCGGCGCAGCGCCAGCAAGAGGCTGACCAGGAGGCGCGGCAACAAGCCCAGCAAGGGGCCCACGCGCGGGCAGCCGCCGAGGCGCAGGCGCGTGCCCAGGCCAAGGAGAAGGCTCGTCTGGACGCGGCCACCGAGGCGAGAGCCGAGGCCGACACGAAGGCAAAGGCGGAGGCGGAGGCCAAGGCCAAGGCCGAGACGGAAGCCAAGGCGGAGGCCAAGGCCAAGGCCAAGGCCAACGCAGAGGCGGAGGCCAAGGCCGAGGCGGAAGCCAAGGCCAAGGCCGAGGCAGAGGCAGAGGCCAAGGTAAGAGCCGAGGCAGAGGCCGAGGCGGAGGCCAAGGCCAAGGCTCAGGCTGAGGCGAGAGCCGAAGCGGAAGCGGAAGCCCGGGCAACGGCGGAGGCCAAGGCCAGGATCGAGGAGGAGACCCGGAGTGCCGCCGCGGCGGCCCCTGTGCCGACACTCGATCCGGTGGGCGAGGAACTCCGCCGACGCAGGGACGAAGCCCACGAGGCGCCCGCGGAAGACGACGACGATCAGCTCGGGGGCAGCTGGCTCGAAGAGGACGACGGCGACGAACTGGGCGGGTGGCTCGGGGAGGACGCCGAAGCGGACGACGGTGGGAGGGCCGAGGAAGAAGCCCGACTCAAGGCAGAGGAAGAGGCCAGGCTCAAAGCAGAGGAAGAAGCCAGGCTCAAAGCAGAGGAAGAAGCCAGGCTCAAGGCAGAAGAAGAAGCCAGGCTCGAGGCCGAAGAGGAAGCGCGACTCAAGGCCGAGGAGGAGGCACGACTCAAGGCCGAGGAGGAGGCACGACTCAAGGCCGAAGAAGAGGCCAGGCTCAAGGCAGAGGAACAAGCCAGGCTCAAGGCAGAGGAACAAGCCAGGCTCAAGGCAGAGGAACAAGCCAGGCTCAAGGCAGAGGAAGAGGCCAGGCTCAAGGCGGAGGAAGAAGCCAAGCTCAAGGCCGAAGAGGAAGCGCGACTCAAGGCCGAGGAGGAAGCGCGACTCAAGGCAGAGGAAGAAGCGCGGCTCAAGGCAGAGGAAGAAGCGCGACTCGAGGCAGAGGAGGAAGCGCGACTCAAGGCCGAAGAAGAGGCGCGACTCAAGGCAGAGGAAGAAGCGCGACAGAAGGCAGAGGAAGAGGCGCGACTCAAGGCAGAGGAAGAAGCACGACTCAAGGCA
>CAYTBN010000090.1:0-20767 GCA_964436045.1 uncultured Rickettsiales bacterium | reverse complement strand
AGCCGGAAGACGAACACGTGTTCCGCACACACGACGGTCCGCAGCCCTCGCGATTCCCGCGCGGACGGACCTCTTTCGTCATCGGAGACGAGGAACGGATGGCTCGACGGGACGAGTATCTGCCGTTGCCCGCGGGTTCGGGCTAGTTTTCCAGCGCGTCCATGGTCGCCATCAGGGCGCGCCACTCCTCGGTGGCAGCGTCGACGTCTGGATGGTGGGGCAGGGGATCGATCAGCCAGGCGCTGGGGTTGTCGTCGGCCATGATCCCCTCGAGCGAGTAGACGTGGATCTGCTCGATGGGGATGCCCGCGTACAGGGCGGCGGCCATGTCGGCCTGCAGCTCGTCCGGTCCGTCCAGGCCGACCTCGGTGCCCACACCGCTGCCGGTCGTGCCCAGATCGATGGCAGCCTTGTCGCCGTAGAAGATGACCGCGCTGTCGGCGTAGGACGTGATGAGGCCCGACGTGAAGGCGGTTTCCGGGTCGGAGAGGGCGGCGGAGTAGATGGAGTCGAAGGTCGAGCGGTAGATCTGGAACGAGACCACGTCCCAGTCAATGCCCCGCACGGGCGTCCAGAGGGCGTGGGCGATGGACTCGTCGCCGTCCTCCAGGTCGTCGAGCACCATCGGCAGTGTGGACGCCGACACGTGGAATCCCTCCAGGTGCAGGTCGTCCACCAGGGTCGAGTACTGGATGCGCGCCGCCTCGAACGCGGCCTCGTCGATCCCGTCGACCAGGAACTCGACCAGGTCGGTGACGCCCCCCTCGCCCGCGAAGACGCCCTCCATCTCCAGGGCCCGGTCGAGGGGCATCTCCAGGTCGATCACCAGCCCCTCGAGCCGGGGACAGTCCTGGCCGGCCCACGCGGCCAGCACCCGCACGTACTCGCTGAAGGCATCGGCGTTCTGCTGGTTGGCCCAGTACCCATCTTCCTCGCTCAGCAGCGGCCATAGCCGCAGGGACAGGTCCCGTTCCTCGGCCCCCCGGCAGAGGTTGCGCAGGTAGACCCAGTCGTGGGTGCCGTCGATCAAGGCCACGTTGAGGCTCACACCGTGCTGCTCGGCGAAGTCGAGGTGCTCGGTCAGCGTCTCGCCATCCGCGAACTCGACCCAGGCCCGCATCCGGTCCTCGTGGACGATGGGCGTGACCGGCTCGTCGGTGGACGTGGGACAGCCGCTGCAGGCCAGCGCAGCGACGAACCCCAGCCAGAACCCAGGCCGCATCCTCACCTCCAACCGCCCGTTCGGAGCCTCCCGCTGGCGTCAGCGGCGTTCCCGGGCGATGATCGCCATCCTACCCCGGGCGCCGGGAGGTGGAGATCGTTGACCACTAACTACCAGCTGCTGGACCGCATCGGCCAGGGAGGGATGGGCGAGGTCTGGCGGGCGCGGCACAAGATGCTGGGCCGCGAGGCGGCGATCAAGCTGATCCGCCCCGAGACCCTGGCCGACGGCTCCAGCGAGCGCGCCCGGATCACGCTGCGCCGCTTCGAGAAGGAGGCCCGCGCCACCGCTGCCCTGCGCTCGCCCCACACCATCGAGCTCTACGACTTCGGTCTGACCGACGACGGCACGTTCTTCTACGCGATGGAGCTGCTCGAGGGGTACGACCTGCAGTCCCTGGTCGAGAGCCACGGCCCGCTCCCGCCCGCGCGGGCGGATCCACCTGCTGCGCCAGGTCTGCGAGTCGCTGGCGGAGGCCCACCACCGGGATCTGGTCCACCGGGACGTCAAGCCGGCCAACGTGTTCACCTGCCGGCTCGGTCTGAAGGTGGACTTCGTCAAGGTGCTGGACTTGGGCCTGGTCAAGGGCAGCGCGACCGGCGAGGGTAGCAGCGACACCGACCTGACCGTGGAGGGGGCGGTGCCCGGCTCGCCGGCCTTCATGGCTCCCGAGGCGATCCGCGGTCAGGAGAAGCTGGACGGCAAGACCGACCTGTACTCCCTGGGTTGTGTCGCGTTCTGGCTGCTGACCGGCCGCAAGGGGGCGTGGCGGCCCGAACCGCGGATCCGCGTGGTCACCGTGTTCGGCGGCGCCGAGTTCGATTTCCGCGAGGCCAAGCTGCAACCGGGGATGACCGAGATCAACTGCCGCTGCGTGTTCGGCGGCGCCAAGATCATCGTGCCACCCGGCCTTCACGTGCAGATGGACGGCGTGGGCGTGATGGGTGCGTTCACCGACAGCGGCGACATGACCGAGGCGCCCGAGGACGACGCGCCGTGGCTGAAGATCACCGGGTTCGCCGTGTTCGGGGGTGTCGAGATCGAGGTCAAGGGCCCCCACCAGAGCCTGGGCGACCGGCTGCGAAAGCTGTTGCCCGGTTGAGCTAGATCATCCCCCCACCGATGGTCCGCTCCTCGGCCTCGTCGGCCAGATCCGCGCGGCCGAGCTGGCGCCACATCTGCAGGGTCTCATGCAGCAGCTCGTCGGCGAAAACCTCGTCGCCGTCCGTCCGGAAGCGCTCGCTCAGCTCCTCGAGGGCGTTGGCGATATCCGGCTCGTGTAGCTGGACCCGGGCATTGACTGCCTGGAAGCGGTAGATCTCCGACCGCGCCTCCTCCAGGTCCCCCCGGCGACCCGCGATCAGCGCCCGCGAGAACGCGTACACCACCGCGACCTCGGGGTGGGACACGTCCGCACCGAGCTCCGCCACCTCGTCCAGGAAGCCGCTGGCCGCATCCAGGTCCTCCCGCGCCAGCGCCACCATGCACAGGTTGACCAGGGTGATGGCGATGAAGCGCTGGTGGCCCATCCGGCGCTGGATCGCCAGCGCGTCGCTGTACAGGCTCTCGGCCCGCTCCAGATCGCCGCGGAAGCGCGCCAGCTCGGCCAGCCCGACCATCGCCTGGGACAGCCGCTCGGGATCCCCGGCCTTGCGCGCCCGCTCCAGCACCTGGCGGTAGCGCTCCCACGCCTCGTCCGCGTCCCCACGGATATCGGCCAGGATCGCTCGGTCGAGGGTGAGTTCGGTCCGCAGCGGGGGCGGCGCGTCGTCGGGCAGCGACGCCTCGATCTCGTCGAGCATCGCCACCCCGGCGTCCATTTCTCCGTGGCGAGCCAGGGCCATCGCCAGCCGCTCCTGGGCCCGCAACCGGTGAATCCCCTCGGCCAGGCCCTCGATGGTGGCTCGCAGGTGATCGACCCGGCCCTGTTGATCGCCGCGGGCACGCAGCAGCCGCTCGTGCAGCAAAGCCCGCTCCCCTTCCAACCACGGGGCATGGGGGCCGGCGGCCTCGATGTGCTCGCGGGTCAGCATCAGCCAGGCGGTGGCCTCGCTGACGTTGCCAGCGGTCAGCGCGAGGTCGGCGAGCATCAGCGCCGCTTCGGCCGCCACCTGTCCGCTGGCGGTCTCCGGGAGCCCCACCAGCAGCTCCCGGGCGTCGTCCTCGCGGCCCTGACGCGCGTGAACCCGGCCCAGGGCCAGCCGCGTGCGGGCGACGGCGTCCCGCTCGTCCTCCGCCAGGCTATCGAGCAGCTCCTGGTATAGCGTCGACGCCTGGTCCAGCAGCCAGCCGGTCTCCGCCAGCTCGGCGGCCCGCTGCAGGAACACGCGCCCCTCGTCCGGCCGCCCGGCCCGGGACAGATGGTGGGCGATGGCCCGCACCCGGTGCAGGCGGTTGCCCTCGGTGGTCTCCTTGAGCAGGTCGGCCGCCGCGCCGTGCAGGGTCCGCCGGGTGGAAGCCCGCAACAGCCCGAGCACCTCCCTGCGCAGCAGCCGGGTAGTGAACGCGAGCCGGTCGTCCTCGGCCCGCCCGCGGTATTCGAGCAGGCTCGACCGGACCAGGTGTTCGAACACGTGGTACACCCGGTCCCGCTGGTCCACGAGTCCGGACCGCACCGCCAGCTCGGCGACTCCGTCAGGATCGAAGCGCGGCCCCCAGACCGCCGCGGTCACCATCACCCGCAGCGCCAGCTGGCCGTCGCCGTAGTGGGCCACGGCCTCGTCGATGCGAGCGCGGATCAGCGAGCGGACGTCGTCCGGGATCTGGCCCGACAGGACATCCTCGTCGATCAACTCCTGACGACCGTCCATGTCGTGGGTGCGACCCGACGCGACCGCCAGCTCGGCCACCGCGATCGCGATGCGCGGGTTGGTGCCCACGTGGTCGACCACCGCCTGGGCGAAGGCCGGGCTCGCCCCCACCTTCTCGGCCAGCATCTCCATGCAGGAGCGGACCGACAGCGCCCCGACCACGAGCTCCTGCACGCCCTGGTGAGCATCCCGCAGCCGCTCCAGCAGCTGCCTGTGGAGCGCGTCGGGGCGCCACCCCTGCTTGTCCAGACTGGCGACCACCATCAGCGGCCTCGGATCGCCCACGTCCAGGGCGATCAGGTGCTGGAGCACGTCCAGGTCGTCCATCGGGGCCCGGTGGAAGTCGTCCAGCAACACCATCAACGGACGGGCGGCGGCGGCCGCGCGGAGCACGCGGGCAAAGCGCGACGGTCGGCCGCCCGTGGCGTCGTCCAGGTCCAGGATCAGGGTGTCGGCGATGGGCGGCCGCAGATCGTCGAGGATGTCGTCGGCGTCGGTACCCCCGAGCAGCGCCGTCAGATCCCGCCGGGTATCCAGCCGGCGGCGGGCCTCCTCGCGGCTGCAGCCCCGGATCCCGAGCAGCTCCTCGAGGACGGCCGCGAAGCCGGTGTTGCTCAGCCCCTCCTCGGAGCAGCGGGCGCTGACCCGCGACATCAGACCCCGCTGCACCTGTTCGCTGCCCAGCACCCGCGCCAGGCTGCTCTTCCCGGTCCCCATCGGCCCGGTCAGCAACATCACCCGTGTCACCGGACCGTGGAGGGCCTCGTAGGCCACGTGGCGCAGGGTACGAAGCTCGCTGTCGCGGCCGAACAGCACCTCGCCCAGCGCCGGGCCGTCGATGGTGCTGTCCTCGTCGGCCTCTCCAGGCCCGGCCGCCCGCAGGGCCTTTCGCATCTCCGCCGCCGAGCGGAAGCGGTGGTCCGGCTCCTTGCGTACCGCCCGTTCGATGACGGCGAGCAGGGAGTCGCTGACCGCGTACTCGGCCCGGGGTATCAGCTCCGGGAGGGGATCCTCCACGTGCATCCGGCTCACCTCCCGCGGCACGCCCGTGAACGGGGGCTCCCCGGTGAGCATCTCGAACAGAAGCAGGCCGACCACGTACAGGTCGGTCTCGAAGCTGGCGGGGCGGTCCAGGGTGAACTGCTCCGGGGCGGCGTAGATGGGATCGAACCCCAGCGAACCGAGCGCCGATCCACCGGGACCGTCGGCGAGGTTGGCCATCCCGAAGTCGGTGATCGCCAGCCGGCTGGGCCGCGCCGGGTCTCCCTGGAGCAGCAGGTTGCCCAGCTTCAGGTTGCGGTGCAAGACGCCGCTACCGTGGGCCGCGGCGAGCCCGTGGAGCAGCTGATCGAACATCCGCAGCAGCACGGTGAGCTCGGGCGGATTCTCCCGCCAGGCCTCCATCGACGCGCCGGGCACCCACTCCAGGGCCATGAACAGCTGGAAGTCGTCGGTCTCGCCGAAGTCGTGGACGTGGGCCACGTTGGGATGACTGAGCCGCGCGACCGACCGCGCCTCGCGGAAGAAGCGGCGACGCGCCGCCGGGTCGTCGGCCAGCTCGGGATCGAGCAGCTTCAGCGCGACGTGGCGATCGAGGGGCTCCTGGACGGCCCGGTAGACCTTGCTCAGAGCGCTGGTGCCCACCTGCTCCTCGATGCGGAAGCGATCTGCGATCAGCCTTGTCGTCATCGATGTCTGCCATCCCCGGGGTTCAGCGTAGGTCTCGCTCGGCGGAGCATACCACCGGCGGGCGCGCGCCCGCCGTCACCAGCACGATCGTCGCGCCCACGTTCGCGAGGGCGAGCAACCCCAGCACGGCGGGCACCCCGAACACGGGGATCGCCAGGGTGCTGGCCGCCAGCGCAGCCACCGCGGCGCCCGCCAGATCCGCTGCGTACAGCCCGCCGACACCCGCGGCTCCCGAACCCTCGCTCGACGCCTCCGCGAGGGTGGCCACCGCCGCCGGGAAGTGGAGACCGGCCACCAGCCCGAGACCGGCCACCGCCGCCGGGAACAGCCCCTCGAGGATCGCCGGCAGCCAGGCCACGCCACCCCGGATGGCGCCCAGCCAGAGCAGGCCACACGCGGCCGCCATCACCAGCTGCAAGACGGCGAGGGTCCCGGGTGAGCGGGCGGGGCGCCGGGCCATCCACCACCCTCCCGCGGCCAGCCCGACCATGTATGCGGCCACCATCAACCCGATGCGGGCGTAGAGGTTCCCGAAGGCAACCTGGTACGCGAGGATCAGCGTCAACTCACCGACGATCCCGGTGGCGCCCACCACCGCCACCGCCGTCGGTGTCGAGGCCCGCCGGGCCACCCGGGCGAGGGGGCGGACGCGGGTGGCGGCGGTGTGGATCAGTGCCCCGGCCAGGATCGCCAGCGCCAGCCAGCCGATCCACAGCCCCTCCAGACCCGCGACCGCATCCCGCCAGCGCGGCGACTGAGCCGTGGCCCACAGCACGGTGTTCAGGAAGTAGCACAGGGGCACCAGATCCCGGTTCGGGGGGCCCTCGCCCGCGTCGGCGAGCACCTGCTCGAGGTAGTCCACCCGGAGCGGACCCAGCTCGAACTCCAGGCCGAAGGGATCCACGTAGCGCGTCGGGAGTTCGCGCTCGACCAACCGCTCCGCCAGGACCGACGGATCCACCGCCACCCGATCAGGCGCATCGCTCGCCAGCAGCAGGATCCGTTCGCCGGGCAACGCCCCCACCACGGCAAACACCTCCGCCAGGGTCCGCCGGATGGACGCCACGTACCGCGCCTGTGCCGGGCCGAGCATGGTCGCCGAGCCGGTGACGCCCACCGCGACCACACCGCCCGGGGCCAGGCGCTCGCGCAGCCGTGCGAACCACTCGGCCGTGTAGTAACGGTTGAGCTGCGCGTTGCTTGGATCGGGCATCACCAGCAAGACGACGTCGTAGCTGGCCGACGCGTCCCGGACGAAGGCGCGGCCATCGGTCGCGTGCGTCGACACCCGGGGATCGTCCAGGGGGGCGCTGGCCGCGGGCGGCAGGTGGCGGCGGGAGGCCTCGATCAGCGCCGGGTCCAGCTCGACCGCGTCGACCCGGGTCACGGTCGGATGCACGAGCACCTCGGCCAGCGCGCCCGAAACCACGCCGCCGACCAGGAGCACCTCCGCGGGCGCGGGATGGTGCAACAGGGCCGGATGGACCGCCCGCTCCGCCGACTCGGGGTCGGGGTGGGAGAACGCCCAGACCCCATCGAGCACCACGTCGTGCTGCCCCGCCCCCTCGAGCACCTCGATGCGGCCGTGCACGCTGTCGATCCGCGCGATGGACCGCTCGCCGTAGGGTGACGGCACACCCGGGGGGATCCATGTCACCGCCCACAGTCCGAACAGCAACCCCGCCGCCGCGAAGCCCGCGGATTCCAGCGCCAGCACCCGCGCCGCCGCCCGCTGCGCGCCGCCCTCCCGCCCCACTAGCCGCGTCAACGCCGGGAAGGTGGCGCCGACGGCCGCGCCCGTGGGCACGAAGGTGGCCAGGCAGATCGCCAACGCCTGGTGCAGCGCCATCAGCTCCCCGGCGGGCGGTCCGACCGCCCCGCGGACCGCGCCCAGACTCTGGAGAGCCAGCGGCAACGACGCCCCGAGAGCGACCAGGGCGATGCCGCAGATCCGAGCCGGCCACGGCCCGTCGCCTCGACGATCCACCAGCATGCCAGCGACGGCGCTGCCCGCCGCCGTCCCCAGCAACCAGCAGCAGAGGCCCAGTCCCGCGACCAGCTCGTTGCCCCCGGCGGCGACCAGCAACTCGCGCAGCAACACCACCTGGGCGCCGGCCGCCACGAAGCCCACGGTCACGGCCACAGCGGCCAGCCACAGGCGCGGGGTCTGGGATCGAGGTCGCGGATCGGAGGCCGGTGTCATCGCGGGATCGATCTTCGCCCTCTCCGCCCCGCGAGGCCAGCCGACCCGCCGCCGGAATCGGAGTATGATCGCGCCGATTCCGCCGGAGGTCGCACCCATGAGCGAGATCGTCGTGACCTGTCGCCTCCCCGATCCGGGGCTGCCCTTGCTGGGGGGGCTCTCCGATGACCTGGCCGTGCTGGGCGAGGAGCTGTCCCCGGGCAGGGCCGCCGTCCTGGCCGCGGTGCCCGGATGCCGCGCGCTGGTGTCGATGCTGGCCGACACCGTCGACGCCGAGCTCCTCGACACCGCGGGCGACCGGCTGCGGATCGTGGCCAACTACGCGGTCGGCTACAACAACATCGACGTGGATGCCTGCACCGAACGGGGCATCGCGGTGACCAACACGCCGGGGGTGCTCACCAACGCCACCGCCGAGGAGGTGTTCGCCCTGTTACTGTCCGCCGCACGCTGGGTGCTGGAGGGCGACCGCATGGTCCGGGCCGGCGAGTTCGCCGGCTGGGGTCCGTCGTTGCTGCTGGGCACCGAACTGGCGGGCAAGACCTTCGGCCTGGTCGGCTGTGGCCGCATCGGCAAGGCGACGGGCCGCATCGCCCGCGGGTTCGGCATGAGCCTGGTGTACACCCACCCCCGCGATCTGCCGGACTACGAGCAGGAGACCGGCGCCGAGCGGGTCTCTCTGGGACAGCTGCTCACCGAGGCCGACGTGGTCAGCCTGCACGTGCCGCTCACGCTCGACACGCGTCACCTGATCGGCGCCTCCGAGCTGGGTCAGATGAAGTCCAGCGCGATCCTGATCAACACCGCGCGCGGGCCGGTGATCGACGAGGCGGCGCTGGTGATCGCCCTGCGGGAGGGCCGCATCGGCGCGGCCGGCCTGGACGTGTACGAAAACGAGCCGCGGCTGGCCGATGGATTGGCGGAACTGCCCAACGTGGTCCTCCTGCCCCACCTGGGCTCGGGGACCGTCGAGGCCCGTGGCGAGATGGCGCGGCTGACCGCGGGTGGGGTGGGCGACGTGCTGGCCGGGCGGCGGCCGCCCAACCTGGTCAATCCGGCGGGCTGGGACCACAGGCGGCTGGGCTGAGAGGATCGAGATGCGCAACACCGCAGTCATCGGAGCCGGCGCCTTTGGCACCGCCCTGAGTCAGATCCTGGTGGAGGCCGGCTCCCGGGTGAGCCTGTGGGTCCGGGAGCCCGAGCTGTGCGAGACGATCCGCGAGACCCGGGAGAACGACCTGTTCATGCCCGGGTTCAAGCTGCCCGAAGGGGTCACGCCCACGTGCCACCTCAACGAGGCGGTGGCGGGACGGGAGCTGATCGTCGTGGCGGTGCCCACCGCCTTCCTGCGCGACGTCATGGCCGAGGCGGCCCACGCCATCAGCCACGACTGCATCGTGCTGACGGTGAGCAAGGGGATCGAGGTCGACAGCGGGCTGACCATGGCGGACGTGCAGCGGGAGATCCTGCCGTTGCCGCTGCACCGCAACCTGGCGTTCCTCTCCGGGCCGTCCTTCGCCCGCGAGATCATGTTGCGCCACCCCACCACCGTCGCGGCGGCGGCCCAGGATCTGGGGCTGGCGCGGCGGGTCCAGGACGCACTGACCACACCCTACTTCCGCCTGTACACCACCAACGACGTGATCGGCGTCGAGGTGGGCGGCGCGGTCAAGAACGTGATGGCCATCGCCGCCGGGATCGTCGATGGGCTCGGATTCGGCCATAACACCCGTGGCGCGCTGATCACCCGCGGTCTGGCCGAGATGTCCCGCCTGGGTGTGCGGATGGGCGCCAACCCGCTGACCTTCGCCGGCCTGGCGGGCGTGGGCGACCTGGTGCTGACCTGTACCGGAGACCTGAGCCGCAACCGTCAGGTGGGGCTGGCCCTGGGCCAGGGCAAGACCCTGGAGGAGCACCTGGCCGACATGAACCAGGTCGCCGAGGGGGTGAGGACCACCCGCTCGGTGTACGCCCTGAGCCAGCAGCTGGGTGTCGACATGCCCATCGTCGAGCAGGTCCACAAGATCCTCTACGAGGACCAGAGCCCCAAGGAGGCTCTGGTCGATCTGATGCAGCGTACGCCCAAGCAGGAGCTCGGTTAGCCCCGGCTAATCTGCTGCGTTTGGGCGCGTTTGGCGTCCCACTTGACGTCGATGTCCATTACCGGTTAGTCAGTTAGCGGCCCAGCCGAGACTGGAATTTGGAGGACGATTTCATGGCTCTGGTTATCGACCCTGACGAGTGCACTGCCTGTGGCGTGTGCGAGCCCGAGTGCCCCCGCGACGCGATCTCCGAGGGCGACGACGTGTTCGAGATCGACGCCGACCTGTGCACCGAGTGCGTGGAAGAGGGCGAGCCGCAGTGTGTGCCGGTCTGCCCGGTGGACTGCATCGCCAAGCCCGCGTAGACGGCGCGTTCTGAGCTTCTGACAGCGGAGCCGACGGTGAGCGCCGTCGGCTCCGTTGACCGTTTGGACCCGGCCACCTCGCCGCCCGGCACCTGCTGGTAGACTACCGGCCCATGGCCACCAACCTGACCTGTCCGAACTGTGGCGCGCCGGTCCGCTGGAAGGGCGAGGCGCCCGTGGTGGCCTGCCGCTACTGCGAGACCCACGTGGCCACCGGAACCGGCCGCAAGACCGAGGAGCCGGCGGTCATCCGCAGCCAGATGCGGCCCCGCAATGTCGCGGTCGCGACCGGTGCGTCGGTACTCGCACCGATCCTGATCACGGCCATCGGCGGGCTGGTCGCCTTCCTCGGCTCGCAGAGCGGTCCCGGCGGCATGATGGGGCCCAAGTTCGCGGACGTTGCCGCCCAGTCCATTGCCCAGTCCGAGCAGGCGCTGGCCGACGCCGTCGGTGTCGAATCCAGCGACAGCGGCCACCTGGTGATCTACTTCACCGGCTCGACCTTCGACTACGCGGTCTTCAGCTGGGAAGACGAGCACCCGGACCATGCCTACAGCTTCGGCCTGTACAGCATGGAGTCCAACGATCAGATCGGCACTGTGATCCAGTGGCTGGAGTACTACCTAGGCAGCCGTTTCGGGCCCAGCGAACACGGCGACGGCTGGACCTGGCGCTGGGCCGACGCCTACATCAACGTGGCCGCGGACGGCTCGTCGGTCACCTACCACTGCACCCCGGACGACGACCCGGATTGGCAGGCCCGCAGCCAGCTGATGTGGACGGTGTTCCTGGCGTCCGCCACCGGCCAGGACCTGAAACTGGACCCGGCCGTGAGACAACGCTGGCTGGGCACGGGCTACACCCTGGCCGAGGTCGCCGAGCTCGACGTGAGCGTCACCGTCGACAGAGCCCTGGCCGAGGTCCAGTCGAAGTTCCCCGGCGCCACGGTCGACGACTCCTACGGTCTGGATTTCGAGATCCCCATCGACCACCCCTGGTTCCGGGTGCTGGAGATCGAGTGGGAGAACGAGGCCGGCGGGATGGTCGACGACTGCGACCTGTGGCCCCCGGCCCGCACCAACCAGTTCCCCGACCGCAATGCGCTCAAGGTCTGCCTGGAGAAGGTCTACGGCACGGCCGAGGCCAGCGAGGTCGACCACCTCAAGAAGCTGTTCAACTACGGCTGGCAGCCCAAGTCGATGAACTCGATGACCCTCCACGACCACCTGCTGTCGGTCTACCTGGTCGAGTCCCACTGGCAGCGGGAATCCAAACCCTCGCAGAAGGCCTGGACCAAGCTGTTGCGCACCCTCGACGGGTGTGGGAGTTGATCGGTTGATCCGCCACACGACCGGGGCGGTGCTCTGGCTGATCGTGGCGTTGGTGCCCGGGACGGCGACCCCCTGCGAGTACGACGACTGCCACTCCACGGGCGCCGTCTCCAAGCCCGGCGGCTGCCGGATCGATGGCCGGCCGCGGGCCTGGTGGGCACCGCTGGTGCTGGGGCTGGCCCTGGTGTTGCGCCGCCGCTGAGCGCGTCGACAGCCGCCGGAGGGCGTGGCATGCTCGTGCACCTATTCGACGGGAGAGAAGGAGTCCGTGTTGAGCGAGATTCGTGGCGGTTACATGGGGTCGGTCCTCGATATCGACCTGACGAGCGGAACGATCGGCAGCTACCCGATCCCGGACGAGGATCTGCGGAATTACCTGGGCGGCAAGATCCTGGCGGCCCGCATCCTGTGGGAGCTGCTGGAGCCGGGCATCGAGCCATTCTCGCCGGACAACGTGCTGGTGTTCACCGCCGGCACCCTCAATGGCAGCAACCTGCCGTCGTCCAGCCGCTTCAACTGCTCGACCAAGAACCCGCTGACCTACGGCGTGGCCACCTCCAACTGCGGCGGTGACTTCGGCATGTGGCTGCGCAGGGCGGGCCACGACGGGATGATCGTCCGCGGCCGGGCCGCCACCCCGGTGCGGATCGACGTGACCGAGGAGGGCGTCGAGATCAACGACGCCAGCGAGCTGTGGGGGCAGACCACCGAGGCCGTCCAGAAGACCCTGGGCAAGCAGACCCGCGAGGTGGTGATCGGGCCCGCGGGCGAGAACCTGGTGCGCTTCGCCTGCGCCTTGTCCGGCGATCGCGCTCTGGGGCGCTGCGGCGTGGGCGCGGTGATGGGATCCAAGAACCTCAAGCTGATCACGGCCACGGGTAAGCAGAAGCTGCCCGTGGCGGATCGGGACGGGCTCAAGGCCCTGGCGCGCTCGTGGGTCAAGCTGCTCAAGGAGCACTCGGTCACCGGTACCCAGCTACCCGCTTTCGGCACCGCCGGGCTGGTCAACCCCACCAACGCCACCCACACGCTGACGACCCGCAACTTCCAGAAGGGCCACTGGGAGCACGCCGACGAGGTGTCCGGCGAGACCCTGGCCGAGACCCTGCTCAAGAAGAACGGTGGCTGCCGCACCTGCACGATCCGCTGTGGCCGGGTGGTGGAGCACGAGGGCGAGGAGGTCAAGGGGCCGGAGTTCGAGACCATCGGCATGTTCGGGCCGTCGATGAACAACCGCAAGCTGGAGCGGATCATCGAATGGAACTACCAGGCCGATGTGCTGGGGATGGACACCATCAGCCTGGGATCGACCATCGCCTGCGCCATGGAGCTGCACGAGCGGGGGCTGCTACCGGACCTGGAGGTCAGCTTCGACGACCATGAGGGCGTTGCCAGGCTGATCGAGGACGTGGCCTACCGCCGCGGGCTGGGCGCCGCCCTGGCCGACGGCAGCGCCCGGCTGGCCGAGTCCTGCGGTGCGCCGGGCCTGTCGATGAGCAGCAAGGGGCTGGAGTTTGCGGCCTACGAACCCCGCGGGGCCGTGGGTCACGGGCTGGGCTACGCGGTCAGCAACCGGGGCGGCTGCCACATCAACGGCGGCTACCTGGTCTACTTCGAGGCCTTGGGCGCGGTGAACATGGATCCGCTGACCCCCAAGGCCAAGCCCGCGTTCGCGGTCTTCCAGCAGGACATGTTCGAGGTCATCAGCGCGGTGGGCAACTGCATCTTCACCACCTACGCGATCGTGCCCGATACCCCGACGTGGGCCTACGACCCCAAGGGGCTGTCGGCCAAGATCGCGGGCGGGGCGATGCTGGCGTCGCGGGTGGCGATGAACAAGCTCAGCTTCTTACGGCCGGGGATGCTGCCGATCCACGCGCCGGGCATCCCCCAGTCCAACGCCGTCGAGGTGGTCACCGGCCTGCGCTGCCGGCTGGGAGACCTGCTGGAGGTCGGCCAGCGGGGCTACACCCTGGAGCGGATGATCAACCTGCGCGAGGGGCTGCTGTCCGAGTGCGACACCCTGCCCCCGCGGCTGACCGACGAGCCCGAGCGGCCCCAGGTGCCCGAGTCCAAGGTCCCGCTGCAACAGATGCTGCCGGTCTACTACCGGGTCCGGCGCTGGGACCGCGAGGGCATCCCGACGGCCAAGCTGCTGCGCAAGCTGGGGCTGGACTTCGCCGTCGGCGTGGCCGACGAGGTGCGGGCGCAGCCCGACGCCTTCCGCGAACGGCGCAACAAGCTGATGGTCAACGAGCAGGACAACCTGGCCGAGGCGCTGGCCGCCATCGGGACTGGGCCATGAGCGGGGGGAGTCCACGATGATCGAGGTGAAGTTCTACTCCCACCTGCGACGGGTGCTGGGCGAGCGCTCGGTCGATCTGGAGGCCGCCACCGTGGGCGCGGTCCTCGACGAGCTGAGCGCCCGCTTCGGCGACGTGTTCGTCGAGCGGCTGCCCGCGTGCAAGGTGTTCGTCAACGGCTCGAACGTGGGGCTCGCGCGGGGGAGACGGACCAGGCTGCACCCCGGGGACGAGGTGATCCTGATGCCCCCGGTGGGCGGGGGCTGAACGCACGAAGCGCCGCGGGGCGCGAGGGGGTGGAACGCCATGGCACTTCCGCGGCACCGGGCCGCGCTGCTCGCCGCGCTGGCCGCCCTGGCGATACTGGCGGCGGCGGGTTGTGGCTCCGTGCGCTCGGGCCGCGCCTATCCGGAAGCGACCGACGGCGTGCTCGACCTGCGGGACTGGGACTTCGGCGGCGACGGCCCGGCCATCCTCCACGGCGACTGGACCCTGTACTGGGACCAGCTGCTGACTCCGGGCGAACTGGCGGCGAGCACGCCAGAGGCGGACGGCTCGCTGCGCATGCCCGGGGTGTGGACCGGCCAGCCCATCGGCGATCACCAGCTGCCATCCCAGGGCATCGCCACCCTGCGGTTACGGATCCTGCTCCCGGAGACCCCCGACCCGATGGCGCTGCGGCTGGGGGCGATCGGCAGCGCGTTCGAGATGTGGGCCAACGGCGAACGTGTGACGAGTGCAGGCAAGGTCGGGCGCGACCGGAGGGCCACGACCCCCGACTGGCGCGCCCACGTGGCCCGTCTCCCGGAGGCCGGCGGCGAGTTGGAGCTGGTCCTGCAGATCGCCAGCTTCCACCACCGCAAGGCAGGCGCCTTCGAGGTGATCCGCGTGGGCCGCGAGAGCGACCTGCGGGCAGCCCGCGAGCGCAAGGTGGCCGTCGAGCTGTTCCTGGCGGGCGCGATCCTGCTGATGGGCATCTACCACCTGGGATTGTTCGCATCTAGAAGAGAGGAATACGCACCGCTCTACTTCGGCCTTTTCTGCCTGCTGCTGGCCCTGTACGTGTTGCTGGAAGGCGAGCGCTACATCTGCGAGCTGGTCAGCTGGTCCACCTGGGGGCTGCAGCGCAAGCTGGCCAACCTGGCGTCGTTCCTGGCGGTGCCCGTGTTCCTCGCCTTCATCCGCACCCTGTTCCCCGACGAGGTGGCCCGTCGGCTGGCGCGCATCCTCTCGACCTCGGTGCTGATCCTGGCCCTCGGCGTGCTGCTGACGCCCGCGACCATCTACAGCCGGTTGATCCCGTTGTACGAGGTGCTGGTGCTGTTCACCTGCGCCACCGTGCTGCTGGCCCTGGTGCAAGCCACCCGGCGCGGCCGTGACGGAGCGCGCACCTTTGCCGTCGGCTTCGCCATCCTGTCGGTGGCCGTGTTCAACGACGTGCTGTTCGACCTGGGCCTGTTGCCGACCGCCAAGCTGACCGGCGCGGGGTTGTTCTGCTTCGTGATCTCCCAGTCGTTCGTGCTTTCACGCCGGTTCGCTTCCGCGTTCCAGACCATCGACGATCAGCGCAAGGCCCTGCTACGCTCCAACCGCGCCCACGCCGAGGAGATCGAGGAACGAAAGGGTGCCCAGCGCGCCCTGCGCGAATCCGAGGCCCGCTACCGCACCCTGGTCGAGAACGTCCCGGACATCATCTACACCATCGACGCCCAGGGCCGGCTGACCGCCGTCAACGAGTTCGGGCTGGACCTGCTCGGCTACGACAAGGAGGCCATCCTAGGCCAGCACTTCACCACCGTGGTCCATCCCGACGACCGGCTGGCCACCGAGGAGCTGTTCAGCGAGACCGTGGCCGGCAACAGCAACACGCACCGCGACCAGCGCTTTCGCCTGATCACCCTGGGCGGCGAGACCGTCTGGGTGGCGCTGAACGCCAGCGCCGTATTCGACGACAAGGGCCGCTTCGTCCAGGAGCACAGCGTTGCCCGGGACATCACCGAGGAGAAGGCCCTCGAGGCCCGGCTGCTGCAGGCCCAGCGGATGGAGGCCATCGGCAGCCTGGCCGGGGGCATGGCCCACGACTTCAACAACCTGCTGATGGGCATCCAGGGCAGCACCTCGCTGTTGATGCTGTCGGTGGAGCCCGGGGACCCGACCTTCGAGAAGCTGCGCAACATCGCCACCTACGTCAGCGACGGGGCCTCGCTGACCCAGCAGCTGCTAGGGCTGGCCGAGGGCGGCAAGTACGACGTCCAGCCCACCAACCTCAACGAGATCGCCACCAAGACCGCCCGCATCTTCCGCAGCACCCACAAGCGCATCCGCCTGCGCGAACAACACGCCGACGACCTGTGGGCCGTGGACGTTGACCGCAGCCAGATGGAGCAGATGCTGCTCAACCTGCTGATGAACGCCGACCAGGCCATGCCCGACGGCGGCGACATCCAGCTCGACACCCAGAACGTCCGCCTGGCCGAGCGCGACTCGGTGCTGCTCCAGATGGACCCGGGCAGGTACGTCCGCGTCTCGGTCACCGACAACGGCCAGGGTATGGACGACGCCACCCGCCGCCGCTGCTTCGACCCCTTCTTCACCACCCGCGACAAGGGCCGCGGCACCGGCCTGGGCCTGGCCTCGGTCTACGGCATCGCCAAGAACCACGGCGGCTTCGTCAACGTCGAGTCCGAGCCCGGCCAAGGCACCTCGTTCAAGCTCTTCTTCCCGGCCACCGACAAGCCCATCATCCCCGTCCAGCACACCGCCGAAACCTACGCCCTGGGCTCCGAAACCATCTTGCTGGTCGACGACGAGCCCATGATCCTCCAGGTCACCTCCGAGATGCTCACCACCATGGGCTACAAGGTCCACATCGCCGACTCCGGCCCCGCCGCCATCGCCCTCTACGAATCCCTCGGCCCCTCCATCGACCTCGTCATCCTCGACCTGGTCATGCCCGACATGTCAGGAACCGAGACCTTCGACCACCTCAAGGCGGTGGATCCGGAGGTGAAGGTGCTGCTGAGTTCGGGGTATTCGATTGACGGGGAGGCGAAGGCGATCTTGGATCGGGGGTGCTTGGGGTTCATTCAGAAGCCGTATCGGTTGGAGGGATTGTCGCAGAGGATCCGGGGGGTTTTGTAGGTGACCTCCTTTCTATACTCTGGCGTCAGGATTGTTCAACCTATATTGAACGGTACTCTCGACACGGGGTTTCCAATTGAGACCACTCTATCCTTCCTGTCTGTTCCTTCTCTCTCTCAGCACCGTACTCGTTTGTCGCCCCCCACCCGCGCGGGCATTGGCAATGGACTCTTCCTTGCAAAACGCCGACGCGTCATTCTCAACGAATCACGCTGCTGAACAGTGCGCAACTTTCCTATTCTCCCTGGGCGACATCAACGATGATGGCTTCGACGACATCGGAGTCGGAGTTCCGACGGACGACACAGCGTACCCTGACGCAGGACGCGTCTATATTATATATGGCAGCCAAGCCGCATGGCAAACATACACAGTTCTTCTGTATTCTGATGTTCACTGGTTCGGTGAATCAGAGTCTGATGGCGCGGGGTACGCTCTCGCTAGCGGAGGCGATCTTAATGGAGATGGAATCGCTGACTTGCTGATTTCTGCGCCTTGGCGAGATACGGACTCGACAGACGCAGGCGCCCTATATATTGTTTACGGCAATCAATCCGGATGGCCGCAGGCATCGCCCTTGTCCACCGCCGACGGCTGGCTCCTGGGTGAAGGGCTCGGGAGCAACTTTGGCTCAGCTGTGGCGATCGTGGGAGATGTCGACGGGGACGGCCTGGATGATTTTATAGCATCAGCGCCTGACTACGAGGAAATTGTAGTTGAGCGAGGTCGTACATTCCTTTTCCTGGGTCAGCCGGCCGGTATCTTGCCCGAGACCACACTCGACTATAGTGAAACCGCTTTTACTGGTGACGCAGTAGGAGATTACTCTGGAACAAGCCTGGCCGGCGCAGGCGACATGAACGGGGATGGCTTTTCGGACTTCGCTATCGGTGCTCCAGGACATGGAGCGGGGCGCGGTATAGCCTACTTGGTATTTGGTCACTCTGCACTTTGGAACGACGAATACGAACTCAGCACAAGCGTCGCATCCTACGAAGGAGAGGCTGCGCAGGATGCATCCGCTACATCCCTCGCGGGGGGAATCGATGCAAATGGTGATGGCCTCGATGAGCTGATTATTGGAGCACCAATGCACTCGGAGGCCGAACTCTTCGCTGGTGCTGTTTACATTGTCTTCGGTCGTACAAGTGGCTGGCAACCGGAGGTTCCTCTGTCGATTGCCGATGTGGCATTCTACGGTGAGTACAGCTGGGACAATTTGGGAGCATCCATCGCGGCGCTCAGGGACTTCAACGGTGATGGCTTCGGTGACGTGGTGGCCTCCTCCCCGCTGAACGACCAGGCGGGAACGGACGCGGGGCAGACATACTTGATCCTCGGCAGAACTTCCGGCTGGAGTCTCGAATCCAGCATCCGCTACGCGAACGGATCTTTCTTGGGTTCGGCGGCGGAAGATCAGGCGGGCTACTCCGTGGCTGGGGGCGATTTTGATGGGGACAGCCTAGACGATTTGCTGGTGGGATCTCCTTTCAATGACGAAAACGGGATTGATTCTGGACTAGCGTACCTCGCATTCGGTGATATGTGCGTTGATTGGGATTCAGACGGCGCATCCTCCTGCGAAGATTGTGATGACTACGATTTCGATTTGAATACACTAGATAGCGACAACGATGGTTTCTCTACTTGTGACGGTGACTGCGACGACGCAGACCCACAGGTCCACCCCCTCGCGATCGAACTATGTGACGAAGTCGATGGTAACTGCGATGGAATCTTGCCTGTAGAGGAGGAGGACGTCGATGGCGATGGATTCCTCGCGTGCGAAGAATGCGATGACCTGTCGCCGCTTTCATACCCAAATGCGATCGAGATCTGCGACGGTCTCGACAACGACTGCGATGGGGAACTTCCGATCTGGGACCAGGACGGGGATGGGGATGGGGCTGCGGTTTGTGAGGGGGATTGCGATGACGCGGACGCGGGGATGAACATCGCGGACTCGGACGGGGACGGATTCAGTTCGTGCGACGGGGATTGTTTGGAGGGCGACGCGGGTGTGTTTCCGGGGGCTGCGGAGCTCTGCGATGGGATTGATGGGGATTGCGATGGAGGGGTGCCCGAGGAAGAGATGGACGAGGACGGGGACGGGATGATGCCTTGCGCGGGGGACTGTGACGACCACAATCCCGGCGTCTTTTCCGGCGGCGAGGAGGTGTGCGACGGTCTCGACAACGACTGCAACGGTGTGGCCGACGATCGCGACGGGGACGGAGATGGGTTCATCGACCAGAGCTGCGGTGGCGATGATTGCGATGATGGGCTCTCGGCGGTCAATCCCGGTACCAACGAGGTCTGTGGCGACGGTGTGGACAACGATTGCGACGGTCTCGTGGATGACGAGGATGAAACCTGTTCTGGCGACGACGACACTCCGGGAGACGACGACAACGTGGTTGACGACGACGACGAGAGCCCTGGGAAGGGTGGGTGCGAATGCGGACTGGGAGGATCCCCGGCCGGTGGAAGGGTGGATCTTTGCCTGTTTGGTCTGGGAGCGGTGTTGCTGGGATTCCGACTTCGAAGGCGGAAGCGGGCTGCATCCGCGGCGAGCGTGCTCCTGGGCATCTGCCTTGTCCTGAACACCCTGGGCTGCGGAGCTTCCGAGTGCGACGACGACGATACGACCGGAGACGACGACGTTACTCCGGAACCCGGGGGCCAGATCGACAGCTTGCTCGAGCTCGACATGGGGCCGGTCTACCTGGGGGAAACGAGCTCCGCGACGCTGGAGATCAGGAACACGGGAGAGCAGCCCCTGGTCGTGACAGACATCTTCGTCAGCGGATCGGAGACGGACACATTCTCCATCGAGTTCGACCATGAGCTGGAGATCGTCGCGGACAGCGACATCTACTACCCGCTGCAGGTGACCTTCGACCCGGCGGAGGCGCTGCGGTACAAGGCTACCCTCGTCGTGATCTCCAGCGCCTTCAACGCTCCGCCCGGTGCGCCCCATCAGGTGATGCTCGTCGGCCAGGGCGTGCAGGATCTGGACGGGGACGGGTTTGCCTGGGGTGACGGGTACGAAGGCAATGGCGCGGATTGCGACGATGCGAGCGATGCAGTCAATCCGGATGCTGCGGAGGAGTGCGACGGGATCGACAACGATTGCGACGGCGGAGTCGACGACGTGCCCGACGGGGATGGGGACGGCGTGTCTGTGTGTGATCTGTATCCGGATTGCGACGACACGAACCCGTACGTTCATCCCGTCTGGGTCGATCCGGACGCGACCGGCGGCAACGGAACCGAAGACCTGCCGTACGGGTCCCTCGACGATGCGCTCGGCGAGCAGAACTGTGGTTTCGTCCTGCTGCGCGAGGGCCAGTACTTCGAGGGGCACCGCCTGGAGGTGACGTCTGCGCCCCTGGAGATCGTTTCCGTGGACGGTCCGCTGGCCGCGGAGATCCACGGGTCGGGCAGCCACGGACTGTTCTCGGTGCACGCGGGACCCGTCGCCTTCAGCGGGCTGTTGTTCCAAGGTGGGTACGAACAGGGGCAGGCAGGAGGTGTCGCGGCCAGCGCGGATACCAGCTTCGACCTCTGTGCCTTCCGTTACAACGAATCGGACGCGGACGCGGGTGCTGTGTCGGTGGCGGGCGGAGAATTGGTGATCGAAAACAGCAACCTGTTCATG
>CAYTBN010000089.1:0-21511 GCA_964436045.1 uncultured Rickettsiales bacterium | reverse complement strand
AGCGTTCGCTCTGAGCCAGGATCAAACTCTCCAATTAAATCGAGAGTTGTCCGGATGTGAGCACCCGGACAGTCGTTTTGACATGACTCCTCAGAATCAACGAACTTGCTATTTCGTTTTCAAAGACCGACCGTCGAGCCGAATCTCGGAGGCTAGCACCATGCGGTGTTCGCTTCAAGATCTCCGTGTCGAAGGGGGAACAACCCCGACGACGACGGACCAAACTCGCTCCCGCTGAGGTGTTGCTCTGCAGCGCCGCAGCGGTGCGAGAAACTAATCGGGCGGCGGTTGGGTGTCAACACCCTTTTCGATCTTTTTTTCGATAGACGGGATCGTCTCCGGCCCCTCCGGGGTGGTTCACGCGCACGCGTCCGATTGAAAAGGCCCGGCCGGAGCGGGGATCTACCTCGATCACGGCCCCGTGGAGACGGACGTCTCCGGCCGCGACCTGGAGGCGGTAGGGGCGCCCGTCGAGGAATCGACCGAGGGCCTGGCGGCGGCGAGCGCCGATCACCGAACGGTGTGGACCCGTCATCCCCAGGTCCGTCTGGTAGGCGGTGCCGGCAGGCAAGATCTCCTCGTCAGCGGTCGCCACGTGCGTGTGGGTCCCGACCACCGCGCTCACCCGGCCGTCCAGATGCCAGCCCAACGCGCGCTTCTCGCTGGTCGCCTCGGCGTGGAAGTCGACCACCACGGCTCGGGCCCCCGCCAGCGGGCCTTCCAGGAGGCCGTCAACGGCCCTGAATGGGCAGTCGAAGGATGTGGGCACCAACGCCCGTCCGTGGACGTTCACGACGGCCACAGACACCCCCGATGGCAGCTCGGCGATCCACCACCCCCGACCGGGGGTGCCAGGGGGGTAGTTGGCGGGGCGCAGGATCCGGTCGTCGGCCTCCACCACCGAGCTGGCCTCCCGGCGATCCCAGACGTGGGTCCCCGTGGTGAGTACGTCGGCGCCGGCCGCGAGCAGCTCCCTGCAGGTCTTGCGCGTGATCCCGAAACCACCGGCCGCGTTCTCCGCGTTGACGACCACCAGATCCAGCGCCAGCTCCTCCCTCAGGCGGGGGAGCTCGGCGCGGACGATGGACCGGCCGGGTGAACCGAAGACGTCTCCGATGGTGAGGATCCGGATGGGGGCAGCCGGGTCCGTGGTCAACGAGCGTACTCGATGGCCCGGGTTTCCCGGATCACGGTGATCTTGATCTGGCCTGGGTAGCTGAGCTCTTCCTCGACCTTGCGGGCGATCTTCCGGCTCAGCACGACGGCATCCGCGTCCCGGATCTGGCCGTTGGAGACCATCACCCGGATCTCCCGTCCGGCCTGGATCGCATAGGCCTTGTCGACGCCGGAGAAACCCCGCGCGATGTGCTCGAGATCGCTCAAGCGCTGCAGGTAGCTCTCCAGCGCTTCACGACGGGCGCCCGGCCGGGCGCCGCTGATGGCGTCCGCCGCCTGCACCAACGCCCCGTAGAAGTTCGTCTGAGCGACCTCCTCGTGGTGGCTGGCGATGGCGTTGACGATCACCGCGGACTCGCCGTGTTTCTTGGCGAACTCCGAGCCGATCAGGGCGTGGGAGCCCTCGGCCGTCTGATCCAGGACCTTGCCGATGTCGTGCAGCAATCCGGCACGCCTCGCTCGTTTGGCGTCGAGTCCGATCTCGGCGGCCATCATGCCCGCCAAGTGCGAGACCTCCAGCGAGTGTTGCCACTGGTTCTGTCCGTAGCTCGTGCGCCACTTCAGCGCGCCGATCAGCTTGACGATCTCGGCATGGACACCGTGGATGCTCGCCTCGTGGCAAGCCTGCTCCCCGGCCTCCTTCATCTTCTTGTCGAACTCCTTCTTCGCCTTGTGGACCAACTCCTCGATGCGCGAGGGGTGGATCCGCCCATCCCGGATCAACGCCTCGAGGGCGTAGCGGGCGATCTCACGGCGAATCGGGTTGAAGCCGCTGAGGATCACGGCTTCGGGTGTGTCATCGATGATCAGATCGATGCCAGTTGCCGCCTCCAGCGCGCGGATGTTGCGGCCCTCGCGGCCGATGATCCGCCCCTTCATCTCGTCATTGGGCAGGTTGACCACCGAGACCGTCTTCTCGGACACGTAGTCGCCTGCGTACCGTTGCAGGGCCGTGGCGATCACCTTGATGGCGCGCTTCTCCTCTTCCTCGGCCAGCACTTCGTCGTAGGCCTTGAGCTTGCGGGCCACATCCTCCTTGCACTCGGATTCCAGGGTCTCCAGAAGCTGCTCGCGAGCCTGCTCGCGGGTCATCTCGGCGACCTCGGCGACCTTCGTCGCCAGCTCCTTGCCCGTCGCTTCCAGCTCATCTCGGCGCCGATCCACCTCGGCCAACCGATCCTGGATCGACTGCTCCCGGCGCCGGACCTCCCGTTCCTGGGTGACGAGTTCCTCTTCCCGTGCCGAGACCTTCTCCCCCTTCTCATCGAGCCGCTTGTCCAGGTTGTCGAGCTTCTGACGTTCTTCCCGCAGGTCGTTTCGTAGCCGGTCCTTCTCGCTCTGGATCTCCTTCTGCAGACGAGCCTCGGCCTCCTTCTCCGCGCTGCGCTTGGCCTCGCCAAGCAGACGCTCCTGGTTGGTGTGCAGCTCTTCGATTCGCTGCTGACTGTCGCGACGGGCGGATCGCAGAACAAAAAAGAATGCGATCCCTCCGCCGGAAAACGCCGCCGCTATCGCGACCGCGATCATCATCCCCAATGGCACTTCCACGGCCAGTGACCTCTCCCGTGCCGGGACAGCAAGGCACGTTGTTTTTCTCGTTGTCGGTGGAACGGAGGACGAATCCCCGCGCTCCGACCCTCGCGCCGGATGCCCGTGGGGAAGTGGGGAGGAGCCTATCTGCGGAGATCCCTCACGGTCTGGCCCGACACGCGCATCCTCGCGGGGCCTTGCCAGACGGCGACGGTCGAGAACGCCTCCTTTCCAAGAGTTGTCGGGGAATCTCCGTGGTGTCGACGTACTTCACGCACCCTTGTGGGTGCAATGGTCCTTCTTCCCTGCTTCCCGTCTCGGGCCGTCGCGCTGTCCGTTCACACCGGCGCGACGGGTATCTACAAACGACCCGCAGACGTCAATCGCCCATCGATCATCTCGATCAGCGAGCGGGTCTGCGCGTCGACATCAGCTTTCAGTTCCTCGTGTTCGCGTTGCAGCTGGGCGAGCTTGCTGGCGATGTTCATCGCCGCCAGTACCGCGACGTGAAAGGTGGCCACCTGCTTTCCACCGGTCACCTCGAGCAGGGCGCTGTCCACGACCTCGGCCACGTGCTTCACGTGGTCCTCGGGCTCATCGCTACGCAGGGTGTAGCGCTGCCCCCCGATGACGACCTCTATCTCGCGGGATACCCCTGTGCCCATCACCTAGCCAGGTTCGTGCCGCCTGTCAATTCTGCTGAAAAAGCAGTGTATTTCCGGGGGGTTTCCCTGTCAAGAACAGCGCTCAATCGGCGCTGCCGAACAGGGCAGAGATGAAATCCTCCGCGACGAAGTCGCGCAGATCGTCCACCTGCTCGCCGATGCCGATCAGCTTGACCGGTATCTGTAGTTCGTCGCAGATTCCAACGATCACGCCACCCTTGGCCGTGCCGTCGAGCTTGGTCAACACGATCCCGGACAGCCCGACCGCTTCGGAGAACGTCCGCGCCTGGGCGATGGCGTTCTGACCGTTGTTGGCGTCGATCACGAGCAGCGTTTCGTGGGGAGCGCCCTCGAGCTTCTTGCCGATCACCCGCTTGACCTTGCTCAACTCCTCCATCAGCGGTGCCTTGGTGTGGAGCCGTCCCGCGGTGTCGCAGATGACCACGTCGGCGCCGCGAGCCGTGGCTGCCGCCATCGCGTCGTACGCCACCGACGCCGGATCGGCGCCCTCGTCCCGGCGGATCACCTCGGCTCCGGCGCGCTCGCCCCACACCTCGAGCTGCTGGGTCGCGGCCGCGCGGAAGGTGTCCGCCGCCGCCAGGACCACCTTCTTGCCCGCGGCGGTGTAGCGGCTGGCGAGCTTGCCGATGGTCGTGGTCTTTCCCGAGCCGTTGACGCCCACGATCATCAGGACCAGGGGCGGCCCGCCCGCCATGGCGAGGGTCCCCTCCCGTGAGCCGACCATCTCCGCCATCCGCCGCCGCAGGAACTCCCGGATGGCGTCCCCCTCCTGTTCCCCCCGCAACTGGTCACGGATCTCGTCGAGCAACCGAGTAGTCGTTCGAACGCCCACGTCGGCGGAGATCAGCACCTCCTCCAGCTGGCCCAGGAGCTCGGCGTCGACCAGGGCGCCCCCTGCGAACAGATCGTCGATTCGCTGGACGAGTTGCCCGCGGGTCCGCGCCAATCCCCCGACCAGCCGCGAGAACACACCGTCGCTCACCTCGCCCGCGACCGTGCCCCGGGTGACAGCGGCGGTGGTGCGGGGGTCGGGTAGGCTCCTGCGTCGTCGGAACAGGACCAGCAGAGCGATGGCCACCAGCACCAGGACGCCCGCCCCCGCGCCGACGCCGATCACCGCCGGGCTCGTCCAGTCCATCGCCGGATCGGGCGGAGGCAGCTCCTCGACGGCGGTCACCCCCGCGCTGGAGGCCGGACCCGTCTCCGCCGCGGCGGCTTCCACGCTGTGTGGTTCGGTGACTCCGTCGCCAGCCATGGCTCTCCTCGTCCCCACCTCGGGTATCGATAGGTTATTGAAACGCGCGCGCGCGTTACGTTAGGCCACGGCCACGTCCTCCAGCTTGACCGATACCAGCTTGGAGACGCCGGGCTGTTCCATGGTCACGCCGAACAGGACGTCCGCGGACTCCATGGTCCGCCGCGTGTGGGTGATCACCACGAACTGGGTCCGTTCCCGCATCTCGCACAACAGAGCGGCCAGGCGGCGGACGTTGGCTTCGTCGAGCTCCGCGTCCACCTCGTCCAGCAGGCAGAACGGTGACGGTCGGTGGAGGAAGACGGCGAACAGCAGCGACAGCGCCGCCATCGCCTTCTCCCCGCCGGAGAGCAGGCCCATCGCCTTGAGCTTCTTTCCCGGTGGTTGGACGTGGACCTCGAGGCCGGTCTCCAGCAGATCTTCCGGGGAGGTGAGCGCCAGGTAGGCCTGACCTCCGCCGGTCAGCCGCGGGTAGAGCTCGCGGAAGTGGACATTGACCTGCTCGAAGGCCTCGGCGAATCGTTCGCGGCTCGTGCAGTTCAGCTTGGCGATTCCCCGGCGGATCCTCTCGATGGACGCCTCGAGATCGTCCGTCTGCTTCCGCAGCTCATCGTGCTTGCCCTTGACCTCCTGGTAGGCCTCCGGCGCGGCCATGTTGATCTCGCCGATACGCTGGAGGTCGACCCGCACCTTGATCAGCGCTCTTCGCCGCTCCTCGAGGGCGGCCGCATCGATCAGTTCGTCCCACCGGTAGGTCACGCGGATCCCCTGGCCTTCCCCGTTGGCCTCGTCGGCGTGCCCGACCGCTGGGACCTCTTCGCTGTCCCCCGCTTCCTCCCCATCGTCTTCTCCGAGCGCCCGGGGCAGGGTCCCCCGCAAGACCAGGTCGACCTCGCCGTCGCGCTCCATGGTCGCAAACACCTGCTTCAGGTCCAGATCGTAACCCTGACGCAGGTCGTCCCGCAGATGTTCGAGCTCGGACTCGATCAGGGCCACCTGGGTGGTCGCGGACTGGATCTGCTCCTCGAGTGCGGCGCGCTCCTCCCGGCTCCTGCCGATCCTCTCCTCGAACGCCAGGACCCCCCTGGCCACCTCGCCGTGGTGGGCGATGGCCTTCTCCACCATCTCGCCCGATGTAATCCGGTCCAGTTCCCCCTGTTCCAGCTCCTTGCCCAGCTGCGCGACCTTGGCCTCGAGCTCGGTCGTCCGCCCGGCGATGCCGCTGCGTTCCTCCCGATCCCGGTCGATCTTCGCGGCGACCTCGCCGCCTCGCTCCTCCACCTGGAGCCGCCGGGCGCGGGCGCCCTCGAGTCGCTCCTTGGCCGACGTGGCGTCGAGCCTGGCCTGGAACGCGCGCCCCCGGTGCTGGTCCAGGTCGCCCCGCAGCGCCTCGGAGACCCGGCCCAGGTGTTCGAGCCGTTCGCGGCTCCGTTGCTGCTCCTCCTCGATCCGGCTCAGCTCGGCCGTCCCGGCAGCCCGCTGCCGCTCGAGGTCGGCGATGATCCCTTCGGTGTGTTCGGCGTCGACCTGGCGCGTCCCGCGCTGCTGCCGGGCCGCCTCGACCTCGCGGTCCGCCGCCCGGCGCTCCCCCTCGATCCGGGCCCGATCCACGTCGAGGGCGTGCAGCTTGGCCTCGGTGGCCACACGATCCTCTTCCAGGCGTTCGGTGGCGGTGGAGATGCTCTCGACCACCGAGCGTGCGTCTGCCTCCTCGGCATGCAGATCCGTCAACTCCGACACGACCTGGCGCAGCTCGCGCTTCTGGCCCAGAACGCCGGTGTCCGGTCCGGCACCGCCAGTAATCGCGCCGCTGACCTCGACCACGTCGCCGGCCAAGGTCGCAAGCCGGTGGCCGTCCACGCCGCTGTCCCGCAGCTGCAGCGCGGTCTCGAGGTCAGCCACGATCAGCACGTCGCCAAGCAGCAGTTCGATGGCCTCCGCGTACTCCGGTGCCGTCGCGACAACCTCGTTGGCGACCGCGGCCACGGCATCGTCGTCGGGGGTCAGCGGTGGCGCGGTGAGCCGCAGCTTCGACAGGGGAACGAAGGTGGTGCGGCCAGCCTCGCGCTGGGCGAGGTAGGCGACCCCCGCCACCCCGTGCTCGCGCTCACGCACTAGCACCGACTGCAGCGAGCTGCCCAGGGCCGCCTCGATGGCCTGCTCGTACTCCGCGGGCACCTCCAGCACGTCGGCCACGGTGCCCACGATCCCGGCGCCACCGTCGGTCTCGTCCCGCAGCCGCAGCGCCGCACGGACACCTGCGCCGAAACCCTCGAAGCGGCTGAGCACCTCCTCGAGCGACTGACGGCGGGCTTCCCGATCACGCATCAGATCGGTCAGCTCTCCGATGGCAGCCATCATGGCGGCCCAGGCCCCGCGCCGGCCCTCGAGTTCGTCCGCGACCTCGGCCAGGTGAGCCCGCTGCGCCCCGACCTCAGCCTCCAGTTCCCCCTGGCGCCCCGCCACCTCTTCCCGCCGCTCCCGGGCCGCGGCCAGCCTGGCGTCGGCCCGTTCCCGTTCCTCGGCGAGCCGCTCCAGACGGCGATGGTGATCGGCGGCCCGATGCGCGAGTCCGTCGAGATTCGACCGCAACGAGGCCGCCGCGGCGTTGTGATTCTCGTCCTCGGTGCGCACCGTCGACAGCTCCTGGCGACGGGTCTTCAGTGCGCTCTCCGAGGCCGCCATGTCCCGCTCGCGGCGTTGCCGCTCCTCCGCCGTGAACTGCAGCTCCTGCTGGCGCTCGGTCTCCTCGAGGCGCAGCTGTTCCGCCTCCACGGCGAGGGCCTTGGACCGGGCCTCCCCATCGTCGCAGTCCTGCAACAGGCTCCGAGCGCGCCGCTCCAGCTGGTCGGCCTCCCGGCGGCAGAACTCTCGCTCTCGCTCCCGGGTCTCGATCCCCCGCTGCACCGACGCCAGCCGTTCCTTCAACTCGTCGACGGCGGCGGCGGCGTTGCGGGTCTGCTCGCGGGCGGCGTCCAGCTGGACCTGGGTCGTGCGCTCCTCGCCCAGCAACCGATCCCGCTCCCCCTGGAGGTCGGTCAGCCGCTCGAGGCCGTCGCGGTACCGATCGGTCTGCTTGTGGGTCTCGGCCAGCGAGATCAGCACCTCACTCTGCTTCCGGTAGGCCTGTAGCTTGCGGTAGCGGTTGGCCTTGGCCGCCTGGCGCCGGAGGGCGTTGGCCTGGCGACGCAGCTCGTCCGCCACGTCGCCGACGCGCAGCAGGTTCTGCTCGGTCGTCTCCAGGCGGCGCTGCGCCTCCTGGCGGCGGGCCTTGTAGCCCACGATGCCCGCGGCCTCGTCGATCAGCGCGCGGCGATCCGACGGTTTGGAGTTGATCAGGTCCACCACGCGGCCCTGCTCGATGACCGAGCTGGCGCGGGCGCCGACTCCGGTGTCCATGAACAGGTCGACCACGTCCTTGAGCCGGCAGCGGGCCCCGTTGATCTGGTAGACGCTCTCCCCATCGCGGAACAGCCGACGGCTGACCTCGACCTCGGGGAACCTCGAGAAGCGCTCGCCGAGGCTGTCGGCGGCGTTGTCCAGGACCAGGGTCGCTTCGGCCACGCCGGTGGCCGCGCGCCCCGATGCCCCCCCGAAGATCACGTCCTCCATCCCCTGTCCCCGCAGGAGCCGGGCGTTCTGCTCGCCGAGCAGCCAGCGGATGGCGTCGAGGACGTTGGACTTGCCGCAGCCGTTGGGGCCGACCACGGCGGAGATCCCGTCGGCGAACTGGAACACGGTGCGGTCGCCGAACGACTTGAATCCGCAGAGCTCCAATCGCCGGATCCGCATGGTAGAAGTCCCTGCCTCTGCGTGTTCGCGCGCCGTCTCGTGTGGCCTTCGTTTACCACGCGCGCGCGAAGACGGACAAGGATTCGTTGGTCCAGATGCCCGGAAACGCGGGAAAAACGAGCCTACCCGAGTCCACGCGCGACGGATCCGACGCGATTTACCACCAGGGCTCAATGGGAAAACAGCGACGGCCTATTCGGGAACCTCGTCGATGTACTCCCCGTCCGCCACCCGATCGACGTTGCGCATGAACGCCTGAACGTCGAGCTTGCCCTCCCAGAACGCCGCGGCCGAGGCGCCCCGGGTCAAGAATGTCGCCCACACCTCCCCCTCGCTCACCACGTGGATCACCAGCTCCTGGATGCGGATGTGGGCGTGGGCCGCGTAGTGGCCGATCACCAGCGCTGTCTTGAGCGACGAGTCGGAGCCCGCCTCGTCGTCCGCCCCGAGGATCCAGAGCTCCAGGTTCACCTCCTCGGGTCGCTGGCGGTGCCGGTCGGGCAGGGGTGCGACCACCAGGGGTTCGACGCGTATCTCCCGCACCAGGACGCCGCTATTGGCCAGGTCGGTGAACAGGGCGTCCTGGAAGGTCTCGACGTTGCGGAATTCTCGCAGGGGTGTGGGGATCTCGGAGCGCAGCCGGCTCCCCCGGAAGGCGTCGGTGTCGGCCTCCGGCACGGCGTCGGGCGCCGTCGTGGGCTCGGCGGCGTCGTCCTCGATCACCGTCGTCAGATCTCCCGGGCTCTCCCGGAGGCGAGCACGGACCTCCGACTCGGTCGGGTAGTTGCGCTCGGCACCCGTGCGAACGACGCCATAGGACAGGAGGGCGCCGAAGGCCGCGAGGATGCCGGCCACGACGGGCCAGAAGAAGGGGGGGCGCCTGCGCTGGTCCTCACCGAGCACCAGCGGGACCTTGTCCTCGTGGATCTCCAGCGCGGTATTGGCCCCCCGCTTCTGCTGGACGAATTCCACGAACGAACGGGGCGTGGACACGCCCGCACCTGCGCCGCCGTTGGGCGCCGGCCGGTGGGCGTCCGAGACGGGGGCGTACGAGCCGGATACCGCAGCGGAGGAGTCGGACACCTGCGGGAAGGAGCCGGATACTTGCGGGCTGGAACCCGTCGCTGGCGAGTGGGAACCCGAAGCCGGGGGATAGGCGCCGGAGGGGCCCGGCTCGTCATCGCCGTCGACCGGCCGTTCGGTCCGGACCCCGCGGGGGGCCGGCCGGGGCGCCGTGCGGGTCTGGGGGATCGCCCCCAGCATCTCGATGGACTCCTCGGGGATCGAGGGGATGTCATCGTCCGACGGGTTGTCGGCAGGGGCTGGCCGGTCCGGAAGCCCGGGCTCTGGCGCCTGGGTCAACCAGAGGCTGTCGTCTCCGTCGGTGGCCGGTCCGTCGCTCCGCGGCCCCGAGGCGTCGTCCAGCAGCTGGGAGACCAGATCGTCGACCTCGACGGCCTCGTCGGTGTCCCACGCCCGCCAGGGGTCGCCTCCCCCGCCGTCAGCGGTCCCCTCGGGCGGTATTTCGCTTCCCGCGGAACGAATCGCGGATTCCGGCGTAGCCCCCGCCTCGAGCCGCGCGAGCACCTCGCGGACGGCGATGCCCTCCTCCGCTCCGTCGGCCAGCACCTGGTCGGCGGGCGAGATCAGGCGGCGGGCGAGCAACTCTCGCAACGTCTCGGTCCGCTCCAGACGGTATTCGCGGTCGCGGGTGATGAGCGTAAACGAAGACATCGAAGTATCGAGAATTCCAGACATTTGATCGTAGACATCGCGGGGAAGGCCGTCAACGCGCGCTGGCGGGATCTTTCCTAGCGTTCGCGGCTGGCCTCGTCGACCAGACGCAGGAAGTCTCGCCGCCGGTCCTGCCAGTCATGTCCGGACAGCGCACCGAGCCGGCGTGCCCGGCCCGCCTCCGGATCCGCCGCCGCGGCCCGGGCGGCTGCAACGAAGCGAGCTGGCGTTGTGGCCAGCGACACCCACTCGCCCCAGCTCTTCAGCTCCGGCAGGGGTGTGGACACGACCGGCCGCCCGGTGGCCAGGTACTCCCGGAGCTTGAGCGGGTCGATGGCGTCGGTGCGGGGACCGACCACGTAGGGCAGGATCCAGGCGTTCACACCCCGGGCGAGGGTGGGTAGAGCGCCGTAATCCACATGCCCGATCCAGCGCAGGCTGCCCTCGTCCGGGAGACGGCGCCCGCGGCCGACACGCTCCCCGGCCAGCACCACGGTCCCCGGCCACTCCGCCGCCAGCACCGACAGGAGCTCGCCGTCGATGCGATCGTCGAACAGGCCGATCGCTCCGAGCACGGGCCCCCGCAAACCCTCGAGGGCCGGGTGGACCGGACCGGGGGACAGCGCCTGGCTGAAGTGCTCCCGATCCACCGCCTGGGGCAGGTGGACCGCCGGCCCCCTGCGGGACCATCCGCTGCGGGCGAGCTCGCCGGAGGTCGCCACGGTCAGGTCGACCCTGTCCATCAACCGGCGCTCCAGGTCGGCGATCACCGGTCCGTCGACGCCCGGCCAGCGGGGCCAGTCGTCCACCCGGTAGTACACGCGGACCCGGGCTCGCACCCGCAGCATGAACTCCAGGGCGGTGGGCAATGCGGTCAGAAACAGGTGGATGTCGCCCTCGTCTCCGACGCGACCGCGGGCGCGGCGCTCCAGCAGCCAGCCGTTGACCAGGCGGATCGTGTCATTGCCCGGTAGCGGGATGGCCAGGGGCGCCATCACGTTCACGCCGTCCCGGCCAGCGCCGGACGGAGGAGGCCGCAGCAGCCGGACGGCCTTGTGGCCCAGCCGGATCACGTCGTGGACCCGCGGTCGAGGACGGCGCAGCCCCAGGGATTCCACGTGGAGGATGCGGTGATCCGGCGCGAGCGCGGCCTCGAGGTGTCGCAGTGGGCTCGGGTGATCCCAGTCGAATCCCGCACAGATCACCTGGACGGGCGGACGTGGCCGGGACTCGGGGGGCTGTTTCACCATGTCGACCGAATCGTTTCACAAACCCGCCGTCCAAACCAATGTGGCCCCGGTGTCCCTGTCGCGCCCAGGGTATACTCCGCTGGGGTCGGGACACGTGGCGGTCATGAGCGAGACACCCCAGAAGTTCGGAAAGTACGAGCTGGTCGAGGTCCTCGGAGAGGGGGGCATGGCCCGCGTGTACCGGGCCGTCCGCTCCGGACCGATGGGCTTCCGCAAAGAGGTCGCGCTGAAGCAGATTCTCCCCCACGTGACCCGGGAGGAGAAGCTGGTCCGCGCCCTGATCAACGAGGCCCGCCTGGGCGGCCATCTCCGTCACCGCAACGTCGTCGAGGTCTACGAGTTCGACCAGGTCGACGACACCTTCTACATCACCATGGAGTTCGTCCAGGGCCTGACCCTCGAGGACGTCCTCCACGCGCTGCCGGCACCTGGCTGGTTGCCGCCTCGGATCGTCTTGCAGATCGCGCTGCAGGCCTGCGCTGGACTCGAGTACGCCCACACCGCCACGGACGAGGACGGGCGGCCGATGCAGCTGGTTCACCGGGACCTGAAGCCCGCCAACCTGATGCTCGAACTGGACGGCGTGGTCAAGATCATGGACTTCGGGATCGCCCGCGCCGAGACCAACCTCTTCAAGACCTCGACCGCGGCGGTCACCAAGGGGACGCCGGTCTACATGAGCCCCGAGCAGGTCGAGGGGCTGGCGCTGGATCGCAGGTCCGACCTGTTCAGCCTCGCCTCGGTCATCGCCCAGATGGTGACGGGCGAGACCGCCTTCCAGGGGACGCAGCTGTACCACGTGCTCCAGCGGGTCGCCCGCGCCGATGTGGACGGGGTTCTCGAACATGTCGAGGCGCGCATCCCGGCCCTCGTGCCCGTTCTGCGGCGCGCCTTCCAGCGGGATCCGGCGGACCGCTTCGCCAGCGCCGGGGAGATGGGTCAGGCGCTGACGGAGGTGTACGACTCGCTGGAGGGCGACGAGATCCTCGGCCCGTGGCTGGCCACGATCCTCCCCGGGGGAGCCGCTGCGGGGCCCACCGGGCCCGCGGTGGGAACGGACGAACGCACCGGTGCCCTCGACGCCCCGGTGCAGCTGGCGCAACCCGCCACCACCCTGAACGTCCACCACACCGAACCGGCGACGGTCGAGCCGCCAGCCCCCCCGAGGGGACGAGCGGCGATCTGGGTGCTCGTGGGCTCCCTGCTGACCCTGCTGGCCGTCTGCCTGCTGGTGATCGCAGGGCTGCTGATTCCCGCCCTGCTGGGTCGCGCTCCCGGGCCCGCGCTGCTGGCCGAGGCGGAAAGGGACGACCGCCTGGAGGGGGACAGGATGGCGGATGGGGGAGATGCGGTGGCCATGGCGGGGGCCGAGTCCGAGTCCGAGTCCGAGTCCGAGTCCGAGTCCGAGTCCGAGTCCGAGTCCGCGTCCGCGCCCGTGGCCGAGTCCTAGCCCGCGGCCGGGGCCTCGGACGACGGCAGCGTGGACGCGGCGGAGACGGAACCCGGCGAGGGGTCCGGCAGGCCGCCCTCGATCCGCCCCGGGGTGGGTCGCGGACGTCCCCATCTGCCCGCGGCGGGTCAGTTCCAGGGCAAGAACGACGAGGAGAACAGCAAGGAAATCCCGCCACGCATCCTCCAGGGCCTGCAGGCCGCCGCGGCGAACAAGCGGGCCAACGCCGCCGAGGATCTGGAGGACTACCGCTCGGAGTCGGCGTCGGAGATGATCGAGGAGCTGGTCAAGGGGGAGAGCGACGCGGGGGTCCGGCGTCAGGCGCTGGAGGCCGGTCGCAAGAGGCGAACGGCGGCCGACAGCCGGATCGCGGCGTGGGCCCTCCGGAACGACCCGGATCCCACGCTGCGGGTCCATGCGGCGCGGTTGCTCGAGAGCTACGCCGAACCCGCGGCCCTGCGTGTACTGTGCAAGGCGCTGATGGAGGACGAGGACGCGACGGTCCGCGAGGCGGCGGCCGAGGCCCTCGAGGAGATCGGGGACGAGAGCTGCGTGCCGGCCCTGGAGTACCAGCAGGCCGTCGAGACCGACCCGGATGTCATCGACGCGATCACCGAAGCCCTCGACGAACTCCTCTGATCGCGCGGGTCGTCAGAACCGCAGGGTTCCGGTCAGCGCCGCGACCACCATCACGCCGCCGCCCCATTCCACGGTCTGGCCCCAGGTGACCGGCATCGCCACCCCCTCGGGGACCGCGGACGGGTCCTTGTCGTAACTCGCCGGCAACGCGCCGTGGACCTGGACGGCCAGGTCGATGGAGCCCATGCCCGCCAGCCGGCCCGCGGGGTCGGGACCGTACAGCCCCACGCCCGCCGTGCCGCTGACCACCGGGGAGTCGATCAGGTTGGTCGGACCCGACTGGGGCCCCACCAGCGCGGGATCGTAGGAGGCGCCGGCCCGGATGGTCACCCCCGCCTGCCGGCCGACGGTCGGCGCCCCCCCCATCGCCGAGAACGCCGCCCCTCCCTTGACCAGCCGGATCTCCACGCCGCCGCGCACCGTCCACGTGTCCCGGAATGCGTCGGGCGCGAGTTGACGGCCGTCCACCAGATCGTAGCTAGCCACCCGGTCGTCCGGGAAGTTCCAGTGAACCTCCATCCCCCCCTCGCCCTCGCGGCCCTCGGCGATCACGCCGGCGTTGGGGATCATCTTGCTGTACTGGTTCCAGGTGACATCCACGTACCCCGCGAACCGGGGCCGATCCAGCGCCAGTCCGAGGCTCACCTGGCGCGGTGTGTAGAAGTCGATCAGCGTCAGCACGGCGGTCGCCCGGACCTTGTCGACCAGCGTGAAGACCGGGTCCAGCACCGCGGGGTTCTCCAGGTCCATGGTCAGCTCGGTCGGATCGAGGGCGACGAAGATTGGATTGCGGTAGGTGGCGCCGAACCGCAGCCCGATGTCCGGACGCCCGGCCAGGCGGCCGGGATCCACCAGCAATCCGAAGATCGGGCGCAGGGCGGGCTTGATGTGGAACTCCGCCATCCGCAGGTTGGCCAGCGCGACGGGGTCGTCGTCCGCGCCGACGTTGCCCTCCCAGGAGTAGTCGACCGTCAGCCGGGCATGGGCAGTGAACTCCACCGACACGCCGAGCATCAGTCCGGCGAACGGCTCGACCGAGAACCCCATGTACAGGGCCATCCGGTGGGCGCGGTTCCGCCAGCGGACCATCGACGGAATGTACGGATCCTCCTGTTCGAAGTAGAAGAATCCCTTACCCGGGTGCGTGTACGCGAGGCCGAATCGGACCGGGGGCGCGATGCGTTTCACCAGCGCCAGGTAGAGGCCGTGGGGCGAGAGCGCCTGCTCCATCACCTCGCCCTCGCGCCCATCCGCCCACTCGACCCCCTCCACACCGTCGAAGTCGGGGAACGCGAGCTGGCCGCCGAGGCTGAAGCTGTCGAAGGGCGTCAGCGCCAATCCCGCCGGGTTGTAGAACAGCGAGGCCGCCTCGTTGGACAGCCCGACCCCACCATTTCCCCGCCCCATCGCCGCCCCACCGACGCCGAACATGTCGGCCTGGCCGGCAGACGCACCCACGGCCGGTGTCAGCAGCACCAGCAGCGAAAGCAGGGTTTCCGCGAAGTATCGCACCCGGCACCTCCCACGCCCGGTCCGATCTAGCATCCCGACCCCGGGGACGTCGAACTCCGCCCGATCCCACGGATTCCCCGCCGGGCTTGCAGCGCGGGCGACGGCTGGATATACGGGAAGGCACCGTGGGCCAGCTGCCGCCCCGGATCCGAGGAGTGCCCATGGACCGTCTCTTCCTGCTGTTCGCCCTCACCGCCACGCTGATACTCGGCTGTCCCGTGACGGAATCCGACGACGACGATTCCCCGACGGACGACGACGACGACGACGACATGGAGCTGCCCGACTACACCGAGTCCGCCTGCTACGGCGACGCCGAGGTCACCTACCTGTTCGACCACGATGCGATGGCATTCGTGGCCCTGGACACCACGTGCCGGGCCGAGGGTGACAAGACGATGCTCTTCGTGGACGACGAGATCTGGGACGACGCCGTCGACCAGGAGATGGTCAACACGTTCATGCACCGCTTCGAGATCTACAGCGAGGATGGCGCCTACGACATGAACACCGGGATCCTGGGCAACAACGAGGCGGTGTTCGGCGGGCTGGACGTCTCCACCTTCCCCAACGAGAAGCTGCACATCTTCGTTGTGAACACCGACGGCTACGGAGACGGCTACGTCTGCCCCACCGATTACGGCTGGTGCGACTACTACTGCCTGCACATCGACGGCCTGTCGATGCACCCCATCGACGGCGACTACTCCCTGTCGGTGACCGCCCACGAGACCTACCACATCATCCACCACTTCATCGACGGCAACGAGCACCCGTGGGTCGACGAGAGCCTGGCCGAGGCCGCGATGACCGCCAACGGCTTCTTCACCGACGACGCCTGGCTCGAGTCGTTCCTGTCCGATCCCGACTACAACTGGGGGCCGGGCGATCCCGACCACGGCGCGGCGCACTACGGCGCCTTCCTGCTGTGGGGGACCTACCTGTGGGAGCAGGGCAGCGCGGACCTGCTGGGTGCCGTCACCGCCGAATCATCCGACGGCTGGACCGGCATCGACGCCGCCCTCGCCGACGTGGGCATCGACGACTCGGCGTATGACCTGTATCTGGACATGATCGTGGCGATCTACCTGGACGACCCCGGCCTGGGATACGGGTTCGAGAGCTTCGACTTCGACCCGGTCAGCACCATCACCGAGCTGGCCATCGGAGACGACCGCAATGGTCACCTGCAGCCGTACGGCATCGACTACTACGACCTGGACGTGAGCGGCACGGTCGAGATCGAGGTCACCACCGACGATGACGTCGTGGTGCTGGCGGTGGCCGCGGGCGCCGACGCGACCGTCGAGGACGTGAGCGCGGGCGGGACCTTCACGGTCGAAGCCGGCGAGATCGGATTCCTCGCCGTCACGGCCGAAGACACCGCCGCGTACACGCTGGCCCTGTTCTGATACGACCCGGCGGCCGCCGACCGGTGCGCCGTCCACAGGGGAGTTCCCATGCGGGTGAACCTGGCCGGTTATAACCTGGACACCGCGGTGATCGCGGAGGCCGAGCGGCTGGGAGTCGACCCCGAGTCGCTGACGCCGGAGCCGCTGTCAGCGGCCTATGCCCGGATCAGCCGGAGCCGCAAACCGGTGGACGAGCTGCGCCGGATGGCCCGCACCGAGGTGAGCAAGGCGCGCCGCTCCAATCAGCGGATCATCTGGGAGATGGGTCACCATTCGGTGGCCGAACACGCGGTCTTCAACTTCGATCTGATCGGTGTCTCGCGGCTGGCGATCGAGGCCGTCGAGCAGTTCCGCCTGTGCTCGTTCACCGAGAAATCCCAGCGCTATATCACGCTGGACGGCGACTTCGTGGTTCCCGGCGAGGTGAAGGACGCCGGGCTCGAGGCTCCGTTCGTCGCCCTGGTCGAGGCCCAGAACGAGCTGTACCGGCGGATCAACGAGGATTTGCTGGAACGCCTCGTCGCCGATCATCCCGAGGACGCGGACTCCAAGCCCGGGATGCGGCTGCTGCGGGGAGCGGCCAAGGAAGACGCGCGCTACGTGACCGCCCTGGCGACCGAGGGGCAGCTGGGGATGACGGTCAACGCCCGCAACCTGGAGTTGATGGTGCGGCGGTTCGCGGCCCACCCCCTGCAGGAGGTCCGTGAGCTGGGGCGGGAGCTGTACGGCCAGGTCGAGGGGGTGGCGCCGTCGCTGGTGTTGTTCACCGATCCCTGTGACCGGGACCGGCTCTCCTACGGGGACCTGGCGCAGCTGTCGTCCCCTGTGGCGCCGGCCGGCGATTCGCCCGTGCCGCGGGCCGCGGACGGGCGGGAGCGGGAGTGTGGACGGGTCCGGCGGGTCGACGTCACGCCCGACGCCGACCTGCGTCTGGTCGCGGCCCTGCTGCACACGGTCTCGCGGAGCTCCTACGGCGAGGCCTACCGCCAGGCGGAGGCCCTCGACGAGGCGGGTCGACGCGAGGTGGTGACCACCTCCATGCGGCACATGGAACTCTACGACACCATGCTGCGCGAGTTCGAGTACGTGGGCTGTACCTTCGAGTTCTCCCTGTCCGCCGCCTGTTTCGGCCAGCTGAAGCGGCACCGGATGATGACGCTGACGGCCCAGCCCTACGACCCCGCGCTGGGCCTGACGATCCCGCCGGCGGTGCAGGCGGCAGGATTCACCGACGAGATACGTTCCCTCGCGTCGCGGGCCGAAGCGCTGTCACGCCTCATCGGCGAGGCCTCGGCCGCCGCCGCCCCCTACGCGCTGCTCAACGCCCATCGGCGGCGCGCGCTGGTCAGCATCAACGCGCGCGAGCTGTACCACGTCTCGAGGCTGCGCGAGGACCGCCACGCCCAGTGGGACATCCGCGTGCTGGCCGGAGAGATGGTCAACCAGGCCCGCGAGGTGATGCCGCTGACCCTGCTGCTCGCCGGGGGCAAGGACGCCTACGTCGAGCGGTTCATCCAGGTCTACGGCGAACCGCCGAAGGTCGGCACCCCCGGCCCGCCCGGCGCCAAGGTGCCCTGCGGCGCCGGCTGATCACCCCCACCAGGACCGCCACCGCCGCACCCAGCCCCGCACCCCGGCGCTGCCCCGCGATCGCGGTGGCACAGCCCCCGCGGTTGTCCGCCTCGTCCAGGAAGGAGTCGTCGCTGGCGTAGTCGTCGTCGTCCCCGTTGTCCGGGACCTCGACGTCGATCTCCGAGTTCTCGTTGATCCAGTCGAGGCTGCGGTCGACCCGGTTCTCGCCCCCGCCGCCGTCACAGGCATCGTCGTCCGGGTCGATGGGATAGACGAAGGACGTCACCGCCACCAGCACCCAGCCGCCGTCCCGTTCCACGAGCACGGGCCCGCCCGAGTCGCCCGCGCAGGTGTTGTGCCCATCACTCTCGTGGTAGATGAGGTGACCCTCGACCCCGACGAGCTCCACGTCGGTCTCGCGCTTGATACCCGCGGTGGTGCCCGCGTACACGTCGTCGTTGCCGTAGCCGACCACGTGGAGGCTGCGGCCGATCCAGTCCCCGTCGACCCGCTCGTCGTTCAGCTCGATGGGATCGGTGCTCGCGTCGCGGTCCAGGATCAGCAGGCCCAGGTCGAGTACGCCCGACGACGGGTTGTAGCCGTCGTGCACGACGGCGCTGGCCACGTCGACCGTCGCGCCCGGTTCGAACAGGGAGCTGCCGAAGAACACCTGGTCGGCGGAGGTGGATTCGTCCACGCAGTGGGCCGCCGTCAGCACCGTTCGCGGGCCGATCAGCGTGGCCGAGCACAGCCCGCCGTTGCCACCGTCGATCAGGTAGGCGACGACGGCTGGCCAGCCCGAGGTCTCCTCGCCCCCCACGATCCCATGCCCCTGGATCTCGACCCGGGGTAGACCGGACCGCTCCGGACCGCAGCCGCCGAGCAGCGCCACCACGATCCACGACGCGGCGAGGGGCCGGACGTCCACGGGTACCTCCTGTCCTCACTCTTAGCACACCGCAGGTCGAAAGGCCGGTCGCGTCGGGGGGCTGCGCGGTTGTGGGGGCGGCGGCGGCCACGCTATCATCCGCGGTGGTTGGACCATCGTGCCATCGGGTGACAACACGTGAAGCCCTTCAAGCCCATTGCCCGGCAGAAGGCCTCCGAGCAGATTGCCGAGCAGATCCGAAAGTCGATCATCGACGGGTTGCTGCGCCCGGGGCAGCGGCTGCCCTCCGAGCGGGACCTGGCCGCCCAGTTCGAGGTGACCCGGACCACCCTGCGCGAGGCGATGAAGAAGCTCGAATCGCTCAAGCTGGTCTTCATCCGCCACGGCGACCGGGCGACCGTCATGGACTACATGCGCCACGGCGGCCTGGAGCTGCTCGGCGACCTCCTGGCCCGCCGCGACCGGGTGAACCTGGGGCTCCTGGAGAACGTGATGGAAGCCCGGGTGGTGATCGGCGCCGAGGTGGCGAGGTTGGCCGCCCGGCGGCGCACCGACGAGGATCTGCTCGAACTCGAGCGGGCCGTCGAGGCCCTCGAGGCGGCCGTCGACGACGACCAGCGGTTCCGCGAACTGGAGTTCGAGTTCTTCCACGTGTTGTCCACCGCCGCCCACAACCTTGTCTTCGTGTTCCTGCTGAACTCCATCCGCCGGCTCTACCGCAACAACCTGGAGTTCTTCGCGCCCCTGGTCCGCGACCCGGCCGAGACCGCGGCCCACCACCGCCGGGTGGTCGCGGCGGCCCGGGCGCAGGACGCCGACGAGTCCACCCGCCTCGCCCGGAGCTTCCTCGAGGCGGGGCTGGTTCGGATCGCCGAGGCGCGACGGGGGGCGCCGTGATGGCCTCCCGGAAGGCGTCCTGAAGCGATGAGCGCCCGGCGCAGGAAGCTCGGAATCGGCTGTGCGCTGGCTGCGGTGATCGTCGCTGTGGGGGTGATCTCCGTGATCCGGATCGGGTTCTTCTTTCCACCTCCCCTCGCGCGGGTACCCATCCAGGGTCCCCGCGAGGCGAGCCTCGACTGGGACGGCGACACCCTCCGGGTGATGGTCTGGAACATCCAGTACTGTGGCTCCCGTCGGCACCACTTCTTCTACGATGGCGGCGACGCGGTCGAGGTACCCGACGCCGACGTCGAATCGACGCTCGCGGCCGTCGCCGATGCGATCCGGTCCCAGGATCCCGACCTGGTCCTGCTGCAGGAGGTCGATCGGGACTCGGACCGAACGGGCCGCCTCGATCAGCTGACGGCGATCCTCGAGCAGGCGCCTTACGACCGCTGGGTCGCCGCCCCGTACCACCGGGTACGGTACGTGCCGCACCCCCCCGGACAGCACCTGGGCCGGGTGGACATGGAGCTGGCGATCCTCAGCCGGTTCGAGCTGACGTCCGCCAAGCGGCTGCAGCTGCCGCTGCTCCGGGAGCCTTTCTACCGGCGGGCCTTCAATCTCAAGCGCGCCGTACTGGAGGTGACGGTCCCCCACCCGGGCGGCTCGCTGACCATTCTCGACACCCACCTGTCGGCGTTCTCCTTCGACGACGGAACGCTGGGAGCCCAGGTGGATCGCATCCAGCGGCGGACCGCGGAGCTGGATCGACTGGGATTCCCCTGGCTGCTGGCGGGTGACTTCAACATGCTGCCCCCCGGGGACGATCCTGCACGGTTGGGGGATGATGCCGCGAAGTACCCGGCCGGCGACAACCCGGTCGCCAAGCTGTACGAGGGCAGTTCTCAGGCGGTCCCGGCTGCGGCGGCATTGCTGGACGACCCGCGGGCCTGGCGCACCTACCTGCCCTTTGGCGCGGACGTGCCAGACAGGACCCTGGACTATCTGTTCACCTCGGCCAACGTCACCGTGACGTCGGCCCAGGTCCTTCACGAATACGCCGAGATCTCCGATCACCTGCCCTTGCTGGTGGAGCTCGACGTCCGTTGATGACTTGCCATTGGCATGGTGGTAGTAATTGCCGCCGTGCGCGCCGGGGGATGCGGGGGGGCGCGGGGCTGATCCGGGAGGTGAGGCGATGAACGGCCAGAGCGGTCCGGTGTACAACCGATTCGTGTGTCCCCACTGCGAGGTGGACCTCAACCCGGGAAACGGGCCGATCATCAAGATGCGCGGGCGGCTGGATTCGCCGCGCTTCACGGTCCACACCGAGGTCTTCCTGCCGTCGGGGTTGGGCGTCTACGGCCGCCTGACGGCCACCGCGGTGGAGCTGCGAGAGGGCGCGAAGATCCAGTTCTCCTGCCCCTCCTGTGGCGAGCCGTTCTCCCGCTCCGAGGCCGACGACCTGGCCCATGTGCGGATGTTCGACTCCGAAGGTCACTCGTTCCTGGTCAAGTTCAACAAGAACTACGGCAAGCGGTCGACCTTCGTGATCGACGCCCAGGGCGGAAATCTGGAACGGGAGTTCGGCGAGGACGCCGAGGACTACCGCCACAGCATCGACGTGGACAAGGACCTGAACTTCTTCGGATCGTGAAAGAGGTTCCCGAGGCCAAGATGAGTCATTTTTCGCGAGGTCAAGGAGGGCAAGGGTTTCCGCGGAGACGTACTC
>CAYTBN010000088.1:0-21520 GCA_964436045.1 uncultured Rickettsiales bacterium | reverse complement strand
TCCGAGTCCGAGTCCGAGTCCGAGTCCGAGTCCGAGTCCGAGTCCGAGTCCGAGAGGATCACTCCTCCAGGATCGTCCGCAGGGCATCGGGTCGGTCGGTGACCACCCCGTCGACCCCCAGCTCGAGCACCTCGCGCATCAGGTCGTCCTCGTTGACGGTCCACATGAAGACCGGCATACCCAGGGCCTGGAGGTTGCTCACGAAGCGGTCCTTCTTCAGGTCGAAGCCTCCGTTCTCGTGGGGGACCATGCCCAGGTCGTAGTCCTCGCAGGCCCCGCCGCCGAAGGGCATGATCGCCTCGGACGCCCAGCAGCGGATCCCCTGGCCGGAAAGGGACACGCAGGCGTGTTCCGGGGCTTTTTCCCGGTACTCGGCGGTGACCTCCTCGTCGAAGTCCAGGAAGCAGACGCTGTCGAAGCGATTCAGCTCCTCGAGCAGGGCGATCAGGGGCTCGACCACGCTGGGTTCCTGCTGCTTGACCTCGAGGATGAAGCGCCTGTCCGCATGGGTCTCGAGCACCTCGCGCAGGGTCGGGATCACGACCCCCTGGCCCCGGTAGGGGTAGCGTTCGTCGTCCGGCGCGTCCGCCGCGGCGTTCGGGTCCTCGTAGCAGTAGCCGGCGTCGAAGGCTTGCACCTCGGCCACGGTCAACTCGTGGACCCGCACCGTGCCGTAGGTCTCCTCCTCCGAGTCCTGCTCGGTGGCGCAGCCGTTGCCCTCCCCGGTCATCCGGTCGACGGACCGGTCGTGGATCACCATCAACTCCCCGTCGGCGCTGGTGTGCAGATCCAGCTCGACGACCTCGGCCGAGATGGGCGCGGCGAAGGCCAGGTCGAAGGCTGGCATCGTGTTCTCGGGGGCGATGTCCGCGCCACCCCGGTGGGCGATGATCAGTGGCCCCGCGGGCAGGTCGGTGACGAAGGGGGGCGGCTCGTGCAGGCAGCCGGTGGTGGCCGCAGCGACCGCGACGAGGACGAGGACGAGGACGAGTCGATGCTGCGTGCTCATGGCTTGCGGTACCCCGTCATCGCGACGGTGAACAGGGCGCCGCCGCCGAAGGTGGTGGTCGTTCGCTCGGGCCCGGCGCTGCCCCCGTACAGGTGGACCAGCGGCTCGACGCCGAAGAAGAACCCGAACCCCTGGGCCGGGCTCATCAGCTCCCCGCCCAGGCGCCCGCCCACGAGGACGCCCGGCTGGACGACCTCGTGGCCCGCCTGGATCCGGAATCCCAGCCAGGGCCCGATCACCGCCCGGATCGTGCCCTTGCCCGCGGGGCGCGCCCCACCGGGAAAGCCCACCACCATCACGTCCAACTCGATGACCGTCTGGTCACGCAGCAGACCGTGGTAGACGCTCTCGAGGATCGGGGACCGAAATCGCAGCTGCCTCGATTTCCACGGCAACGCGATCGCCACCTCCAGGGTCGGCAACTGCACCCGTGGCCCCGCCACGGGCGCGGGGGCGTAGGCGGTCATGCCCACTCCGAGGCTCGTGCCGGCCCCGGTCTTCCCGTCGGCGACCGCCCGGCCCGGGGCCACGATCGTCGCGATCGCCGCGATCGCCGCGATCGCCGCGAGCAGCAGCAACGCAGGTCTTTGGAGCATGGGCACCTCCCGATTCACGGCATCCTACCAGCAGTGTGCGGCCATCCGTCCGCCCGGGTGCCACGGCCAGCTGGTCTGGCCGTGCCTCCCCGAGCCCCACCGAACCAGGTTATACTAATCGCAACCCAGGAGAACCCATGGCCTCCACCACCATCGGAGTCAAGGTCGATCAGGCCCTGCGAGAGCGGCTGAAGGCACTCGCTGAGGCCCGGAGCCGCAGTCCCCACTGGATCGTCAAGGAGGCCATCGCCGAGTACCTCACCCGGGAGGAGGCGGTGGAGCGGGAACGGGTGGAGGACGAGGCGCGCTGGGAACGCTTCGCGCTGACCGGCGAGGCCGTTCCACATGAACGGGTTCGTTCCTGGCTGGAAGCCCTGGCCGCGGGGGAGGACGACGAGTGCCCGCGCTGAGGTGGCTGCCCGAGGCGCTGGAGGACGTCGAACGCCTCCACAGCTTCCTCGCCGAGATCAGCCCGGGCGCGGCCCGCCGCGCCGCCGCCGCCATCCTCGCAGGTGCCGATCACCTCGCGGAGCACCCCCGCATCGGCCGGCCGCTGGGAGACGGGCGCCGGGAATGGTTCGCGCCATTTGGCGTCGGCGCCTACGTGCTGCGCTACCGGCTGGACGAGAATGGGAACCCGGTCGTGGTCCGCGTCTGGCACAGCCGGGAGCAGCGGGGCGGATCCGGATAACGACCTCGGTCTCGTTCTCGGAGGACACGGCCGGGCAAGCCGACGGGGCGGCCGTCCGCCGTGGCACCCTCGGCCTCGGCCGCCCGCCGCACCCGCGTGCCCCCGCGGCGTAGTTGACAGCTTCTTTGCCCGACGATCCGGGTTCGCCATCTACACTGCAGGAGCAACCGGAGAGGTCTCACGCATGGTCCATCGACGAGAATGCGGCGGCTCGATGCCATTTCTCTCCCTGCTCCGCGCGCTCCCCGTGGCGCTCGCCGTCGTCGTGTGCGCGCTGGGTGCGCGGGCGGCGGAGCCGGACCTGCGGGTCCTCGAGGACAGCGGCGATCGGATCGTGCTCGAGCTGATGGTCGACGGGCCGACATTCTCGCCGGTCCTGGTGGGCGGCCAGTCCCTGGTCGAGGTCCAGCTGGGGGGCGAGGCGGTGCTCAAGCGCGAGGGCGAGCCCGAGCTGCCCCGGGTCAGCCGCAGCCTGATCGTGCCCGACGACGCCAACCTGACCGTCCGGGTGCTGGAGGCCGAGTCCTACCTGCTCGAGGACGTGGACGTGGTGCCGTCGCGGGGCATCCTGTCGCGCCAGATCGATCCCACCACCGTGCCGCGGATCTTCGGCCCGGTGTACGACCAGGACGCCGCCTACCCCGGCACCCTGGCCGAGCTACGCGAGCCCTACATCATGCGGGACCACCGCGGTGTGGTGGTCGACCTGTACCCGCTGCAGCTCAACCCGGCGCAACGGACGCTGGAGGTGGTCGAGCGGCTGGTGGTCGAGATCTCCCGCGTTGGCGGCAGCGAGGTGCCAGCCAACGTGCTCGGTCCGCGGGACCGGGCGCCCAGCCTGGCCTTCGAGCAGCTGTACGAACACCACTTCCTCAACTGGCCGTCCCACGCCCCCCAGTACCCCCCGATCACCGAAGATGGCGAGCTGCTGATCATCTGCCACGATGCCTGGCTCGGCGAGGTCCAGCCGCTGGTGGCCCACAAGAACGGCATCGGGATCCCGACCACGGCGGTGGGCGTGTCGAGCGTCGGCAACAGCGAAGGGGCCATCGCGGGCCACATCGAGGACGCCTACCACGCAGGCAACCTGGCCTTCGTGCTGCTGGTGGGCGACCACTCCCACGTGGCCACGCCCAACGCCAACGGCAGCGCCGCGGACCCGACCTACGCCACCGTGTCGGGCAACGACAGCTACCCGGACCTGCTGATCGGGCGTTTCTCCGCCGACTCGGCGGCGGACGTCGCGACCCAGGTCGCCCGCACCATCGAGTACGAGACCCTGCCCGCCACCCTCCAGCCCTGGTTCCTGCGCGGCGTGGGCCTGGCGTCCACCGAGGGCCCGGGCGACGACGGCGAGATGGATCACGAGCACCTGGCCAACATCCGCGACGACATGCTGGCCTACGGTTACACCGAGGTGGACGAGTTCTACGGCGATCCGGTGTCAGCCGGCATGATCACCACGGCGGTGAACGACGGCCGCGGCATCGTCAACTACTGCGGCCACGGCTGGGACGAGGGCTGGGTCACGGGCAACTTCTCCAACAGCCACGTCAACGCCCTGACCAACGAGGGCATGTTGCCCTTCGTGCTGACCGTGGGCTGCAACGTGGGCGAGTTCAACCACGGCACCTGCTTCGCCGAGGCCTGGTTGCGGGCCACCCACGGCGGGATCGCCACCGGGGCGATCGCCTTCTACGGTTCGACGATCAGCCAGTCCTGGAGCCCGCCAATGTCGGCCCAGGACGAGTTCAACGAGCTGCTGGTGGCCGAGGCCCATGTCAGCTTCGGTGCCCTCGCGTTTGCCGGTTCCAGCCGGATGATCGACGACTACGCCGGCAGCGGCGAGAACGAGTACATCTACTGGACGATCTTCGGCGACCCCTCGGTCCGGGTCCACGGCGTGGCCACCCCGGTCAGTGGCCTGCGGGTCGACCCCTACGACGGCCTGGAGGCGGAGGGACACGCGGGCGGCCCCTTCGATCCCGCCGAGAAGCTCTACACGCTGGAGAACCCGGGCGACACCGCCCTGGACTACCAGGTGCTCAACTCACGCCCCTGGGTGTCGATCGACGGCGCCAGCGGCACCCTGCAGCCCGGTGAGACCGCCGCCGTCCGGGTCTCGTTCGGTCCCGACGCCAGCGGCCTGGGCAACGGCCACTACGAGGACCTGCTGGAGTTCGTGAACCTGACCGACGGCGAGGGCGACACCACCCGCGAGTTGATCCTGGACGTGGGCATCCCCGAGGCGCAGTACGAGTGGACCCTGAACGACGATCCGGGCTGGACCACCGAGGGCGAGTGGGCCCTGGGCCAGCCGATCGGGCTGGGCGGCGAGCACGGCTGCACCGATCCGTCGGGTGGCTACACGGGCACCCAGGTCTACGGCTACAACCTGTCCGGGGACTACCCCGATGGCCTGGCCGAGAAACACCTGACCACGGGCGCCATCGACTGCACCAACCTGACCCGCACCTCGCTGAAGTTCTGGCGCTGGCTCGGCGTCGAGGACAGCGAGTACGACCACGCCTCGGTCCGCGTCAGCACCGACGGTTCCAGCTGGTCCACCGTCTGGCAGAACAGCGGTGAAGTGGCCGATGGTGAGTGGGTGCGCCAGCAGGTCGACCTTCAGGCGATCGCCGACGGTCAGCCGACGGTCCACGTGCGCTGGACCATGGGCAGCACCGACGAAGGCTGGCGCTACTGCGGCTGGAACCTGGACGATGTCCAGATCTGGGGGCTCGGCGATCCCGGCTGCGGGGACGCCGACGGCGACGGCTACAGCGACGCCGGCTGCGGCGGCGACGATTGCGACGACGCGGCCTACGACGTCCACCCCAACGTCGGCGAGGACTGCGGCGACGGCCTGGACAACGACTGCGACGGCGCGGTCGACGGCGCGGACGAGGAGTGTGGCGGCACGGGGGACGACGACGACGACGCGGGCCTCGACGACGACGACGTCAGCCTGGGGGCCGGCGACTGCAGCTGCCGCCAGCACGGCGATCCGCGGTCGCGGAGCGCCGTCTCGGTGCTGCTGCTCGCCCTCGGACTCGCGGCACGGCGACGGCGCGTTCTCCCGCGGCGTTAGGCTCGCTTCCACGAAGAGTCGACACCCCCGGCGGTCCTTCCGGCGCGACCGCGTGCGCGGTCGTAGTAGACTCGTCCGTGCCATGCAGAACTTGGGCTTTTTCCTGGACGGCCGCGCCACCGAGACCACCTGCGAAGAGGGTGAGCGCCTGCTCGACGTGCTTCGCGATCGGCTGGGCGTGGTCGCTGCCAAGAACGGCTGCGGAACCGGCGCCTGCGGGTCGTGCACCGTGCTGGTGGATGGCAAGGTCCGCCGTGCCTGCACGCTGGTCGCGGCCAAGGTCGATGGCAAGACCGTGCTCACCGCCGCGGGTCTGCCCGAGCCCCAGGGATCGATGGTCGCCAGCTGTCTGGCCCACGGGGGTGCAGTGCAATGCGGCTTCTGTACCCCGGGGATCCTGGTGTCGGCGGTGGCGCTGCTGCTGCGGAACGACGATCCGGACGAGGCGGCAGTCCGCAAGGCGCTGCGGGGCCACATCTGCCGCTGCACCGGGTACGCGAGGGTGGTCGACGGGATCCTGGAGGCCGCGCGACGGCTGCGGTCGGGCGAGGATCCGCCGCCTCCACCGTCCGGCGATGCCATCGGTCAGCCCGCCTGCCGCCCCGGCGACCTTCGGCGCGCCCGGGGTGCCCACGCCTTCGTGGACGACGTGAGGGTCGAGGGCCAGTGGTTCGGCGCGCCCGTGCTGGCCCGGGTTCCGCGCGCCACAGTGCGATCCATCGATCCCACGCCTGCCCTCGCCGTCGACGGCGTGGAGCGCGTGATCACCGCCGCCGACGTCCCCGGCCAGCGACGGGTCGGGATGATCCACGTGGACTGGCCGATCTACGTTGCGGCCGGCGAGACCACCCGCTACGTGGGTGACGCGCTGGCCCTGGTGGTCGCCCGTTCGCGCCGCGCCGCCCGCGATGGAGCCGCCGCGGTGGCCGTCGAGCTGGAGGAATTGCCCCCGATCACCTCGCCTGAAGACGCCCTGGCCGATGGCGCGCCCTCCCTCCACCGCGGCGGTAATTTGCTGACCAACCCGAAGCTCGAGCGGGGCCAGCTGGAGGCCGCTCGATCCATCAGCGCCCATGTGGCCCGAGACACCTTCGAGGTGCCCTTTGTCGAGCACGCCTTCCTGGAGCCCGAGTCGGCGCTCGCGGTGCCGGCATCCTGGACCGGCCCGCTGCCACACCCGCTGCCCGCCGATGCCCGCGGCACGCTGACGGTGCTGGCCGGGACCCAGGGGACCTTTGCCGATCGCCGCCAGATCGCCTCGGTGCTGGCGGTGGAGCCGGAGGCCGTGCGCGTCGTGCTGGTGCCCCCCGGAGGCGGTTTCGGCGGCAAGGAGGATCTGTCGGTCCAGCACCACGCGGCGCTGGCGGCGGTGCTCTGCGACCGGCCGGTGAACGTGACCCTGACCCGGGAAGAGTCGATCCTGGTCCACCCCAAGCGCCACGCCATGTCGGTGCGGATGGCGGTGGGCTGCGACAGCGAGGGGAATCTGACGTTCTGCGAGGCGCGGGTCACGGGCGACACGGGCGCGTATGCCTCGATGGGCGGCGAAGTGGTCGAGCGGGCCACGGTCCACGCTACCGGACCCTACCGCTTCGACGCCGTGCGGCTGGAGGGGCGGACGGTCTACACCAACAACCCGCCCGCGGGCGCGATGCGCGGCTTCGGAGTGCCCCAGGTGGCATTCGCCGTCGAGGCCCTCATCGATCGACTGGCGGACGCGTCGGCGATCGACCGCCTGGAGATCCGGCGGCGCAACGGGCTGCGCCCGGGCTGGCCCTTCTCCAGCGGTCAGATCCTGGAGCCCGACGTGCGCTTCATCGAGACCCTGGACGCGGTCCAGGCAGCCTACGACGAGGCCCGAGCGGCGGGCAAGACGGTGGGGATCGCCTCTGCCATCAAGAACGTAGGGCTCGGCGTGGGCGTGCCCGACATGGGCCGGGTGCGGCTGGAGGTCCGCGGCGGGCGCGTGGTCGTCCACTCGGGCGCTGCTTGCATGGGACAGGGCGTCGAGCAAGTACTGCGTAATGTGGTCTGCGGCACCCTGGACCTGCCGCCCGCCGCCGTCGACGTACACCTGGGTGATACGGCCACCACCCCCGAGGCGGGGGTCACCACGGCCTCGCGGCAGACCTACCTGACCGGCGGCGCCTGCCTGATCGCCGCGCGGGCGCTGGCCGAGGCCGCCGAGGCTGCCGGTTCGCTGCCAGCCCTGGAGGGGCGTGACTTCCCGGCCGAGTTTGGCCCAGCCACCCACTCGGCCGGCTCCGAGGAACTCAACCCCCGCACCCACGTGGCGTTCGGATTCGCGTCGCAGGTGGTGATCCTGGACGCGGATGGCGCCATCGAGCGAATCGTCACCGGGGTCGACGCCGGCTGCGTGGTCAACCCCCTGGGGGTCCAAGGCCAGGTCGAGGGCGGCACGGCGATGGGCCTCGGGTACGCGCTCAGCGAGGACCTGGCGGTCGTCGACGGTGTGCCCCAGCACACCAACATGGCCAAGCTGGGCCTTCCGCGGGCGACGGATATCCCGCCGATGGAGATCCACCTGCTCCCGGGCGCGCCGCCGGGGACGGGGGCGTCGGGCAACCCGCTGGGGGCCAAGGGCGTGGGCGAGGTCAGCGCGATCCCCACCGCCCCGGCGGTCGCCGCCGCCTATCGCACACACACCGGCCGGGCGCTCACGTCCCTGCCGCTGAAGCTGAAAGGCTGAGGAGAGATCATGCTGCTGGTTGGAAACGGGACCGTGTTCACCCTTGGCGCTCCGGGGCAAGTGATCCCCGATGGCGGGGTGCTGGTCGACGGCGACACCATCGTGGCGGTGGGGCCCACCGCCGATCTCCGGGAGCGGGCCGACGAGTCCATCGACGCCGGCGGGCGGGTGATCATGCCGGGCCTGATCTGCGCCCACCACCATCTCTACTCGACCTTCGCTTGTGGGCTCGGCGCCGCGCCGTCGACCAACTTCGTCCAGGTGCTCGAGAACCTGTGGTGGAAGCTGGATCGGGCGCTGGATCTGGATGACGTGTACTACAGCGCGGTGTTCCCGTTGGCGCGCTGCATCCGCTCGGGCACCACCACCCTGCTGGACCACCATGCCAGCCCGTCGGCCATCGGCGGCAGCCTGGGCCGCATCGGCGACGCGGTGCTGGAATCGGGCCTGCGGGCATCCCTGTGCTACGAGGTCACGGATCGCAACGGTGTCGACGGCGCCCGCGCCGGACTGGCCGAGAACCGCGCCTGGCTGGAGCTGTGCGATGACGGCCACAGCCGGCTCCATGGACTGGTCGGGATCCACGCCGCGATGACCGTCGGCCACGAGACCATGGACGCATGTGTCCGGCTCGCCCACGAGCACCGCACCGGCCTGCACATCCACGTGGCCGAGGACCAGGCGGACCAGGATCATTCGCTGGAACACTTCGGCGTGCGGGTGGTGCAGCGGCTGGCCGACGCTGGCGGGCTGGGCCCCAAGAGCCTGGCGGTTCACTGCATCCACGTGGACGACGACGAGATCCGCCTGCTGGTGGACAGCGACACCACAGTGGTCCACAACCCCCAGTCCAACATGAACAACGGCGTCGGCTGCGCGGCGGTCCCGACCCTGCTGGAGCGGGGCGCGCTGGTCTGCCTGGGCACCGACGGGATGACGTCCAACATGTTCGAGGAGGCGCGGGCGTCCCTGTTCGTGCGCCACCACGTCGAGCGCAACCCGTCGGTGGGCTGGATGGACACCGTCCGGATGCTGTTCGCCAACAACGCGGCCGTCGCCTCGGCCTACTTCGGCCGCACCCTGGGCGTGCTGACCCCGGGGGCCGCCGCGGACGTGATCGTCGTCGACCACATCCCCTTCACCCCGGTGACCCCGGACAACGTCCACGGCCACCTGCTGTTCGGCGCCGCCGCCGAGCGGGTCGTCACCACCATCTGCGACGGCGAGGTGCTGATGCGCGACGGCCAGGTCGAGACGCTGGACGTCCCCGCCCTCGCCCGCGCTGCTGCCGCCCGTTCCGGCGCCACCTGGCAGCGGTTCGCGACGGTCTGAACAGGAGGGGGCCGGCATGCCGCGCTTCGTCGTCACGATGGGCCGTGAAAAGGTCGATGTCCTCAACCTGGCGGGCAAGAACGGCGACCTCCGCGCCGTCAGCTGATCCGGCGGGCTCGGCTGTGTCCCCGGCCTACTCGGCAGGTTCCTCCGGCTGACGCTCCTCGCGATCGTACCGACCATCGGCGATGGCGGCGGTGGTGAGGTACATCAGGTTGGTGGCCTGATGGAGGAGGGTGGGATCGATCTTGTCGAGAGTGTCGGTTGGCTGGTGGAGGTTGTCCCAGCCCTGGTCCGCGGCGAAGTAGAGGGTGGGGAGGCCGGCGTCGAAGAACGGCTGGGCGTCGGAGCCACCGCCGTACCAGGTCTCCTCGGTGGTGAAGACGTCGGCAGCGGCGTCCAGCTCGCGGGCCAGGGCGTGGAGATTCGGACTTGCACCACCGCCGCCGACTCGCATCCCGACGCCCGTGCCCACCCCGTCGGTGTTGATCATCGCCACGGCCTGGTCGAGGGGGAGGGGGGGATCGGCGACGTAGGCCTCGGCACCCTTGAGCCCCTGCTCCTCGCCCGCGAAGAGAACGAAGACGACGCTGCGGGGCGGCAGCTTGCCCTGGCGAGTCATGGCGCGGGCCACGCCGAGCACCGCGGCCGCGCCCGACGCGTTGTCGTTGGCGCCGGGGAACAGCAGCTCGCCCTGCTGGCCCACGTGGTCGAGGTGGGCGCCGAGGATCACGTGTTCGGCGGCCCGCGCCGGATCCGCCCCGCGCAGGATCCCCACCACGCTGGGGGGGGCGCACTCGGCCCGGTAGCGAGCTTCAACGCCGATCCGCACCCGGGTGGCCAGAGCCACCGGGCTGGGGGCCCGGTCGGCGTCGATACCCTCCTGGAGCGCCTTGATCGTCCAGCCGCTGCCCTCGAGCAGGGTGTCGGCGACCGCCCCGGTGACCTGGAGCTGGGGGAGGTCCTTCGCCTGCTCACCGGGGCCGTGGGCCGTACTGCCGATCAGAGGCTGCACGTGCTTCGCCAGCGGATTGGAGACCAGGAGCATGCCCACCGCGCCGCGGTCGCGGGCGACCTGGGCCTTGGGCCGGGGAAAGTGGATCTCGCCCCAGCCACCGTCGACCTCCCATGGCGGGGGCTGCTTGAGCGCCAGCACGACCTTGCCCGTCACGTCGATCCCGGCGTAGTCGTCCCACCCCTTGCCGTCCACCAGCCCGTATCCGACAAAAACCACCTCTGCGGTGACCTGGCCCGAGCCGGTGAAGCCGCGGGCCACGAAGTCCTCGCCCAGCACCCACGGCTGCTCGGCGCCATCCGCGCCAACGAGCGCCATCTCCTCGGCCGCCTGCTGGTACCCCTCGTCCCCCGCGAGCCTGCCGCGCCGCTGCGGCGCCACCAGCCACTCGACGGTCTCCATCAGCTCTTCAGCGGAGATTTGCCCAGCCGGGGGAACTCCGGCCTCCGTTGCCCGGGCGGTGGGCGGGGCCAACAACAGGAGCAACAGGGAGATCCGTTGGATCGGGGTCATGGAGCGATCTCCGGCTGGTAGAGCTCCGCCGCGGCGAGCTGCTCCAGCACGATATCGGTGCGCGGCGGATCGTCGCCGAGCCCCCCGAAGAAGTGGTCCAGGGTGTCCTCGATCGCCGGGATCCAGTCGTCGTCCCGGGTGCGGTAGGTGCGGCCGTCTTCCTCGAAGGGTTTGCTGTCACCCCAGCGCGCCGACTCGGCGATGATCGCCAGTTCGATATCGTCGGCCCGCGTCGAGAACAGCGCCGCCGCCGCGTCCGGCGTGGCCGGACCGTGCGCCAGCAGGTGCACCCGTACCCGCTCGTCGAAGCGCGCCCGGTACTCCGGGTGTTCGGTCAGCCGGTGGTGCAACCACTGGGGGTGGAAGTTCTCGAACTCGGTGACCACCATCCGGTAGTCGCCCTCGATATCGCCGATGTTCACCCGGTTCTCGTACACGCCGATCCCCGGCGACCAGGCCTGCGCGTGCAGGGCGTGCTCCGCGTCGTGGGCGAAGAACACGAACCCGGCGTCACCGGTCTCCCGGTCGCGGATCGCGAAGAAGTTGTTGGGGCCCTTGTTGCCGGTGAAGCTGCCTGTGGGCGAGTCGAAGTTGCCCGCGAAGAAGATGACCAGCATGTAGTCGATGAGGTTGTCGACGTCGACCAGGGTCTCCAGTGTGGGATCGTCGCTCCCGTCGGCCGCCAGCCCCTGCAGCCGGTAGTAGTTCTCGTCGGATGCGAATCCCTGCTGGCAGAGGTCCCAGACCCGCTCCCAGGCATCGAGGTTGCCGTCGGTGGCCTCGATCACCCGGGCGGTGGGCTCGTCGCCGTTGACCTTGACGACGTCGTAGTCCTCCTTTGCGCCGCCCAGGTACGCCTCGGCGAAGCTGGCCTCCGGGCGCTCCTGGGTCTGGTACAGCCCCCAGTACACGCCGTTCAGATACAGGTGGTAGTAGCGGCTGCGGGTGTGGGGCTGCCCCATCTCGCGCTGCAGGTCCCGCGAGAACACGTCGCGATTCATCGTGTTGGCCGATCCGGCGGTGGTCTTGAAGCTCCACGAGTAGTTCTGGCTCGTGCGCAGGTCGACGCAGTCGAAGCGGTCCACCCCCTCGTCGTCGAACAGGGGGAACTCGAGCTTGGTCGGCCCGTACTCCCCGCGGAAGAACAGCCGGAACGCGTGCTTGGGGTTGTGGCTGTAGCGGCTCCAGCCGCCGCGGATCCGCAGGCCGCCGTTGACCTGGAACTCGCCGCTATGGACGCCGTTGTCGTCGGGATCGAGCAGCTCGATCGAGACAGGCCGCTCCCAGTCCATCCCGTGCTCGAGGGCGTTGACATAGATCCCGCTGCCCGGGTCGAACAGGTGCTCCAGCTCGGTGGCCAGCGACAGCGTGGGGATGGCCAGCAGGGCGTCGTCGAGCAGCTCGGCATAGGCCGGATCCTCGACCACGCGGGGGTCCAGCCCGTAGTTGATTGCCTGGAGCGGGTCGAGGTTGTTGCTGGTGTCGTAGATCTCGGGCCAGCCCGGGCCAGGCGGGGCGTCGTCCGGTGACAGCGCGGCCGAGTCACCGATGAACAGGTAGGTGTGGCTGACCGGCTCGCCCAGAACCCCCTGCCAGCGCCCCACGGCCCGCAGCACCACCCCTGGCGCCGGATCCCGCCCTTCGTCGCTGTAGGGATCCACGAACACCTGCAACGGGCTCGCTCCCTCGACGGCGTTTGCCGCGGTCCGCGGATCGCTGCCGTCCAACGTGTAGCGGATCGTCGCGTCGTTCAGGTCGACCGCGATCTCCACCTCGAACGGCTGGTCATGGAATCCACGGTCGACGCTGAACGCCGGAGTCAGCGCCCCCGCACCGTCCACGTGTTCGAGCGGGGCGCCGGAGGCCGTCGCATCGTCGTCGTCCGCTGCGTCGTCGTCCGCTGGGGGGGGCGTGCTCGAGACGGTGCCCGTACACGCCGATCCGGCGCCGAACAGCGTCAGCAAGCAGCCGGCCACGGCGGAGCGTGAGCCGCAGATCCAGGGGGCGGGGAGGGCGATATCCATCCGGCGGCCAGGATAACAGGCCTCCAGCCACGCCAGCGGGCCGGGCCAGATCCGGAAGAGTGGAAATGGAAGCTGGCGGGGCGCCGTCCAATCCCTAGAATGTGAGGCCGTGAAGAACGTGACCCCGATCGTGGCGGTGATGCTGGCCGTGGCCCTGAGCGGCTGTCCGAAGCGGGGGGTGACCCCGCCGCCCGAGACCGGACCGGCCAACGCCCCGGCACCCGAGGTGTTCGCGCCGCCGGACAGCGACCTGCCCGCGCCGCCCGCGACTCGCCAGATGGCCGAGGGCTACTGGCTCGGGGCGATGTTCGACCAGCGCCACGTGCCAGCGATGCAGTCCTACGGCGTGAAGGTCGTGCTCAGCGCCGTCGCCCCCTCCGACGCCACCCTCGACGCCCTGCGCGACGCGGGCATCGAGCAGGTCTACCTCCCCATCGGCTCCACCTTCCGCCACGCGACCAAGATCCAGGAGACCGTGGATCGCTTCCGGGCGGACGAGATCTTCATCCACTGTCAACACGGGGTCGACCGGACCGGCGCCATCGCCGCCTACCTGCTGGTCACCCGCCACGGCTGGCCGGTCAGCGACGCGCTGTACTCGGTGGTCAACCCCGGCGAGACCGACGTCTCCGGCCTGGCCCGCGTCCTCGACCGCCTCGGCCTCACCGACCCCCGCTCCCCCGGCGATCCCGGCGTCGGCACCTACTCCCTCACCGGCGCCGGCGTCGGCTACGGCGGGATGAAGGTCCGCTCCGAGAACTACGTCAACCTGGTCGTCACCACCATCGAGGCGATCGCGGCGGAGATCGCGGCTGAGCCCTGACCGCTGCTCGCCCGGCCACAACGGATTAACGTGGAAAAAAGTCATATAACTTGACATTTATGAGGGTATATCTACCCTATCTCCATGGAGCGACGTGCCACCAGGGAGTTGCTGGATTGGATCGCCCGACCGGACAGGAAGCCCCTCGTCCTGCGCGGTGCGCGGCAGGTGGGCAAGACGTGGCTGGCGAGGGAGGTGTCCGGGCGGAGCGGGCTGACGTTGATGGAGCTGAATTTCGAGCGCGATCCGCAGGCGGCGGCGCTGTTCGATGTCGCCGATCCCCGGGCCGTGATGCGAGGTGTGGAGGCATACCTGGGGCGGCGGGCCCGGCCCAAGGAGACGATCCTGTTCCTCGACGAGATCCAGGCGGCACCCGAGGTGCTGGCCAGGCTCCGGTGGTTTGCCGAGGAGCTGCCCGAACTACCGGTGGTCGCGGCGGGATCCCTCCTCGACTTCGCCCTGGCGGACCACCGCTTCAGCATGCCGGTCGGACGGATCAGTTACCTCCACCTGGAGCCCATGTCCTTCGAGGAGTTCCTGGCGGCCGCGAATGAGGACTCGCTGCTGGAGTGGGTGCGAACGGCGACCCTCGGCCACCCCATCCCGCTCCCGCTCCACGAACGCCTCCTCGATCTCCTGCGGGACTACATGCTCGTTGGCGGTCTGCCGGCGGCTGTCCAGGCGTGGTGCCACGAGCGCTCTTACCTGGAAGTTTCCCGCGTCCAGCAAGACCTGCTGGCCACCTATCGAGACGATTTCGCGAGGTATGCCGGTCGCGTTCCAGTGAGGCGCCTCGACCGGGTGCTGACCGCGGTGCCGCGCCTGCTGGGCCGCAAGTTCATGTACAGCCAGGTGGATCCCGAGCAGCGAGCCGCCGCCCTGCGCCAGGCCCTCGATCTCCTGTGCAAGGCGCGCCTGTGCCACCGGGTCCAGGCCAGCGACAGCACCGGCGTCCCGCTGGGCGCCGAGGTGCGCGAGCGGACATTCAAGGTGGTCTTGGCGGACGTCGGTCTGGCCTCGGCAGCGCTGGGTCTGTCCCCCCGGTCCCTCCGGTCCCTCCGGTCCCTGCGGGCTGCCGAGCTGGTCAACGAGGGCGGACTCGCGGAGCAGCTCGTGGGTCAGGCGCTGCGGGGATCGGAGCTGTCGTTCATCGAACCCGCGCTCTACTACTGGACGCGGCGGAAGCATGGGGCCCAGGCCGAGGTCGACTACGTGATCCAGCACGACACGTCGGTCGTGCCGGTCGAGGTGAAGGCGGGCACCACCGGACGCCTGCGGTCGCTCCACCTGTTCATGGCGCGGCGCGGTCTACCGCTGGCGGTTCGACTGGCTGCCCACCCGGCGTCGTTGGTGGATGTCCAGGCCCGGACAGCCACGGGGCACGAAGCCCGATACCAGCTGCTGTCGCTGCCCCTGTACCTGGCCGGTCAGCTACCCCGGTGGCTCGACGAGGTGGATGGGGTGTAGTGTGCCTCGCTAGAATGGGGGATCTGGGCAGATGTCGTCCGGCGGCGAAGTATCCTCGCAGTCGTTGAGGTCGTCCTCGAGATCACCAGCAGATGTCCGTGCCGCCGTATGCCCAGATGTCGTCCTCGACCGAGTCGGTCTTCCAGTTTCCGCAGAGAGTATCGTCGCCAGTGTTTCCCACGATGTAGTCGTCGCCGTCCCAGTCGCCCATACAATGACCCGGCGACCTATCCCGCCCTCGGCCTGGACTGCGACGATCGGGATCCCACCGTGTATCCGGGCGCTGGTTGCTGAGACTGCTCGCGGCCTGGCGGAGGTGTGTTGACAGATCTAAAATCGAAGTTTAGTTTTGCCAGATGTACCTGGCTCGCCGGCTCGCTTCCACCCTCGCGACCGCCCTGGACCAGTTTCCGTCCGTCCTGATCACGGGCCCCCGGCAGTCGGGCAAGACCACCTTCGTCAGGGAGGAACTGGGGGGCAGCTTCGCGTTCGTGACCTTTGACGATCCGCTGGAGCGGGAGTTCGCGACCCAGGATCCGCGGGGCTTCCTGGGCCGCTTCGGCGACCGACCGGCGATCCTCGACGAGATCCAGTACGTCCCCGAGCTCCTGAGCTACCTCAAGATGAGGATCGACGAGGCTCGCGATTGGCACGGAAGGTGGGTCCTCACCGGTTCCCAGCAGTTCGAGCTGATGCAGCAGGTGACCGAGTCACTGGCGGGGCGCGTGGCGGTGCTGGAGCTGCTGCCGCTGAGCGGCGAGGAGCTCGCTGGCGTCGGCGACGAGTCGCTCGAGCATCGACTCTGGATCGGGGGTTATCCGGAGATCGCGCTGGCGCCGGAGAAACGGGACCTCTGGACCTCCTCGTACCTGCGAACCTACGTCGAGCGGGACGTGCGGATGGTGCGGAACATCGGCGACCTACGTGCCTTCGAGTCCTTCCTGGCCGTCTGCGCGGCGCGCCACGGTCAGACCCTGAACATGGCAGCGATTTCCCGCCAGTTGGGGATCACAAGTCCGACCGTCAAGGACTGGATCTCGGTGCTTGAGGCCTCCTACGGGATGTGCCTGCTTCCCCCGTGGCACCGGAACTACGGAAAGCGGGTGATCCGGTCCCCCAAGGCCTACTTCCTCGATCCCGTGCTGGCCACCGCCCTGACCCGCCAGCCGGATGCGGAGGCGTCGCTGCGCGGTCCCCTGGGCGGTCCCCTGCTCGAGGGCTGGATCGTGGCCGAGGCGATCAAGTCCTTCGCGAACAGGGGTCTGCGGCCCGCCGTGTTTCACTGGCGCTCCCACGACGGGTTGGAGGTGGACCTGCTGGTCGACGTCGGCGGCAAGCTGCAGCCCGTGGAGATCAAGGCCACCGCCACCCCCCGGGCTGGACACCTGGCGCCGATGAACCGCTTCCGCACCCTCGTCGGGGACGACGCGACGGGGAGTGGGTTGCTGGTCTGTGGCGTGGCGGAGCCGACTCCGATGCCCGGGGGCAACCTGGCTCTGCCGTGGTCGCAGTTCGGCGAGTGGCTGGACGAGCGCCTCGCCTGATCGGACGCGGGTTCGACTTCGGCGGTTCCCAGCTACAATGGCGCCTCGAAACGAGCGAGGTTACCGATGCCCGACCTGACCGATGCCCAGCTTCGCGCCGCCATCGAGCGGTGTGAGTACTGCGAACGCAAACCCTGCCGGGACGCCTGTCCGGCCCACTGCTCGCCCGCCGACTTCATCATGGCGGCGGCGGTGGGGGAGCCGGCCGATTACCTGCGGGCGGCGGCGCTGATCTACACCCACAACCCCCTCGGCGGGGTCTGCGGGGCGGTGTGTCCCGAGTTCCACTGCATGGCGGCCTGCTCGCGGCTGGGGTTCGACGAGCCGGTGGAGATCCCGGCGATCCAGGAGACCCTGATCCGCCGCGCCCACCAGCTGGGGGTGGTGCCGCGGATGGAGGCGGCCGAGGACAACGGCAAGCGGGTTGCGGTGCTGGGCGCCGGGCCGGCGGGGCTGGCGGCGGCGTTCACGCTGGCGCAGCTGGGCTACCGGGTCGAGGTGTTCGAGCGCGAGGAGATCGCCGGCGGCGCGGCGCGGTTGATCCCGCCCCACCGGCTGGACGCCGAGGTGCTGGAGCAGGACCTGGAGTTCCTGCTGGGGTCCGACCGCATCGAGCTGCACCTGGGCGCGGCCATCGATCACCCGGACCACCTGGCGGGATTCGACGCGACGGTGGTGGCCGTGGGGCTGACCGAGCCGATCCAGCTGGGGATCCCGGGCGAGGGCGCGGCGATCTACGGCTGGGACTACCTGTCCAACCCTGACCGCTTCGAGCTCGAGGGCACCGTGGCGGTGATCGGCGGCGGCGCGGTGGCCTGCGACGTGGCGGTGGCCGCCCGGGCGCGGGGCGCCGAGCGGGTGGAGATGTTCGCCCTGGAGAAGCTGTCGGAGATGCCCCTGGCCGAGCGGGAGCGCCAGGACATCGTCCACCACGGGATCCACGTCAACGGCCGGACGAAGCTGACGTCCATCGACGTGGCCGACGGCAAGATCCGCGGCATCCAGACCCTCAAGGTCCACTTCCCGGCCGCGGCGGAGCAGGCGAAGACCGGGGAGCCGGTGCCCTTCGATCTGCGGGGCGTCCACGACCACGAGGGCACCGAGCAGGGCCGGGACGACGTGGGCACCGTGATCGTCGCCATCGGCCACCGCTCGTCGGTGGCGCCGGACGCCGCGGACTTCGTGGCCGGGGACTGCGAGACCGGGCCGTCGACGGTGGTCGAGGCCGCCGCCGCGGGCAAGAACGCGGCGATGGCGATCCACGCCGATCTGAGTGGCGCCGCGGTCGAGCCCCCACCGCGGCCACGCAAGTCGCTGCTGCGGATCCCGGGCTACGACCGCCGCCCCGTGTCCCTCGATACGGACTTCTTTGGCCGCACGATCCCGTCACCGCTGCTGCTGTCGGCGGCGCCGCCCACCGACGGCTACGAGCAGATGAACCGCGCCTTCGAGGCCGGCTGGGCCGGCGGCATCATGAAGACCGCCTTCGACGCCGTCGACATCCACATCCCGTCCGAGTACATGTTCACCCTCGACCCGATGACCTGGGGCAACTGCGACAACGTGTCGGGCCACTCCCTCGACCGGATCTGCGGCGAGGTGGAGAAGCTGGTGGCCGCCTGGCCCGACCGGCTGGTGATGGCGTCGACCGGCGGCCCGGTGTCCGGCGATGACGCGGCGGACGCCGCCGTCTGGCAGTCCAACACGCGCAAGCTCGAGGCCACGGGCATCGGTGGCATCGAGTACAGCCTGTCGTGCCCCCAGGGCGGGGACGGCACCGAGGGGGACATCGTCAGCCAGAACGCGGCGTTGACCACCAAGATCATCGAGTGGATCCTGAAAGCCGGGGATCCCTCGGTGCCCAAGCTGTTCAAGCTGACCGCGGCGGTGACCTCGGTGGAGGCGATCGTGATCGCCATCCACCGGCTCCTGGACCGCTACCCCGACGCCAAGGCCGGGGTGACCCTGGCCAACACCTTCCCCTCGCTGGCCTTCCGCCCCGGCCGCAAGCCCGGCTGGGAAGAGGCGATCGTCGTGGGCATGAGCGGTGGCGGGGTGACCCCGATCAGCAACCTGACCCTGGCCAAGGTCTCGAACCTGGGTGTGGTGGTGTCGGGCAACGGCGGGCCGATGGACTACAAGGCCGCCGCCGACTTCCTGGCCTTGGGGGCCCGCACGGTGCAGTTCTGCACGGTTGCGATGAAGTACGGCTACGACGTCGCCGACGAGCTGCACGACGGCCTGAGCCATCTGATGGCAGCCCGCGGCATGGACTCTGTCGAAGAGTTGATCGGCGCGGCGCTGCCCGATCCGATCACCGACTTCATGGACCTGACGCCGGTCAAGAAGCTGTCGAGCTGCGACCCGGCGGTCTGCGTCAGTTGCGGCAACTGCTCCCGCTGCTCCTACCTGGCCATCGAGCTCGACGACGAGCTGCACCCGGTGGTCGATCCCGCCCGCTGCGTGGGCTGCTCGATCTGCACCCGCAAGTGCATCTCCGGGGCGCTGTCGATGCGGGACCGCTCGGCCGAGGAGCTGGAGGTATTGCGGGAGGATTGAGATCGGGGCTGAGGGGAAGAGACGGCCGGACAAGCCGACGGGGCGGCCGTCCGCCGTGGCACCCGGTTTCCGAGTCCGATTCCGAGTCAGGGTCTCTCTCGACGCCCCCAGGGGCAGCGAGCTGCCCCACGCCAGCAGGGCGAGCAGGGCCAGGGCCCAGCCGAAGGACTGGGGGATGTTTCGCTTGGTTTCCCTTCCCGCCAGGGACTTCAGATCCGTCCGCGCAGCTTCAGTACAACGATCTTTCCTATGACGACGGCTGCGATCAACAGGGGCGAGTGGGGTCGCATGATTCCTCCGGGGCGGTATTCGGGATATCGACCCCCCGCGCGTGGACCTGAGCCGGGTCGGGTATCCTGATCCGCCCGGGAGAGGGACTCCGATGGCTGCCACGCTGCCCGCCACCCACCGCGATCGACTCGCTGAGCGACTGCGGCGGCTGTACGGACGGGAGCGGGCGGAGGGCGCGCTGGCCCGGCTGTGCGCGATCCTCGACGCCGCCGCCGAGGGCCAGGCTGCACAGGGGTGGTCCGAACGCGACGTTGTCCTGATCAGCTACGGCGACACGATCCGGCGGGCGGGGGAGCCCCCGCTGCGAACGCTGGGCCGCTTCGCTCGCGGACGGCTCGCGGACGCGTTCAGCGCCATTCACATCCTGCCCTTCTTCCCCTACTCGTCCGACGACGGGTTCGCGGTGATCGACTACGAACGGGTGCGGGGTGACCTGGGTGATTGGGGCGACATCCGGGCGCTGGGCCAGGACTTCCGGCTGGGCTTCGACCTGGTCCTCAACCACGCCTCGGTGGGCTGCGAGTGGTTTCGTCAGTTCCTGGCGAACGAGCCACCGGGCCGCGACTTCTTCGTCACCGCCGATCCCGACGCCGACCTGACCGCAGTCGTCCGTCCCCGCAGCCTGCCCCTGCTCACCGCCTTCGACACCGCGGCAGGCCGCCGCCACGTGTGGACCACGTTTTCGGCAGATCAGGTGGACCTGGACTTCGCCAACTCCGAGCTGCTGATGGCCTTCGTCGAGATCGTGCTGGGCTACGCGGCCCAGGGCGCGGGATTGCTGCGGCTGGACGCAGTCGCCTTCCTGTGGAAGCGCCTGGGCACGACCTGTCTGCACCTCCCCGAAACCCACGAGGTGGTCAAGCTGCTGCGGGACGTGCTGGAGATTGCGGCCCCCGACACCTGGTTGCTGACCGAGACCAACGTCCCCCACGCGGAGAACGTGTCGTACTTCGGCGCGGGCGACGAGGCCCAGCTCGTCTATCAGTTCAGCCTGCCGCCGCTCCTGCTCCAGGCGCTGGTCAGCGGTGACGCGCGCCACCTGACGGCCTGGGCGGCGAGCCTGGAACCGCCGCCGCCAGGCTGCGGATACCTCAACTTCACCGCGTCCCACGACGGGATCGGAGTGCGCCCGCTGGAGGGGCTGGTCCCGGCGGCCGAGCGCGACGCCCTGATCGACCACCTCCGCGCCCGCGGTGTCCACGTGGCCACCAAGCGCGATGCCGACGGCGGCGACAGCCCCTACGAACTGAACGTGACCTATGTTGACGCACTACGCGGCGACCCGGGCGAGACCGAGGCGGTCCACGCTGCCCGATTCCTGGCGTCCCAGACCGTGCCGCTGGTGTTGCGTGGAATCCCGGCGGTCTACATCCAGAGCCTGTTTGGCGCCCTCGATTGGGTCGAGGGGGTCACCGAGAGCGGCCGACCGCGCACCATCAACCGGCGCGGATGGGACGAGGACGAGCTCCTCGCGCGGATCGACAGCGCCGGGTCGTTCCACCGCCAGGTATTCTCCGAGTTGCTGCGCCGGCTCCGCGTCCGCCGGACACTGCCCGCCTTCCATCCGGACGCCGAGCAGCGGGTGCTCGAGCTGGGCCCCGACCTGTTCGCCGTCGAGCGGCGCTCGGGCAGCGATCTCGTCCTCGCGTTGACCAACGTCACCGCACACGACGTGGAAGTCCCCGACCTGGGTTCGAGATCGCGGGATGAAAGCGGGTGGCTCGATCTGCTGGATCCCGGCGCGCCCGCCCGCGCCCTCGGCGTGATCCGGCTGACCCCGTACAGCTGCGCCTGGCTGAGCCCGGCGGCCCGCTAGATAGGTGTGCGGAACGCCGCTACACCTCGAGGAATGCCA
>CAYTBN010000087.1:4693-21598 GCA_964436045.1 uncultured Rickettsiales bacterium | reverse complement strand
CGTCGCCGTCGTCGCAGTCCCCGGCACACTCGGAGAACCCGTCGCCGTCGTCGTCGGCGTTCTCGTCGGTCGCGGGATCGCAGTCGTCGTCCACGCCCCCGTTGCAGATCTCCTCGCCCCCCGGGAGCACGTTCGCGTCCGAGTCATCGCAGTCCCCCTCGCACTCGGCCAGCCCGTCCCCGTCGTCGTCGGTCTCGTCGTCGTCCACCGCCCCGTCGCAGTCGTTGTCCAGCCCGTCGCACAGCTCGTCGGCCCCCGGGTAGACCAGCGGATCCGTGTCGTCGCAATCCTCCCCGGCCGTGTACCCGTCCCCATCCGCGTCGGTGGCCTCGGTGGTGTCGTCGTCCCCGGACGTGTCGTCGTCCCCGGTGGTGTCGTCGTCGCCCGTGGAGTCGTCGTCCCCGGTGGTGTCGTCGTCGTCATCCTCGACGGTGGTGTCGTCGTCGTCGTCCTGGGGATCCGGACAGCCGACGACCAGGGTCAGACCACACAGGAACGCGAAGATCCATCGAACCGACATGGCAGTTCCTCCCTAGCAGGCGTGAGTTGTCAGTCTATCCCGTCTGGTGGGTTGGGGGACGGAGAGATGGGACTCGGTCTCGGTCTCGGTCTCGGCCTCGGTCTCGGCCTCGGTCTCGGTTACTCGGCCTCGGCCTCGGTCTCGGTCTCGGCCTCGGTCTCGGTCTCGGCCCCGGCCGCAGTGGCGCGGCCTGTGCGGGCGGCGTCGTGGTGGAACTGGGGCCAGGGGGCGTCGGCGGGGCCGCCTGCGCCGCCCTCGAAGGCGTACAGCGACCAGTCCCACGAGGCAGCCAGGATGGTGCCGTCGTCGGTGAGGGCTACCGAGGACCGGATGTCGCGGCCGACCCGCTCTTTCCAGGCCACCTCGCCGCTGGTCAGGTCCAGGGCGTAGAGGCGGTTGTCGTTGCATCCCACGAAGCAGACGCCGCCCTCGGCGATGGCGGGGGTGCCGTAGACGCCGTCGCCCAGCTTGCGGTCCCACATGGGACCTCCGGCCGACGTGAGGGCGTACACCCGACCGGCGCGGGTGCCCACGAGCACCTCGCCCCCGGGGCCGACAGCGCATGCGCCGTAGACCTGACCGTCCACCGGGGCGTTCCACTGCACGGCGCCGTCGCGGATCGCGTAGACGAAGCCGTCCCACGAACCCACGTAGAGGGTGCCGTCCGCGCCGACGGCGGGGGCGGCCACCACCGGTTCCCGGGCCACCGCCACCCGGCCGCCGCCGCTGCTGTACAGGGTGCGCTGGCAGACGTGGGTCTGGCCGGCCGCGTGGACCGGCGATGCGGTGACCAGGTCCGCGACGGTGACCCGCGCCAGCGCGCGGCCGTCGCTGTCGAAGCCGTGGAGTGCGCCGTCGTCCGCCCCGATCCAGAGCTGGTCGTCGTCGTCCAGACAGGGGGTGGTCATCACCGGGGCGCCCAGATCCACCTGCCAGCGCAGCGAGCCGTCCGGGTCGACGGCCCGCAGGATCCCGTCGTAACCGCCAAAAACGATCGCGCCGTTCGGGTGGATTCCCGGCGCCGCGTCCAGGGGTCCGCCCGTCTCCACCACCCAACGCAGCGCCCCGTCCCGGTCGACGGCGTAGAGTTTCCGGTCGCGGCACCCCACGTAGCAGGTGCCGTCAGCGCCAACGGCCGGCGAGCAGGCCAGCATCGATCCTGCCTTGAACGACCACTTCAACCGGCTCACGGGGTCACCTCCGCGGCATCCTCGAAGCAGTAGAAGGTCCCGTTGCGGCTGCCGATGTAGATCCGCCCCCCGGCCACGCAGGCCGACGAGACGATGTAGGTGCCGGTCTCGACGGTCCAGACGCTCCGGCCGGTGTCGGCGTCGAGGGCGTTGAGCACACCGTTCCAGTCGCCGATCACCACCAGCCCGTCCACCACCGTCGGCGAGGCCCACATGCCAGCCGCCACGTCCCCGCGCCACAGGACACGTCCGTCGTCGGCGCCCACGCAGTGCACCATCGCGTCGTCGGCGCCCACGTAGACCCGGCCGTCGACCACCGCCGGCGTGCCCCAGATGCCGGCGCCGGCCCGATAGCGCCAGATCCGTTCGCCAGTGACCCGGTCGACCGCGTACAGGAAGCCGTTCTCGGCGCCCACGAAGACCGCGTCGCCCACCACCACCGGGCTCGAGTCCGTGTCGTCCCCGGTCGGGAACCGCCAAAGGGGCGTGCCGTCGTCGGCGCGGACGCAGTGCAGATAGCCGTCATAGGACCCCACGTAGACCCGCTCGTCGACCACCGCAGGCGACGACTCGATCGAGCCCCCCGTGCGGTGGGACCACAGCACCTCGCCAGCGGCGTTGATGCAATACAGGTTGTGGTCCTCGGCGCCGAAATAGGCCCGCGCGCCCACCACCGCCGGAGTCGAGTCGACGTCCTTGCCGCCGCACGGCAGCTGCCACTGCTCGGCGCCGTCGTCCCGGGACAGGCAGTGAAGGTGGTTGTCGCGGCTGCCGAACAGCACCCGCTGGTCCCACAGGGTGATCGAACCCTTGATCGAGTCGCCGACCGCGGCCGCCCACACCGGCTCCCCGCTGCCGGCGTCGCGGCAGTAGCAGACTCCGTCCAGGCCAGGGATGTAGATCCGCCCCCCGTCCAGCGCCGCCTGGCCGCTCCAGCCCGTTCCGCGCCAATCCCGATTGCCACCCCCCGGCAGCGCCTCGACCCGGGAGCCGATCTCGAAGCTCCAGCGCACCACGGGCGCCCGCGGCACCGGGCCGGATCCCTGGTAGGCGCGCGCCGCGTCGCCACGGAAGGTGGGCACGGCCTGGACCGGGGGCACCTCCGCCACGGTCTCCTGTGCGCGGGCGCCGATCCGGGGCAGGAGGAGGCCCGACGCCAGCGCAGCGCTCCAGCGGACGACCTCTCTTCGCGTGGGAGGCTGATTCACGGCGTCATCCTAGCAGCCGCACGCGGGCGGCCTTTTTGCTTATACTCAGGGTGCCGCGGGGTCCCGAAGGGGAACGCGAAGCATCGATCGAGGAGCGCGTCGTGGACGAGGCAACCAAGAAGAAGCTCACCCAGACCATCATCGACCAGGCCTTCGATCTCGGGAACGTGGAGCCGATCCCCCCCGACCTGGTCGCGACCCTGCGGGTGGTCGAGGGCGACGACCGGGGGGAGAACCTGCGGCTGGACCGCAGTGTGATCACCATCGGCCGCGGTTCCGCCTGCGATCTGGTGCTGAGCGACGATCGGGTCAGCGCCGATCACCTGACGATCTCGTTCCGCAATGGTGAGTTCCGGCTGCGGGACAACGAGAGCACCAACGGGACCCTGTTGAACGGCTCCCCGGTGACCGAGTACGCCCTCCGCGACGGCGATCAGATCCGCGTCGGCCATACCGTCTTCCAGATGGAGATCGACTTCAAGCTCGACATGGGCTGATCTCCGCCCGCTCCGCTCCCCTCACGGCTTGTCCACCAGCAGGTAACGATAGACATCGGTCATCGGCCGGTAGACGTACGCCAGCACGGCGTCGCCGGGCGCCTGGATGACGGCCCGTGCCAGGTCGATGGGGTAGCTCAGGTCGCTGCCGGCGGCCTCGACGATCACGTCGCCGAACTCGAGCCCTGCTCGCTGGGCGGGGCTGCCCACCCGGACCTGGGTCACCAGCAGCCCCGGCGCGTCTTCGGCCCGGCCCAGCCGCTGGTTGAACTCGGCGGTCAGACCCTCGACGTTGACCCCGATGTCGTCTCCGGTGTGCTCCACCGGACCCTGGGATCCCGTCGGCGCCCCGTGCCGCTCGGCGATACCCACCGCGCCTTTCATCGACTTGCCGTCGCGGTACCAGGCGATCTTCACCTCGCCGCCCGGGGTGGCGGCGAAGATCGCCTGCTGCAGCGCGCGCGAGTCGGCCACGTCCTCGCCGCCGAAGGTGACGACCACGTCCCCCCGGGCGAGACCCATCTCGGCCGCCGGCCCGGCGTCGTCCACACGGGTGATCAGGGCGCCGGTCTTCCCAGCCGGCAACCCCAGGTGCGCGCACAGCGCGCTGTCGGCGTCTTGAAGCTCCACTCCGACGTCGCCCCGAAGCACGCGCCCGTGGGCGATCAGGGTCGCTGCGGTCCGCTTCGCCAGGTCGCTGGGGATGGCGAAGCCTATCCCGGTGCCGATCCCCGCGATCATCGTATTGATCCCGATCACCCGTCCCTGCACGTCCACCAGCGGCCCGCCCGAGTTGCCCGGGTTGATGCTGGCGTCGGTCTGGAGGAAGTCCTGGATCGGCAGGTCGCCCACCTCCCGCCGCGAGCGGGCGGACACGTGGCCCACCGTCATCGAGTACCGCAGGCCGAAGGGTGCGCCGATGGCGATGGCCCACTGGCCGATGGCGACGCCTTCGCTGGGCGCGAACTCCGCGGGCGAGAGGCCGTCGGCCTCCACCAGTACCACCGCCAGGTCGCTGTCCGGGTCCTCACCGACCACCGTCCCGGGCAGCAGCCGGTTGTCGTGGAGTCGGACCGTGATCTCCACCGCCCCCCGGACCACGTGGTAGTTGGTCAAGATGTGGCCCTGCTCATCGAGGATCACCCCGGAGCCGGCACCCTCGACCAGCGGATCGAAGCCGCCGGGGTCGTTGCCCAGGAAGGGCGCTGCCAGCCGCTGCTCTGCGCTCAGGTCGGCGATACGGGCCTTGACCTCCAGGTACGCCACCGAGTCACTGACCTTCTCGGCCACGCCGATGAAGGCCTGCTCCAGGTCCAGGGCAACCTCGTCGGCGGCGGCCGGCGGCGCGAGGAGCAGCGCGAGCAGGGGGAACAGGCTGAGGACTCGGCGCATTCCAACCTCCAGGGACAGCAGCCCAGCCCGCTTGGACAGGCTCAACCGGGGAGGCTACCATCACGACGATTCCGTCGTGGGAACAACCCCCCGGGGCGCGCTCGTCGTCCCCGTCTGGAAGCAGCCATGTCAAGGACCCTCGTCCCGATCATCCTCGTCGCCGTCGGGCTGGCCCTGCCGGCCTCCGCCGACGAGACCTTCTTCTCCATGTCCAGGCTCCAGGCCGAGTCGAAGCTGTTTGGCCGGATCTCCGCCCAGAGTCAGGGGGAGCAGGAGCGTGTCCAGCGCGAGGTGGTCACGACCGGCAAGGCCCTCGATGGCTTCGGGGACAGCCTCGTCGCCGCCCAGCTACGGACCGGAGATCGCCCCGCCGCCGCTTCGGAACGCCACGGCGCCCTCGCGGCTCGCTTCGATCTGGACTGGCAGGCGCTCAACACGTTCGTGGACGGCGTGGTGACGGACACCGACCGCGCCTTCGTCGAGTCGCTCCAGCGCCAGGTCGCAGTGCTCGAGGAGCGCGAGGGCATCACCCTGGGTGCCTGTGAGCCGCCCCAGGGGGTGCTGGGGATGGTGATGGGGGAGTCCGACTGCGCCGGGACCGACTACACCGACCACCTGGTGGCCCTGCTGGACGAGGATCCGGCACTGGTCGCGGCGGTCGAGGACGTCGTCTCCCGGCCCTGGCCGGCGATGAGGCCGGAGCGCGAGCCGATGGGTGCGCTGTCGCTGGCGGAGGGCACACCGCTCGACGGCGAGCCGTCGTGGATCGACCTGGGCTCGGTGGTGCGCAAGGGGGATGGGCTCGATGTCATGCTGCTGGCCATCGAGGGTGCCTATCGCGAGAGCGGCCGGGAGGTGGCGCGGGCGCAAGAGGCCATGGCGATCAACATCGCCCTGGCCGAGGCCGGCGACGAGTCGCTCGCCGCCGAGATCGAGGCACAGCGGGCCGAGGTGACCCGGGCCAGCGAGGTGCTCACCGGCTGGCGCGAGCGCGCGAGTGGAGAGGCGATGGCGCTGATCTGGGAGCTGGCCGCCGGGCAGGCCGGGCCCCTGGCCAAGGAGCTGGGTGCCGACGAGATCGGCGTCTGCCTCCAGCCCCGCGATCTGGGCGCCTGCCGCGGTGTGGACGTCTCGGCCGAGGTCGCGTCGTTCCTGGCTTCACAGAAGAAGGCAGTCAAGGCCGCCGAGAAACACGCCGATGGCGTCGTCCTGCCCGCCCTGGGACTCTGACTCGACTTTCTCCATCTGCTGGAGAAAGTCGAGTCAGAGGGGGATCAGTTCCGACCCGCCCGCAGGCTGTCACGGATGCGCACGTAGCCCGCGTACCGCTCGGGATCGATGGTCCCGTCGTCCATCGCCTGCTTGACCGCGCAACCCGGCTCGCTGACGTGCTCGCAGTCCTCGAACTCGCATCGGTCCGCAAGGCCGGCGAACTCGGGGAAGTGCCGGTCCAGGTCCGGCGCGTCCACCCCGTGGAGTCCGAAGGCGCGAATCCCCGGAGTGTCGATCAGCGTGCCGCCCCCCGGCAGGTTGACGAGGGTGGCGGTGGTTGTCGTGTGCCGTCCACGGCCCGTGACCCGGTTCACCTCCCGCACCCGCACCTCAAGGCCGGGGACCAGCTGCTGGAGCAGCGAAGACTTGCCCACGCCGCTGTGGCCGACCGCCACCGAGTGGCGCCCCGCCAGCTGGCGGGCGAGGGGCTCGATGCCCTGTTGGCCGCGGGCGCTGGTGCGCAGCAGCGGGACGCCCAGCGCCCCGTAGGGCGCCACCAGGGCGTCGTCGCCGTCCGCGGCCAGATCCCATTTGTTGACACAGAGTGCGGCGTCGATCCCGCAGACCGATGCCGCGCACAGCAGGCGGTCGGCCAGTCCGGCGCTGAACGCCGGCTCCCGGATCGAGAGCACCGCCACGACCTGGTCCACGTTGGCGGCGACCACCAGCGGCGGCGCGTTGGGGCGCCGCGGCGCGCGCAACAAGGCGCTCGTCCTGGGGAGCAGTTGCCGGACGATCCCCTCGTCGCCCGAGGGCTCCACCATGACCCGGTCACCCGCGGCGAGCGGCCCGTGGCGCCGGAGCAGCGAACCCACGGCGTTGCAGGGCAGCAACCTACCGTCCACCTCGCAGATGGCTTGCCGCCCGAAGACGGCGACTGTGCTCGCTTCGATCATCTGGACGCGACTGTCGCAGAACCTCGTCGCCGCCTCAAGGGACGAATACTCCGGTCGAACCCTTGACGCCGGGGCATGTCGCGTTGAGATTTCGAGGGTGATCCCCTAGCCTTGGGGACACCAGCCTGGGGTGCAAGACATGACCATACGACTCTGGCAGATGGGGGCGATGACGCTTACTCTGGCGGCGTTCGCGTCTCCCGGATTCGCACAGCCAGAGGGCGAACCCGACGGACCGGCCGGTTCCAGCGAAGCCGCGGCGGCCGGTACCGAGGAAGAGGTGCCGCCGGCTTGTGCCGAGGGGCGCGCCCGCGATCAGAAGGCCGCGCTGGTCTTCGGACCGATGGGCGCGACCGCGGCTCGGGGTGACGTGGAGGAGCTGGTCGCCTGTCGCATCGACGAGGACGAGGGCATCGCCAGCCGCGTCGTTCGCCTGGACGAGATCCCGTTCCCCGAGGCCCATCCCCTGTGGGTCCTGGGCGCGGACCAGGATCAGCTGTGTGGGGCGGGCGTGGCGCCGCCGCGCTGGGCCGAGGTGATCGACGCCGGCCGCGCCGAGTTGGACTCCCTGGAGACCGCGGCGGCCAAGGTGACCTTCGACGGCGCGCTGGAGAACCTGGCCTGCGCGGACTCGATCGTCGAGCGAGAGGTGCTGGGGACCCTGTACATGCTCCGCGGCCTCGCCCGGTTCTACGAGGGCGGTGAGGCGTCCGCCCGGCAGGATTTCCGCCGGGCCGTCACCGTCAACCCCGGGATCGAGTGGGACGACAGCTACCCCCCCGAGCCGAAGCAGGTCTATCTGAAGGCCCGCGAGGACATCTACCTGCAGGGTAGGGGCCGGGTGGAGGCGGTCTTCCTGCCCGGCGAGGTGCTCCAGGTCGTGGTGGACGGGCAATCGGTGGCGGCCGGACAGGCGGACGGACTGGACGTCAACCCCGGCTACCACCTGCTTCAGTACATGATGCCGGACCAGACGTTGGTCTCACGGGTCACGTACATCGAAGGCGGCGAGACCCGCCTGCTGGTCAGCCGCGCCGGGCTGGAGAATTCCCTGCTGGTGGGAGGCTCCCAACCCGACAACGCCCCGGTCGCCCGCGCCCTGCTCCAGGAGCTGAGCGCCGACTGGGCGGCGGAGCGGATCTACGTGGCGGACGTCACTGACGGCGCGGTCGACGAATCCTACGTCTACCGGTTCTCCCACGAGGGCGCGCGCTTCGAGAAGCTGCAGGCTCCGGTCAGGCGCGTGGCCGACGACGGGACCGTCGAGGAGGTCGATCCCCAGTCCTCGGTGGAGGGGTTGCTCGTGTTGCCCAACGCGGTGGCCGAGGGATCCACGTCGACCATCACCGTGGAGAGTTCCCAGATCGACGGCGACGAGCGGTTCTATCTGGGCGAATACGAGGTGGTGAACCTGGCGCGCGCCGGTGTTCGCTCCACCTTCGGGCTGCCCGACAAGATCCCGGCCGGCGTCTACGATGTCCGGATCGTCGAGGCTGACGGCAGCGACGTCACGTTCCCAAGCGCGTTCTCCGTTATCGGAGATTCGCGGACGGCCGAACCGACGCCGACCCCCGTGGTGATCGTCCAGCAGGCCCATCCAGAGGTGATCGAGCCGGACGAGCGGCTGCGGATGGGCGTGCACTGGGGATTTGCCTATTACCGGGGCACGTGGGCCACCCTCGATCTGGAGATGGACGTGCGGCTCGGCGAGGGGTTCTGCCTGGACGGCGCGGTCGGCACGCGCATGGCCGATGGCTACTATCCCCACGCCTACTGGCGGGCAGGATTCAAAATCCGCTGGTACCCGCGGATCGTCAACGGCTACTTTGCGTTCAACTTCCAGCAGTTCTTCGAGGACCTCTACATGGGTCCGCGGGCCGCGGTGGGACTCGATATCGTCATCCCCTCGGTCAAGAGCCTCTACATCACCCTGGAGGCCGGCGGCGGAGCGATGTTCGAGGCCGATCGCGAGGTCTACGGGTGGTTCCACTTCCACGGCGGTACCGGGATGCGCTTCTGAGGCGCGGCGGCATGCGGCTGACCGCCCCGTGGATCCTGCTGGCGTTGGCCGCGTGCGCCCTGTTGGGTTGTCCCAAGAAGACCGTCCGCACCAACGCCGGGCCGCCGCCGGAGCTCGAGCCCGCGGCCCCCCTCCCCCCCAGCGTGTTCCGGTCCCTGGGCGAACTCGGCCCCGGGAGTTTCGGCCACCTCGCCTGGGGCGCAGAGGACATCCGCACGCTCCCCGAGGCGGCCGAGCTGGAGCGTTACCACGTGCAGGAGGCGCGCTGGGGTCTGCCGGGGGGCGAGATCCGGGTGCTGGAGGTGCGAAGTGCGCGGCTGGACTCGACCACCGCGTTCCTGTTCGACTCCTCGGACGACGACCTGCGGACCGTGATCGTCCGCGACCTGCCCGCGCCTCCGCCCCCCCAACGGGAGATCCGGGGATTCCTCCCGTTTCTGGCCGCCTTCCCCGGCAAGCTCACCGTCCTGAGCTATCCCGAGGAGGATGGCGGTCATGCCCGCCCGTACCGGTTCGTGTTCGTGGGTGGCGGCGGCGTGAAGTTCGGTCTGACCACCGAGGCGGATGGACTGTGGTACCTGGACCACGTGGAGTTCTTCGATCCGGAATGGGGCATCGAGGAGCTGGCGGCGTTCAAGTACGGTGGCGAGCTGGTGGAGCTGGATACCATCGGCCTGGTCGAGCGCAAGCAGGCGGAGGCGCCGTGAGCGAGCGCACGGGCTGCCTGGGTGGCGCCGCGTTGGCGGTGGGGGCCGTCCTGCTCGCGCCGCTGCTGGCGATCTACGCGCTGGTCACGGGCAAGAAGGGGACCGGCCAGGACGAGCGGCCGCGCCTGCCGTACCTGGCGATCAGCCGTATGCATCGCGAGGATCGGCTTGCCCTGCAGGCAGCCCAGCGGTCGGCCGATCGCTGTATCGAGGCGCTCTACGGTCCGGCGGCCCGCAAGGCCGAACTCGACGAGGCGGTCGCCCTCGAGGTGTCTGGCGAGATCGTCTCCCTGCTCGAGCGCGTCTACGAGCTGGGCGAGCGCCTCGCCGAGGCCCGGCAGTACGTCAAGCGCCACAACGTGGACGCCATCTCCCGGGAGCAGGCGGACCTCGAGCTTCGGCTCGGGGAATCGACCTCGCTCGAGGAACGGGAGAGCCTGCGCGAGGCCATGAAGGGGCTCGAGGAGCGCGCCCGCCACGCGGCAACGGTCAGCCAGGAGATCCGTACCCTGTCGGCGCGCCTGACCGCGGCCTCCAGCGGCGTCGAGACCCTGGCGGCGCGGCTCGCGAGGGGCGCCACAGACCCCGACGAGGTCACTTCGGGTTCCCGGGAGGCGCTGCGGGACGTCAGGGAACAGCAGGAGGCCGCGAACAGGGTGCTCCAGGCGTACGCCGCCACCGCACGCGAGGTCGGGCGCCTCGGCTGAGGCCGGCTGCAGCCCCCACTTCCCGCTTGCATGCCGATCCGCGATGCAAGTACCATCGCGGCCAGTCAAGCCCGTGAGAATACGGTTGAGGCTGAGAACGGCCGACAGGTCGGCCGGGAAAGGGAAGAAGCAAATGCTGCGACTGCTGATGACCCTGTGTGTTGCCGTGGTGTTCGGGCTCTCGTTGGCCGCCTGTGGGGGAGGTGAGACCACGACGACCCCCGAGGTCAAGCCACCTCCGAAGGAGGAGCCCGCGCCGCCCAAGGAGGAGGCCGCTCCGGCCGAGGGCGCCGAGGAAGTCTCGCCCGCCGAGGGCGAGGGCACCGCTCCTGCCGAGGGCGAGGAGAAGGCCGAGGAGGCCGCTCCTGCCGAGGGCGAGGAGAAGGCCGAAGAGGCCGCCGAAGAGAAGACCGAGGAGACCGCCGACGAGGGCGGTGGCAGCGACAGCTCTGGCATGAAGAAGGGCGGGACCTCCGGCGGTGCCCGCGGTTCCACCCAGGTCGCCAAGCCGAAGAAGTAGGGGGGGCGCCCCCATCCACCCGCCCCGCGGGTGGTGAGAACGAGCAACCGCGGCTGGATCGTGAGATCCGGGCGCGGTTGTTACGTTTGGGGGGGACCGGTCCGAGTCCGAGTCCGAGACCGAGACCGAGCTAGCTCCTGCTCCCTCCTGCTCCCTCCTGCTCCCTCCTGCTCCCTCCTGCTCCCTCCCCCTCCCATCCACGCTACAATGCCCATTCGACTCCACCATCGCGAGGCCATCGATGAGCGAGACCGTCTTCGAACGTTCGTTCTCCTCCCTGTTCGAGTTCCTCGACGCCTACCGCTCCGACATCAAGGAGGGTTTCCTCCCCGTATCGGCGGCGGGTGACTTCGACTCGGGCGCGCGGGCGGCGGTCAACATCTACGTCCCGGTGTTCGAAGAGGGGACCAGCGTGGGCGCGGAGATCGTCGACGTCCGCGAGGACGGGGTGATCCTGCGGCTGGACCAGGCCGACGAAGGTTACGAGTGGTTGACCTGGCTCTACGGCCTCTGCGGCAAGTTCATCGAGGAGATGCTCGCCACCGGGCGCTTCAAGATCGCCGGCCAGATGGCCGCTGGCGGGGCCGGCGAGGGGCCCGGCGCAACGATGGGATCGGCGGCGGAAGACGGCATTCCCTTCGGTGCGGTTCCCACCGAATCCGGAGACCTGGACCGGGATGTGTTCCGGCGCATCCTGATGAAGGCCTACGCGGAGCAGTTCCTGGGGGTCGCCCGGATCGACCACCCGATGGGCACATCGTCGATCTTCTTCGAGCGCGGCGGTCCGGTGCAGGTGCGGGACGATCCGGTCGTGGTGGACGAGACGCTGGGTGTGATGCTGGTGCGGATGGGCCGTATCACCGACGCCCAGTTCCAGCAGTCGCTCAAGGTGATGAACCAGACCGGCAAGCTGCAGGGTGAGGTCCTGATCGACATGGGCCTGCTGACCTTCCCGGTGCTCGTGATGGCGCTGATGCGGCAGTGCGAGATGAAGGTCTTGCGGTTGTTCAACAACGCCGAGGGCAGCTACGCGACCTTCCCGCTGGAGCGCCACTCCAGCAAGTTCGTCACCCCGCCGCTCAAGGCACCCGCGACCCTGTACAAGGCCATCGGCGCCCACTACGGCACCATCGGCCGCGAGGAGATGACCGATCTCCAGCGGCCGCATCTGGACCAGTACAGCCGGGTGAAGATCGACTTCCCCATCGACGACATGCAGCTGAAGAAGACGGAGGTCGAGTTCCTGGAGATCGTCAGCCGGCGCAACTACCGGCTACGGCAGATCTACTCGGTCTCCAACCTGAGTCGTCAGCCGACCGCCTCGATCGTGATGACCCTGATGGACATGGGAATCCTCCAGTTCGTGGACGAGGAGGACACGAGCCAGGTGATGGACAACTTCCGCGTCCAGCTGACGGAGAAGATCGTCTTCATGGAGGACCAGAACCTCTTCGAGCGGCTCGAGATTCACTGGTCCGGCCGGCCGGTGGACGTGGACGAGGGGTACGAGCGGCTCAACGCGCAGTGGCAGAAGTTCGGCACTGGCTACGAACTCGCGGAGGAGCTCGAGGAGTTGCGCAACAAGGTGTTCGGGATGTTGCGGGATGCCCGCGACACGCTGAAGACCGACGAGGGGCGCCGCGGTCACCGCCGCAAGCACTACGAGTCCCAGCAGATCGCGTTCTCGGCCGACATCTTCTTCCGCCAGGCCGAACTGCTGATGATCAGCGAGCGGTGGACCGAAGTGGTCGAGAACATGGAGCGGTCCTGCGAGCTGATGCCCGACAACCGCAAGTACCAGCAAGCCCTTGCGAAGGTCCGCGCCCGCAGGAATCTCTAGCCGCCAGGCAGCCCGTTACTCGCCCAGGACGTCGTCGATGCCGTAGAGGCCGGGGATGCGGCCGGGGGCGAGCAGCCAGCGGGCCGCGCGCAAAGCTCCGGCGGCGAACGTAGTTCGATCCCCTGCCCGGTGGGTCAGCTCGATCCGCTCGCCGTCCCCGAGCAACATCACGGTGTGCTCGCCGACCACGTCCCCGCCACGGACCGCGTGGACCCCGATCGCGGCGTTGCCCCTCGGACCGGCGGCGCCCCGGCGTCCCAGCTCGAGGGCCCCTTCGGCGCCGCGACCGCTGACCGCAGACAGATCGTGGGCCAGCGCCAGCGCCGTTCCCGACGGAGCGTCGACCTTGCGCCGGTGGTGGACCTCGACGATCTCGGCGTCCCAGGTGGGCCCCAGCGCCGCCACCGCCGTCCGCGCCAGGCGCCGCAGCACGTTGACCCCCAGGCTCATGTTGGGCGCCATCACGACGGGCACACGCTCGGCGAGGCCCTCGAGCCGGTCCACCAGCGGATCCGGCAGCGCGGTGGTGCCGATGACGGCGGGCATGGGGCGGTCGGCCAGTGCGTCGATCAGCGCGCCCACTCCGGCCGGAGCCGAAAAGTCGACGACCACGTCCACGTCGCGGATCGCCTCGGCGGCGTCGTCCGTCACCCGGACCCCGGCTGCCAGCTCGTCGCCGGCCTCCCCGGGGGCGGCCAGTGCGCCGCCGAGGATGAACCCCGGCGTCGCGCCGATCGCGTCGACCACCAGCGCTCCGGTCACACCGGTCGCGCCGCACACGGCTACTCGGATCGGTGCGTCAGCCAACGATGCCTCCCGCCGCGAGGGCCCTGCGCAGGCGAGCCTTCGCGTCGTCATCCATCTGGACGAGGGGCAGCCGCACCTCATCGCTCGCGATCAGGCCGGTCATCTGGGCCGCGGCCTTGACCCCCAGCGGGTTGACCACCGACAGCAGCGCGCGGGTGGGCTCGAAGTAGCGGTAGTGCACCTCACGGGCCTCGTCGACATCGCCCCACGTGAAGTGCTTGTGGGTCCGCACGAAGGGCTCGGGGATCACGTTGGACACCGCCGACACGATGCCCTTGGCCCCCAACGCCAGCATGGGCAGCAGCGCGGTATCGTCGCCCGCCAGCACGGCCGCGTTGTCCCCGGCCGCGGCGATCACGGCGGCCGCCCGTTCCATGTCGATCGTGGCCTCCTTGACGGCCTGGACGTTGGGCAACACCGCCAGCGCCTCGATGCTCTCCGGCGCCAGCGAGACCGCCGTGCGGCCAGGTACGTTGTACAGGACGATCGAGGTCGAGGTGGACACGCTCCCGGCCACGGCGCGGAAGTGCTCGATCAGCCCCTCCTGGGTCGGCTTGTTGTAGTAGGGCGTGACCACCAGCAGCCCGTCCACACCCATACCCTCGGCGCGCCGTGCGCGCTCGACGGTGGTGCGGGTGACGTTGGTGCCGATCCCGGCGATCACCGGAAGCCGCCCCTCGACCCTCTCGGTCACCCATTCGAGCAGGTGGGCCTGCTCGTCATCGGTGAGTGTCGCCGCCTCCCCGGTCGTCCCGTTGACCACCAGGCCATCCACGCCGGCCTCCAGCTGGGCATCCACCAGCGACTCGACGCTCGCCTGATCCAGCTCGCCGTCGCGCATTGGCGCGATCATCGCCGTAAAGACTCCGCGGTATCTCATCGTTTGCTCCCTCCCGATCCTGAGCTCATCTTCTCATCCCACGTAGCGTCCCGAGAACACCCGCTGCGCAGGTCCCGTCAGCCACATGGACTCTTTGCTGTCGCCGGTCCACGCCACCCGCAGGCGACCCCCCGGCATGTGGACGTCCACCTCGGCGCCGACGGCGCCGCCGATCCCCAGCGCCGCGACCACGGCGCAGGCGCCCGAACCGCAAGCCCATGTCTCGCCCACGCCCCGCTCCCAGACCCGGGCGTCGACCCGGCCGCGGGTGGCAACCCGCGCCACCTCCACGTTGACCCCGTGGGGAAAGCCGCCCTGGCGACCTGCGGCGTCCGCGATCCGCCGGAGCGGCGCGCTGGCCGGATCGTCCTCGGCGCGGACCACCAGATGCGGGTTCCCCATCGAGACCGCCAACCCGCTCCAGGACTCGCCGCCAACGGTGAGATCGACGGACGCCACGTCTCCGCCACCGGGTTCCGGCAAGTCGGGGTCGCGGAAGCTCGGCGGGCCCATGTTCACGGCGATCTCCCCGCCATCGACCCGCGCAGGGCTGGCGCCGGCCCCTGAGACGAGGGGGATATCGATCCCCGGGGTCGCGAACCCGTGGTCCAGCAGCCAGCGAGCGGCACAGCGAAGGCCGTTCCCGCTGGTCTCGGCAAGTCCGCCATCGGCGTTGAACACGTTCACGAGGTGGGCGTCGCCGCCGGGCACCAGCCACAGCAGCCCATCGGCACCCACCCCCCGGCGTCGCTCGCAGATCGCCCGGGCCAGCAACGCGCCATCGAGGTCGCCGAGTACACTGGCGTCCACGACGACGAAGTCGTTGCCCAGCGCTTCGTATTTGTCGAAGTCGATCGGTCCCACGGGGCCCCCTGCCGCGCGGGTCGTCGCCCGGAACGCCGTGACGCGGCGGAGCGGATCAGAAACGGATCATAGCGCGGAACTCGGTGCCGAACACCGGGTCCGTCGTGGGCTCGAAGCGCGGACCGGGGAACATCACGCCCACCCGCGCGCCGAGCTCGAAGTTCTCGTACAGCAGCCAGCGCGCGCCGAGGTCCAGCTCCATGGCCAGGTGCATGTCCTCGGCGGCGAGTTCGTCCTGCAGGGGGTCGACCAGGGTACGGGCGGCGACGAAGTCCAGCCGCAGCCGCAGGTTGTCCAGCGGATCGAAGTAGACCCCGGGCTTGATGTAGAACGCATTGGCCAGCGCGTTGCCGGTCACCGCCTGTGAGGTGTCCTCACCGTACACCGGGGTGTCCGCGATCGCCGAAGACGGCCGGAAGGTCGGCATCGTCTCCTCGAACATCAGCAGGGCGATGTCATGGTCCCGATCGAACGTGAAGGTCCGCCAGGTGTCGTCACTGGTGTCCTTGTCGCCAGTGGCCAGTCCGACCTCGACCTCGCCGCCGATGGGAAGGACCTCGATGCCGGCTCGGAGGGCGCCGCCGCCCGCCAGGACCTCCTGGTCCTCGAGCACGATGTCGCCCAGCGCGAGGTCCCCCTTACCGTATTGGAAGGCCGCCTCGAGCTCGAAACGCAGGGGCCCCAGCCGGGTCCGACCCCACAGATCGGCGAACATCGCATTCCAGTTCGTCGACGGCATCCGCCGCCAGTGCACGTACAGTCCGGCCGAGTGGACCTCGCTGAGGAAGCCACCAGCCAGGGTCAGGCCGAACACGTCGTCTTGCTCGTTGATCCAGCCCTCGAGGTGGGTGTCGAAGGCCAGCGAGAGCTGCACGGGTCCGATGCGGGCCAGAACCTGCAGCCGGTCGACGGTGTCCCCGAACTCGGCGTTGTCGCCGTTGCCGTCGTTGGCCATGATGCCCATGCCCCAGTGGCTGCCCATCCGGCCGAATCGGAAGTCCAGATAGGGGGTCCAGACCTCACCCCAGGCCCGGCGGACCACCGCGTTGCCCCGGTAGTCGTCGCCCATCTGGACCGAGTCGGTCAGCTGGGCGGAGTCGGCGAAGCCCCCTTCGTCCAGGTCATCCCAGAAGCCGGCGTAGACCTCGCCGTCGGTGCCGAACAGCTGCAGATCGAGTAGATCGAGCTGCCCGAACACGTGTACGTGGGGATTGACCTCCAGGTGCGGATTCAGCCGCAGCCGCTGGTCGAAGTAGGCCCGAACACCTTCCGGAGGCAGCTCCGTGCCGCTGCTGGCCCCCTCCTCCTGGACGGTCACACTCTCGTCGGTGAGCGAGAGGGAATCGAACAGGTAGAAGCGCGTCCGATCGTAGCCGGTGAGCTTGACGTCGAGGGCCCACGCCGGCAGCGCGGTGCACGCGAGCGTGACGAGGGTAACGACGAGTGGGATTCTGGAGAGCACCAGATTTGCTCCAAACTGCCGAAAACAGGCCGGAATTGCCTACCACTGGGCCGGTTCAGTGTCAAGGCGTCAAGGCGTCAAGGCGTCAAGGCGTCAAGGCGTCAAGGCGTCAAGGCGTCAAGG
>CAYTBN010000087.1:0-4593 GCA_964436045.1 uncultured Rickettsiales bacterium | reverse complement strand
CGTCAAGCGTCAGGCGCCAGGCTACGGGTAACGAAACACCAGCGAACCAACCCCGGCGTTCTCGATCCGCTGGAGCCCTGATCCAGGCAACCGCCAATCCCCTTGCCTGACGCCTGACGCCCGATGCCTGACGCCTATTCCTTGACAGCGCTGGCAGGTCGGAGCTTTGCTGTCCGGAATCTGCACCGAGAGGGCGACGATCATGGAACTCGGCATGACCCTTACCCAGCACATCCTCAGCCAGCAACGGCTCCACTCCCAGGCGCGCGGCGAGCTGACCGGACTCCTGACCCAGATCGGCGTCGCGGCCAAGGTCATCACGTCCCAGATCCGCAAGGCGGGATTGACCAACATCATCGGCTCGACCGGACGGGTCAACATCCAGGGCGAGGACGTCCAGAAGCTGGATGACCTGGCCAACCGGACCATGATCGAGACCCTGGCTCGAACCGGGTACGTGGCCGCCATGGCCAGCGAGGAAGAGGATGACTGGGTCGAGGTCCGCGAGGAGAAGCGGGGCACCTACATCGTGCTTTTCGATCCGCTGGATGGCTCCTCGAACATCGACGCGAACATCAGCATCGGCACCATCTTCTCGATCTACCGCAAGGCATCGGCGGGCTACGACGTGACCCGCCGCGACTTCCTGCGGCCGGGGCGCGAGCAGGTCGCCGCGGGCTACGCGATCTACGGCTCGTCGACGATGTTCATCTACACCACCGGTCAGGGGGTCCACGGTTTCACGCTGGATCCGACCGTGGGCGAGTTCCTGCTCAGCCACCCCGACATCCACATCCCGGAGACCACCAAGAGCCTGTCGATCAACCAGTGCAACGAGCCCTACTGGCCCAAGTGGGTCCACGAGTTCATCAAGCAGATGCTCATGCGCAACGACGACGCGCTGCGCCGGGTCTCCGGCCGCCACATCGGCAGCCTGGTCGCCGACTTCCACCGCAACCTGCTGCAGGGGGGCGTGTTCCTCTACCCGTCCGACTCGATGAACCGGAAGGGCAAGCTGCGGTTGCTGTACGAGTGCTCTCCGCTGGCGATGATCGCCGAGCAGGCCGGTGGCGCCGCATCCAACGGCAAGGTCCCGATCCTCGACCTCGTCGCTGACCGGCTCCATCGCCGGACGACCCTGGTGATCGGCAACCGCGAGGCGGTGGAGCTGGCGACCCGCATCTGCTCGGGCAACGAGCTCCCTGCGACCGGACTGGAATCCAAGGCCTACGTCGCGGTGGAGGCCACGGACGACTGAGAGCATTGCGCTCAGGCGACGACTAGATAGTCCGACGGCTCCTCCAGCGCGGTCTGCGCCAGCCGCTCCCGGATCAACGCCCGCGCCCCGCGGGCGCCCACCGCAACCAGCAGCAGGTCGAACGTCGCCTCTCCGACCTCCTCGACGGGGCGCACGGTCACGCCTTGCCGCGGGTTTCCGATCTTGGCCGGATCGATGTCGAACACCGCGGTCAGCTCGCAGTCACTCTGGCGTAAAGCCCGCAGCCAGGGGCGTGCCGCCGACCCCGCTCCCCAGACCGCCACCCGCAACCCGGGCCGAAGTCGGGTGGCGGCCAGGTGCTCCCACTTCAAGGGCACGAAGGCCGAACGGGAGTAGCGCCGATCCGTGCGGGTCAGCCGCCGCCCGTGGTCGCGCCAGCGGAGCAGCCGCTCGGGCAGCTTGTGGAATCGGGCACCTGCGCGGGCGCAGCGTAACCAGATGTCGTAGTCCTCGGGAAAAGGGCCGTCGCAGTAGCCACCCACTCGCCGCAGCAGCGCGGTGGAGGCGACCACCGCCGGATGGACGATGGGATTCTCGATGAGCATCTCGCGTTCGAAGTCGCGGTGGGTCTGGATGCCGTCCAACCATCGCTGGTAGCTCTGGTATCCGCCTCCGGTGGGGCCATCGTCGCGGAAGATCTGGACCCGGCTGTCGCACACGCCGATCCCGGGATGTTCGGCCAGGAACCGTAGCTGCGTGGAGAGGCGTCCGGGCTCGGACAGGTCGTCGCCATCCATCCGCGCCAGCCACGGACCACGGGCTGCCTCCAGCCCACGGTTGAGCGCGGTGACGATGCCGGCCGGGCCCTGGGACAACACGCGGACCCGCCCGTCTTCCGCCGCCAGCCCCGCGAGCCGCGCAGGCGTGTCGTCGGTGGATCCGTCGTCGACGATCAACAGCTCGAGGTCGGTGTGATCCCCCGCCAGGATCGATCGGGCCGCGGCGTCGACCGTGTCCGCGACGTCGCGGACCGGCATCAGGACGCTGACGGCCGGGATCACCGGACCTGCAGGCCCTGGAGGGACTCCCACATCGCCCGGTCCTCGAGGTTGGTCAGCTCCTGGTACATCTGATCGCGGTAGATCCGCGAGGTGCTTTGGACGCGCACCTCGCCATCGTCGAGCAGTCGCCACAGCACCTGCTCCGTGAAGCAATCGCACCACAGCCAGGCCTTGTGGGTGATGCCCATGGTGGCGCTGTCCTCGTCGGCGTCCGGGTCCCGGAAGGTTCTGCGGTCGTCACAGGGGCCGAGCTGGTCCTCGAACTTGGACAGCAGGATCGATTCGGGGGTGTTGAGCAGGTCCGGATTCAGGTAACGCAGGACCTCCATCAGGCGGTCCTTGTAGAACATGTAGCGCACGCGGACCGTGGACGAGCGGTCCTCGAACATCTCGAAGAGGTAGTAGACGTCGTCGCTGGCCAGGTCACCCTGCCGCTCCATCGGTTGCCCTCGAACCGCCTGTACCGCCGCTTCGCCCATGCCCCAGGAGACGTTGTCGAAGCCCGGCGGCAGCCGTGGTTCGGCATTCGGCTCGTGGTGCATCTGATCGCACGCGCTCTGGGCGCCGGCAGGGGCGGCGGCGAGGAGCGCCAACAAGGCAACGGTGGTCAGCAGGGGTCGCATCGGCGTCGGTTCCTGTCCGGGCATGGCCCCATCATAGCGCTGTGGTAGGCTCCCGACGATGTGGCGACCGCGAACCGGTCTGGCGACCAGCGTCATCCTGCTCGGGCTGGCCGCTCCGGGCTGCTTCTTCCTCCCCTTCCGGCCCGACGACGGGCCGGACCCCTGGGGCGACCATCCCCACGGCAGCGATCCCGACCTGGACGATGACGGCGACGGCTGGACCGAGACCGAGGGTGACTGCGACGACGCCGACGCGGCGATCTCGCCGGACGGCCGCGAGCAGCCCAACGGCATCGACGACGACTGTGACGGCGAGGTCGACGAGCCCCCGGATCCGGTGGACGAGGACGGGGACGGCTGGACCCCCGAGGACGGGGACTGCGACGACGGCGACGACCAGGTTCATCCGGACGCCGCCGACCTCTGTGACGAGCTGGACAACGACTGCGATGGGCTGCTGAACGAGGACGTGGAAGGCGAGGATCCCCAGGAGCCCAACGACCTCGTACCCCACGGCCTCGGCGATCTGACCAACGGGACGGCCACCGTCGGCGGATACCTGCACAACCCGGACGACGTGGATCGTTTCTCGTTTTTCGTCGAGGACACCTGGTACGGCGAGTTCGAGATCCGCGTCGATCTGAGCAGCATCCCCGGCGACGCGGATTACGCGCTGGAGCTGTGGCTCGGTAGCGAGATGATCGAGTACAGCGACACCAGCGGCGGCGAGTCCATCGTCTTCGATGGGCAGCCCCTCCACGACGACTCGGGCAGCTACGAGCTCGAGATCCACTCGGAGCTGGGTTTTTCGTGTTCGCAGGGCTACGTGCTGGTGGTGGAGGGGAGCGGGTAAGGGACCGGAGGCCGGGACCAGAGACGCCCCGGGATCGGGCGATTCCGACGAATGTCACCGTCCAGTTCCGCATGGCGCGGGTGGCTTCCGTAAGGGACTCATCCAGGGGGGGGCAGAGAAGCATAGAACGCGGGCGTGGCGGGTGGCGGCGGGCCAGGGGCCGATGTCCCCGGGGGGAGGTTCTCCCCGGCCTGGGCCCGGCAGAGGGACAGGACGTGGTGCCCGACCGGCGTGCCGATCCGAGCCGCGACGGCATCAAAACCCTCGGTGCCCATCCCCCCCTCGGGCTGGGGGGCGTCCCCGCGACCGGCGGCGATGGCCGCCAGCGCCCGGGCACCGTCGCTGGCCACCAGGATGCCGCCGACCCGGATCCGGTAGGGGACCAGGTTCGCGACGATCACCGCGCCGTTGAGGGCCACCGCGGGTAGCAGGAACGTCCGCAGGTCCGGCAGTCTCCAGTACAGCAGGTGGAGGGCCAGCTGCAGCAAGAGCTGGATGGCGATCCCACCGTAGTGGTAGACAAAGGCGTTCGCGCGGCCCATGGGTACCCGGGTGGGAAATGCGATCGTGGCCCCTCCGGCGAGGGGTAGCGGACCGACGAACAGGTTGAAGCGGCGGCTCAGCGGGATCGTCAGAAAACGCCGCCCGCCACCGATGCCGGCGGCGGCCACGTAGTATCCGCCCAGCCGCCCACCGATCACGTGGCCCAGCTCGTGGGCGACCACCACCAGCGGGGCGGCGGCGAGCAGCATCAACAGCCGCAGGGCGAGGGATTCGATCACCGTGTCTTCCAGGGACGTTGAGGACAGAGATCCTAGCAGGGATCGGCCCCCGAGC
>CAYTBN010000086.1:0-23834 GCA_964436045.1 uncultured Rickettsiales bacterium | reverse complement strand
GGTGGGTGGCTGCCACGACGCAAACCACCCGCTGGGCCTCGACCTGCAGGCGGGAGTGGCCTACGGCAACACGGTCGGAGTCCCGGCAAATCAGCCTCCGGCCATGGACCGGGTCTTGGAGTTCGCTCCCCCGCTGAGCTACCTGATCCACAAGATCAACAACTCCCACCTGGCGGTGGGCGGTGTAGGGCAGCAGATGCCCGTCGGCCTGAGCATCTCGCCGGCGGACATCGTCGCCATCGTGACCTGGATCGAGGACGGCGCCCTGCCGTAGCGGATCGTCCGCCGGCCGCTCCCCGCGGGCGGCCGGCGGCTTCTCCCCTCCCCTTCCTCCTTACTCTCGCCCGCTGGCGCGCATCAGCGCTGCCTGGTTCACCAGCAAATCGTCGCGCAGGACCAGCCGCAGTGCGTCGAAGACCGGCTCGCCTCCCCGCTTCGCCTCCAGGAAGAACTGGAAGACCACGGTATCCGACAGCTCCCACTCACCGCTGGCGAAGGAGCGCACGTCCAGGTTCGGGAAGGCCACCGCCAGCTGGGCGGGCTCGAAGGGGTACTCCCAGGTCGGCCGCGCGGGACTGACCTCCCCCTGGTCCAGGAGCTGTCCGGGCATGATCACACCCCAGTGAAGATGGACATCGGTCAAGTCCGCGGGCCAGGCGAGCGGGATGCGGATCCCGTCGAGGGGATCGATGGTCGTCCGGGCGGGGAGCTCGCTGTACAGCAGGGGTGGCGCGCCCGGTTCCACGGCGCAGTGCCACCAGCTCCCGTCCGCGGTCCCCACCACGTCTCCGGTCAGCTCCCCGTGCCGGACCTCGACCTGGACCCGGTAGAGCCCCGGCCCGTCGACCGGGATGGCGGCAGGGGCACGGGCGATCCCCAGGCGATCGGCGGTGGTCTCCAGCGGGATCAGCCGGCCATCCGGCGTGGTGACCGTCCAGGTCACGTCCGCCTCCACCGCCGGGAACACCATGCCCCCCAGCCCGATCCGCTCGCCCACCTCCAGGGTGTCGTGGGAGTCCAGGGCGAGGAACAGGGAGTGCTCACGGCCAGCGGCCGTCACCAGCGGCCGCTCGCCGGGCCCCAGGATCGCCAGGGTCGAGCCCGTGGGCGCCGAGACCGCGATGGCCGCCGAGTAGGCATCGTACAGGTTGCGGCCCGACTCCAGGTCCTTGACCACCGCACCCGCCAGCACCCGGTAGAGGTCCCCGGGCAGGTCGGCGTTGGAGCCGGTGTTGTAATGGAACCCGTAGCGGTTGGGGCTGGTGAGCCAGTACATCCCGATGGCGTCCCGCTGGTACACCGTGGTCATCGCCGGGAACCCGGGGCGGACGATCCCCATGTAGGTGTAGGCCTCGAACCGGTTCCGTTCGGGGAAGGTGAACGGGTGCCACTGCGCGCCCCCACCGACCGGCAGGATCGGAAGCTCGTCGGCGTGGCCCTCGTCGGCCGGGAACCAGCCGCCGCTGTCGGTGGACAGCTGGACCACATCGCGCAGGTAGAGCCAGTCGCCGCTGATCCGCTGGTACATCGGTGGCACCGAGAACAGGGGCTGGGAGTAGGCGCCCTGCAGCGTCTCCGAGAGCTCGGGATCGGAGAGTGCCATCGAGAAGTGGGGCTCGACCAGGCTATCGTGGAACGCGTGGGTCGGTACGAACAGGGTGTCCCTGGGATCGGCCGGCACGTAGGGATCGGGCAGCATCGCCGGGGTGAACGGCAGGAACGACGACTTCATGTCCTGGCGTTCGCTGATGCGCGCCAGGCCGCCGTTGTAGTCGTCGGCGACCCGCAGGCCGTACGGGAACGAGCGGGTGCCGTGGAGCCGCAGCGGCCCGTGGTCCGGGGCGATGACCGAGGCCGAGACCTGCTGCCCCATCCACAGCTCGCCCGCGCCATCGACGAACCGGGCGCTGACCGTGCTGCGATACTCCCCGGGCTCCTCGAAGCGCAGCGGCGGGGTGGCGTAGTCGACGAAGTGGCCGAAGCGGTTGGCGCTCCCCGATCCGACCCAGTCCACCCGCCGGGCCGGATCCGAATCGGGCAGATAGACGACCTCGACGGTCACCTCGGCGGGGAAGGGCGGGTTCACGTTGACCTTGCTGGGGTAGGCGTCACCGACCAGGAAGGGGTTTCCCGGCTTGCACGACGTCGAGAAGGTCAGCGGGTGGGCCACGTGGACCTCGTAGGTCCCGCCCCCCTCGAAGCGGCGTCCGTGGCCGTCGAGCACGTATCCGGTCAGCTCGATCTCGTAGCGGCCGGTGGCGGCGAAGGACACGTCGAAGGGGCCCTCGTCCAGCGTGGGCCCCGTGGGCCCTTCGCCGAGGAAGCGGCGGGTGCCCAGATCCTGGAGGCTCCCGTCGGGGAGTTTGACCCGGCACGAGACCCCTCCCCGGGACAGGTCCAGGTAGCTGGGGATGCGATCGGGAACCACCTCCAGGCCGCCGTCCACCGCGGCGATGGCGGACTGGGGGAACAGGGTCGGGAAGCTCGGCGCCACCGGATACCGCCCGGGCCGCAGGATCAGCTCCCCGCCGAACCCCGCGCGACCCGCCAGCGCCATCCGCTCGCGATCCTCGACGGGCAGGGTGCCCGTGCGGCCCATCTGCGCCGCGGCCGCCAGGATCGACCACGGCAACCGCGGCGTCGCCGGCCGCCCCACGCGGACCAGCGGCAGGACCGGGTAGGGTTTCTCGTTCCAGTTGTCGGCGAACGCCGCGAGGTGAATCGGTGTCGCCTCTCCGTCCACGCGCACGAACACGTAGATCCGCGGCTGGTAGTAGCCCTCGGGGGCGTCCGCGGGCAGCTCGACGGTCAGCTCGCCGGAGAGCTGGTGGATCCGGGCCAGCGGGGCGATGGTGTCGGCAGCGAAGACCTGGAACGCTTCGAAGGGACTGCCCTCGGCACCGTGCAGCAGGCCGACCTTGGGCCAGCCGCCGAAGTACTCGATGGGCAGCCCGGTGGGGGTCAGGTTCGAGGAGATGGCGTTGGAACGGCTGGCCGAGCGGTAGGCGCCGTCGCGGTCGTAGCGCCACTCTCCGCCCACCGCCACGATCAGCTCGGTGAACTCACCGTAGCGCTCCTCGTACGCCCGCAGATCCAGCTCGAGGTCGTAGGCCAGGGACCAGCTCCCCCCGGGGTGCAGGTCGGTTCCCGGATCGAAGTCCGGGACGCTGGCCGTCCAGAAGAAGGGGGCCAGCTCCCATCTCAGCACGTATTCGCCAGGTGACGGCGTCGATGAGCCGGGGTCGCCGGCCCCCGATCCGCAGCCCCCCGCGGTGGCCAGCGTGATCGCCAGCCACAGCAGCGCCGCGGGGATCCGGGTTCGTGCCACGGCTACCACGGCAGTTCCCCCTGGCTGACCGGCCGGTCGTGTGGCAGCACGCGTGTCCGCAATGCCTCGTCGGCCAGCAGCTGGTCATAGGCCGCCGCCAGGGTCTCCAGCTCCGCCGCCGACCAGGGGACAGGCCGCTTGCGCTCCATTTGCTGCAGCAGCTCCCGGCGCTCGTCCGCGCTCAACCCAACGACGCGGCTCGCCTGGCGGGCGACCGAGTGGCAGGGCGAACAGGCGGCATCGAGGGATGCGAAGGAACGATAGGTGTCGCCGTCCAGTCCCAGGGTCGCGTCGGGCGCCGACCGTGTGCGCTCCAGGTGGGAGACCAGCTGCTCGCGGATCTGGGGCCGGTAGTAGTGGGGCGACCACCGCGCCATCCGATCGACCACCCGTGCCCAGTCCTCCACCGGCCGGTCCCCCCAGCTCCCGGTGCCTCCCCGGTGGCAACGCTGACAACGGGTCCGGAAGATCCAGCGGTCGGAGAAAGATCGCATCCCGCACAGGAAGGCGAGGACCTGCTCGGCCTCCTCCTCGTCGAGCGGCGCGCCCTCCAGCGACCGCATCCGGGCCAGGGTGGTGCGCCATTCGGCCGGAGTCTTGACGAAGAACAGCGGACGCGAGCGGACGTGGCATTGGCCGCAGGTGTCGGCGAACACACCCATCCCGGTGGCGGTCCCGATGCGGCCGCCGTGGACGACGAACACACTCCCCGCCGGGGCCGCCGCCACCAGACCGGCGACCACCACCGTGACCGTCAGCGCCCGCCGCGCCCACATCCGCCAGCGGACCGGCGCCGCCCCGGTCTCTCCGCCTCGCAGGGCCAGCGCCAGCAGCAGGCCGAGGGCGCCGGTCACATCGATGCCGATCAGAGCGTATCGCGGGCCTTCGAGGCGCAACCAGTCCATGACGGCGGGCACGTTGTCGGCCCACTGGATCCAGGCGAAGGCCTCCACCTGGGCCCAGACCGCCAGGGCGTGAGCCGCGGGCATGGCGAAAAGGTGCCAGCAGACCATCGAGACCGCACAGAGCGCGGCGGCTGGCACCCAGCCGGGTCGGCCCAGCGGGTTGGCCAGCCCCCAGCGGCGGGTGAGCCGGTAGGCGAGGGACGCGAACAGCAGCACGAACAGCGGCGCGGAGCCGAGTTCGATCCAGCGCGCCCCGGCCGCCAACCCCGCCGTGTCGATCCGCGCGGGGTACCCCTCGGCCAGGTTGCAGAACAGGGCCTCGTAGTCCAGCGCGAGCACCCGGGCGAATCGGAGGGGCAGCAGCACCCACAGCCCGGCGCTGCCGAGCCAGATCGCCGCGTGGAGGATTGGCCTCATGTCCCGGCCCGTCCGGTGGCGTCCCGATCCGTCGCCCGGAACGCGCCCAGCGCCACGGCGAGGTACCCGGCGAAGAACCCCAGCTCGCCCAGATAGAATTCCGGATCCCCGAGGGCCTCGAACCGATGGCGAATCCCATCGGTCGCCTGGTAGAGCACCAGGCCCAGGGCGGGCCAGGCGATCGCTGGCCGCCGCCTGGGATCGAGGGCCGCCCACCCCGCGCCCTCACCGCGGCTCCGGACCACGGCGAGCACCCAGACCAGCGCGCTGGCGCGGGCGATGTGCCACGCCAGGAGACCCGCGGACTCCAGCCGCGACGGGCGGGGCTGGGCGGCCTCCCCGGCCGCGTACAGCGCCTCGGCGCCGGTCATCAGCGCCAGGGTGACCAGCAGAATACCCGCCGCGGTCCGCGCTTCGCCCGCGCCCACACGCCGGCGCAGGCCCACGGCAGCCGACGCGACAGCGGCCGCCGCACACAGCAGCATGTTGGCGTTGACGACGAACAGGAACAGGCCCTCCGGCTGTACGCCGTCGACCCGGATCCAGCCGAACCTCCAGCCCAGCAGGAACGCCGCGGAGACGAGCAGGTCGAGGGCGGCGGCGAGAACGGCGATCAATAGCGCGCCCCGGGTTTCGGATGGCCGGGTGGCGGTGGGCCGGTCCCGGGATGGCCTGGACCAGGATGCCCCGAACCGGGGTGGCCCGCACCGCGGGGCGATCGGGTGGAGCCGCGCGGATTGAAGAGCCGGTTCCCACGCAGGATCACCCGCACCGCATCGAACACCTGCCCCCCGTCGACGGTCGCCTCGATCAGGAAGGTCAAAACGATGGTGTCACCGTAGACGGGCTCGCCTGTGGCGTAGTCCACCGTGTCGATAAAGGGGTACTGGATCGCCGCCTCCACCGGGTCGAAGGTGAAGTCGAGTCCCCCGGACCTCGCCGGCAGGACGCCCTCGTCCAGCACGTTGCCCGGCATCATCACCGAGTAGGTCACCCGGGCGTCGTGGTAGCGGGCGTCCCAGCGCAAGGGGATCTCCAGCGGCATGCCGTGCTCGACCCGGGTGATGGCCGCCACCTCGACCCGCACGAACTCCGGGTCGTCCTCGCGGATCGCGAAGTGGTAGAACTCGCCGTCGCCCGTCCCCGGGATGTCCCCCCCGACCCCATCGAGTTCGATGTGCGCGCGTACCCGGTAGGCGCCTGGCAGGTCGACCGGGATCGGCCGCGGCGGTGGGAATCCCCCCAGCCGGTTGCTCCAGCCGTCGAGCACCTCCTCGACGCCATCGGGCCGGACCACCGTCAGGATCACGTGGGCCGACGTGGGCGGCATCACCGTGCCCCCCAGCATCATGTCCTCGCCGACCACGAACACGTCCGATGTGTCCAACCCCAGGTAGAAGGGGAATTCGCGGCCGTTCATCGTCAGCAGCGGGCGGGTCCCCGGCGCCGTGACCGAGCTGGCGTAGGATCCCGGCGGCAGCGCCGAGATGGCGGCGGCGTAGGCGTCGTAGTGGTTCTCGCCGGTCTCCAGGTCCTTGACGACCAATCCGGCCATGACCCGGTAGACGTCTCCGGGAAGGTCGCCGTTGGGGCTGGCGTTGATCTGGCCGCCGTAGGGGTTGGGCGAGACGATCCAGCAGGGCCCCATGAACGAGCCGGTGTAGGCCAGGCCGAGGACGAGGAAGCCGGGGCGGACCACCGACAGGTACGTGTAGGCCTCCAGCCGTAGGTCGTCGGTGAAGGCCTGGGGCGACAGCCCGCCACCGGTCGCCGAGAGGATCGGCAGGTGGTCGGCGTGGTCGGCCGACACGCGGTAGTAGCCGAAGTTGTCCTCGCCCAGCTTGACCACGTCGGGCAACAGGCTCGGTTTGCGCCAGCGGGGCGTGGTCGGATAGTTGAACGGCTCGCCCGAGGGGTTGTAGACCTGGGCCAGCCGCGTGGCCAGGGAACGCTCCCGGGCCTCCATCGACAGGACGATGCCGACCACGCTCTCGAAGGGGTAGGTGGTGGCCACGTGCAGGGTGTCCCCGGAGTAGTAGGGGAAGACGTGGTCGAACTGGGACAGCAGCTCCTCGTCCAGGTAGGACGAGCCTCCCTCGAAGTCCAGCTGGTAGCGGTCGAACCCACCGTAGTCCGGCTTGTCCGGGTGGGGTGGTGAGATGTAGGTGCGGCCACCGTGCAACACCAGCGACGGCTCCCGCTCGGCCACCACCCCGGCCGATGCCTGGCTGCCCATCCACAGGTTGCCGTCCGCGTCCTCGTAGCGGGCGACCACCAGCGACCGGTACTCGCCGGGCTCGGGCATCGCCAGCGGCGGCCCGGCGGCCCGGAAGTGGCCGTAGCGGTTGGCCACACCCGAATACTCCGCGTGCTCGGCCCGGTCGGGGTCCGAGTTGGGCAGATAGGTCACCGAGATGGTCACCTCCGCCGGCTGGGGCGGGTTCACGTGCGCAGTGGCCGGGTAGCGCGCGCCCTCGATGAAGTTCGTGCCGGGTTTGACCGGGGTCGAGAACGACAGGGGGTAGGCGACGGAAAACTCGTAGGTCCCGCCGGCCTCGTAGCTGCGGCCGACGGTGTCGTACATGGTGCCGGTCAGCTCCAGGCGGTAGCTACCGGTCCGGGACAGGTCCAGATCGAAGCCACCCTGATCCAACCGCGGTCCCTCGTCGGTCTCCCCCTGCAGCCCCCGCCGGCCCAGGTCGACGGTCTTGCCGTCCGGGCCGGTCAGGCGGGCATCGGCCGCGCCGCGGTACAGGTCCATGAAGTGGGGCAGGGTCGGGGTGACGGTCTCGCCGCCGATGAACAGCCCGGCCAGCCCCTGCTCGGGATACAGGGTCGGGATCGACGGGTGGACCGTGTATGTGCCCGGCAGCAACATCATCGGAGTGGGAAAACGGACCCGGTTGACCAGCCCCAGCCGACCCGCCTCCTCCACGGGCAGCAGCCCCGACTGGCCGTAGGCCTGGGAGCCGTGGAACACGGTCCAGGGGATCCGCGGGGTCGACGGCTCGCCGACGCGTACCTCGGGCAGGACCTGGGGACAGCGCATGAACTCCATCGGCTCGGGGGCGTAGAGCTGGGTGACGGACGCGTGTCGGCCGGCCGGCCCCGCCAGGTCCAGGTTGGTCTCCAGCCACTGGCCGAGCTGATAGGGCAGGTGCCCCAGGTCGACGGGGGTGTTGGAGCCGGCGATGTGCGCGAAGACCTCCAGGTGGGGCCGGTACAGGCCGTGGGGGGTGTCCGCCGGCAGGTCGGTGGACAGGGTCCCGGTCAGCCGCGCGGTGCCCCCCTCTTCCCAGCCGTCCGCCGGGAAGTCGGCCACCGCCTCGAAGGGGCTGCCCCGGATCGAACCCAGCGCCCGCACCGGTAGGGTGCCCTCGTAGTAGGACAGCGGCACGCCCGTGGAGGTGAACGACGAGGTGAGGGTGATGGCGCTGAGCCCGGTGGGCGTACCGGCGGCGTCGTAGGTCGGCTCCCCCACCAGCGCCACTGTCAGCCGGTCGATCACGCCGGGGTACTCGGCGAGCCGGGTGAGGTCGACGCTCAGGTCGAACTCCGCGGCCCAGCTCTGCCCCGGGGACACCTGGAATCCACCGGGGCGAATCCATCCCCACCAGGGGTAGTAGGACTCGAGCACGGAGACGGAGAACGCACCGTCGGGCACGACGACGGCCGGGGGTTCGCGGTTGCAGCCGTCGGCCAACCCCAGGGCGGCCACGGCGGTCGCCAGGGTCAGGCCGAGGAGGATCGTCGCGCGGGCTCTCACCACGGCACCTCCACCGGGTGATCGTGGGGGAAGGTCCCGTCGCCCGCGACCACCGCCGGACGGGTTCCCTCCAGATAGCGGCGCACCGCCGCCAGCTCGTCGGCCGTCATCCGGCCCGGGACCTTGGCCGCCATCTCGCGGACCACCGGCTCGACCTCGGCCGGCCTGGCCGGCACCTCCGCGGCGGTGGACAGGTAGTGGCACGCGCCGCAGTGCCGCTCGAAGACCAGCCTGTCGCCGTGATCGGGGGCAGCTTCGGCCGCGGGTACGGCGAGCTCGGCGGCGGTGTAGCGAACCACCTGGTCGAGCCAATCCTGGCGATAGGCGTAGGGCGACATGCGCGCAGCCCGTTCGGCGATCACACGCCACTCGCCGGCGGTGCGGGGCGTGGCCTCGAGCGCCTCCCGGCCGTGACACCGGAGGCATTTGGCGCGGAACATCCAGGCGTCGGTGTACGAGCAGCGGGACGAGAGGTAGCGGGCGATCTTCTCCCCCTGGGCCTCGTCGACGGGGGCACCCTCGAGGGTGCGCATCCGGTAGATGGTGCGGTCCCACTGTTCGGGGGGACGGAAGAAGTGGAAGGGCCGGTAGGGGCTGTGGCAGTGGCTGCACGACGTCCGCTGCAGCCGCTTTCCGCCGGTGGTGTGGTAGCCGGGGCCGAAGGCCAGCGCGGGCAGCAGCAGCGCCCCGGCGAGGGCGAGTCCGCTGGGCAACGCCACGGTCGCGAGCACTCCCCGGACCGACCAGACGCCGATCCGCAGGGCACCGCGCGCCCCACCGGGCCTCCACCGGGCGACCGCCCTCGCGGCCAGCCAGCGCAGGCCCACGGCGGAGGCGATCAGGGAGAACGGCAAGGGCGCCAGGGTCACCCAGCGCTGGATCTCGTGGGCCGCGTGCCAGTATTCCTCGTACCAGACGTACCACGGGAACAACGCCCGGCAGGCAGCGACTGCCAGCACGTAGGTGGCGGGGTAGTAGACGGTGTAGGTCAGGGCCGTGGCAGCCAGCAGCGCGGCCAGGGTCAGCGGCCATGAATACAGGCGTCTAGAGCGGGCAGCGGCCTCCACGAATTCTCAGTATAGAGAGCGCCATGGCTGCCAGCCACACCAGAAACGCGCCCGCGGACACCCACAGCCCCGCGAGCAGGCCCCGGGGCGCGTAAGTGAAGCGGACCTGGTGGGTTCCTGGCTCCAGATCGACGCCCAGCAGCCCATCCTCCGGCGCGAGCCGGCCGCGATCGACCCGGAAACCGGGCAGGTGATTCTGATTGACCACCACCCGATCGGGGCGGCTCAGCTCCACCTCGAGGTCGATGGTGTTGGACCGCACCACCAGCGAACGCACCTCTCCGCCACCCTCCCGAAGCCATGCCTCCCCCCGGTAGCTGGGATTGGGCACGACCTGGCCGTCGAGGGTGACGTAGTCGCGGGGAATCGCGGCCTCGCCCAGGGTGACGGTCCCGTACCAATCGATGGTGCCCACACCCCGGCGGACGTTGTGGTACTCCTGGGCCGCGTCTGGCCTCCGGAAGTCCCGCAGGAAGGCGTCATCGAGGCGCTGCTCGCGCTCCGCCGCTGGCAGCTGGAGCCAGGTCGCGTCGCCGATCATCGCCACCTGATGGAACTCGGCGGCCGGCGGCGGCGCGGGCCGCGGCTCGGCGAACAGCTCGGCCAGCATCGGCGCGTTCTGGGCCAGGGGGACGGCCAGCAACAGCACGGCCGCGGACGCCCCGACTCCCCGCGCGAGTCCCCTCGGAAGGCGGCGGAGCAACGCCTGGACCGCCAGGCCAGCCAGCAAGACGGCCGCCACCAGCACGAAGAAGTTGAAGTACTTGAGCGGCTGGCTCATACGGTCGAGCCAGGGGAATCCGCGTACGAGCAGGAAGTGCAGGTCCGGGGGGAGGAACCACCCCAGGCAGATCCCCAGATAGAGAGCCCCGGTGGCGACCAGCGCGCCGAACCGGCGGCGGCGCAGGGCGAGCCCGGCCCCGAGCAGAGCGAGGGCGAGCCCGGGCACCGTCAGCCCCAGGTAGGCGTACTCGGGGCTCAGGTTGGAGCCCGGTCGGCCGAACACCTCCTGCTCGTAGACCGGCTCCGCCGCGACCCGGCCCACGAGCCCCGAGAACAGGGATCGCGGCCCTTCGTAGAAGCGCTCAGTCCAGTAGTCCACGGGCGATTCGCCCGCCGAGTAGAGGCCCAGATCCTCGAGTCCGCCGCCGTAGCTGCCACCGTCGGCCAGCTGGGCCAGCCCCACCACCCGGGCGGCCCCGAGGCTGGCGGCGATGGCGACCACCAGCGCCAGGCGCAGGCCCCAGGGAGCAAACCGCCGCAGCTGGCCGCGCATCGGGCGCCAGGCCAGGGTCGACAGGGCCAGCGCCGGACCGAGCACGGCCAGCCAGCCGGGATAGCCGACGGACACGAACGCCAGCGGAGCGGTCAGCAGGACCACCGCTCCCACGAACGCCCCGAGCCGGCCCAGGCTACGCCAGCGGCCCCGGGTCCGCGCGCCACGCAGCGCCACACCCAGCCACAGGGCGAAGGCCAGGAAGTGAACCCCGGCCGGGAATGCGTGGCCGCCTTGCTGCAGCACGACGAACAGCAGGAATCCGGCCAGCCCCAGGCGGTGAGGCCGGCCCGGCGAGCTCAACAGCAGGAACAAGATCGCCGGGATCGGCAGGTAGAAGACCTGATGGTAGAAGCCCACCAGCAGCATCGACGGCATCCACCCGCTGAGCGCGAACAGCAGGGCGGCGAAGGCCGCCGGGAAGGGGGCCAGCCGGGCCCAGCGACGGGCCAGGCCGTACACCCCCAGCGCGCCGATCAGGAACAGCAGGACCAGGTTCGCCTTGAGGCCGAGGACATCCCCCAGCAGCAGGATCGCCACCAGCGTGGGGGCCCAGGATCCGTCGGAGGGGTGGATGAGGATCGGGAAGCCGCCGCCGACGAGGTGGGAACGGAGGGGGAACTGCCCGTCCTCCAGGATCGCCCGGGCGGAGAGGAGATCGAAGGAGCGGCAGTTGAGCCAGTCGTTGTCGCGGAACGCGTCGCCCGAGGCGATGCCCTCCGGGTGGAGGAACATCGGCACCGCGAACAGGAGCGTCCCACCCACGACCAGCAGCACCCGCCCCCTCCCGAGAAGGTGCCAGCAGTCCATACCCATCAATCGAAGGCCGTCGCCTCCAGCTCGAACAGCAGGTCGTCCCGGCACACATCGCCGTACACCGGGATCCCGGGGATATCCGGCACCTCGCCCTTCACGCGCAGCCGCTGCCACGCGGCCCAGGTCTCCGGATCCTTGAAGAACAGCACGCCCGTGACCACCGCCTCCCAGTCCCGTTCCAGGTCCCGCCAGAGGGCGCCGACCGCGGCGTAGGTCTCCCGGATCTGGCCCGCCGGATCGTCCACGTGGACGGTGGCACCCGCCGCGTCGATGCTGGCGGTCCCCGAGGCCAGCAGCAGCTCGGCGTCGCCGACCGGAACGACCATCCCGCGGGAGAACGCCGAGCCGTAGTCGAACGCTCCACACTGGTGACTGGTGCTCATCGGCTCGAAGGGCGGACTGTCGTCGGACCGGGTCACCGCCAGCAGCTCCAGCAGCCCGCCGTGCCCGTCCGGGTGGGTGCCCTGGATGCCGGTGCTGGCCGGCAGCTGGGGGCCGTCGGCGCCGCCCACCAGGCCGACGCGCTCGAAGAACGCGGTCCGCACCCGGTTGAGCTCGTCGTACCACGGCAACAGCGAGTCGATGTGGATCCAGGTGCGGGCCACATCGTGGAAGCTCAGCTCGAGCTCGGCGAGCCGTAGCCGGGCGAGATCGAACATGCCGTCCAGCTGCTCGGTGGGACCCCCATCGGGCCGCCCGCCGTTGAGATCGGTCAGCAGCACGAGGCGCTCACCGTCCAACTCGAGTTCGCGGCCCACGGGCCGTCCGTCGGCCATCAGGGTCCGCAGGGTGCCGGGGCTACGTTGCGCGACGGCGAGAACCTGCACCCCCGCGATGTCTCCGCCCACACAGGGCCGGTTTCCGACCACGGTCAGGGGCGTGTCGCTGGGCAGCCCCGCGTGGGCCCAGGCGGCGTCGCGGGCGCGCCGGATCTCCTGGGCGACCCCGGCCTCACCGTAGGCCTTCTCGGCGAAGACGCTGGCATCCTCTCGCCGCAGGGCGGCCGCCAGGTCCTCGAACAGTCCGCGGACCGCCTCGGGGCCGATGACGGGTTCGTCGGCGATCGCCGTCAACTGGATCAGCCGAGGCTCTCCGCGGTGGACGCGCCGGACGATGCGATGGGGGGGGGGGGGAGTCATGGGTCGAAGCCCAACTTAGTGCCGAGACACGCCGATCACAACCCCGGCGCGGGCGCACGCCAGCGGGAAAGGTCGAGGCTGAATAGTCCGCATTGGCTCCAGAAGTAGGCTCGGTCCCGCTCCTCGTCGATGGCGATGTCCTTGATGTGGCCTCCCACGGGCAGGGTCGCCAGGGTCTCGCCGCTGGACGGATCGCAGACCCGCAGGGTGCCGTCGTAGACCGACGAGGCCAGCAGCAAATGAGGGTCGGCGGACAGCCCCAGGGCCCGGGCGCCGAACCCGGCGGGGATGCTGGGGCGGCGGCGGAAGTCCGCGCCGTCGACCACCCGGATCCGCGATCCGTAGAATGCCGAGGCGAAGACGTTTCCGCTGTCCCCGTCGGCGACGACGTCGTAGTGGGAGCCCCCCAGCGCCAGCTGCCGGGTCACCGCCAGATCGTCGCGGGAGAGCTCGGTCAGGTTGGGGGTCTTCCACAGCGATACCGTGTACAGGGTGCGGCCCCGTGGATGGAGCGCGATCTTCTGGACATCGCCGATGGGCAGCGCGTGGGTACCGTCCCGGAACGCCCGCGCCAGCGGATCGTAGCGGTGGACACCGGGCCGGTCCTCGCAGCCCACGTACAGCAGGCCCTCGTCCTCGGCCCAGCGCAGGGTGTTGACCCAGCAGAGGCCGGGAGCCTCGAGGGCCTCGATCACCCGGGCGCCGTCGCCTGCGATCACCAGGATCAGGTTGGTCACCGCGTCGGTCGGGTAGGGACCGGCGTCGAAGGGCACGATGGTGGCCTCGCCCGCCAGCTGGCCCTCGGGGGTGATGGTGGCGAAGAACAGGTCGAGGGACGGGGCGTAGACCAGTTCTTCGGGAACGCCGGCGAGGACCCCGGCCCCGGCTCTGGAATCGCTGGTGGGGTGGCCGGCCGGTCCAGGATCGGTGGCCTCCAGAGGGCCGGTCTCCGGCCAGACGCCGAGCCAGCCCAGCTGGCTGTCGGTGCGCAGGGTGAGGGCGGCCCGCGTGCCGCCAGCTCCGAGCGTCACGCGGAACACCCCGCCCGGGCTGGCCACCCGCTCCAGCCCCGGCATCGTCGCCACGGGTCCGCAGCGGAAGACACGGCCGGCGTAAGTGTGGCCGATCAACAGGGGCACCAGCAGACTGGGCAGCAGCAGCAGGCGCGGCAGCGCCCGGGGATCCGGGGGCGGCGGGCCGGCCGAGTGGACCAGGCGTGTCCACGCCAGGGCGAACAGGGCCACGCCGCTGCCGATCACCAGCGGTGTGGGCCACAGGGGCGTGGGCTGCCCCACCAGCCGATGGGCGATCAACGCGACCGCCGTACCCGCGGTCCACGCGGCGATCAGGCGCAGCCCCCGCGCCACGCGCGCGCCGTGCCCGGCCAGTACCGCGACGATCAGCCCCCCCAGCAGCAGGGCGACGGTCAGGCCGTAGACGGCAAGCAGGGCGACGCCGTCGGTGCGGACCCGGTCTCCGGCCCAGCGCAGCAGGGCGTACCCCTCGCCGTAGGTCATGAACAGGGCGTACACGTAGTACCCCGCCACCGTACCCGCCAGCGCCATCGCCCCGGCGACCAGCCAGCGGGGCAGGGGGCGGGGCGCCTGATCGCCGGCTCGCAACAGGCCCAGCAACGCGGCGGCGGCGATCCCGGCGACGAGGCCCGCCGCCAGCGCGCGCTCCATCAGCGCCGCCAGCGCCAGGACCAGCAGCTGGGCCCCCGCCAGCGCCAGGGCACCGCCGGGCCAGACGACCCTGCGGACGGGGCGACTCAGGGCCGCGGCCAGCACGACCGCTGCGACCGCCGCCAGCGCGAATCGAAGCCTGAGCCCCTCCCCTTCGGTCAACCACTCGAGGGGGCCGACCAGCGCGCGGAAGGCCGCGTGGGCCAGCCAGGCCGCGGCGGGCAGATCGATGCGCAGGTAGAGGTCGGCGAACACGTAGGCGGCCAAGACCGCGGGCACGCCCACACCCACCGCGGCGGCGGCTCGCCAGGCCCGGGTCCTGCCTCCCTGTCCGCTCACGAGCCGGCCATCCGGGCCCAGCCTCGACGGGCGGCGTGGGCGGCGGCCATCCTGCCCAGATCCCAGTAGATCCAGCCGTTGCGCACAGCGGTCAACCGGCGGGCCACGTAGCCCGGACGGAAGTAGAACCGGCTGTAGGCCTGATCCACCCGCCCTATGAGCCGGTCCGTGTCCACCGGATAGTGGGGCGACGGCGCCCGGAAGGCGGGGTACTCGGGGCCCCAGCGGAGGCCGAATTCGCGGGTGATCTCCGCACCCTGGTAGGGGCAGAACGGAAAGAAGATCGCGTACTCGGCGTCCAGCCGCAGCGCCAGCTCGATGGTCTGTTCGATCTCGTCCTCGGTCTCCGTCGGGAAACCCATGATGAAGTTGGCGATGGTCTCGATCCCTGCGGCCCGGGTTCGCTGGACTGCGGCCTCGGCAGCGGCCACGTCGAATCCCTTGTCGGTCATCGCCAGGATCCGGTCGCTGCCGCTCTCGATGCCGTACTCGACCCGGTAGCAGCCCGCGCGGTGCATGGCGCGCAACAGCTCGTCGTCGGCCAGATCGATGCGGCCGGTGCACAACCAGTCGAAGCGCTCACCCGAGCCCAGGAGCAGCTCGATCAGCTCCCACAGCACGGAGCGGCGGGAGATCAGCACGTCGTCGATGAAGCGGATGTCCCGGATCCCGTGGTCGTGGCGCAGCTGCTGGAGCTCCTCGAAGATGCTCCCCGCCGAGCGGAACCGAACCTTGCCCGCGTGGACCCCCTGCTCACAGAACGTGCAGCGGTAGGGGCAGCCGCGGTGGGTGAAGATGCTGGCCGTGTAGCGGCCTCGCTTGTAGGCGGGGCCGCCCCGGTAGCGCCGCAGGGGCAGCAGGTGGCGCGCCGGGAACGCGGCCTCGTCGGCCACGATCCGCGCCGGAGGCGCGCAGTCCTCGTCCCCGGCCGGGATCACCCCGGGGATCCGTGGGACCCGGGGAAAGGCAGCACACAGCTCCACCAGACTGCGTTCGGCTTCCCCGACCAGCACGGCGTCGAACTGGCCACCGCCGGTGTACAGGGCGGTGCGGGTGGTGGCGTCCGCGCCGCCTGCGATCAGCAGCGCCCCGGGGGCCATCACGGGCCGCAGCCGCCGGGCGAGGTCCTCGACCACCGGCTGGCAGGGCGCCAGGGTGCCGATGCCGACCACGTCCGGCCGCTCGCGTGCGATGCGCCGCACCACCCGCCCCGTCCGCAGGGCCAGGTTCAGGTCGAACACGGTGACGCGGTGGCCCGCCCGCTCGAGGGCGGCGGCCAGGTAGAGCAGGCCGAGGGGGGGGAGATCGGAGCGGCCCAGGCGCTCGAACGGTCCGTCCGCTGGCGTGTGCGGCTGGATCAGGACCACGTGGAGTGAACGCGTGGGCATCGGCCTAGCCTAACAACCTGCCGGGACGAAGACCCAGGAACGGTAGACCTCGCCGAGGGGGCGGCTCCCGGCTTCGACCCAGCCGCGGGCGGAGAGAAAAGCGCCCAGGTCGAAGCGCAGATAGCGGCGCAGCTTGCCCTTCTCCAGGGCTTCCTCGCGCCAGCGGGCCCAGCCACGGATCAGGGGATCGTAGTCCACCACGACGATCCGCGACCGCGCCTGGTCCGCCGCGACCTTGACGACCCGGTCGCGGTCGGTCAGCTCGTGGACGGCCAGGCACAACAGCGCCGCGTCGAACTCCCCGGGCACAGCCCCCTGCCGCGCCAGATCCCAGATCAGGAACTCACGATCGGGGTGGCGGCGGCGGGCTTCGACGACCACCGCCGCCGTGGTATCGACGCCGAGATACCCGGTGGCGCAGGCGTCGGCGTTGTCTCCATATCCGCTGCCGACCTCCAGCACCCGGTCCCGCGCGACCAGCTCGGCCACACGGCCGCGTACCTGGCGCGCGGCGACCGATCGCTCGTGCACGCGGTGCAGGGCCAGGCGACAGCGGAACGGTAGGTGGATCGGCACGGGATGCTCGGGGTCGCGGGCGGTTTTGTTGACGCTCGGACCGATAGCCGCCATGGTATCACCACGCCTGAACGGGCAGCGAGCGAGCGCGGGACGTGAAAAAACCCAGCGAGATCCTGGTCCGGATCCCCAAGTTCGCCGAATTCCTGGTCAAGAAACCGGATTTCGGCCGCAAGGTGGTGGACCATCACATCCGGGCGCGGTTCTCGCGCCAGCCGCTGATCCGCGCCATCGAATACGGCATCACGTACCACTGCCAGGCGACCTGCGACAAATGCTCGGCGGTCAAGATGTTGAACCCCGGACGCGACGTCCTGACCCACGGTCAGGTACGCGATCTGGCGGACGATTGTTACCGGCTCGGCACCTACGAGGCCAACATCACAGGCGGCGAACCGCTGCTGGCTCGCGAGCTCGAGGATCTGATCACCTATTTCCACCCGGGCTCGACGTTCATCGGCCTCAACACCAACGGCGCCCTGCTCGATCGGCAGCGCATCCTCTCCCTGCGCGAGGCCGGGGTGGACCTGTTGAAGATCAGCATGGACTCGCCCGTGGGTTGCGAACACGACGCCAGCCGCGGCATCGAGGGGCTGCACGATCACATCATCGGCGTGATGCGGATGGTGCGCGAGATCCGGGGGATCCGGGCCCACATCTGCATGGTGGCGACCCGGGAGGCGGTCGACTCGGGGAACGTCGGTCGCACCCTGGAGACCTGCAAGCAGCACGACGCGACGATGGGCATCGTGTTCCCGGCCGCGACCGGCGGCTGGACCCGCAAGCACGAGGTGCTGCTCGACACGAGCCAGCGGGCGCAGCTGGACCGCATCGGCCGTGACCCGGACGTGTTCGTCCAGGGCAACCTGGGCTCGGGGGACTTCCTCTGCCCCTGCGGCACCCGCGAGATCTACATCTCGTGCTACGGCGACGTGATCCCCTGCCCCTTCATCCAGATCTCGTTCGGCAACGTGGCGGACGAGAGATTCGCCTCCATCTACCGACGGATGGTGTCGTGGAAGTCCACGACCCGCCAGGACGTGTGCAGCAGCGCCGAGGATCCGGCCTTCGTGAGCGAGTTCGTCGATCCGATGCGGGACGCCGAGCACACGCCGGTTCGCTACGACGAACACCCCGCCATCGGCGACGTCCCCGGCGACGGCTGAACCTCCCCTCCCCCTCCCAACTCGCCGCGACAGCACGTATCCTCGGGGGCCGAGGGAGCCGATGAACACCGGGCCGGACCGCGCCGCGCTCGCCCGCCTGCGCCGCTGGGGCCCGGCGGCGGTGGTGCTGGCTGCCGCGGTGGCGCTGTGTCTGCCGATGTTGCTGCACCCGGCGGGGATCCGCAGCGGAGACGCGTACCGCGACAACGACTGGCTGAGCATCCTGCTGTTCCCGGCCTGGCTGCACGCGGCGGTGACCGAGCTGGGCGAGTTCCCGCTGTGGTGCCCCTTCGTGGGCGGGGGATACCCCACGGTCCTCCACCCGTCGGACATCTCGCTGACTCCCCTGGCGCTGCCCGTGCTGGCGCTGGGACCGGTCTGGGGGATCAAGCTCGACCTGCTGATGTTGACCGCGGTCGGCGGCCTGGGCGTCCTGGCCCTGGCCAGGGAACACCTGGGCCTGAGCCGCTGGGCGGCGGCGTTCTCGGCGGTGGCCTACGTGGCGGCGGGCTGGTTTCCCTCGATGATGATGGTGGGGTTCCTCAACCTGGCGATCTATCACCTGATCCCGCCCCTGCTGCTGTGCCTCGTGCGGGCCGCCGAACGGCTGCGCCACGCCATCCCCGCGGGCCTGCTGCTGGGCTGGATCGCCTTCCTGGCTGGCACGGGAACCCTGACCGTCGCCCTGTTCGCCATCGTGCTGACCCTGGGGCTCGCAGCGTCGCGGCTGGTGCGGGATCCCCGCGGCGCGTGGCGGCCGCTGGCGGCGCTGGCCGCCGCTGGGGGCATCGCCGTCTGCGTGGCGGCGGTCAAGATCGACGGGGTGGCCACGCTGCTGGAGCGGGGGCAGTACAGCCACGCGGCCGGGCGGGGCGAACAGAGCTACGAGGGGATCGACTGGGAGGCCTGGAACGACCACGTCTATCCGGACGCCGCGACGTTCGCCCACGCCGCGCTGACCCACGCGCCGAGGGAAGCCAGCTACAGCGCCGACGGCTGGCCCTCGGGCCGGGAGTACGCCCACCTGGGCCTTCCCTGGCTGGCCGTGCTGCTGCTGCTTCCGTCGTGGTGGATCGTCGGGCGGCGGCTGGTCCCCTGGCTGCTGGCGGGCGCGGTCTTTGTGGCGCTCTGCTTCGGGCCGAACTCCCCCATCGACCTCTACCGTCACCTGATCTGGAATCTGGAGCCGCTGCGGGGGATCTCCCAATTCTACAAGTACGGAAACTACTTCGTGATGCTGGTGGCCGTGCTGGGTTCGGGCGCCATCCTCGACCCCCTGCTCGAGCGGCTGAGCAGCCCCCGGATCCGCGGGATCGCAGTCGCCGCGGCGCTGGCCGGCCTGGGGATATCGCTGGCGTTCAACGCCCGCCCGCTGGCCACCCTCTGCCGGTTGCCGCTGCCCCCCGCCCGTCCGGCCGAGGCCTTCCACCAGGTGGCTGCCGCGCACAATCCGGTCCCGGAGCTGGGCGAACACGTGTACCGGGAGCGGGCGCGGGTCGACGGGCTGGTGGAGCTGTACAACCTGCGCGATGGCGTGGGCACCGTGGACTGGTACGCCGACATCTACCTCCCGGAGCACACGGTGCCGGCCCTGCTGGTCGACCCCGAGACAGGCCAGACGACGGCCAACCCCGACTACGCGGGTGAGGTGACGGTGGTCGAGGGCAACGGGCGGGTGGTCGCCTGGCGCGTGGGGGCCAACACCATCGATGCGACCGTCGCGCTGGATGGACCCTGCACGGTGGCGGTCAACCAGAACCACGATCCGGCCTGGCGCAGCGAGGACGGCGAGGTGTTCGCCCTGCGCGGGCGGCTGGCGCTGCGACTGGCGGGCACGGGGGAGCGGACCGTAGTGTTGAGGTACCGCCCCACCCGTTTCCTGCGGGGGCTGGGCATCAGCCTGTTCGCCCTCGTGGGATGTGGGATAGGCTGGGCGGTCATGGGACGGGGGATCCGGAGGAGGGGGACCGATGGCGAAGGCTAGGCTCAGCCTCCGCACGCTGGCGATCGCCCTGCTGCTGCCGGTGGCACTGGCGGTGTTTGCCTACCGAGTCTACCCCGGCCCGGTGTTCTGGGTCGACCAGTACTGGACCTGGCAACTCGAGAGCGGGCGGGTGGATCCGACCCGCGACCAGATGCCATGGACCGTGGCGGTGGACTGGGCGCCCAACGGCCGGTTCCTGGTGTCCGGGGGATACCACCGGGACGTGCTGACCTGGGACGCCAGCGACGGCAGCCTCGTCCGCCGGCTGCAGGGCCACACCCAGTGGGTCCAGGAGGTGGTGGTCTCCCCGAATGGCGACAACATCGCTTCTGCGGACTGGGGAGGCACGATCATCGTCTGGGAGACCATGACCGGCCGGCCCCTCGGATCGCTGGAGGTCCACGGAGACGTCTTCGGGCTGGCTTTCCAGCCGGGGCAGCACCGCCTGGCGGTGGGTACCTACACCGGTCAGGTGACGGTCTTCGACCTCTTCACCGGCGAGCAGAAGACCACCTTCGAGGGCAACCGGGGGGGGACGATGTTCGTGGCCTATTCCCCGGACGGCGCGCTGCTGGCCGTGGCCGGCGAGGACGCGCAGATCCACCTGCACGAGACCGCGTCGTACCAGCGCGTGGCGTCGCTGAAGGGACACAGCGCAGGGATCACCTCCCTGTCGTTCTCGCCCGACGGTGGCTGGCTGCTGTCCAGCGCCGACGACGGGACGGTGCGCCTGTGGGACGTGCCGCAGCGATTCTGCGCCCGTTCGTGGGACGTGTCTGGCAAGTGGGTGAACTTCTGCACCTTCTTGCGCGAGGGCAGCACCTTCGCCACCGCGGGCAGCGACGGCCGGATCCGCGTGTGGCAAAAGGACCGGGACGACCCGCTGGCATCCCACCGGCTGCACAGCGACTGGGCCCAGTGTGTGCGCCCCAGCCGCGACGGGCGGTACCTGGCCTCCACGGGCAAGGAGGGGACGATCCAGATCTTCGACATCGCCAACGACGAGACCGTGCTGTCCATCGACGTGGCCAGCGCGTTAGATGGAGAAGGCTGAGTTGGCCGACCTCTACTTCTTCTTGCTGGAGGCGCCGTTCTACTACGCCGGCGCCAACGAGAGCCTGCTGACCATCACCGGGCTCGTCCTGCTGGTGGCCGGGCTGACCCAGTACACCGATCGCGTCCCGGGGGCGGCCGGACGGGTCCTGGGCCTGATCCTGGGCAACCTGGTCGCGCTGCCCGTGCTGATGGCCCAGGCCTACCTGGTCGTGTTCGCCCTGCGGACCCAGCCGGTCTACACGGCGGCGGTGATCGGCGCGGCCGGCCTGGCCCTGTTGCTGCTGGCCAGGGGCGCCCCGGATCGGCTGGGGCGGCGCCCGCGGCTACAGGACGCGCCGCTGCCGATGGTCCTGTTCGGGGTCGGCTGCTACCTGTTCCTGGGCCTGGTGATGGGTCACCTGGCGACCCCGCTGGTCAACGGTGTCGCAACCTACATGGCGGCTCTCTCCGCCCGCGCCTGGCCGCAGCAGCACCTCCTGGTAGCGCTGCTGCTGCTGGGGCCGGTGGCCTGCTGGCTCCCGGCCCTCAGCCGTGGACCGCTCGGGACCGGCCGCCAGGCGATGCTGGGGACGGCAGCTACCCTGATCTTCGCCCTCGTGCCCGGCGCCGTCGGGATCTACCTGGCCGGGGTCGCTGCCGCGACGACATCCGTGCTGGCTGCGAACGCCGGGGGGCTGCTGCCGACCCGGGCACTGCACCCGGCCCCGCGGGCGATCGCAGCCCAGCTGCTGCTGGTGAGCGTGCTGGCGCTCAACGCGATCACCGTCCACTACGGCGCGGTGATGTGGACCTGCCCCGGCGAACGGGAGGGGGTCCGCCGGATCTCGACCTGGGCCGGTGCCTTCGACCTGGGCACCCTCGCCGGGGGGACACGGCTGCTGGTCTCCCTGCGCGAACCGCAGCGAATCGCCGAGCTGGATCTGGCCACCGGTCAGCCCCTGTGGGTCGCCGACACACGGCGGCTGATGGAGGGCACCGGCCACCTGTTCTCCTGGGTCGAGCCGGAGACGATCCTGCCGCTGGCCGGGGGCGACCGCGCGCTGCTGCTGCTGGCGGTGTCCGACGACGAGGAGGCCAACCGGGTGGTGCGGGTGGTCAGCGGTCACGGCGTCGCCGGGTTCCTCGACGATTTGCCGCGCACGTCGATCTCCGATCTGGTGGACGACGGCCAGGGAAATCCACTGGTGTCCACCGAGTTCGACGGGGACGTGATCTCCCTCGATCCGGCGACCCTGGCGGTGCGCGATCGGTTCCGCTGGCCCGACGCCGAGACCAACAAGATCCTGGCGCCCCGGGGGGGCGGCCGCGTCTTCTCCCTGGGCCTGTGGAACGACCCCTTCCTGCGGGTGATGGACCGCACCTCGGGACAGGAGACCGCGTCGCTCGAGGTGGGCACCCGCAGCTGGGACATGGCCCACGACCCTGTCCGGGGTCGCCTGTTCGTCCCCCGGCTGGTGGACGGCGAGCTGTTGGTGGTCGACGACGAGGACCTGACCCTGATCGAACGCCGCCCCCTGCGATTTGGTGCGCGGCCGGTCGAACTGGACGCGGCACAGCGACGGCTGGCGGTCGGCAACATGTACCAGGGCACAGTGCGGATCTTCGACCTGGACACCGACGAACAGCTCGCAAGCCTGCGCCTGGGAGGCTACATCAAGGGGCTGGCCGTGGACGTCGAGACCCACAAGGCCTACACAGGCTGTGCCTGTGGCATCTACGAGATCGATCTCGAAGCATTCTGAATCCGCCTGATGGGCGCTATCCTGCGAGATCATACTCCCGCGATCATCGGGCGGGGTCGCAGGGCACGTTGAGCGAGCAGACCGATCGTCCCGCGGGGGCCACGACACACGCGGTCATCTGGGGCGCAGCGCTGCTAGTGTACATGGTGCTCTACCACCTGCTACTGCGGGTGGTCGCCCTCGACTTCGAGGCGCTGGCGGTCAATCTCTACTACCAGGACTTCGCGCCGCCGCCGTGGATGGTCCCGGGGCGGGTGGCGATCCTGGTCGGCGCCGCGCCCCTGCTGATCACCTGCCTGGCCCGGCTCGGCTACCGGATCAGTGGCCACGCTGGGGCTGCGACCGATCCCGTATCCGCCATGAGCCGCCAGGGGCGCGTACTGCTGGGCGTGGGGCTGGGTCTCCCAGCGCTGGCGTTCATCCCGCCGTTCGCCGCCGGGATGCTGGTCTGGCTGCTGGCCGAGGCGGCCTGGTGGGTCCAGTGGTACCACAACCAGTACACGGCCCTGTACTGGCTGATGCTGTACGGGTTGCCCTACCTGACCGGCGCGGTTCTTGTCGTGGTCGCCGTGGCGATCGGTTGGGCCGTGCGCTCGCCAGGGCCGCGCCGCAGGCCACGCGCCGCCCTCACCACGACCATCCTGGTCCTTGCCGGGATCGCCACCACCCCGCTGGGCACCCTCGGAGCGCTGCACGGCTCGCGGGTGTTGCCCACCCGGGGTTCGGGGCTGTTCGCCAGCCGTTGCGGCGAGTGCCACGTGCGGACCCGCGCCCTGTTCTTCGTCAAGACACCTGCCGAGTGGGAGCGCACGGTGACCCGGATGCGTGAGTTCGAGGGGGCCGACCTGGACGAGGACCAGGCCCAGCGGGTGCTGGGCTTCGTCACCGGCATGCGCTCGTTCTCCGACGCCTGGACCTACAAGACACGCTGCGAGCGCTGCCACCTGCCCGGAAGCCGACACGCGGGCGAGGACCGGCGCGATCCCGCGGAGTGGCCAGCGATCGTCGAGGGCTTCGCCTCCACCTCGCCCTACTACTACCGCCAGGACGTCCGGGATCAGATCGTGCGCCACCTGGAACGGACGGCGTCCGAGCCGGGTGCGACCCTGGGGCTGGACGCGGAGACCTACGCCCGCTTCCGGGCGGTGGGCGAGACCTGCGGGCTCTGCCACTCCCTCTCCCGG